>NZ_JBFAOI010000005.1:0-172890 GCF_040675155.1 Micromonospora sp. NPDC049645
TTTATACCTCCCCCCCCCACACCCCATACAAACCCCCCCACCAAACCCACTCTCCCTACCCCCCCGCCGGGGGGGGGGGGGGGTTTGGGGGGGGGGGGGGGGGGGGGCCCCGGCCGCGTGGTGCCGGGCCGCCGGAGGCTCAGTAGCGGCCACCCTCGGGTGCGGGCAGCGCGTCCAGGTCGGCCAGGTCCTCGGCGCCCAGCCGCACGTCGGCGGCGGCACAGTTGTCCACCAGGTACTTTGGGGTCTTGGTGCCAGGAATCGGAATCACCAGGTCGCCCTGGCCGATCACCCAGGCCAGCGCGACCTGCGCGGGGCTGACGCCCGCCCGGTCGGCGATCTCCCGGACCCGGGCGACGATGGCGAGGTTGGCGCGCAGCGCGTCCTGCTGGAAGCGCGGCAGGCCACGCCGGAAGTCGTCGGCGGGCAGGTCGTCGAACGAGGCGAACCGGCCGGTGAGGAAACCGCGACCGAGCGGGGAGAACGGCAGGAAGGCGATGCCCTGCTCGGCGCAGTACGGCAACACCTCGGTCAACGGGTCGCGCGTCCACAGTGACAGCTCGGACTGCACCGACGCCACCGGGTGCACCGCCTGGGCCCGCGTGATCTGGGCGACCGTCACCTCGGAGAGCCCGATCTGCCGAGCCTTGCCCGCCGCCACGACCTCGGCCATCGCGCCCCAGGACTCCTCGATGGGCACCTCCGGGTCGACCCGGTGCAACTGGTAGAGGTCGACGTGGTCGGTGCCGAGCCGACGCAGGCTGTCGTCGATGGCCGCGCGGATGTGCCCCGGGCGGCCGTTGTTGCCGATCTTCGGGGAGTTGCCGGGGCCGCCGGTGGGGGAGGTGGCCACCAGGCCGACCTTCGTCGCCAGCACGGCGCATTCCCGGTGGCCGCCGGCCAGCGCCCGCCCCACCAACTCCTCGTTGGTGTACGGCCCGTACACGTCCGACGTGTCGATCAGCGTCGCGCCCAGGTCCAGTGCCTGTCGGATGACGGCGATCGAGGTGTCGTCGTCGCGAGGGCCGGTGATGTCGTAGCCGTGGCTCATGCCCATGCAGCCGAGGCCGATGACGCCGACCTCGGGGCCGGCGCTGCCCAGCGTGGTGGTTCGCATGTGCCCCACGCTACGACCGGGGCGACCGACCCGCACCGCCGAGGCGGGCCCGGCAGGACATCACTTAGGACTTGACCTAAGTGATGTCCTGCCGGCATAGTTAGGCACATGGCTAAGCAAGTGGGGGGCACGCTCGACGGTGTGCTGCACGCGCTGTCCGACCCCACCCGCCGCCAGGTCGTGGAGCGCCTCGCCCAGGGGCCGGCCACGACCAGTGAGCTGGCCCGTCCCTTCGACATGGCCCTGCCGTCGTTCACCCAGCACCTGCACGTCCTCGAACGCTCGGGCCTGGTGACGTCGGACAAGCAGGGCCGGGTGCGCACCTATCGGCTCGCACCCGAACCACTGGAACACCTCGACAGCTGGCTCGCCGCGCAGCGGGCGCGCTGGACCCGACGCCTCGACCAGCTCGACTCGCTTCTCTACGACCTCAAGGAGCAACAACGATGACCGTCTACACCGTGAACCCTGAACTCGACCTCGTCCTGGAGCGCCGCGTCGACGTGGCACCCGAGCTGGTCTGGCGAGCCTGGACCACACCCGAGCTGCTGATGCAGTGGTTCAGCCCGAAGCCCTGGTCGACCGTCGCCTGCGAGATCGACCTGCGGCCCGGCGGCCGGTTCGACACCACCATGCGCTCGCCGGAGGGCCAGGAGTTCCCGAGCAGTGGCTGCATCCTGGCGGTCGATGAGGGCTCGACGCTGGTCTTCACCTCCGCCCTCGGCCCCGGGTTCCGCCCGCAGGTCACCGAGGACGGCTTTCCGTTCACCGCCGTGGTCCGGATCGAGCCGGACGGCGCCGGCACGAAGTACACCGCCGTCGCGATCCACGCCGACGCGTCGGCGAAGAAGTCGCACGAGGAGATGGGCTTCCACGAGGGCTGGGGCGCGGCGCTGGACCAACTGGTCGATCTCGTCAAGGCCGGCTGACCAGCACAGCCCCGGCTAGCCGCGCACGGCCGCCACGCCCGCGTGGCGGACGAGTCGCCGGACGTCCTCGTGCGACAGTCGTCGCCCCTGCTCGTAGGCCACGGCGAAGTCGTCGACCCCCAGCGCCGCCACGGCCCGGGCAGTCGCCCGCTGCACGTCCGGTCGATCGGCCGGGGCCAGCGGGAGCGCCGCCGCCTCCCGGTTCGCCGCCGCCGCTCCGAGCAACCGGGCCGCATCCCGCGGGCGGTCACCGGCGGCGGCCACGCCGACCAGGACCTGCCACGGGTCCTGGTCGGCACCGAGTTCCGCCGCGACATCGGCGGCCCGCAGGTGCCAACCGAGCGCCGCCGCCGGGTCACCGCGCAGTTCGGCGACGTACCCCAGCTCGGCCAGGACCCCGGTCAGGTAGAGGGGCTGTCCCGGTCCGTCCTGCTGCCGCGCGGCCGCGTCCAACAGGTTGCGCAGGTGGGCTTCTGCCGTGTCGAGGCTGCCCTCCCGCCGCGCGGCGGCGGCGAGACACAGCTCCGCGAACACGATGCCGAGCGGAGAGCCCTGCTCGGTGGCCAGCCGCAGCCCCCGAGCGCAGAGCTCCCACGCCTTCGGGTAGTCACCCCGTTGCAGCGCCACCCAGCCCAGCCAGCAGAGCTGGCCGGACATCTCGAACCACAACCCCAGGTCCTCGGCCACCCGGAACCCTTCCCGGTACAACCGATCGGCCCGCTCGTAGTCACCGGCCAGAGCCGCCTGGGCGCCGAGCCACTCCGTGGCCTGCATCAGCCCCCACCGGTCACCGAGCCGCTGGAACAACGCCGCGCTCTCGGCCCCGTCCCGTGCCACCGCCGGACCGTCCCCCCGGGTGTGCGCGTGCTTGGCACGCAGACCGAGCGTGGCGGCCAGGACCCACTCGTCGCCCAGCAGCCGCGCCTCGGCCACGACCCGGTCGAGCAGCTCACCGGTCGCCGTCACGTCACCGAGGTCCACCTCGGCGTAGGCCAGGAACCACTGCGCCCGGATGCGGTCCTGCGGGTCGTCGACGTCCGCGTACCCCTCGATGGCCGCGCGGTGGCGCGCCGGCCAGTCCACGACGTCGCCGGACAGGAGAGCGAACCCGAGATGCCAGGCCACGGCCCGGGAGCGGGGGGCGGCGCCGCCGTCGGACGGGCAGTCCAGCGCCGCCCGGAGCCGCCGCCGCGCCTCGGTGAACCGGCCGCGAAGGAACCAGTACCAGCTCAGCGCGTTGGCCAGGCGCAGCGCGAGGTCCCCGTCGCGCTGACGCACCGCGGCGTCCAGCGCGCCCCGCAGATTGGCGGACTCGGCGTCGAGCCGCCGCAACCAGCGGCGTTGACCCGGACCGTGCAGCTGGTGCTGCGCCTGCTCGGCCAGATCGGCGTGGTAGCGGTGGGCCCGGGAGCGGACCTGGTCGAGTTCACCGGCCGCGCGCATCTGGTCGACGCCGAAGGCGGCGACGGATTCCAGCAGCCGAAAATGCGGCGTACCGTCGCGAGGCGCGACGACGACCAACGACCGGTCGACGAGACGGGCCAGTAGATCCGCGATGCTCGCGGCGGGCACGCCGTCGGGCGCGCAGACCGCCCGCACCGCGTCGATGCCACCCCCGTCGGCGTACGCGGCCAGCCGCCGCCACACCACCCGTTCCGCCTCGGTGAGCAGCTGCCAACTCCAGTCGAGCATCGCCAGCAGCGTCCGCTGCCGAGGTGGTACGCCCCGGTGCCGGGCGCCCAGCAACCGGAACCTGTCGCCGAGCCCGGCGACCAGACCCTGCACGCCCAGCCCGCGAACCTGGGTGGCCGCCAACTCCAGTGCCAACGGAATCCCGTCGAGTCGGCGACACAGGGTGGCGACGGCCACGGCGTTCTCGGCGGTGAGCACGAAACCCCGGTCGGCCGCGGCGGACCGGGTGACGAAGAGCCGTACCGCGCCGGAGCGTTCCAGGGTGGTCAGATCCGTCCCGCCGGTCGTGTCGGGCACCGGCAGCGGCGGTACGGCCCACACCACCTCGCCGGCCAGCCCGAGCGGCTCGCGGCTGGTCGCCAGCACGTGCAACCCGGGTGCCGCCCGCAGCAGCGCGGCGGTCAGCTCCGCGACGGGCTCCACCAGGTGCTCGCAGTTGTCCAGCACGAGCAGGAGCCGACGGTCGCCCAGGACCCGGGTGAGCCGGTCCACCGGCGTGCTCGCCGTGCCAGCCTCGGCGGCGTCGCGGACGTCGAGTACCGCCAGCACCAGGCCCGCCAACGCGTCCACCAGGTCGGGCGCGTCGGACCGCTCGATGCCGGCCAGCTCCACCAGCGACGCCCCGGCTGCCAACGCGGACGTCCGAGCGACCTCCAGTGCGAGCCGGGTCTTACCGACGCCGCCGATTCCGGTGAGGGTGACCAGGCGGTTGCGCTCCAACTCCTTGGCCAACTCGGCGGTGTCGGTCTCACGGCCGATCAGCTCGGTCAACGGGGTCGGCAGGTTCGTCCGCGCGGGGACGGCCGTCCCGGCGGCCGGGCGGCCCGTGCTCGCGGGCGCCTCCGCCACGGCGAGCGTCGGATCGTGGGCGAGGATGCGCCGGTGCAGCGCGGCCAGCTCGGGCGCGGGGTCGAGCCCCAACTCGTCGCGGAGCCGGACCCGCAGCTCGTCGTAGCTGTTCAACGCCTCGGACTGTCGCCCGGCCCGGTAC
Organism: Micromonospora sp. NPDC049645; assembly: GCF_040675155.1. Taxonomy (NCBI): domain Bacteria; kingdom Bacillati; phylum Actinomycetota; class Actinomycetes; order Micromonosporales; family Micromonosporaceae; genus Micromonospora; species Micromonospora sp. NPDC049645. The sequence continues at coordinate 4,730 of NZ_JBFAOI010000005.1, forward strand.
AGGGCGAGCATGTGCAGCCCCCGCGCACGTTCGCGCAGCGGCTGCCGGGCCAGCAGATCGCCGAGGTCACCGACGACCTCCGCGTGTTCGCCCAGCGCCAGCCGGTCGTCGAGACACTCCTCGCTGACGAGGAGCCGTTGCTCCTCAAGCCCCGCCACCGCGGCGGTGGTGAACGACGCGTCGCGAAAGTCGGCGAAGGCGGGCCCCCGCCACAGCGCGAGCGCCGCCGAGAAGAGCGCGACGCGGGATCGCCGGTCCTGGGCACCGCGAGCCTCCGACACCAACCGCTGGAACCGGCCGGCGTCGACATCGTCGCGATCGACGAGGATCCGGTAACCGGGCGGCGGCGACCGCACCAGTTCCCGGGCGCCCGGCTCGGCGTCGGCCAGCACCCGACGCAGCTGGGACACCTTGGCGGACAGCGCTCCAGCGGCGTTGGTCGGCGGCGCGTCGCCCCACAGGTAGTCGATGAGCCGATCCGCCGGCACCGGTTGCCCGTCGTGCAGCAGCAACGCGGCGAGCAGGGTCCGAACCTTCACTCCGGGAACCGCGACCACCGCGCCGCGCGTGGTCCACACCGTCAACGGGCCCAGCACCCCGAACCGCATGGCGGCCAGGATACGACCCCACCCGCCGGGGGAGAGAACAGCGTAAAGAAACGGTAAGGCGGTCGGCGCAGGGTGGACCACGTCGCAACACCCACCGCAGATCCGAAAGGGATACTCCCATGAACCTGTCGACAGGCCGCGTCGTCCCCGTACTCACCACTCTGCTCCTGCTGGTGCCGGCCGTCCCGGCGAGCGCCACGACCACCGGGCGGGACAGCCCGGGCGGCTGGTCGGCGGCCTGGTCGACGGCGCACCACCACCCCGTGCCGGGCAACGACTGGGACGGCCCGAACTGGTCCGTACCCGGCTTCGCCGACCAGTCGGTACGACAGGTGGTCCGGGTCAGCGCGGCCGGCTCCCTCATCCGGATCCGACTGTCCAACCGGTACGGCAGCCAACCGTTGCGACTGACCGGCGCCACCGTCGGCCGTCCCACCTCCGGTGCGGCGGTGCGACCCGGCAGCCTGCTTCCGATCACCTTCGACCACCGACGGTCGACCACCGTGCCCGCCGGAGCCGAGCTGACCTCCGATCCGGTGCCCCTGCCGGTACGGGCGCTGGAGGCGTTGACCGTCACGCTGTACTTCGCCGGCCCCACCGGCCCGGCGACGTTCCACCAGAGCGGGCTCACCAGCACCTACCGCGCCACGGGTGACCACCGCTTCGATCACCGTGCCGCCGCGTTCACCGGCGAGACCAGCCAGTCCTGGTACCACCTGGCCGGCGTGGACGTCGCCGGGTCGCCCCGCACCCGGGGCACGGTCGTGACCTTCGGCGACTCACAGACCGACGGCTACGGTTCCACTCCCGCCGCCGACAACCGTTACCCGGACCAGTTGGCCGAGCAGTTGGTCGGCGCCGGGCGCCCGCTGGCCGTCGCCAACGCCGGGATCGGCGGCAACAAACTGCTCGCCGACTCGACGTGTTACGGCGAGCGGGGCGTCACCCGGTTCCGGCGCGACGCGCTCGGGCAACCCGGCGTGCGCGTCGCGGTGGTCCTGATCGGCATCAACGACATCGGCGGCGGTGGCTACCCCGACTTCGGATGCGGCGCCTCCCCGGTGGTGACCGCTGCCCAGCTCATCGACGGGCACCGGACGCTGATCCGGGCCGCCCGTGCCGAGCGGGTCACCGTCATCGGCGTCACGATGCCGCCGATGAAGAACGCGACCGGCTACGACACTCCGCCCAACGAGAAGGTCCGCGACGAGGTGAACCGCTGGATCCGCGACGGTGGCGAGTACGACGCCGTGGTCGACCTCGACCGGGTCCTCGCCGACCCGGCCGACCCGGACGCCCTGCGGCCCGCGTACGACCACGGCGACCACCTGCACTTCAACGACGCCGGGGCGACCGCTGCCGCTGCCGCCGTCGCCGCACGGATCCGCTGAGAAGTTTCGCCGGACGTGTCGAGGACGGTCGCGCCGGCTTCGACCATGGGGTGAGGGCCGGGCACAGCCGGTCCCACCGCCAGGCTGACCCAGCACCGAGCAAGGAGTGGATCGATGACGAAGGTGACGACCGGCGCGACGATGTCGCTGGACGGTTACATCGCGGACGCGTCCCACGGTGGCTTCGAACACCTCTTCCAGTGGTACGCCAACGGCGACGTCGAGACGCCGACGGCTCATCCCGAGATGACCTTTCGGACCTCCGCCGCGAGTGCCCGGCACCTGCGGGCTCTCACCGAGCGGACCGGCGCGCTCGTCGTCGGCCGGCGGCTCTTCGACATCACCGGCGGGTGGGGTGGCCGGCACCCGATGGACGTCCCCGTCGTGGTGGTCACGCATCGCGTGCCGGAGGGCTGGGAGCCGGAGGGCGACTCCTTCGTGTTCGTCACCGACGGCATCGAGAGCGCCGTCGCCCGCGCGACGGCGCTCGCCGGTGACAAGGAGGTCGGTGTCAACGGCGGCACCATCGCCGCCCAGGTCGTCGAGGCCGGTCTGCTCGACGAGGTGCACGTCGACCTCGTTCCGGTCCTGCTCGGCGCCGGCGTACCGCTCTTCGCCGATCTGAAGATCGCGCCCCTTCAGCTGGACGGTCCGTTCCGCGTCGTCGAGGGCGACGGGGTCACCCACCTCGCCTACCGGGTACGCCGGGAGTCCTGAACGCCACGGGGGCCGGCCCGGTCGAGGCCGGTCCCCGTCACGCCGGTCGCGGACCGGCTCGCGCCGCCGACCCGTAGAATCGACGTTGGTCACTGTCTGGGCTGCGGGTGGCCGGTGTGGAGGGCGGTGCGGGGCGTGGGACCGGACGAGCGGGCCAGGCTGTTCGAGCAGGCGCGGGAGTGGTCGCGGCGACGGGATGACTGGCCGGAGGCCGACCGCCTGTGGCTGCGGGTGATCGACGCCTACCGGGAGGCGGCGCAGGGGCCGGGTCGCCCCGGTCGTCACGACCGGCAGCAGTTGGCGCGGGCGCTGCGGCGGCGCGGGATGCTGCTGGCCGCACACGGTCGGGCCGCCGAGGCGATGGCGCCCGGCGGCGAGGCGGTGGCGATCTTCGAGCGGGTGCACGACGCGGTGGCCGCCGAGGTTGGCGAGGTGACGGCCGCGCCCCGGGACGAGGCGCTCGCGGAGCTGGTCACCGCGTTGGTGGATCTCGCGGAGGTGGCGTTCACCGCCGGTCAGCCGGCCACCCGCAGGGAGTTGCTCGGCCGGGCGGTCGCGGTGGGTCTGGCCGCCGTCGGGGCCCCGCCGTCGGCCGGACCCCGCACCCGGCGGGCGCTGGGTGCGGCGTACCACCACCAGGCGACCGCGTTGCTGCACCGGCACCTCACCCGGCCCGCGTCGGCCGACGGGCTCCGGGACGCGGCGCTGGCGGCGGCACGGGCCTGCGAACTACGCCAGGCGCTGCTCGACCCGGCCCGTCCGCTCAGCCTCCGGGAGATGGCGGACACCTACGGGGTGTACGCCCGGTGCCTGGCCATGACCGGCGACGTCGAGCGCGCGGGCGTCATGCTGGCGTTGGGCAACCGGCTGGTGAAGCTGCTGGGGTCGGCGGCCGAACAGCCCGCCCAGAACCTACGCGTGGCCGCCGAGTTGCTGGGCCGCGACGGCGTGCCCACGGGGAGTGCGGCCGGTGCCCGTCTTTTCCGGTGGCGGCGGCGCTGACCCGGCCGACGCCGCCTTGCCCGCATCGGCATTGATCGATATCGTGCGCGAAGGCGCCGCCCCGCCTCAGACCACCACCGTCGATCCGAAGCGGGTTCACCATGCGCACACTGAGACTTGTCACGACTCTGGCCGTCGCCGGCCTGCTCGCCGGCGGTGTGGCGGCGGTCGCCGCCACACCGGCCAGCGCGGCGACCGCCGTGTTCTCCGTGACGAACAACTGGGGCAGTGGCTACCAGGGGCAGTTCACCGTCACCAACGACACCTCCGCACAGATCACCGGTTGGCGGGTCGAATTCGACCTGCCGGCCGGCTCGACCGTCAGCCAGTCGTGGAACACGCAGCAGACGACCTCCGGCAACCACTACACCTTCGCCAACGTGTCCTGGAACGGGACGCTCGCCGCCGGTGCCTCGGCCTCCTTCGGCTTCCTCGTCAACGGCGTCGGCACCCCGGTCAACTGCACCGTGAACGGCGCGTCCTGCGCCGGCGGCCCACCGCCCACCACCCCGCCGCCCACCACCCCGCCCCCGACCACCCCACCCCCGACCACCGGCACGCCGGTCGAGCGGTACGGGCAGTTGCGGGTCTGCGGCACGACGATGTGCGACAGGTCCGGGGCCCGGGTGCAGCTGCGCGGCATCAGCAGCATGTGGCTCAACTGGGAGACCGCCCCGTACGCCGAGAACCTCTCCGCGTTGACCTGGATGCGGGACAACTGGAACCTCCAGGTGATCCGCGCGGCCATGGGCGTGGAGCCGGCGGGCGCGTACCTCAGCGACCCGGCCAAGGCGCGTGCGCAGGTGGAGACCATCATCAACAACGCGGTCACCGCCGGGGTGTACGTGATCGTCGACTGGCACGCGCACGAGGCGCAGAACAACCAGTCCCAGGCGGTGGCGTTCTTCGGTGACCTGGCCCGCCGTTACGGCAACCTGCCCAACGTCATCTGGGAGCCCTACAACGAGCCGCTCCAGGTGAGTTGGACCACCGTCATCAAGCCGTACCACCAGGCGGTGGTGTCCGCGATCCGCGCCGCCGACCCGGACAACATCATCGTGCTCGGCACCCCGACCTGGTCGCAGGACGTGGACGTCGCGGCGGCCAGCCCCGTCACCGGCACCAACCTGATGTACACGCTGCACTTCTACTCCTGCACCCACGGGGCGTCGCTGCGCGCCAAGGGCGACGCGGCGATCCGCGCGGGGCTGGCGCTGTTCGTCACCGAGTGGGGCGCGAGCAACGCCGACGGCGGCCTCGACGGCCGGGCCTGCCTGCCGGAGGCGCAGTCCTGGATCGACTGGATGAGGCAGAACGGCATCTCCTGGACGGCCTGGAAGCTCGACGTCGGCACTGACACCACCAACCTGCTCAGCCCGGGTGCGCCGGTGACCGGCGGGTGGACCAACTACCTGCACGGCCACGCGCCGTTCGTGGTGGCGAACATGCGGTGACCCCGGCCGCTGTCCGATGGTGATCGGCCCGGCATCGTCGATGTCGGGGTGTCCGGGCCGGCGGGAGGCCCCGACATCACCAAACCCTTAATGCGCCGGAAACACCCCCGGTACCGACCCTGGGAACGCTCGTCGGACAGTCGAGACCACCGACACGCGAACCGGGGTGACCATGGCCGACAACACCACGAACGCGCCGACGTACGACGGGCCGGTGGGCCGGTCCGGCAACGGCCGGATCCTGCCCACCCCCCGCACCGACCCGGCTCCGGGGCTGGACGACGGCGACCCGGCGGACCTGGCGACCATCGGTGTGGAGGAGGAGTTCCACGTCGTCGACCTGCACACCCGCGAGTTGGTGCCCCGGGCCGGGGAGTTGCTGGACCGGTTGCCGGCGGCCTCGTTCACCGCCGAGCTGCACCGCAGCGTGGTGGAGACCAACACCGCGGTCTGCCGCACCCTGGACGAGATCCGCGCCGAGCTGACCCGGCTGCGGCAGGCGGCCGTCCAGGTCGCCGACCGGGCCGGGCTGGGCATCGTGGCGGCCGGTACGGTGCCGTTGCGCGCCGACGGCGACCCCAGCGTCACCCCCACCTCCCGCTACCGCCGGATGCTCGACGAGTACCAGCTGCTCGCCCGGGAGCAGCTGATCTGCGGCGCGCAGGTGCACGTCGGCGTCTCCGACCGCGACCTGGCGGTGGCGGTCACCCGCCGGGTCCAGCCGTGGCTGCCGGTGCTGCTCGCCCTCTCCACCAGCTCTCCGTACTGGATGGGCCAGGACAGCGGTTACGCCAGCGTCCGGTCGTTGGTCTGGCAACGCTGGCCCACCGCTGGTGACCCGGGTGAGGTGAGCAGCGCCGCCGACCACGAGGCGCTGGTCGCCGAGCTGATCTCCTCCGAGACCATCACCGACCCCGCCATGATCTACTTCGATGTCCGGCCGTCGGCGCACGTGCCCACCGTGGAGCTACGGATCACCGACGCCAACGCCGACGTGGAGACCATCGTCCTGCTCACCGGCCTGTTCCGGGCGATCGTCCGGCGGGAGGTCGCCGCCCTGCGCGCCGGTGTGGAGCGCACCGCCGTACGGCCACCGGTGCTACGCGCCGCCGTGTGGCGGGCGGCCCGCTCCGGGTTGGAAGGTGACCTGCTCGACCTGCCCCGGTCGGCCCGACCGGTGCCGGCCGCCGAGGCCCTCCGCCGCCTGGTGACCGACCTGCGCCCGCAGTTGGCGGCGACCGGAGACTGGGAGCAGGTCAGCGAACTGACCCGGTACGCGCTGGAGCGCGGCAGCTCCGCGGCCCGGCAGCGGCGGGCGTACGAGCGGCGTGGCCGGTTGGCCGACGTGGTCGACCTGCTGCTCGACGAGACCCGGGGCCGGGTCCGCGGGCCGCTGCCCGGTGCGCCGACACCGCCGGCGTTGCCCACGTACGCCGACGCCGGGGACGAGGTCTTCGGACCGGCCGGGCCGCAGCCGGCGTACGCCCCGCTGCTCGCGGCCCTGCGCCAGCTCGGCGCCGCAACCCTGCGCCAGCGGGAGCACGACCGGGACGAGGAGCAGCGGGCCCGGGGGGTGACGTTCAGCGTGGCCGGTGAGGCGAGCACCCGACTCTTCCCGGTCGACCTGGTGCCGCGAGTGGTGCCCGCGGACGACTGGCGGACCCTGCGCAGCGGCCTGGTGCAGCGCGCCCGCGCCCTCGACGCGTTCCTGCGCGACGTCTACGCCGACCGGGCCGTGGTGGCCGACGGCGTGGTGCCGGCGTGGGTGGTGGAGTCCTCACCCGGGCTGCGTCCGACCGGGGCGCTGATGGGCCGGCGCAACACCCGCGCCCAGGTGTCCGGCACCGACCTCGTGCGGGACCCGGACGGCGGCTGGTACGTGCTGGAGGACAACCTGCGGGTGCCCTCCGGGATCGGCTACGCGGTGCAGAACCGTCGGCTGACCCAGGCGGTGCTGCCGGAACTGCCGGTGCCGGCCGATCTGCTGCCCGCCGACGAGACGCCGGCGATGCTGTACCGGGCCCTGGTCGCCGCCGCGCCCGCCGCGGCCGACGACCCGGCCGTGGTGGTGCTCAGCAGCGGACCGGGTGATCCGGCGTGGTTCGAGCATCGGCTGCTCGCCGACGAGATGGGGGTGCCGCTGACCGAGACCAGTGACCTGCTGGTCGAGGAGGGCCGGGTGCGGCTGGTCCGGGAGGGCTGCCGCCGTGAGGTCGACGTGATCTACCTGCGGATGGACGAGGAGGCGCTGCTGCACGCGCCGGGCGCCAACGGGGTGCCGCTGGGCTGGCCGCTGCTCGCCGCGGTGCACGCCGGGCGACTCACGCTCGCCAACGCGCTGGGCAACGGTGTCGGCGACGACAAGGCGCTGTACGCGTACGTGCCCCGGCTGATCGAGTACTACCTGGGCGAGAAGCCGTTGCTGGGCGACGTGCCGACGTACCTGTGCGGGCTGCCCGAGCAGCGCGGCGAGGTGCTGGGCCGGCTCGACGAGTTGGTGCTCAAGCCGGTCGACGGGTACGGCGGCGACCGGGTGGTGATCGGCCCCCGGGCCGAGGCGGAGGAGCTGGACGCGGTCCGGGAGCAGATCCTCGCGGCCCCGCACCGGTGGATCGCCCAGGAGATGGTCGCGCTGACCACCCACCCGGTCTTCGACGGCACGGCGCTCGCCCCGCGCCACGTCGACCTGCGGGCGTTCGTGTTCCTCGGTGACACCGCCGAGGTCGCGCCGGTGGCGCTGACCCGGGTGGCGCCGGCCGGCAGCATGATCGTCAACTCGTCGCGTGGCGGTGGGTCGAAGGACACCTGGCTGCTCGGGGGAGCCGACGAACCACCGGTGTAACCCACGCTTGACCCACCCGTCATCGGGACGCAACCCGGTCCGCCAAGCCTGGACCGGTCAGCGGCCCGAGCGGTCTTGAGCCGATGAGAGGGGCGTGCCATGTGCGGTATCGGAGGCGAGTTCCGCCTCGACGGGGCGCCACCGGACGTGGCCGCCGTCGAACGGATGCTTCCCGTCCTGGCCGCCCGGGGCCCGGACGGCGAGGGCCGGTGGCAGCAGGGACCGTTTGCCCTGGTGCACCGCCGGCTGCGCATCATCGACCTGTCCGACGCGGGCGCCCAGCCGATGATCGACCCCGAGCTGGGCCTGGCGATGGTCTTCAACGGCTGCATCTACAACTACCGGGAGCTGCGCGACGAGCTGATCGCCGCCGGTTACTCCTTCCGGTCCACCTCGGACACCGAGGTGATCCTCAAGGCGTACCACAAATGGGGGACGGCCTGCGTCGAGCGGTTCTACGGAATGTTCGCCTTCGCCCTGGTCGAGCTGGCCACGCACACCCTGGTGCTGGCCCGGGACCGGCTCGGCATCAAACCGCTCTACCTGGCCGAGGGGCCGGGCCGGGTGCGTTTCGCCTCGACCCTGCCGGCGCTGCTCGCCGCCGGTGACGTGAACACCGACCTCGACCCGGTGGCGCTGCACCACTACATGAGCTTCCACTCGGTGGTGCCGCCGCCGCGCACGATCCTCGCCGGGGTCCGCAAACTGCCGCCGGCCACCGTGCGGGTGATCACCGCGGACGGCCGGAGCACCGACACCACCTACTGGCGGCCGGAGTTCAACCGGGCCGCCGCCGCTGCCATGTCCACCCAGGAGTGGCAGGAACGGCTCATGGCGGCGATGCGCACCGCCGTACGCCGACGGATGGTCGCCGACGTGCCGGTCGGCGTGCTGCTCTCCGGTGGTCTCGACTCCAGCCTGATCGTCGCCCTGCTGGCCGAGCAGGGTCAGACCGGGCTGGCAACCTTCAGCATCGGTTTCGAGGCGGCGGCGGGGGAGAGCGGCGACGAGTTCCACTACTCCGACCTGGTGGCCCGCCACTTCGCCACCGACCACCAGCAGATCCGCATCGGCGCGCAGCGGTTCGTCCCCGCCGTGCACCAGGCCATCGCGGCGATGAGCGAGCCGATGGTCAGCCACGACTGCGTCGCGTTCCACCTGCTCTCCGAGGAGGTCTCGCAGCGGATCACGGTGGTGCAGTCCGGGCAGGGCGCCGACGAGATCCTCGCCGGCTACGACTGGTACCCGCCGATGGCGAACGTGGCCCGCGCGGACGCCGTCGAGGCGTACGCCCGGGTGTTCTTCGACCGTCGCCACGACGCGCTCGGCGGGCACCTGGCGCCCGAGTGGATGCTCGACCACGACGCGAGCATGGAGTTCGTCGCCGCGCACTTCGGCGGGCGCGGCGCGGACACCGCGCTGGACGCGGCGCTGCGCCTGGACAGCCTGGTGATGCTTGTCGACGACCCGGTCAAGCGGGTCGACAACATGACGATGGCCTGGGGGCTGGAGGCCCGGGTGCCGTTTCTCGACCACGAGGTGGTCGAGCTGGCCGCCGCCTGCCCACCCGCGCTGAAGCTGGCGCAGGGCGGCAAGGGTGTGCTGAAGGCGGCGAGTCGGGGCATCGTCCCGGACGAGGTGATCGACCGGCCGAAGGGCTACTTCCCGGTGCCCGCCATCCGGCACCTCTCCGGCCCGCTGCTCGACGACGTGCGGGACGCGCTGACCGCCCGACCGGCGCGCGAGCGGGGCCTGTTCCGCAAGGACTACCTGGAGGAATTGCTGGACGCGCCCAACGCCCAGCGGACCACGTTGGGTTCCAACGCGCTCTGGCAGCTCGGGCTGCTGGAGCTCTGGTTGCAGCGGATCGGGGTTTAGATGAGCGTACGGACCGAGGCGCCGCGCACCACCCGGCGGGCCCGACCCACGAACCCCCGGCCGGTGTACTCGCCGGCACCGGTGAGCGAGGAGTTCGCCCCCGCGCCGTCCCCGGACGGTCGTCGGGTGGCGTTCCTCGCCGCCGGGGCCGGCACGCCCGGCGTCTGGGTCCGCGAGGTCGGCGCGGGCGCGGCCGTCGCACTGCCCGTCGGCGACGAGCCGGTGCTCGCGCTGAGCTGGTCGCCGGACGGCCAGTGGTTGGCCTGCGTCGTGGCCCCCGGCGGTGCGCCCCGCACCGAGCTGTGGGTGCTGCGCCCGGACGGTACGGCTCGACACCAGGTCGCCGGGTTCGGCCGCCGCAGCGCCGCGTTGGCCGGGTGGTTGCCCGATGGCGCGTTGCTGGCGGTCACCGAGACCGACGAGCGCGGGCAGGCCCTCCTGGTCGACGCGGCCACCGGCCACCGGCGGGTGCTCGCCGAGGGTGACCTCCTCACCCTCCTGGACGTCACCCCGGACGCCGGCGTGGCGCTGCTGCGCCGGGGTCCGCGCAACGCCCGCTGGTTGGAGCTGCTCGACGTGGTGACCGGCGTACGACGGCGGCTGCTCCCGGACACCGGGCGAGGCAGCACCGACCAGGGGTGGTTCGGCCCGGACGGCACGAGCGTGCTGGCCCGCACCGACGCGTACTCGGAGCTGGCCGCGCTGGTGCGGGTCGACCTGACCCGACCGGATCAGCCGCCGACCCGGCTGGCCGGGCGACCGGACGCCGAGTTGGAGCACGTCGCGCCGAGCGCGGACGGGCACCGTGGGGCGCTGCTGTGGAACACCTACGGCGGGCGCAGCGAGCTGAGCCTGCTCGACTTCGCCAGCGGCGTGCAGCGGGCCGTCGCCGCGCCCGGTGAGGTGATCGGGGATGCCGTCTTCGCCGCCGACGGCGGCCTGCTCTGCCTCACCGCGCAGGGGCCGGTGCAGCCCCGGGAGGTGTGGCTGGTGGACCCGTCGACCGGGGCGCCGCGTCCGCTACGGTCGGAGGCCGCCGGACCGCGTACCGACGACGCGGGTGTCGCGCCGCAACTGGTCGACCTGCGGGCCCGCGACGGGCTGCCGCTCTCCGGCTGGCTGTACCGCCCGAGCGGGCCGGGCCCCTGGCCGACGGCGATCAGCCTGCACGGAGGCCCGGAGGCGCAGGAGCGTCCCGGCTACAACCCGCTGTTCCAGGCCCTCGTGGCGCAGGGCGTCGCGGTCTTCGCGCCAAACGTCCGCGGATCGTCCGGGTTCGGCCGCACCTTCGTCGCCGCCGACAACCTCGCCGGCCGGTACGGCGCGATCGCCGACGTGGCGGCCTGCGCCGACTTCCTCGTCGACAGTGGCGTCGCCCGGCCCGGTCAACTCGGCTGCCTCGGCCGCTCCTACGGCGGTTACCTGGTCCTGGCGGTGCTGGTGAACTTCCCCGGGCTGTTCGCCGCCGGGGTAGCCGAGTGCGGCATCTCCGACTTCCGGACCTTCTTCGCCGGCACCGAGCCGTGGATCGCCGCAGCCGCCGTCAGCAAGTACGGCGATCCGCAGCGGGACGCGGACCTGCTGCGCGACCTCTCGCCGCTGACCCACATCGACCGGCTGGACGTGCCGGTGCTGCTGATCCACGGCGCCAACGACACCAACGTGCCGGCCGGCGAGTCGACGCAGGTCGCGCGGGCGCTCGCCGCCCGGGGCGTGCCGCACGGGCACCTGGTGCTCGCGGGGGAGGGGCACGACTTCCTGGGGCGGGCCAACGCCGAGGCGGCCCGTACGGCCACCACCGCCTGGCTGGCCGAGCACCTCGCCGCGACGGCGAGCGTCGCCGGCTGAGGCGTTATCCTGCGCCGGTGGAGGTCGCGGCGCAGGGCGAACGGTTGGCCGCCGACCTGGGTCGCTGGCTGGCCGAGCTGACCTTCGTCGACCTGGACACCGACGGGGTCACCGCCCAGGTGATCGACTCGGTGGTGCGGTGGGCCGAGGCCCACCGCTGGCGGGTCTACCGGCGCGCGCCCAGCGTGTTGCCGTTGCCGCCGCCGCTCCAGCAGCGGCACTCGGTCCTCGACGTGGCGTGCGCCCGCCCGGACGGCCCGCCGGTGGTGGTGGAGGTCGACCACACCGACCGGGCCCGTACGGTGCAGAAGCTGCGCGCGGAGGCGGATGCCGGCCGGATTCCGATCTGGGTGCGGTGGGGCGTCGGGCGGTTCAACCCGCCGGCGCCGCCGGTGTGGCTGGTGACCGTCGAGGTGACCCGCCGGGCCGGACCGGCGGGGCGCGGGCGTCTGCACAGCCGCGTCGGTGACCGTCCCGCCCCGGCCCACTCGACCGGCGGCGGCACGGTGACCCCGCAGGCGCTGCCGATCCCGTTGGCCGACCCGGCTCCAGGCCCGGCCGACGACGCGGGTAAGGGCCCGGCCGACGACGCGGGTAAGGGCACCTGAAGCGAATCGTAAGCGGGCGCCGGCAGAGTTCTGGCTGTCACCGGAGAACACGACCGACACCCAGGAGATACCGATGCGCAAGCTCGTCAACTCGACCTACATCACCCTCGACGGCGTCATCGAGAACCCGATGTGGACCGCGCCGTACTTCGACGAGGAGGCCCGGAGCCTCGCCGGCGAGCAGACCGACGAGGCGGACGCGATGCTGATCGGCCGGGTCACCTACGACGGCATGTCCGTCGCCTGGCCGCAGCAGGACGAGAGCGACCCGAACACCGGTGCCGCGTACTTCAACAACGTCAAGAAGTACGTCGCGTCCACCACCCTGACCAACCCCACCTGGAACAACACGGAGGTGCTCCCGGGTGATCTGGTCGAGGCGGTCACCGCGCTCAAGGCCCAGGAGGGCAGGAACATCATCCAGTACGGCTTCGGCTCGGTCACCGCGCAGCTGATCCGGGCGGGCCTGGTGGACGAGGTCCGGTTCTGGATCCACCCCGTGCTGGAGGGCGCGGCCAGCGTGACGGCGCCGCTGACCGACTTCAAGGCGTCGTTCGACCTGGTCGACACCCGGGTGCACAAGAGCGGCGTGATCGTCGCCTCGTACCGGCCGAAGGCGACCGTCTGAGCACTGCTCAGAGCTGGGCCCGGGCCGCGCCCGGGCTCAGCTTCGTGCCCTCGGCGACCAGCGCCTCGAAGCGTTCCCCACCGAGCACGGCGCGAACGCGGTCGGTCACCCGTTCGATCTCGTCGCGTTCGGCCGGCGCGGGTGGGGCCTGCGTGGCGAGCCGTGCGGCGGCCGCCGCGCCGAGCAACCGGGCGGCGGTCTCCGGGTCGTGCAGCGCCGACGCCATTCCCTCCAGGGCGTAGATCGCGTCCCGTGGCGCGGCCATCGCCTCGGCGACCTCGAACGCCTCGACGTGCAGGGCCAACGCGGCGTCCGGGTCACCGCCCTGTTCGACCGCGTGGCCCAGCTCGACCAGAACCGGCGGCAGGTAGAGCGCCGGCTGGGCCTCGGCCCGTCCCCGCTCGGCGAGGTTGCCGAGGTGGGTGGTGGCCAGGTCGAGCTTGCCGTCTCGGCGGGCCGCCAGCCCGAGGCTCAGCTCCGCGAAGACCAGCGCGTTCGGCGCGTCGTGCTCCAGCGCCAGCTGGTACGCGCGTTCGGCCAACTCGCGGGCCTGCGGGTAGTCGCGGGTCTGCACCGCGAGCCAGGCCAGCCAGGCCAGCTCGGTGCCGACCTGCGGCCACAGCCCCAGCTCCTCGGCCCAGCGCAGCCCGTCGCGGTGCAGCGCGGCGGCGCGCTCGTGCGCACCACGCATCTCCGCCAACGCCGCCACCCACTCGGTCGCCTGCAGCCTTCCCCACTGGTCGCCCAGGTCGGCGAAGAGCGCGGCGCTGCGGGTCGCCGCGTGCTCCAGCGCCGCCTGGTCGCCGAGCACGTGCGCGATCTTGGCACGGGTGGTGAGCACCGCCGCCTCGGTCCACCGGTCGGTGGAGGTGGGCAGCAGCTCCGCCGCCAGGGCCAGGTCACTGTGGTCGGTCGCCGCGTTGGCCGCGAACCAGGCGCCCCGGCCGTCCGGGTCGCCGGCCACCGCGGCGCGGACCTCCGACGGCGGGACCGCGTCGCCCCGCAACAGCGCGAAGCCCACCCGCCACGCCGCCGCCCGGGACTCCTGCGTCGGGTCGCCGGGCGTCGACAGGGCTCGCCGTGCCTCGGTGAGCCGGCCACGCAGAAACCAGTACCAGCTCAGTGCGACGGCGAGCCGCAGCCCACCGCCGTGGACCAGCGCGGCGCGCAGATTCGCCGTCTCGGCGTCCAGCTGTGCCAGCCAGCGCGGCTGGTCAGCCCCGCGCAGCCCGGCGTCGGCGCGCTCGGCCAGCTCGGTGTAGTAGGCGGCGTGCCGCGCGCGTACCTCGTCGGCGTCGGTCAGGCGCTCCAGGCCGAACGCGGCCACCGATTCGAGCAGCCGGTAGCGCGGGGCCGCGCCGGAGTCGTCGAGCACCACCAGCGACCGGTCCACCAACCGAGACAGGGCGTCCAGGTCGGTGCGGCAGACGTGTTCGGCGGCCTCCGGGGTGCACCCGTCCGGAAACACCGCCAGTCGGGCCAGCACCACCCGGTCGGTCTCGTCCAGAAGATCCCAGCTCCAGGCGATCACCGCGGTGAGCGTCCGCTGCCGCGGCGGCACGTCCCGCTGCGCGGTGCTGAGCAACCGGAACCGGTCGTCGAGCCGGTCCACCACCCCGCGCACTCCCAGCGCACGGACCCGGGTCGCGGCCAGCTCCAGCGCCAGCGGCAGACCGTCGAGGCGACGGCAGAGCTGGGCCACCGCCGCCGCGCTCTGCCCGTCGAGGCGGAAACCGCGTTGCTGCGCGGCGGCGCGGGCGACGAACAACCGGGCCGCCGCCGAGCGCCGGACCGCATCCAGGTCACCGCCGTCCGGCACGGGCAGCGGGGGTACCTCCCAGAGCTGTTCACCGGTCAACCCGAGCGGCTCCCTGCTGGTGGCCAGCACGCTCACGCCGGGCACGTCACGGAGCATCCGGGCGACCAGCTCGGCGACCGGCTCGACGACGTGTTCGCAGTTGTCCAGCACGAGCAGCAACCGCCGGTGCCGCAGAGCCGTGACCACCCGGTCGGCGGGGGACAGGCTGGTGCCGGCAGCCTCGAAGCCGCCCAGGGCGCCGAGCACCTGTTCGGCGACGCGGGCGTCACCGGCCGGCAGCGGCGCCAGCTCGACCAGCTGGACGCCGTCCGGGAACGACTGTGCGCGGGCCGTCTCGGTGGCCAGTCGGGTCTTGCCGACACCCCCCGGGCCGACCAGCGTGACCAGCCGCTGCCGGGTCAGCAGCGCGCGCAGCTCGGCGAGCGCCTCGGCCCGTCCGACCAACTCGTCGAGCTGGGCCGGCAGGCTGTTCCGGATGAGCGCCGCCTTCGGTGGGGCGCTGAGGCGCGCGTCCTGTTCGAGGATGCTGCGGTGCAGCGCGACCAACTCCGGGCCGGGGTCGAGGCCCAGTTCCTCGGCGAGCCGTTCCCGCAGGTCGGCATAGCTGTCCAACGCCTCGGACTGGCGGCCGGCCGCGTACAGCGCGCGCAGCTGCACCGCCCGCAGACCCTCACGCAGTGGATGCCGGGCCACCAACTCGCTGAGGTCCGCGGCCACCAGGTCGTGCTCACCCCGGGCCAGCCGGGCCTGCGCCAACCGCTCCTGCACGACGAGGCGTTGCTCGGCGAGGCGGGCCGCCTCCGCACGGACGAACTCGGCGTCGGCCACGTCGGCGTACGCGTTGCCGCGCCACAACGCGAGCGCCTCGGTCAGCCGCTCGACGTCGGTGCTGCGACTCAGGTCGGTGAACCGGTCCGCGTCGACGGCGTCGGCCCGCAGGAGGTAACCGGGCGGCCGGGACTCGATCAGGTCGCGGGCGCCCGGCTCGGCGTCGTTGAGCGCCCTGCGCAGCTGCGACACCCGCACCTGGAGCGCGCCGGCCGGGTTGGCGGGGGCGTCGTCACCCCACAGGTCGTCGATGAGGCGGTCCGCGGAGACCACCTGGTTGCGGTTGGTCAACAGGTCGGCCAGCAACGCCCGCACCTTCGTGCCGGGCACCACCACCGGCTCGCCGGCGTCCGTGGTCACGGCGAGCGGCCCGAGCACCCCGAATTGCACGGCGGTCATCCTAGCGCCGGTAAGGCGACCTGAAGCGGACCGTAAGCGCGCGAGCGCACCGTGTGGGCATGGACATCTACTCCGAAGCGCATGGCAGTGGCGCGGGTCGCCCGCTGGTGCTGATCCACGGCGCACTCTCCGGCATCGGCACGTCGTTCGGCACGATCCTGCCGTTCCTCGCGAAGACCCGGCGGGTGATCGCCGTCGAGTTGCAGGCCCACGGCCACACCCCCGACGTGGACCGGCCGCTGACCGTGGAGCACTTCGCCGCCGACGTCGTGGAGCTGCTCGACCGGTTGGGCGTGGCGCGGGCCGACGTGTACGGCTGGCGCCTGGGCGCGGCGGTGGCGCTGCGCCTCGGCACCCACCACGCCGACCGGGTGGGCCGCCTCGTGCTCGCCTCGGTGAGCTTCGACGAGGACGGCCTGCACCCCGGGCTGCTCGACGGGATCCAGGACCTGCAACCGGAGCATCTGCACGGCTCGGAGTTCCACGAGGAGTACCTGCGGACGGCGCCGGACCCGGCGGGCTGGGCCGGCCTGGTCACCAAGATGAAGGTGCTGGACGCGAACCTGCCGCGGTGGACGCCCGAGCAGATCCGTGCGCTGGCCGCACCCACCATGATCGTGCTGGCCGACGCGGACATCGTCCAACCCGAGCACGCGGTGCTGATGTTCCGGCTGCTCGGCGGCGCGGTGCCCGGTGACCTGACCGGTCTGCCGGCCTGCCGGTTGGCCATCCTGCCCGGCACCACGCACACCTCGATCCCGCAGCGCGCCGACTGGCTGGCCCCGATGATCGACGAGTTCCTGACCGAGGCCGACCCGAACCGCTAACCGCGCCCCGCGCCCCTCGCCCCGCGCCCCGCGCCCCGACCCCCCTTCGCGATCTTGCGTTTTCTGCGGCGACATAAGGCGCGAAAGCCGCGTGACGGCGACAGAAAGTGCAAGATCGCGGGGGATTGGCTTGTGTGAACTCGGGTCGGCAGTGGAGCGCCGGCGTCGGTAACCCGGGGGGTGGTCTTCTCTGGCCGTGTGAAGTTCGGCGGTCTGGTCGTGGCGGTGGGGCGGATTAACGGGTAGAAACATGTCGACCCCTTCGGCCCGGCCCAACCTCCGGTCGCAAGGGCAAGAGAGCGCTCTCACCGCCCCAGCTGCGTCGGGATCAGCTCCGGCCAGCGGAGAGGACGAACCACATGACAGCTCCGTCCCGAGGCGTACGCCGGCGAACCGGCCGTACCCTCCTTCTCGCTCTGCTGTTGACCACCGCCACCACGATGACCAGCACGGCGGCCACCGCCGGTCGTCCGACGCACGACGCCCCCGACTTCGGCCCGAACGTGACGATCTTCGACCCGGCCATGCCGGTCGGCGAGATCCAGCAGACCCTCGACGCGGCGCACGCCCGGCAGGTCGACAACGAGATGGGCACCGAGCGGCACGCCTATCTGTTCAAGCCGGGCACCTACGGCACGGCCGAGCAGCCGTTGCAGGCCAAGGTCGGCTACTACACCGAGGTGTCCGGCCTGGGCGCCTCGCCCACCGACGTCACCGTCAACGGCAAGATCGAGGTCTACAACCGCTGCCTGGCCGACGGCGGCACCGGCAACTGCCTCGCCCTGGTCAACTTCTGGCGCACCCTGTCCAACCTCTCGCTCACCATCAACGCGGCCGGTCAGGACGGTTGCCGGTCGTCGGCGAACTTCTGGGCGGTCTCCCAGGCGGTGTCGATGCGTCGGCTCAACATCGGCGGCGGCGGTCTGTCGCTGATGGACTACTGCACCGCCGGCCCGCAGTTCGCCAGCGGCGGGTTCATCGCGGACTCACGGCTGCCGGCGACGACGAACGGCTCGCAGCAGCAGTGGCTCACCCGTAACAGCGAGATCGGCGGCTGGTCCAACGCGGTGTGGAACCAGGTGTTCGCGGGGGTCGAGGGCGCGCCGGACGACGCCACCTTCCCCGACCCGCCGTACACCACCCTGGAGACCACCCCGGTCAGCCGGGAGAAGCCGTACCTCTTCGTCGACGGTAAGGGTCGCTACCAGGTGCGGGTGCCCGCCGCCCAGCGCGACAGCCGGGGCGTCTCGTGGGCCGACGGCATGACGCCGGGGCGGACCATCGGGATCGATGACTTCTTCATCGCGAAGCCGTCCGACCCGGTGCGTGTCATCAACAGTCAACTGGCGCGTGGCAAGCACCTGCTGCTGACCCCCGGCACGTACGACATCGCGCGCAGCATCGAGGTCCGGCGTCCGGACACGGTGGTGCTCGGGATCGGGCACGCCACGCTCACCGCCGTGAACGGCGCGATTCCGCTGGACGTCGCCGGCGTGCCCGGCGTGATCGTCGCCGGTGTCACGATCGACGCCGGCACCGTCGAGTCGCCGGTCCTGCTGCGGGTCGGCCGCCAGCACGGCCACAACGCGAGCAGCCCGCACAACCCGACCACGCTCTCCGACGTGTACTTCCGGGTCGGTGGCCCGCACATCGGGCGGACGAACACCGCACTGGAGGTCAACAGCGACAACGTGCTCATCGACCACACCTGGGTGTGGCGCGGCGATCACGGCGTCGAGGGTTTCACCGAGGGCGTCAACGGTGACACCGACCGCTGGCGCACCAACACCGGTCGCTACGGCGCCGTCATCAACGGCGACCACGTGACCGCGACCGGGCTGTTCGTCGAGCACTTCCAGCGCTACAACACGGTGTGGAACGGCGAGCACGGCACCACGATCCTCTACCAGAACGAGCTGCCGTACGACCCGCCGACGCAGGCCGACTGGATGAACGGCGCGGTCGAGGGCTGGGCCGGGTACAAGGTCGGTGACGGGGTCCGTCACCACACCCTGCACGGCGGCGGGGTGTACGTCTTCAACCAGAACAACCCGTCGATCCACACCGAGAACGGTTTCGAGGTGCCGAACCGGCCTGGTGTGCGGCTGCACCACGTCATGACCGTCAACCTCAGCGCCGGCACGATCGACCACGTGGTCAACGGCGTCGGCGACGCGGCCGACATGACCAAGGTCGGCGCTCCGGTCTACCTGAACCAGTACCCGACCTCGTAGCGGATTCCGCGCGTACCGACGGGGCCGGAGCCGGCGATGGCTCCGGCCCCGTCGTCCGTGGTGGGGTGCGGCGCGGAGAATCCGCGTCCACGGTCTTGAATTCCTATCGTGTCGCTAGGAAAATAGGAGAATGCCGGTTGGTCCGCTCCTCACCTCGCGTCGGGTCGTCGACCTGATGCGGACCGCCAGCGAGCTCTGTCCGGGCGCACCGGCCACCGACTGAGCGGCGCACCCCCGCATTCCTCCTCCGGCCGCATTGCCGGATCGCACGTCGCCTCGTGAACCCCGGCTCACCGGCGTGGCTCGGCACGCTCGTCACCGCACTCCCGACCGATCCGGCGCTGCCGGACCGGTTCACCACCATGGAGGTACGCCATGACATCCGATCAGCCATCGTCCACTGCACCGACGGCCGGCGAGTCCCGGCTCGCGTTCAACGAGGACTGGATGGCGACCGTCCTCGGCCTGACCCTGCTCGCGCTGGTCCTGCTCGGTGCCATTCCCGCCGGGCTGGTGCCCTGATGACCGCCGACGTGACCCGCGCGGGCCAGGAGCGCGGCACGGCCGACGCCACCCACGTCGACGACGACGTGGTCGAGCCCGCCAGTCGGTCGACCACCGCGGATCCAGCCGACCCTGCCGGCGTGACCCGTGACCGGGCGTTCTGGGCCTGGACGACGCTCGGGCTGTTGGTCGTGGTCGGTCTCGCCGCGCTCACCCGCTACCTGGAGCAGAACGTTCCGGCCTGGGCCGAGGGCACCGCCGTCGAGGACATCGGTGCGGCGATCGAATACCCGGTCTACGCGATCCTGCTCGGCCTGCTCGGCAACGTCGCGGTCACCCTGCTCGGGTGGCGGGACCGGATCGCCGCCGCGTTCCGGACCGAGTTCTTCATCAAGACCGGTCTGGTGCTGCTGGGGGCGTCGATCAACCTGGCCGTCATCGCCAGCGCCGCCGGCCCGGCGATCGCCCAGGCGATCCTGCTGATCAGCGGGGTCTTCCTGTTCACCTGGTGGTTGGCCGGACGGTTCGGCCTCGACGACAAGCTGCGGGCGCTGCTCGCGTCGGCGGTGTCGATCTGTGGGGTCAGCGCGGCGATCGCCGCCGCCGGCGCGGTGCGCGCGCGCCGCGAGCAGCTGGCCTACACGGCAAGTCTGGTCATCGTCTTCGCGCTGCCGTCCATCTTCGTCCTGCCCTGGTTGGCCGACGTGTTCGGGCTCTCCGACGCGGTGGCCGGCGCCTGGATCGGCGGCAACATCGACACCACGGCCGCGGTGACCGCCGCCGGGGCGCTCGCCGGTGAGGAGGCGCTCCAGATCGCCAGCATCGTCAAGGTCACCCAGAACGCCCTGATGGGCGTGGTCGCGGTCGCGCTCACCGCGTACTTCACCCTGCGGGTGGAACGGCGGCCCGGCGCGGCCCGACCGGGCCTCGGTGAGCTGTGGTCGCGGTTCCCCAAGTTCGTTCTGGGTTTCATCGCGGCCTCGGTCATCGCCACCTGGTACCTCGACGCGGCCGGCGCGGACGGCAAGGCCACCATCGCCATCGTCAACGACCTGCGCGTGCTGTTCCTGATCCTGGCCTTCGTCAGCATCGGTCTGGAGGTCCGGGTCGCGTCGCTGCGGGAGGCCGGTTGGCGGCCGGTGGCGGTGTTCGCCAGCGCCACCGTGTTCAACCTGGCGTTGGCGCTGGGCCTGGCGTCCCTGTTGTTCCGCAACTTCTCGGCCTGAGCCGGCCGGTCGGCCCGCATTCGCGGGCGGTGGTGGGGCCGCAGCCACGCCGGCTCCGGCCCCACCGAGGTCACCGAGGTGGCGTCGTCGCGGTGGTCGGCGCCCGGTGCGACCCACCCGATCGGGTGTGCGCGGTCGGCGTCGTCACCGGAATGAACGAGAGGTCCTTCTTGGTCCGGACAGGCGCCGCCAGGAACGCGGGCGCCGTTTCGATGGGCCGCTTGGTGCGGCGCGGCGCGGTCGTCGCGGCCGGGGCGACCTTCGTCGATCTGCTGTGCCGGGCGCCGGCCCTGTGCCGTGTGGTGCCGGCGCGTGCCTCGGCGCCCGCGACGGTCACCGGGGTCGGGATCAGCGTGGGGCGTGGGACGGCCACGCGGCCCGCGCGCCGGTGCCGTGCGCGCCCGCTGCCGGTCTTGAACCCGAGGGCGGGCCGTTCCACCAGGTGCCAGGAGAGGACGGCGAACAGCAGCGCACCGAGCAGGCTCAGCACGATGTAGCCGACCATCCCGAAGCGGGCGCCGCCGAGCAGGGCGATCATCTGCTGCACCGGGAAGCCGTAGATGTAGATGCCGTACGTGTAGTCGTGGCGTCGGCCGATGACGGACAGCCGCTTCGGCAGCGCGACCGCCGCGAAGAGCACCAGGTAGGCGAACGCCGGCAGACCGATCGCGAAGAACCCGCCCAGCCACAGCGAGCCGACCATCGCGACACCGGCCAGCACGGCCAACCGCGAGGTCATCGGAATCCGGTGTGCGTACAGGCGGGCGGCGGCACCGAGCAGGAACAGGAAGCCGAGCATCAGCGTCCAGTCGGCAGCGAACGCGCCGAGCAGCGGGAACGGCCCGATCGCGCCGTGTTGTGGCGGCCGGGAGCTCCAGGTCGGTGCCGTGAAGAAGTCCCGCAGGATCAGCGCGTAACAGACGGAGGTCAGGACGAGCACCGCGCGAGGCGCCCGGTGCAGCACCGAGGTCACCACGAGGATGCCGACGATCCCGTAGAACGCAAGGTCGTACCGCAGCGTCCACAGTGCTCCGTCGAACGCGCTCGGCCCACCGACGATCAGCCCGTACGGGGTGTCGGCCAGCAGGCCGGAGATGGGGAACTGCTCCATCGAGGCGAGGAAGTTCGTGGTGAGGTAGTCGAACGGCCCCTCGGGGTGACCCCAGAACCCGTGCAGGTTGCCGTTCTCGTAGAGCGCCGCCAGCGGGGCGAAGACGAACGCGGTGACCAGCAGGCAGACCCACAGCCCGGGGAAGACCCGCAGCAGACGGGCGCGGACGTACTGGCGCAGGGTGGAGCGCAACGCGCTGTCGGTGATGAGGTATCCGGAGATCAGGAAGAATCCGTACAGGCACATGGTGCCGAGATCGCTCTGCCGGCCGAAGGTGGCCGCGCCGACGTTCGACTGGCCGAAGCCGAGCGGGCCGGCGTGCGCGATGATCACGCCGCAGGCCATCGCCAGGCGAAGGACGCCGAAGGCGTTGTGCTGGGCCGAGTATCTGCCCTGCAGAGTCGGGGACCGTTGCCCGTTGAACCACGCCTGCACCTGACGACTCCTTCGATCACTGACCTGTTCGGACCGAGGGATCGGATCGCTGCCGATCGGCACCTCGATGAACCAAGTATCAGTGGAAAAGGGATATTTGCCCGGTTAACTCCATGATTGTCGGTATCAGCCGAGTCGCGTGACCGGAGCGGCGCTGCGGCGACGGGTCTGGACCAGACGACGGGCCGGCACGTTCAGCAGCCCCGCCATGGCCACGACGGATCGCTCGCTGGCCCGCCCGTCGCCGAACGGTGACCCGACCGCGGCGGCCCGCCCCGCGGCGAGGTGACGAAGCCCGGCCGACAGCACCCGTTCCGGATCGGTGCCCACCAGCTCGCCGCGCCCCGGCATCAGGGCCTCCGGTCGTTCGGTGGTGTCCCTGGTGACCAACAACGGCACCCCCAGGGTGGCGGCCTCCTCCTGGAGCCCACCCGAGTCGGTGACGACCAGATCGGCCACCCGCAGCAGCCCGATCATCTGCGGGTAGGGCAGTGGTGGGCTGACCCGGGCGTTGGGAATGCCCGCCAGACCCGCGGTGACCTCCGCGCTGAGCTGCGGGTTCGGGTGGGTGACCATGACGATCTGGGCATCGGCGCACTGCCGGGCCAGGCGGCGGAGCCCGTCCACCGTGGCGGCCACCCCGTGGCCCCAGTTCTCCCGACGGTGCACAGTGGCCACCACCAGCTTGCGGGTCGGGTCGACCCAGGCCGGTGCCGGGGACGCGCCGCGCGCGACGAGGTCCTGAAGGGCATCCACCACGGTGTTGCCGGTCACCACGATCGCACCGGAACGGATGCCCTCACCGAGGAGGTTCGCTCTCGCCGCGCGGGTCGGCGCCAGGTGCAGTGCCGCGATCCGGGCCAGCATGGCCCGGTTGGCCTCCTCCGGGAACGGCCGGTCCAGGTCGTTGGTCCGCAGCCCGGCCTCCAGGTGTACGACCGGGACGTGCCGCCAGAACGCGGCCGTCCCGCCGGCCAGGGCGGTCGTGGTGTCCCCTTGCACCACGACCGCCGCTGGACGGTGGTGTGTGAGCAGGTCGTCGATCCCCGTGAGCAGGGCCGCCGCCAGCTCGGCGAGCGAGCCGGTACGCCGTTGCGGGCACAGGCTCACCTCCGGGCGGAGTCCGAACGGGGCGAGAGCCTCGGCGACGCGTCCCGGCTGTTGGCCGGTATCCGCCACCCGGACCGTGAACCTCGGATCATCGAGGAGACGGCGGATCAGAGGCGCGGTCTTCACTCCCTCCGGCCTGGTGCCGGCCAGGATCAGGACCTCTCGCGGTGTCGACCTGCTCGCACACATGTCGGGTCAGCTCCGGGCAGCCGCGCGGCGACGCCGGTAGAGCGAGAACCCGCCGGTGGTGCCGGCCACGAGCGCGCCGATACCGAGCGCGATCGGTGCCCCGGCGAGCGGGATCACTGGAATGGGGGGCGCGACCGCGTTGGCTCCGCAGCTCGACGTACCGATGGTCACCCCGGCCAGCGCTCCACCGAGCGCCGTCAGGTTCAGCGCCGTGACGCTGAGCTGACCCACGCCCGAGCTGGACTGGGCGTTGAGCGTCAGGTTGATCAGCCCTGGAACGTTCAGTCCGGTGTTCGGCGCCGGGTTTGCCGGCAGGTTGAGCAGGGTCGTCTCCACACCCAGGGTCGTCGAGACGATCCGGGCGTTGAGCAGGGTCGCGGTGCCCGTCGCCGAGGGGCTGCTGGTGGCGGTGCACGACGAGTAGATGGCGTCCGCGACCAGTGAGATCGTGGCGACGCCGCTGGTCCCGAGGGTCAGCGTCACCCCGGTGCCCGGCGTGACGATGCAGGAACCGCCGGGACCGATGGTGATCGTGCCGCTCGGGCCGAGAACCCCGGCGCAGGCCGCCGAGGTGCCGTCGTTGAACGCGCGGACGTTCTGACTCAGCACACCCGCCGTGATGACGGTCTGCGCACCGAGCACGCTTAGCGGGGGATTCTGGTTACCGGAGATCGACTCGGTGGTGCCGTCGTTCGTGGCCGAGGCGGTGCCGGAACTGGCGAGGCCGCCGCCGAGCAGGCTGATCCGGAGCGCCGAGGCGGAGGACTGGGAGGTGTCGGCCATTGCCGGAGAGGCCGCCAGGACGGCCATGGCGAGGCCACCGGCCAGCACCGCAGCGGTGCGGGCGAGGCCGGATCTAACTCGTGGCATAGATGTCTACTTTCTGATGTGGGCGATTGCGGGGCGGTCTGTGGTGGGGGTGGTGAGGTGCGTCAGGTGGCTGAGGTGGCGGGGCGGCCGGATCGACCGTGGTCCGTCCTTGCGGCCCGACCGGCGTGCGGGTTGCATCCGGCGCGGCTGTGGCGGCACGGCGGCCCGACCCACGGCCGTCTGTCCGACGGCCACTCGGCCCACGGCCCGAGCCGGGGCCGGCTGCGGCTGCGGATCGGCGGCACGGGCGGTCTTCTGCCAGTCGGTGCGGGCCGTCACCATGCGGGCGAAGGCCAGCCAGACGGCCAGCGACTGGGCGTAGCTGTACAGCCAGTGGCAGACGCCGAGCAGCAGGGCCTTGGACACCGACAGGTGCGGCTCGCAGCGGCTCCGGTAGACGATGCCCCACAGGGCGAACGGTCCGATGCCGAAGACGAGCACCAGCGGGGGTACGCCCCAGCCGCCGCTACTCCACCAGCCGCCAAGTCCACCGGCGGTGTTGTCGATGTAGTACGACATCACCACCAGGCAGGCGAGGTAGACCGGCGTGCCGAGCAGCTGGGTCCACGGCGCGGCCAGGAAGTGGGCGATCTCCAGGGTGGCGGAATTGCCGATGCGCGACGAGCGCAGCACCCGGCCGAGGTAGCGGCCACACTGCATCGACCCCTGGGCCCACCGGGTGCGCTGCCGCACCAGCGGGCGGATCCGGGTCAACGCCTCCTGGGCCACCCAGCTCTCCGGGCAGTACTCGGTGCGCCCGCCGGCCAGCAGGATGTGCAGGCCCAGCTCGAAGTCCTCCAGGAGGGCGCCGTGCCACGGGGTGCCGTGCTGGTCGGCGATCTCGTTGAGCAGGGACAGCCGGGTGAACTGCCCGTTGCCACCCATCGCGACGCTGCCGGTACGCCGACGCAGCGACTGCATGGCGGCGATCGGTGCCCGGAACTCCATGTCCTGTAGCCGGATCAGCAGCCGTCCCCAGCGGCTGACCTCGGTCGGCTGGGCGTACCGGCGCGGCGCGCACTGGAGCATCCGCACCTCCACCTGCACGGCGCCGACCTCCGCCGCACCGAAGTACTGGCGGCCGGAGAGCGCGACGGGCCCCTGCGGGTCGAGTCGGCTGTCCGCGTCCAGCACGCCGACGATCACCCGGGTACGGTCCGCGTCGGCGGGCAACGACTGCTCGATGCGTCGCCAGGCGGCGTTGAGCGCGGCGCCCTTGCCCTGCCGCGCGTCCGGCAGTTGACGCCGGACCACGTGTACCCGGGGCTGGTCGGCGAAGGCCGCCAGCTCGGCCAGCGTGCCGTCCTCGGACGCGTCGTCGACGCACCAGACGATCGCCTGGGGAAAGTCGCACAGCAGCCGCCGCACGGTGTCGCCGACGACCGACGCCTCGTTGCGGCACGGCACGATGATGTGCCAGTCGAAGCCGTCCGGACTACCGCCCCGGCTGCGCCCGCTCTTCAAGTGAAAGACCAGGATGCTCAGCACGTACGCGCAGAAGCTGACGCACAGCAGGAACGCCGCCGTGTTGAGCAGGGCGAGGGACTGCGTCTCAGTGGACACCGGCGACCGTCCCGGAGATCCGCTTGGTCCGGCTGACCAGGATCACGAACAGGATCGTGACGGCGATCAGGCCGGCGGTGGTGATCACCGAGCCGATCAGCACGTGACTGCGTTCGTAGCCCAGCTTGAAGCCCCAGGTCTGCATCGAGACCACCACCGCGCCGAGTCGGATCTGGTTGACCGTGACCAGCAGCACGACGGCTATCGCCAGCGCGTTCAGTCCACGCGTCAGTGAGATGCGGCGGAACCCGATCAACGTCGACGCGAGCACGGTCGGCGGGATCAGCAGCATGGCCACCGAGCAGCCGCTGGAGACCATGAAACCGACCCAGCGCTCGTCCAGCGGGAAGATCACGGCGGCGCCGATGGATTTGGTGTCCGCCAACCCGACGGCGTTGACGAGGTGAGCGTTCAGCCACGCCTCGGCGCTGGCGATGTCGTGCCAGCGCCAGAGCGTGGCGACGGCGACGGCGACTCCGATCAGGCCGCCGGCGCCGGCGCGCAACCACGATCCGCGTCGGGAAACCGTCATCGTTCGCGGCCCAACATGGCGACGAGCCACAGCGCCACGCCCAGCACGACCAGGCCGACGCCGACCAGCAACCAGGACTGAATGGCGAACCCGGTCGCGGCCAGGCCACCGCCGATGTGTGGCCCCTTGGTAGGTACTCCGTACATGCCAACCCCCTAGCTAACTCGAAGGCCAGAATGGCACCGACGAATCGGGCAAAGAGGATAAAGAAGCATATAAACCCTAAAGAGTGATTAAATGCTTCCTGGGTGGGCGGGAAGGGTGGCACGGACGGCTGCATCCCTTGCCCCGCAACAGGTTCAGCCGTCCTGACGGTTCGTGCAGAGGTGGTCAAGATGGTGACCGGTTTCCCCCCGCCGCGCGGTCCCGCCGGCGACGTCGAGGTGGCGGGCGATGGCGGGCTGGAAGAAGGCGGGCCTCAGCCTGCTCGTGGTGCTCGCCGTGCTCTGCGCGGGCCTCGTCACGGTCGGCTTCGGCCTCAAGCACCGGTATGAGAGCCGGGTGCAGCGCGAGGACATCCTCGGTCGGGGCGCCGCCCCGCACGACGACCGCCGATGGGAGTCGGGACCGCTCAACCTCCTGCTGCTCGGGTCGGACTCCCGAGACGGCGAGCCGGACCAGGCCCTCTACCCCGGGCAGCGGTCGGACACCATCATGCTGGCGCACGTCAACGCCGCGCGGGACGCGGCCACCGTCGTCTCCATCCCGCGGGACAGCTACGTCGAGGTGCCCGCGGCGGGGGAGGTCTGGGCCGGCGGTCCCAACAAGATCAATGCCGCGTTCGCGTTCGGCGGGGCCGCGTTGGCCGCCGAGACGGTCGCCAAGCTCACCGGCCTGCCACTGGACGGCGTGCTGGTGGCGAACTTCGCCGCGGTCCGCAAGCTCGTGGACGCGGTGGAGGGGATCAACGTCTGCCTGCCGTACACCGTCACGTCCTCGGACACCGGCGTCACCTGGCCCGCCGGTTGCCACGACCTGGACGGCAAGGCCGCCGACGACCTGATGCGGCAGCGGCACGGCGTGCCCGGCGGCGACTTCGGTCGTATCCACCACCAGCAGCTGGTGGTACGCGCCCTGGCCGAGCGGGTCACCGCGATGAGCCTGCTCACCAGCCCGACCCGCCTCGACCGGGTGCTCACCACGGCGGCCGAGTCACTGGTCGTCGACCGCGACCTGAACCTGACCGACCTGGCCCTCGCGCTGCGCAAGGTGAAGCCCGACACGGTCCAGTTCGTCACGGTGCCCTTCAGCGACGCCAACCTGCAGACTCCGGCCGGTTCCTCGGTGCGGCTGGACGAGGTCCGGGCGCCGGCGCTCTTCACCGCTCTGCGCGAGGACCGGGTGGCCCAGTGGCTGACGGCGAGCCCGCAGACACCGCCGGCCAACTGAACCGGCGCACACCCCCGGCACGGCGACGGCGGGTGGGTGGTCCGTGGACCTCCCACCCGCCGTCGCCGTAGGGCCGGGACGTTAGCGCGAGCGGCGCCAGTAGCGGCAGGTCCAGTCCACCTGGTGCAGCTCGTCCACGATGCCGTGCTCGGCCCGGAAGTCGTCGACGGCCTGCTTGCAGCCGCGTACCGCGTGGTAGTCGTCGATGATCACGTAGCCGCCGACGGACAGCTTCGGGTAGAGCGAGCGCAACGCCACCATGGTCGAGTCGTAGAGATCCCCGTCGAGACGCATCACCGAGATCCGCTCCACCGGCGCGTCCGGCAGGGTGTCCGAGAACCAGCCCTTGAGGAACCGGACCTGGTCGTCGAGCAGCCCGTACCGCTCGAAGTTCGCCTTCACCTGCTCCGACGACACCGCCAGGAACGGCACCTGCCAGAGCGCGTCCTCGACGTCCTCGACCCGGTGCGGAGCCGGCTTCGGCAGGCCGCGGAAGGAGTCGGCGACCCACACCGTCCGGTCCCGGTCTCCGTAGGCGCGCAGCATCCCGCGCATGAAGATGACCGCCCCGCCGCGCCACACACCGGTCTCAATCAGGTCACCGGGGACACCCCGCTCCAGCACGTCCTTGACGCACCGCTCCAGGTTGTCCAACCGGCGCAGCCCGATCATCGTGTCGGCCTCCGGCGGCCAGTCCCGGCCGGTGGCCCGCGCCTCCGCGTCGAAGGGGAACTGGAGCACCAGCTCCAGCCCCTTGCGTTGCAGCAGGTGCCGGCCCCGCTGCAGGATCCGGCCGTGCAGGGAACCCTGGCGTGGCTGGTAGCGCATCCACGTCTCGCGGAAGACGTACCGGGTCAGCGCCTTCTTGAGCAGGTCGCAGTAGAGCGCGCGGGGGTCGTCCAGCGACGGCGCGGACGCCTGTGTCGGTACCAACATCTCACTCATCGGCCTATCTTTTGTCGGTGTCGTGTGTAGCCGACTGGACGGACCGCCCGTCGCGGACGGGCCGCCGATCGTCGCTCCGGCCGTGATCAGCCCCAGCGCTCGCCGTCTCCGACGGCCACGGCCCGTCGCAGGACGACGGACCCGGTGGACGGCTGCTCCGCGCTCGACCGGCCGGCGGCCAGCAGCTCCTGCCCGAAGACCGGCCAGCGGTCCGCCAGGTTGGCCACCGGGGCGTCCGGGGACGCCTCCGCCGCTGGCGGCACGCGGACCGTCTCGGGCCGAGCCAGCGGTCGGCCGAGGACGCCCACCACGGCGGGACCTCCACCCCAGGGTGGAGCCGCGTTTTCGGGCCAGGCGGTGGGCGTCGGCATCCGCTCGGGCCGCTCCGGGACATCGGTCACCCGCGGGTTCGGCTGGGTGATGGCATCCTCGATCCGAGTCGACTCGGCCGGCGACTCGGCGGGTGTCGGCACGGTGCCGACCGGGGTGCGCTCCACGGTCGTACCCTCGACCGGCTTACTCTCGCCCGGCTGACGCTCGGCCGGCTCACTCTCGACGGGCTGATGCTCGACCGGCTTGCTCTCCGCCGGCTGACGCTCGGTCTTGGCGCTCTCGACCCGCCTGCGCTCGACGGGCTTGCGTTCGACCGCCGTGCCCTCGACCGTTCTGCCGGCCGCGCCCGGCTCACCCGAGGTCTGCCGACGGTGTCGCCCGGGTGTGCCGGACTTGTCCTCGACGAGGGCGCTGACCAGCTCACGGATGACCGCGCCCTGGGCGCCCGCCCTGGTGGCCGGCAGCGCCAGGGCGTCCTGGGCCGCGCTCGGCGCCAGCGCCGGTTGCTCGCTGCCCGGCCGGTGGTCCGTCCGGGACACCGCACCGATCACCACGACACCGGCCAGCGGAAGCCCGAGCTGTTGCACCAGCCGGGCCGCCCGGGTGCCGTCCTCCAGGTTCGTCCGGCCGGCCCGCACGACCAGCAGTACGCCGTCCGCGTGCTGGGCGAACGCCGAGATCTCCCGTCCGGCCAGGATCGGCGGCGCGTGGACGATCACGCAGTCCTCGTCCTCGCCCAGCGCGTTGAGCAGCCCACCCAGCTCGTGCAGGGCCTCCGTGTCGGCGCCCTCGCGGGGCTCGGCCGGCAGCACGGTCAGAGTGGGAAAGTCGACCAGGCGCACCGGCGGGCACTTCTGGGCCAGCACCTGCTGCCAGGTGTGCGGCGCCTCCGGGAAGTGGCCCGACAGCACCGGGTCGCGTACCGCCCCGTCCACCAGCGTGGCCCGGCAGTGCTCGTCGGCCATGCCGAGACCGAGCAGGGCGGTCACCAACGCCTTGCCGTCGTCGTCGTGGGCGCTGGTGACCAGCAGTCGACGACGGGGCAGGGGAGCGGTGAGCACGCTGAGCGTCGAGATCACAGCACGCACGGCGTCGCTGACATCGGTACGGGCGTACAGCGCGGCGGCGTGATGGCGGGCGAAGCGGCGCGGCAGCTTCGGCAGTACCCCGACGACCGGGAGACCCAGGCGGGTCTCGATCTGGCGGACGTCGCGTAGCCGGCTGTCGAACCGATCGCGCAGGATGGAGGCCCCCCAACCGGCCAACAGTCCGGCCAGAGCCCCGAGCACGCCGTTGAGCAGCGGCTTCGGAAAGGCCGGCCGGGTCGGCGGGCTGGCGGTGTCGAGCACCCGGGCGTTGATGCCGGTGGAGCCGCCCATGTTCAGCCGACCCAACTGTTGACTGACCGCGCGCGAGGCGGCGTTCGCGATCGCGGCGGCCTGCGTACCGGTACCGGCACTCGCGTGCACGGTGATGATCTGTAGACCGAGTTCGTACTCGCCGCTGACGTGACCGAGCACCGCCCGCTCGGGAAGTTGCAACGAGCGCGCCGCCTCGAGCGCGACCTCCCGGGACCCGACCAGCCGGGCGATGGTGGGCGTGAGGTTCTGCGCGAGGGACAGATCCGCGGGCCGGTCCTCGTCGGTCTGCTCGGCGCTGACCAGCACCGACGCCTGCGCCTCGTAGCGCGCCGGGAGGAGTTGGGTGACCCCCTGGGCGGCGGCCAGGCCCGCGCACAGACCGAGCAACGGTACGCCCACCCGGCGCCAGGAGACACCGAGCAGACCTTTGACATCTATCGACGCGCTCATCAGGCGATCGCCTCTCTGGTTGGGTGCCCGGTCTCAGCGGGCGATGTGCGAAGGGACCGGGTCGGGGACCGCAGTCCGCGCCAGGTCGTGCAGAGGGTGTCCGCGATGCGGTCCCAGCCGAACTCGGCGCCGGCGCGGGCCAACCCCCGGTTGGCCAGCTGCCCGGCGAGCGCGGGGTCGTCGCGCAGCCGGGCGAGGCGGGTGGCGAGCGCGAGGACGTCGCCGGCCGGAAAGACCAGACCGGCGTCGCCCACCACGTGGGGAATCTCGCCGACGTCGCTGCCCACCACCGGTACGCCACAGGCCATCGCCTCGACCAGCACCCGACCGAACTGCTCGCGCAACGGGATGCCGATCCACGGCAGGGTGTTGCGCTGCACCACCTCGACCGACGGCATCGCCAGCACGTCCATCCCGTTCATCAGCGCGGGCAGCTCGGCGTGCCCGGCCCAGCCGTGCCGACGGACCCGGCCGGGGCGGCGCGCGGCGGCCCGGTCGACCTCGTCGCTCAGACTGCCGTCGCCGACCAGCGACACGTCGCAGTCGATCAGCTCGGCGGCGCGCAACAGGTCGACCACGCCCTTGTGCGGCTCGAACCGCCCGACGAACCCGACCGTGAACGGGTGCGCGGCCGGATCGGTGGGCAGGGGGCGGAACAGCCGGGTGTCCACGCCGAGCGGCACGATCGTCGCCGGCCCCCGGTAACCCTTGATCCGCAGCACGTTCAGCGCGGCGGGCGTGATCGGGAAGGCGTGGTCGACGGACAGGTAGGACTGTCGCTCGATCCGGGGAAACGGCACCGGGAGCCGGGTGACCACGTTCTGCACGGCGTACAACGTGGTGGGCACCCCGGCCCAGCAGCGCTGCCGCAGCCGCAGGGCCTGCCAGGTGGTGAGGTACGTGGCCTCGCCGATGACGTGCAGGACGTCCGGGCGGGCGGTGGTCACGTCGTGCTGGCCGGGCAGCCGGAACAGCACCGAGGCCATGTGCCCGGTCAACGACTCACCGAGCAGGTGCGGAACGACGTGGTACCGCAGCCGGTGGTGCCGACGGGCCAGCCGGGCCAGCTCGCGTCGCGTCGCCGGGGACACGTCCGCGGCGAGCACGGTCAGGGTCAGGTCCGGCTGTTCGCACAGCACGTCGAACAGGTCCGTCCAGTGTTCGGTGCGCTTGCCGACGACCGTTGTCAGGACGTGCATCACGCTCCTCCTCTCGTCTCAGGTCGGGGTGACCGCGATGCGACCGACGCGGGTCCAGGCCCGCAGCCGGGCCGTCCCGGCGCGCGGTTGCCACGGCATTCGCGCCCCGGCCAGTCCGATACCGATAAGCGCGCGCAGCAGCACCGCACCGCGTACGGC
Source organism: Micromonospora sp. NPDC049645 (assembly GCF_040675155.1). Classification (NCBI taxonomy): domain Bacteria; kingdom Bacillati; phylum Actinomycetota; class Actinomycetes; order Micromonosporales; family Micromonosporaceae; genus Micromonospora; species Micromonospora sp. NPDC049645. Next base: position 37,189 of record NZ_JBFAOI010000005.1, read on the forward strand.
GCCGAGGGTGCCGGCGCGGTGGCGGGCGAAGAACCGCAGCATGCTGCGGTACAGGTGCGGCCAGATCCAGGCCGGGTCGGAGCTGCTCGCGCCACCGCTGTGCACGGCGGTCACCGAGGGCACGTACAGCACCTCGGCGCCGTGCCCGGCCGCCTGTAGGCACAGCTCCTCGTCCTCGTAGTACAGGAAGTAGCCCTCGTCGAGGCCACCGACCGCCCGGAACAGCTCGCGACGCACCGCCAGGGAGGCGCCGGAGAGCCAGTCCACGGCCACCGGCTGTGCGCCACGCACACAGGCGTCGTACGCGGCCCGGCGCTGCCGCCCGCTGAGCAGCCGCCGGAACGAGACCGGCACCAGCGCCCCACCGAAGCGGCTGGCCAGCACGGTGCCGAGCGACTCGAACCGGTGGGCACTGATCGCGATCCGGCCGTGCGCGTCGATGAGCCGTGGCCCCGCGATGCCCACCGACGGTCGGTCGCGGATGACCCGGACGAGTTCCGCCACCGTGCCGGGGCTGACCACACAGTCCGGGTTGACCAGCAGCACGACGTCGGTGTCGACCCCGGCCGCGGCCCGGTTCACGGCGCTGGCGAAGCCGGTGTTCGTCGCGCTGGCGATGACGTCCACCTCGGGGAAGCGGCGCCGGACGAGGTCGACCGTGCCGTCGGTGGAGGCGTTGTCCACCAACCGCACCGGTATCTGCGCCTGCCGCAGCGCGCTCAGGGCGGCCACGATCTGCCGCTGCGAGTTGTGGGTGACCACCACGGCGGTGGCGTCGGCTGCTCTCATGCCGCGACTCCGGTTCGGGTCAGGGCGCCGCGCGGAAGCGCTGGCCGGGCGAAACGCCGCAGTCGTGCGCCCTCGTGGTGTGCCGTGAGGAGGGTCAGCGCGGGTAGCAGACCCAGCTCCCAGTGCCCGTCGGTCGGCGCCGCGAAGAGGGCGGCGGCCAGGAAACCGCAGGACAGCGCCGCGAACGGCAGCGTGATCCCGTCCCGACTGCCCAGGCCGACGCGGATGGCACGCAGGATCGGCCAGAGCACCACCAGCAGGCCGACCAGCCCGAGGTTGGCGAGCAGGGTGACGTAGAAGGCGTGGTACACCGGCCCGACGTCGGTGAAGGTGAAGCCGGACAGGTAGATGTCCGGCGTGGTCTGGCCGAGGCCGGCCCCGACCAGTGGCTGGTCGGCGAAGACACCCAGGCCCACCTCGGACTCCACCCCGCGGTAACCGGCGGACTGCTCGAACCCCTTGGCGATCTCGCCGGCCCGCTCTCGTACCCCGGGTTGCAGGGCGAGGACCGCGGCCACCGCGATCGCGGCGGCGGCGGTGGCGGCCAGCCCGGTCCGGACCGTGCGGCCCCCGCGGACCAGCATGATCAGCCCGGTGAGCGCGGCGGCGAGCCAGATTCCCCGGTACGACGCGAGCAGCACGTCGACGGCGAAGAACCCGCCGAGCAGCAAGGCTCCGGCTCGACGCCAACCCCGCACCCGGCCGGCGATCCAGATCAGCGCCGGGATCGCCATGAGGGTGATGAGGCCGCCGTGCCGCCCCGGCGCCGCCACCGAGATGGCGGTGAAGACCCCGGCCAGCACCACGTACAGGATGCCGGCGGCCAGGATGCGGCGGGACGAGGTGAGGGTGTGGGTGGCCATGAAGAAGTACACCGGGATCGTGGCCACCTGGTACGCGGCGACCAGCACCTCCGCCGGGAGGTTGCCGACGGCCAGGCCGTAGGTCGCCGCCACGACGGTCAGGCCGATCAGACCCAGCATCCCCACGTCGGCGACGGTGCGCCGGGGGGCCGTCTCCACCCCGAGCCAGTGCCGCACGGCCAGCGCGGCGCCCCCGGCGGCCAGCAGCAGCACCTTCACCGCGATGTAACCGCGCACGTCACCGCCGCTGAGCAGCGCGCCGACCACCGCGCCGCCGATGATGCCGACCGGCAGCACGGCCCAGGGCCAGAGCAGGAACGCCCCGGCACACAGCACCGCGATGGCGGCGGCCAGACCGACCGGTCCGGGCAGCACCGTCACCACGGTCACCACGGCGCCCAGGGCGGCGCCGGCGAGCAGCACACCGGGCGCGACGATCGGCACTCTCATCGCGGCAGCCCCGCCAACAGGGAACGCAGCTGCACACCCCGCGCCGACCAGCTGTTGCGGGTGGCCACCGCCCGGCGTCGGGCCACGTCGTGCGGCCAGTCGGGGCGGCCCAGCGCGTCGGCCAGCGCCGCACCGAAACTCGCCGGGTCGGCCGCGAGGGTGATGGTGCCGGCCAGGGCGCGCAGCGCCGGCAGTGGCGTCGCGACGACGGGTTTGCCGAGGGCGAGGTACTCGTAGCACTTCTTCGGGTGCACGTAGTCGACGAGCCCGCCCACCCGGTACGGGATGATGGTGGCGTCGCAGGCCCGCAGGATGCCCGGGACGTCCGCGAAGCGCACGGCGTCGAGCAGCTCCACGTTGGACAAACCGGCCAGTGGAGCGCGGCCGGCCCGCGTGGACGGGCCGATCAGCAGGAACGTCCACTCCGGATGGGCCCGAGCCACGGTGGCGACCAGCTCCGCGTCGAAGGCCCGGGTGTCGACCGCCCCGCTGTAGCCGATCACCGGTCGGCGCAACCCGAGCAACCAGGGCGCGACCGGACCGTCCGGCGAGAAGCGATCCGGGTCGCAGCCGTTGGCCAGCACCACCGGCGCCGGGTCGGTGGGGGGCATCCGGTCCGGTAGCGCGCTGGAGGAGGCGAGCACGAGGTCGGCGGCGTCGACGGCGCGGCGCAGCGCACGGCGCAGGTGCCACCGGTTCCAGGGTCGGGTGAACGTCCAGTCCAGGTCGGTGGCGTCGTACACGACGGCGGACGCGTCCAGCCGGGCGGCGACCGGCGCGGCCAGGTCCTCGTCCAGCCACAGCAGTCGTACCGTGGCGGCCTGCCGCCGGAACCACCGGCGCAGCAGCAGCGCGGCCAGCCAGCGGTTGGCCCGGTTGACCGGGGGTAGGTGCCGACCGAACGGCAGCAGCGCCGGCCCGGCGCACTGCCACAGGTCGGCGGCCACCTGCCGGATTCCGACGCGCCAGCGGGGGAGGTGCCCGGCCGGGTCGACGAAGAGCACCCGGTGGTCGACGGTCAGCTCGCGGGCCAGCGCGTGCTGACGGTGTGCGCCGTTCGCCCACGGCGTGCCGCTGAAGACGACCACCCAGTCCCGGCCGGCGGGCGGGACGACGGCCGGGGCCGCCGGTTGCAGGGTGGTGGTGTGTTCAGCCACGGCCCGACCGCTCCATCGGCCGGGGTGCCCCGGCGGGTAGCAACTCGTCCTCGCCGAGGCGGCCCAGCACACCGTGGGCGCGCTCGTCGTCGAGTCGCAGCAGGCGTGCGCCGGCGTGCCGGTCCAGCCAACCCCGCAGCGCGCTGGCCGCGATCCGCCGGTTGATCCAGTTGACCAGCGGCACGGCGTCGCCCAGCGGCAGCGCCGTCGGTGCGACGGCGTGCCAGGCCGCGGAGCCGACCGGGGTCACCTCGCACCGCCAGCGCGGCCGGCGTCCCGGCGGGTCGACGAAGAGCAACCGTTGCCCGGGTGCCACCTGCGACAGCACCGCCGGATGCCCGTCGACGGACCAACGGGTACGGCTGAACAGCACCACCCAGTCGCGGGGGTGTCGCCGTCGGGCAGCGGGCCGACGTCACCGCGCAGCGCGGCGAGCAGGTTGGGCAGGCCCAGTTGAACGGATCGACCGAAGAGTCGCTTGACCAGGTGGTCGGCGAGCAGCACGGCCCGGAACACCGGTAGCCGGTAGCGGGGCTGGGTCATCCGCAGATACCCCACCAGGCTGCCCAGCAGGTGCCGAAAGCGGATGGTCGGCCCGAGCAGCCGGCAGGACGCCCCGCGGCTGTGCGTCACCACCGCGTCCGGCAGCATCCACAGCTGGTGGCCGGCCTGGTCGAGCTGCCGGGCGAGGACCGCGTCGTTCCAGTAGACGGGGAACGTCTCGTCGAAGATGGTCTGCTGCCCGAGCACCTCCCGGCGCAGCAGCATGCAGCTGCCGGAGGCGAGTTGTCGGGGCTGGCTGAAGTCCTCACCGCGCATCTGGAACCGGTGCAGGGCCTGGCGGAACCCGGGCAGCCGCCGCAGCGCGGTCACCAGCGCGATGGTGGCGGCGAAGCTGGGCTGCTGGACGTAGTGCTGCTGGAAGCTGCCGTCCGGGTTGAGGTACAGCGGGCTGACCCCTGCGGCGTCCGGCCGCTCCCGCAGATAGTCGATCATCCGGGACAGCGCGCCCGGGTGGAACCGGATGTCGCTGTTGAGCAGCAGGATCAGCCGCCCGTTCGCCCGGCGGTACGCCTGGTTCACGGCGGCGGCGAACCCGCTGTTGTGGCTGTTGCGGATCAGGCGGACCCGGGGCTGGTCGGCGAGCAGGTCGGCCGAGCCGTCGGACGAACCGTTGTCGACGGCCACCACCTCGTAGTCCAGGTCGGCGTCGGCGGTGGCGGCCAACGACTCCAGGCACTGCCGGGTCTGCTCGCGGGTGTTCCAGCTGACCAGCAGCACCGACAACAGCGGCGTGCCCATCAGGACACCGCCCGGTCGTCGCGCCGGGCGAAGACCCGCAGCAGGTCGCCCAGCTGCGGGTGGGTCATCCGGGGGGAGCGGCTGGCGGCCACATCGGCGATCAGCAGGTCGCGCGCGTTGCGCAGCCGCGCGGCGGGGCGCCAGTAGAACCGCGAGAAGACCGTGTCGTGGGAGATGACCCGGAACCCGGACTCCACCAGCATCCGGCTCAACGTGTCCGGGGTGAAGTGCCAGCGGTGGTACTCCGGCGCGATCGCGGGCCAGTCGGTGCCGAGGCGGTGGGCGGCGGCGGAGGCGATGTTGGGTACTTCGAGGGCGAGCCAGCCGCCGGGGGTGAGGGCGGTGTGGGCGGCGTGGAGGAAGGCGCGGGGGTCTTCGACGTGTTCGAGGACGTGGAAGGCGCAGACGACGTCGGCGGTGCGGGTGGGTGCGATGGTTTCGAAGTAGCCCTGTTGGACGGGCATGTGGAGGTGGTCGCGGGCGAAGGTGGCGGCGGCGTGGCTGACTTCGATGCCGCTGGCGGTGATGCCGGCGTGCTGGGCTGCTTCGAGGAAGTAGCCGCCGGCGCAGCCGGCTTCGAGCAGGACGGTGGGGCGGACGGTGGACAGCAGCCACCGCAGCCGCCGGTTCGCCTCGAACCGGCGTTGCACCGCGGAGGCGAAGTAGTCCCGGTACCCGTCGGTCGTGTAGTAGGCCTCGTCGTACAGCTCCTCGGGTGCCGGGGCGTCGCCGGCGGTCCAGACGAAGCCGCAGTCCGGGCAGCTCCACAGCAGGTCGTCGAGGGTCGGCGAGTGTCCACCGGCGCGGCCGCACAGCTGGCAGCGGACCAGCTCGATCCCATCCAGTTTCATCAGGTACTCCGTCTGGTTCGTGGCGCTCGGGCGATCACCCGGAGCAGGTCGCCGAGGCGTGGGTGGGTCAGCCGTGGTGAGCGGAGCCCGATCAGGTCGGCGGGAAGGAGGTGTCGTACGTGCCGCAGTCGGTAGGCGAGCGGCATGTAGTAGCGGAAGACCGTGGTGTCCTGCCGGACCACCTCGAAGCCGAGGTCGGTCACCAGCCGGATCAGGGTTTCCGGGGTGAAGTGCCAGCGGTGGTAGCGCGGTTGCAGGCCCGGCCAGTCGGTGCCGAGGCGGTGGGCGGCGGCGGAGGCGATGTTGGGTACTTCGAGGGCGAGCCAGCCGCCGGGGGTGAGGGCGGTGTGGGCGGCGTGGAGGAAGGCGCGGGGGTCTTCGACGTGTTCGAGGACGTGGAAGGCGCAGACGACGTCGGCGGTGCGGGTGGGTGCGATGGTTTCGAAGTAGCCCTGTTGGACGGGCATGTGGAGGTGGTCGCGGGCGAAGGTGGCGGCGGCGTGGCTGACTTCGATGCCGCTGGCGGTGATGCCGGCGTGCTGGGCTGCTTCGAGGAAGTAGCCGCCGGCGCAGCCGGCTTCGAGCAGGACGGTGGGGCGGACGGTGGACAGCAGCCACCGCAGCCGGCGGTTTGCCTCGAACCGGCGGGGCGCGGCCCGGAAGTAGTCGTCGTACCCACCGGCGGCGAAGTAGTCCTCGTCGTAGCGCCCGTCCTCTTCGGACTGTTCCTGCGCGGTCCAGCCGAGACCGCAGCCCTCGCAGCGGCGCAGCAGCCCGCCGAGGTGGGGTCGGTGGGCCTGCCGGGGCCCGCACACCAGGCACCGCGAGGTGCGGTTGTCGACGCTCATCGCGGGCCTCCCGTGCTGGGCGACAGCACGGCCGCCGGCGCGCGCAGCAGTCGGTGCAGCCGCATCCGGTCGCTCGCGCCCACGTGTCCGCCGACGGCCAGCAGCGTGCCGGCGACGAGCAGGGTCAGACCGGCCCGGGTGGACACGGCGAGGGCGGCGTCGAGTCGTCCCGGGCCGTTCGGCAGGAACCGGCTGGCCGCCGTGGTGACCAGCCCGGCCGCGACCGCCGCGGCCAGCGGTGGCCAGACGGCCCGCGCCAGTGGGGCCAGCGGCCGGGTGGTGGCGGTGTGGAAGCTGACCAGGAAGTACCCGGTGCTGAGCACCACCGCCAGGGCGGTCGACAGCGGTACGCCGAGCGGCCCGCACAGCAGCAGCAGTGGCACGGTCAGGGCCAGGTTGAGGACGACGGAGAGCAGCACGTACCGCGTCTCCAGCCCGGGTCGGCCCGCGGCGCGGGCGGCGATCGTCGCCGCCCCGGTGATCAGGTTGAGGGCGTACGCGGGCGCGAGGATGATGATGTTCGCCGCGGCCCAGGGCACCTGGTGTCCCAGCCAGAGCCGGACCAGCGGGTCGGCGCTCACCATCAGGGCGGCGGTGGCCGGGGCGAGGAACAGCGCGAGGTACCGGGTGGCGGCCAGGTAGAACCGGTCCAGCCAGCCGGTGCCGAGGTTGACCGTGCGGGCGACCGCCGCGGGGAAGAGCACGATGAGGGCGAAACCCGGGGGCAGGCGCAGCAGGTTGAGCAGGCGACTGCCCAGGTCGAAGCCGCCGGCCACGGCGGGCCCGAAGGCGCCGCCGAGGACGAGGCGGTCGAGTTCCACGTTGACCATGCCGGCGCCGCTGGAGACCTGCACGCGCAGGCCGTAGCCGCCGATGCGGCGGATGTCGGCCCGCTGCGTTCGTCCCCACCGCGGGGACAGGTCCGGGCACTGGCGGTGGGTGGTCGCGGCGAGCAGCAGGGTACGGATCGCGGCGGCCGAGGCGGCCAACGCCGCCAGGCCGCCGCCGAGGCGTACCACCAGGATGGCGAGGGCTGCCGCGAGGATCGCGGTGCCGGCGCTGATCGCGGCGAGTGACCCGTAGCGCTGGCTGCCTTCGAGCACGGCCCGCCAGGGCAGCTCGACGGCACCGGCCACCAGCCCGACGATCAGCCAGAGGGTGGCCTGCCACGCCTCGTCGGCCAGGTCGCCGAGGCGCAGCAGCCCGGTGAGCCACGGCCAGCAGGCGGCGAGCGCCCCCAGGATGAGCAGGCCCAGCAGCACCGCCCAACCCAGCCCCAGCCCGAGCAGCCGACGAACCAGGTCCCGGTCCGCCGCGCTCTCGGCCCGCGCCACCTCGCGCACCAGGGCGGAGCCGAGTCCGAGGTCGATCAGGGCGGCCATCGCCAGCAGCCCGGCGAGTACCACCCAGATCCCGAATTCCCGGGGTCCGAGCCGCTGGTAGATGACCGGTACCGAGATCAGCCCGGACAGGGCCATGACCACTCGCGCGGCCAGCATGCTGGCGGTGTTGCGGGTGACCCGGCTCTCGACCGCGTGGGTCGCACTAGCCACGGGGGAACCCCCGGAACAACTCGACGACGGTCAGCAGGAGCAGGGCCAGATCGACGCGCATCGAACGGCAGTTGAGGTAGAACAGGTCACACCGGAGCTTGTCCTCGACGGTGGCCGCGTATCCGCCGGTGAGCTGCGCGATGCCGGTCAACCCCGGCCGGATCAGGTGCCGCAGGTCGTAGTGGGGCAGCCGGGCGAAGCCGGCGATGAACTCCGGGCGTTCCGGGCGGGGCCCGACGAGGCTCATGTCGCCGCGCAGCACGTTCCACAGCTGGGGCAACTCGTCCAGCCGGGAGCGTCGTAGCCAGCGCCCGAGTCGGGTGATCCGGACGTCGTCCGGCAGGGCCAGGACCGGGCCGGTGGCCTGCTCGGCGCCGACCCGCATGGTCCGGAACTTGACCACCCGGAACAGCCGGCCGCCCGCGCCGACGCGTTGCTGGAGATAGAACGGCGGGCCGGTGAACGAGACGACGGCGGCGATCACCGCGATGCTGGGGAGCACCACGACGGCACTGAGCAGGATCATGCTGAGGTCGAAGAACCGCTTCAGCCGCTCGCCGCGTGGCCGACCGGCGCCCGATCCAAGGCGGATCCACGGCAGTCCACCGAAGCGCGCCATGGCGGGTGCCCGCAGCAGGCCGTAGACGGGTCGGGCCAGCACCATGATCTCGACGCCGGCGCTCACGCAGCTGGTGATGATGCGGTCGTCGATGCTCTCCAGGGAGTGCTTGAGCAGCAGGAGCCGGGGGCGGACGCGGGCCAGGAGTCGCGCGAGCTCGTCGGCGCAGGCCGGCACCGGGATCCGGACGGCCACGTCGAACTCGTCGTCGAGGCGGTCGGGTGCGGTGGCCGCGTCGGTGGGTTCCAACACCACCACCCGGGCTCGCCGCCCGTGGTGATCCGACCGGGCGGTCCGCTCGTGACGAGCGAACAACTCCTGGAGCTGCACCGGGATCTCGGGGCTCTGGTGTGCCGCTGGCCCGGGTGCGGTGGCGAGGTCGTGCGCGGTTCCACTGGTGTTGTCCGGCAGCGGAGACATGTCCGCGATGACGGGACTCGGGGTCTTCTTCAACGCGCCGACCTCCTCTCCGTCGGGTGCTCAACGGGCATGCCGGCCAGCACCCCGGGAGTAAGTTACTCGTGACAAAAGCACCAATAGCCCCGGATAGGTAAAAAAGGGACTTCTTGCCATGAACCTCGCATACCTTCCACGAGGGTTAAGCGAAACGTCCGTTTGATGGTGATTTGGTGGGTTACGGTCGTGCCCGGCCGTCCGGTTGCCGCTGCGGGCCGACAGCCCCGCCGTTCAAGGAGTTCCAGATGGACCTGCCCGTTACCGCCGCCGGTGCCGACCCGCCGCCGGACCTGACGCCCCGGCGCGTTCTGGTGACCGGAGGCGCCGGCTTCATCGGCAGCCACGTGGTCGCCCGGCTGATGCTGATGGGCAGCCAGGTCCGGGTGCTCGACAACTTCTCCACCGGCCGGGTCGAGAACCTGGCCGACGCCGCGTACGGCGGACTGACCGAGGCGGACGTCGTCTCGGGTGACATCCGTACGCCGGAAGGTGTCGAGGTCATCCACCAGTGGCAGCCGGAGGTGGTGGTGCACCTCGCCGCCCAGCCGAACGTCCCCACGGCCCGCCGCTCACCCCTGTACGACGCCGACGTGAACGTGTTCGGCACCGTCAACGTGCTGGACGCCTGCGCCCGCGCCGGCGTACGGCTGGTCATCAACGCGGTCAGCGCCGCCATCTTCGGCAACGTCGCCGCCCACGACCTGCCGGTCCGCGAGGACCATCCGATTGCCCCGGTGAGCCCGTACGGCATCAGCAAAGCCGCCGGTGTGCACTATCTCGACTGGTACGGGCGTCAGCACGGCCTGCCGTACACCTCGATGGTGTTCGGCAACGTCTACGGGCCCCGACAGGAGGGCAGCGACTGCGGCGTGGTGTCCCTGATGGCCGACGCCCTGCTCGGTGGTCGGCAGGTGGTGATCTACGACGACGGCACGCAGACCCGGGACTTCATCCACGTCAGCGACGTCGCCGAGGCGGTGGCCACCGCCTGTCACCACCCCGGGGTGGGGTTGGTCAACATCGCCTCCGGTCGGCAGACCAGCGTCAACGAGGTGTACGACACCGTCCGGGAGGCGTCCGGCGTCGGCAACGCGGCCCGCTACGAACCGCTGCCCTGGCCGGGGGAGGTGCGCCACATGGCGCTGGACACCAGGAAGGCGCGCGAGCTGCTCGGCTGGTACCCGAAGGTCGGCTTCACCCAGGGCGTACGGATGACGGTGCGCGACGCCCGTCGCCGCCAGGCCGGCAGTCAGATCCTCTCCCCGGCGCGGGCGCTGGAGCAGGCCCTCAGCCACTGACGAAGCAGCGGGTAATTCCCGTCATCTGATCGGGATTTTCATCGATCAGTCTAACTCTTGCGGGTCGGCATCCACTGCTGCCACGATGGCCGTCAATGCCTTCCGTCCCGAAGGAGTGGTCCTCATGGCGGTCTCCCGCCGCAGGTTCGTCACATCGGTGCTGGCCGGGTCCGCCCTCGCCACCGCCTCCACCACCGAGCTGCTCAGCACCCTGGCCAGCCCCGCGCAGGCCGCCAGTCCCCCCGGGGACGTGGTCGGCAAGGTGACGGTCGGCTACCAGGGCTGGTTCAGTGCCCCCGGCGACGGGGCGCCGATCGGTGGATGGTGGCACTGGAGCCGCGACCGCTTCCAGCCGCCCTCGCCCGCCAACACCACGATCGTGTCCTGGCCGGACATGCGCGAGTACACCCGCAGCTACCCCACCGCGTACCCCAATCTCGGCAACGGCCAGCCGGCGACGCTCTTCTCCTCGTACGACCAGCAGACGGTGGACACCCACTTCCGGTGGATGCAGGAGTATGGCTGCGACACCGCCGCCCTGCAACGGTTCAACCCGATGGGCGACGAGGGCCCGACCCGCGACGCCATGACGCAGAAGGTGCGCTCCGCCGCCGAGCGGTACAACCGCAAGTTCTACATCATGTACGACGTCACCGACTGGCTGAGCTTCCAGGCGGACATCAAGACCGACTGGACGACGAAGATGGCCGCGCACACCGCGTCGTCCGCGTACGCCCGACAGAACGGCAAACCGGTCGTCTGCATCTGGGGTTTCGGCTTCAGCGAGCCCAGCCGCCCGTTCACCCCCGGGCCCTGCCTGGAGGTCATCAACTGGTTCAAGGCGCAGGGCTGCTACGTCATCGGCGGGGTGCCGACCTGGTGGCGGCAGGGCATCGAGGACTCCCGCCCCGGCTTCCTCGACGTCTACCACGCCTTCCACGCGATCTCACCGTGGATGGTCTACCGGGCCAGGACCGTGGAGGAGTTGGACTCGTACTACAACAACGTCAACGTCGGCGACATGGCCGACTGCGCGGCGCGCGGCATCGACTACCTGCCCTGTGTGATGCCCGGCGACCTCGCCGGGGGGCACCGCAAGCACGGCGACTTCTACTGGCGGCACATCTACAACATGGTCCGGCTCGGCTCCCAGGGCCTGTACGTGTCCATGTTCGACGAGTACAACGAGGGCAACCAGATCGCCAAGACGTCCGAGACCCAGGCAACCACCCCGGCCGGCGCGAACATCCGGGCCCTGGACGAGGACGGCGTGGCCTGCTCCTCCGACTACTACCTGCGGATCACCGGCGACGGCGGCCGGATGCTCAAGGGGCAACTCGCCCTCACCGCCGTACGCCCGACACCGCCGATGGTCGGCACCCCGCCACCAACCGGCGGCAACCTGGCCGCCGGCCGACCCACCTCGGCCAGCAGCCAGGGCAGCGGGTTCCCCGCGTCGAACGCGGTGGACTCGAACGCCGGCAGTTACTGGGAGAGCGGTGGTGGCTCCTTCCCGCAGTGGTGGCAGGTCGACCTCGGCGCCAGCCACCAGGTCAACAAACTCGTGCTGCGGCTGCCCACCGGCTGGGGCGCGCGCACCCAGACCATCACCGTGCAGGGCAGCGTCGACGGCAGCAGCTTCTCGACCATCGCCGGGGCCTCCGCGTTCGCCTTCGACCCGGCCACCGGCAACACCGTCACCCGCACGCTGACGACCACCACGGCCCGCTACGTCCGCCTCAGCATCAGCGCCAACACCGGCTGGCCGGCCGCCCAACTCGCCCAGGTCGAGGTGTACGCCGGCAGCACCGTCCCGGACAACCCGCCGACCGCGCCGAGCGGCCTCACGGTGACCGGCAAGACGTCGACGAGCGTGTCCCTGTCCTGGACGGCCGCCACCGACGACACCGGCGTGACGGGTTACCAGGTACGTCAGGGCGGCAACGTCGTCGCCACCGTCACCGGCACCACGGCGACCGTGAGCGGGCTCAGCGCGTCCACTGCGTACACGTTCACGGTCACCGCCCGCGATGCCGCCGGCAACACCTCCGGCGCGTCCAACGCGGTCACCGTCACCACGGACGCGGCGGCCAACTCCGACCTCGCGCGGGGTCGGTCCACGTCGGAGAGCAGCCACGTCCAGAGCTACGGGTCGGGCAACGTGGTCGACGGTGACGCGAACAGCTACTGGGAGAGCGCCAACAGCGCGTTCCCGCAGTGGGTCCAGGTCGATCTGGGCTCCGCGCGCACGGTCGGGCGGGTGGTGTTGAAGCTGCCGCCCTCGTCGGCCTGGGGCGCTCGGACGCAGACGCTCTCCGTGCAGGGCAGCACCGACGGGTCGAGCTTCGGCACCCTCGTCGGATCGGCGGGGCGGGCCTTCGACCCGGCCAGCGGTAATCAGGTGTCGCTGACGTTTACCGCCGCGCAGGCGCGTTACGTGCGGATCACCGTTACCGGCAACACGGGGTGGCCGGCTGGGCAGCTGTCGACCCTGGAGGTCTACGCCAGCTGACCGGGCGTGGGGGCGGCCACCGGGGGAGCGGTGGCCGCCCGTCGCGTCGAGCGGACGCCCGCGGCGGCAAACTCTCTCCCGTGTGTGAGGATCTTCCGATGAGTTCGCCGGATAGCATCCACGTCCCGGACGCCCTGGCCGAGTCGTACAGCAGGAGCAACGGCGAGGAGGGGCGCGCCTGGGTCGCCGGACTTCCCGCTCTCGTCAAGCAGTGCCTCGACCGCTGGGAGCTGAAGAGGGACGGCGGCATCCACTCCGGGGAGGCATCCCTCGTGGTGCCGGTGCTGCGCACGGACGGCACCCGGGCCGCGCTCAAGCTCCAGATGCCCCGGGAAGAGACGACGGCCGCGCTGATCGGGTTGCGCGCCTGGAACGGGGACGGCATGGTGCGGCTGCTCGACCACGACGCGGCGAGCAGCACCATGCTGCTGGAACGCCTGGACGGTTCGCGCACGCTGGAGTCGGTCGAGGACGACGACGCGGCCATGCGCATCCTCGCCGGGCTGCTGGCCCGGCTGCACTCCGTTCCGGCGCCCGCGGGGCTGCGTGGTCTGGGTGAGATCGCCGGGGCCATGGTGGAGGAGGTTCCCTCTGCCGTCGACTCGTTGACCGATCCGGAAGACCGCAGCCGGTTGCGCGGCTGGGCGTCGGCCGTCGCCGAGTTGCTGGGCGAGCCCGGTGACCGCCTCCTGCACTGGGACCTGCACTACGAGAACGTGCTGGCCGCCGAACGCGAACCGTGGCTGACCATCGACCCCGAGCCACTGGTCGGCGACCCGGGGTTCGACCTGTGGCCGGCCCTGGACACCGGTTGGGAGCGGGTCGAGGCCACCGGTGACGCGCTGCGGGTGGTCCGGCGGCGCTTCGACCTCATGACCGAAGCGCTGGAGCTGGACCAGGGAAGGGCGGCCGGGTGGACCCTGGCCCGGCTTCTCCAAAACACCCTGTGGGACATCGAGGACGGGCGGACCGAGATCGCCCGCTCCCAGATTGCCGTGGCCGAAGCGCTAGCGAAGCACTGAAGCATCGGGTGGGCTGCACAGCGTCCCACCCCGAAGGCCCTCGACAGGCCGTCAAACGCCACCCACCACCAAGGTCAACGAACGGCCTCCAACAGCGTCCACTTCAAGACCTTGATCAGGACTGAGACCGGGTCCCTGCTTCGTTCTCTGCTCCAGCGGCAAATGGCAGTGGGACTGCCGAGCCGCCAACAAGGTACAGCGGAGCGCGCAGATCACGTGCCCTCATCGCCGCACGAACTCTTGTGGCGACGTTGTCGGGAAGACGCTGTTCGGCCTCTCGGGGCGAGAAGAAGGCGACGTCCTCCAACTCATCTCCGGGTAGATCGAGACCATGGAAGCCGGCGATGGACCCGCAGTCGAACGTGAAGCTGACAATCGCGCGTGGCCGCAGTCCGGCGGGCGGTGCCCAGTCCACTACGAGAAGGTCGCCCACCGCCACAGAGATCCCCAACTCTTCTCGGATCTCACGTGCGCAGGCGTCATGCGGGTACTCGCCCTCGTCGACATAGCCACCGGGGAAGGTCCAGTGGTCGCGGTACGTGGGTTTGACGAGCAGCACGTTGCCCGCCGGGTCGGTGATGAAGGCAGCGGCGGCGGCGTAGAAGGAAGCCAGGTTGGCGTACCACGTGGCAGGCTCCGTCCAGGTCACCTTGCTGACGCTAGCGGACGGGTCCAGGTGGGGGTCTCGCGCTAGGCGGCTGTCGGCAGGGTTGCGAGGCCATGCAGGACTTCGTTGACCTGGGGCGACGCCTGCTGAGGGCTCAGCGTTGCAGTCAGTTCGCGGACGCGTTGTCGAACACGCGCCGAATGGATGCCCGAGGCGTGCTGTGCCAGTTTCCGGCCCCAGATGCACGCGGCGTCGGTGTCCCCAACGCGGGCATGCGTCACGGCGATGAGAGCGGTGTGCAGGGCGCGCGTCCGAGCGTTCTCGCTGGCAAGCGTAAGAGCGTCGTGAGCATGGTCAAGGGCCTGCGAATACAGCTGTAGGTCGCCGAGGCACCTCAATGCGGCCCCAGCAAGGTGGGCTGGGCTGAAATAGGTGACCCAACGTGGGCCCGAAGCTGCGCCTGCGCGGTCGAGAGCGCGCTCGGCTTTTGCCAGCGCGAGCTGGCAGCCACGCCGCTCGCCTGACTGTCCGTAGGCGGTGGCGGCAGTCGCGTGCAGCCGAACGAGCACGGCTGCAGGCGCACGCCCTGCCCCGTCGATGGCCGCTTCGGCGAGCCGTGCCGCGTCCCGGGAGTGGCCCAGGTGCACGGCCTGGGTAGCGAGGTTGGCCAGCAGGTGAGCGCCGTACAAGCGGTCGTCGGCGGCTTTGGCGAGCCGCAAGGCGACGGTCACGTGTTGTTGGGCAGCGGCATGTTCGCCCGCGTCGTACGACATGAAGGCGAGTTGTCCGCAAAGTGTCGCGGCTGCGCGCATAAGCTCGCGCCCAACGGCATCGGTGTGAGTGCCGTGCAGCATAGGCGCGACCTGCCGTGCGAGGAAGTCGGCCATGAGCGCCCGGGTGTGCCGAGAGCCGCTGCCGTGACGTCGGTCGAGTTCGGTGAAGTGGTCCACCAGCGCGTACAGCGACTGAACGTCGGCGGAGGTGACCTGCTGTCGGCCGCTTCTGCTCATCGTCTCGTCGGGCAAGTCATACCGCCAACCGAGCGCCGCTTCTAGCGCTTTGCCGCTGTCGAATGCCCCGCTGACCTGTGGGTTGAGCTGCTTGGCGAGCCTCGTCCAGAGCTGCTCTGCGTTATCGATCGCGCCATCGACGGACGCGGGATAGTTGTACATCCCGATGTTGTCGGCCGCGCCGAATCCTAGCTCTGCGACGACGACGGAGCGACCGAGCTTGCGGGTCAGAGTCTCGGCCATGGCGGCCTGGACGTGTTCCCCGGGCCGGCGACCCCGTAACCACCAGTAGACGCTTGCTGCGTCATACCGCCAGGTGCCCTGGTTACGGCCGGCGTGATTGAGCTGGCGAGCGAAGGCGGCGTGCGCATTGCCGTAGCCGGCGGCGAGCAGCAATCCTTCGAACGCCGCATTCGTCACCAGTCGCGCCATGGTCTCGCCTCCAGCCATCATCCAAATACACCTAGTGACGACCCTATGGGTTGATGCGGTCCTACGGGGAGACGCGCAACCCCGCGCAACCCACGTCCTGAACAGCGCAACCGCACGCATCGCTCGCCACCTGGTCCGCCGCTCGGCAGCCAGCTTCGGTGGTTGGAGGAGTCCTAGGTGCCGGCGAAGTCCAATCGCCGGCACCGGCTGATGGAGGTGGGCATGCAAGGCGACGAGTCGACGAGCAGAGGCGAGCAGTCCGAGGCGGTCGAGCGGGAGGCTGCCAAGCAGCGTCTCCTGGCTCAGGCCGAGGCGGATCGCGTACCGGTTGACGACACCACCCGTGCGGTCCCGGACCGGCGGTGGCGGCGTGACCAGCGATGAGCCGGTCGGTCGGCGGGTGGCGCGGTGGCGGGTGCGGCGGTCGATGACGCAGCAGATGCTCGCGGATCGGTTGCGGAGGTCGAAGAGTTGGGTGGACAAGGTGGAGCGGGGCGTGCGTTCCCTGGATCGCTATTCGGTGGTCCAGGAGTTGGCCCACGTCCTGCGGGTTGACCCGGAGGTGCTGCTCGGCCAGCAGCGCAGCACTCCGGCGGGCCCGCCGGACGGGGTGGAAGACCTCCGGGCCGCGCTCGCCCGTTACGACATCGCGCAGGCTCCACCGCAGACGGAGGAGCTGAGAAGGCAGGTCGGATACGCCTGGTTGACCTACCAGCACGCGCACTACGGGCAGTTGGTGCGGGTGTTGCCGGGGCTGCTCGACGCCGCCCAGGGCGCGCGGAAGCCGGAGTTGCTGGTGCAGGCGTACCGGATCACTTCGTCGCTGTTGGTGAAGCTCGGCGAGGCCGACCTCGGTTGGCTGGCCGCCGATCGCGCGATGTCCACCGCTGCCGATGACCCGATCCTGGCGGGGACAGCAACCATCGCGGTAGCCCAGGCGCTCCGCGCCGCAAACCGCGACCGCCTAGCCCTAACCGCGACCCTGACTGCGGCGAACCGCATCCTCCCATCCCCACCTCGCCTCGGCGATCATGAGGTTGACGGGCTTCACGGAGATCAAATCGCCCGCCAACCTCATGATCAACGGGGCCGGGGTGCGCTTGCACGGCAGAGGTCGGCGGGGGAGTGGGCGGTGGGTGGGACGTTGCTGCTCCAGGCTGCGCTTGCTGCTGCCGGCTGCGGTGAGCACCGCCGCGCCGAGGAGCTGATTGAGCGGGCTGCGGGGGTCGCCGCAAGCCTGAGGGGGTACGACGACCCGCATTACACCGGGTTCGGGTCGGTCGCCGTGGAGCTGGCGCGGGTGGTGGTGGCGCAACGGGATGACGCCACCGAGGCGCTGCGACGGCACTCGACGATCGTGCGGCGGGAGGGGTGGCGGCGGTTGCCGGCCGAGTACCGGGGGGCCTACCTGATCGACGTCGCGCGGGCGTACCTCCAGATCGGTGACCTGCGTGGGGCTGCTCGCGCGCTGGTTGACGCGGACAGCTTCGCGCCGGCTGAGGTTCGGTGTCGGCCGTTGGCGCGTACCGTGATCGCCGATGTTGCCCGCGCGCAGCCGGCGCCGGCCGGCGTGGCGCGACTGGCCACGCTCGTCGGCATCACCAGCTAACCGAACGGCCTTCATCCCGACGTACGACCAACATCTACGTCCTTTGTCTTGCTTCTCGAAACGATCCTACTCATTGCCGGGACCCGTAGCGACCACTACAGGCCGTTCGGACAGCCAGCCAAAGTTGAGAGTGGACACTCGGTGCAGATCCGGTGTGCCGTCTGGGTGGCAGAACGGACCAAATAGTTGGCTTTGGTTCTCGTCGGGGGACATTACGTTGATCACCCCGCTGTCGACTATTGAGGATACGTATGAGCATCGGCGTGGAGGCACCTGCAAACGATCTGTCGATACCAATCGACTACGTGCCCGGCGTGCGAGGCCACGCGGTGCTGGCTGTCGGCCCAGGCAGCGACGGTGGCGAAGCCTTGGCGGTGTGGCGCCTTGGCCCGACCGGACTGGCCGGTGGGGCATGGGTAGTTGGCTTCGACGACATCGAACAGGACCCCGGGCAACTCCGTCGAATCATGTGGAATTTGCAGGGCCGATGCCTGATCGGCTGGGACATCGAAGCACCCACTGGTGTCCTGGAGAGGATCACCGAAGTCGTCCCGGCCGAGTTGCTCTCCAAGCTTCGAGGCACCATCCTCCCCATCCCTGAGCTGCTGAAAGAAATCAGTGAACATCGGTCCACCTACTCGCTTGCGGTGGAGCAGCACAGAACGCGCGTCAAATCGAAGATCGCTCCGCTCGCTTGGCCAACGCAGATGCCAGATCAAGAGCAACTTGTCACGTGGGCGATCACGGATCGATTCGCCTCCGTCTCCCCGGTCGCGGCGACGGCGCTGACGTTGACTGCCGCTGTCGCAAGAACAGCTCAGCTTTGGCAGGACACCGAGCAGGCGCGCTACCGCCGCACCTACCTGCGGTCGCTGGGTGAGCCGCAACCGCTGCCGCCGCTGTGGCTGGCGCGACTGCGTAAGGCCGTTGGCGACAACTCCGTGGTATCGGCGTAAGGGGTACTCGTGTACGCAGTTATTGACCTCGAAACCACCGGCCTTCGTACCAGCTGGCACGATCGGATCGTCGAAGTGGCCGTCGTGCACCTCGATGAGGCTGGTCGGATCACCGACGAGTGGTGCAGCCTAGTCAACCCGAATCGAGATCTTGGTCCACAGCACATTCACGGCATCACAGCTGCGGAAGCGCGAAAGGCCCCTGGCTTTGATCGGGTTGCTGGCCACCTCGCCGGCTTGCTGCGCGGCCGGGTCCTGGTCGCTCACAATCTGACCTTCGACGCCCGGTTTCTGCACGCCGAATATCGGCGTGTCGGGCTCGGCGCTCCGATCGACCAGGTGCCCGGTCTCTGCACCATGCGGCTGGCCTCGCACTTCCTGCCATCGGCCGGTCGAAGCCTCGGTGACTGCTGTCGCCTTGCCGGACTGCCTCCGCACCAGGCGCACTCGGCGTTGCATGACGCCCGCGCCGCCGCCAAGCTGTTTAGCTATTACCTGCAAGTGGCCGGTAGCCCGCCCCCCTGGGCGGCCACCGCAACGGCAGCTGCGAGACTCCCGTGGCCCCCGATCGCCGCCGGCTCCGTGGTGGCCGTTCAGCGCCGCGAAGCGGGTCAGCGGGAACAGCACTTCCTCGCTCGGTTGGTCGACCGACTGCCACGGTTGCATGAGCCCAGCGGAGACACCTACCTGGCCCTCCTCGATCAGGCGCTCCTCGACCGGCACGTTTCGGCGACAGAAGCAGACGCACTTGTCGCTACGGCAGAGACCCTCGGGCTCGCCCGCGTCGATGTCGAGCACTTACACCGGGCCTACCTGGCGAGCCTGGCGGACGTTGCGCTAGAGGACGGTGTCTTGACCACTACCGAACGACACGACCTGGACGAGGTAGCCGAGTTGCTCGGCCTCCAACGATCAGACGTCGACGGGGCGTTGGCCGGCGCTGTTATCGAATTTCCGCACCAGCGCCGCCCCGATGGATGGCGGTTGCAACCGGGTGACCGGGTCGTCTTCACCGGTGCTATGGAACCACCGCGCTCTGAGTGGCAGGAAGCGGCACGGGAAGCGGGTCTCCTCGTGGACGACAGCGTCACTAAGAAGACGCGGCTCCTCATAGCGGCGGATCCAGACACCATGTCGGGGAAGGCCACGGTGGCTCGTAGGTACGGCATCCCGATCGTTCATCCCGCCGCCTACCAGAACATGCTGGCCGGGCTCAGCATCGGAGCGACTTAGGAATGGCCGAAACCTTTGAAATGGGGGAGGCTCGAAGTCGATCGCGCGGACGTTGCCGAGCGCGATCCGACCTGCGCGAGCGACCTCCCCGTTACTCAAACTGATCGAAGGAGTGGCGATGCGTGCGGCACCTCAGTTTGGTATTGGCGGTGGCACGGGAGCGGCGATTACCAGTGAGTTCGTGCTGTTTTGGAGTGAGCGATACCGGGTGAGACCGCGGGAACGTGACGTATTCGGTCGGGTTGGGCCGGCCGTCGCCGAGCGGGGATACTACAACCGCGATGATCTCTTGGACGTGGTCCGCTGGAAGAGTCCACGGTCGACGACGTATATCGGCCGTAACAGCGACAGCGACATCAAGGAGCTGACGCGTATTGCGCTCGCAGCACCTGAGCGCCTGCAGCACCGAGTCCTCTGTCTGCTCGAAGGTGTCGGTGTGCCGATCGCGAGCGCTCTACTCACGGTCTGGGAGCCGTCGATCTTTACCGTGATTGACTACCGGGCGATTGAGACGCTACGGGCCCAAGGTGAGCTGGACCGAGAGCCGGACTACACGCACTATCTGCAGGTGTGTGCTGCGCTAACCAAGCGCGTAGGGACCGACCTGCGGACGTTGGACAGGGCTCTTTGGCAGTGGAGCAAGGACCAAGGTAAGTCGACTGGGTTGGATCTGGACGAGGTTGCAGGCACCCCAGCTGAGTGATAAATCGGACGAATTCGCAGGCATTGGATTATCGTGCGGCGGGAGGCGTCGCGGCGGCTGCCGGCCGAGTATCGGGGTGCCTACCTGGTCGATGCCGCTAGGGCGTACTGCCAGATGGGTGATCTGCGCGGGGCTGCTCGCGCGCTGGTGGACGCGGACGGTGTCGCGTCAGCGGAAGTTCGGTGTCGGCCGTTGGCGCGTACCGTGAGCCGATGTTGCCCGCGCGTAGCCGGCGCCGGCCGGCGTGGCGCGACTGGCCACGCTCGTGGGCATCACCAGCTGACGGGCGGCGGCTGATCGGCGAGCCGGTGGCGCAGGTCGTCGGCCGGGTTGATGGTGCGCACCGGGTCGGGCACCGGGCTTCGGCGTTGCCACTCGCGGGGGTAGCCGAGGGAGACCTCCTGGAAGCGCACCCCGTCGTGGAACGTGGTGCGGGGGATGTGCAGGTGCCCGTAGACCATCGTGGACGCGCCGAAGCGCACATGCCAGTCCCTGGTGCGGACGGTGCCACACCACTGGGCGAACAGCGGGTACCGCAGGATGTGGGTGGGGTCGCGCACCAGCGGGTAGTGGTTGACCAGCACCGTCGGCAGCGCCGGATCACACTCGGCCAGCCGGCGTTCGGTCTCGGCGACCCGGGCCGCGCACCACGCCTCCCGGCTCGGGTACGGGTCGGGGTGCAGCAGCGCCTCGTCGGTGCACACCACACCCGCCTCGTAGGCCAGGGCCAGCGACTCCTGTTGGGTACGCGCCTGCGGCACCCGGAACGTGTAGTCGTAGAGCACGAAGAGAGAGGCGATGGTGGCGGGGCCGCCGTCGCCGTCCCACACCGGGTACGGGTCTTCCGGGGTGAGCACCCCCAGCCGCTGGCACATTCGGACCAGCTCGCGGTAGCGCTCCTCGCCGCGCAGGGTGACCGGGTCGCGGGGCGGCGTCCACAGCTCGTGGTTGCCCGGTGCCCAGACGACGCGCGCGAACCGGCTGCTCAGCAGCCCGAGCGCCCACTCGATGTCGGCGAAGTAATCGGCGACGTCACCGGCGACGAGCAGCCAGTCGCCGTCGTTGTCCGGGTGCAGATCCTGCACGAACGCCCGGTTCAGTGGGTGCCCGACGTGCAGGTCGCTGACAGCCCGAAGGCGGGGCGGAAGGCTCACCACCCGAGGCTAGGCCGTCGGGGCCCGATCAGGACACCCCTGTCCGTGGACGCGGTCAGCAGAACCAGCCGTCCTGCACCCAGCCGCGCCGGTTGATGTGCCCGTAGGCGAAGCCGTAGACGTAGCCGCCGCTGCGGGGACCCTCGACCAGGAACGTCTGACCCTGGTAGAGGGTGCCCATCCAGGCGCCGTTGGGTTGGGTGCGGACGAACAGGTCGCTGGCGCACACCGTCTCCCGTTGGCCGATCGTGCCGTTGGCGGCCTGCGCGGGGGCGGGCAGCGCGACCGTCGCGGCGGCGATCCCCGCGAGCAGGCCGGCGAGTGCCCGACGTCGGGTCACCATGAGTCGTACCCGCCGATGCACTCGGCGCGCAGGTAGCCCCAGTCGTTGGGACCGAAGTCGAACGAGGCCGCCCACCCGTTGTAGACCGGGTGCGCCCCCGGCGTGTGGCCGATCTTGTTGCCGTAGACCAGGGTGCGCTTGAGGCCGGTGGGTCCGCCGGCGGAGTCGTAGTTGGCGTAGAAGCTGGCGCTCTGGCAGACCACGACGGCGTGCCGGGGCACCACCGGGTCGGCGTGCGCCGGTGTGCCACCCAGCGCGACCGTGGCCGCCGCGATGGCCGACACCGCGACTGTCGCGCGCGTTCGTCGGGGCATGCCCACCTCCCGTACGCCGAAACTTTCCTACCGGCGAGCCTACCCATGGGGTCGATAAATGTCGATGGCTGACGCGGTGTGCGGGGTGTGCCGGTCGGCCTGCGGTGGCCGGCATATCCGCCGACCCGACGGGAAAGCGCGGGGCGTCCGACAGCCCGAAACCGGAGCAGGAGAAAAACATGCCTTTCATCACCGTGGGGACGGAAAACTCCGCGCCCATCGACCTGTACTACGAGGACCACGGTTCCGGTAAGCCGGTGGTGCTGATCCACGGCTTCCCGTTCAACGGCGCGACCTGGGAGAAGGAGACCCGCGCGCTGCTCAACGCCGGATACCGGACGATCACCTACGATCGGCGCGGTAACGGCAACTCCGCCCAGCCGGCGTTCGGGTACGACTACAACACGTTCGCGGCCGACCTGGACGTGCTGATGACCGAGCTGGACCTCAACGAGGTGACCCTGATCGGTCACTCGATGGGCACCGGCGAGGTGGTCCGTTACCTCGGCAACTACGGCTCCCAGCGGGTGAGCCGGGCGGTGCTGCTCAGCCCGCTGCAACCGATGCTGGCCAAGGCCAGTGACAACCCGGAGGGCGTCGACCGGAGCCTCTTCAAGGGTTTCCAGGACGCCATCATCAAGGACCGCTTCGCCTACCTGACGTCCTTCTGCGACGCCTTCTTCAACCCGGACCAGAACATGGGCAAGCGGGTCAGCGAGGAGGCGTACCGGGCGCACTGGCAGATCGGCGCGATGGCCTCCGGTAAGGCCACCCACGACAGCGTGGACGCCTGGCAGGAGGACTTCCGCCCGGACCTGCCGAAGATCAACATTCCGGTGTTGATCGTGCAGGGCGACCAGGACCGGGTGCTGCCCTACCCGGTGACCGGTCAGCGGCTCGGGCCGATGATGCCGACCGCCCAGCTCATCACACTCAAGGGCGCGCCGCACGGCATCCCGTGGACTCACGCCGACGAGATCAACAAGGCGGTCATGGACTTCATGAAGCAGCCGGCCAAGGCTCGCGCCTGACCCGTACCGGTAGCCGATCGGACGCCAGCGCCAGCACGGCGCCGCGACACCCGGCCCACGGTTCGCACCGGGGCCGGGTGTCGTCGTCGGTCAGGCCCGGCGGGCCACCACCGCGCCGTTGGCCCCGGGCGCCTCGAACGGCACCGTCCGCACGTCGACGAAGCCGGCGTCGGTGAGCCAGGCCGCGTACTCGGCACCCGAGTAGTTCCGGCCCCCCTCGGTCTCGACGAGCATGTTCATCCCCATCAGGGCCGCCTCCGGTGGCCCGGTGCGTTCGTCGTTGAGCAGCAGCTCGCAGACGACGATCGCCCCGCCGGGTGGCAACGCCGCATGACACCGGGCCAGCAGGGCCCGGTTCGTCGGCTCGTCCCAGTCGTGCAGGATCATGCTGAGCAGAATGACGTCGTGCCCGCCCGGCAGCGCCGGATCGGCGAGGAAGTCACCGGCCACCGCGTCGATCCGCCCGGTCAGGCCGGCCTCCGCGATCCGCTCCCGGGCCCGGACGCAGACGTGCGGCAGGTCCAGGACCGTCGCCCGCAGGTCGGGCAGGCGTCGGCAGAACTCGATCGGGAACGCCCCCGCCCCGCCGCCCACGTCGAGCAGCCGGCGGTGCGCGGAGAAGTCGTACGCGTCGGCCAACGCGCTGGCGGTGAAGCTGGACGTGGAGAACATGGCGTCCCAGAACTGCGCCAGCATCTCCGGGTCAGCGGTGTCGAACATCGACTGTTGGGCCTCGGGATCCCAGGTCAGTGGGCGATCGGTGCGCAAAGCCTCGCCGATCCGGTGCCAGGGCAGGTAGGTACGCAGGTCCGAGTAGCGGACCTGCGCGCCGAAGTAGTACGGGCGACCCTCGACCAGGAACTGCTCGGCCAACTCGGAGTTGCGGTAACCGTCACCGGCCTTCTCCAACAGGCCGAGCGAGGCGCTGGCGGCCAGCAACAGGTCTGCGGGCCGCTCGGGCAGCCCGAACTCGGCTGCGGCCTGCTCGACGGTCATCGTCCGCCCGCCGGCCAACCGGGTGAAGAGGCCGAGCTCGACGCCGACCGCGAGGGTCTTGAACCCCCACACGCCGGCCACGAGGCGCATGAGGGGAGTCGGAGTGATCATGCCGACATGAAAGCACAGTTCGGGTATTTCCACGATGGACGGTCAGGCCCGTAGCAACGTCACCAACCCCGCGGCCACCAGCACCCCGGCCCAGAGCCGGTCCACGTTGAACCACGCCCGACGCAACACCCCGACCCCGAGCACCTGGTAGACCAGCAGCGCGATGACCAGGGCCGTGCCGAGCATCGCCACGGTGTGCACCCCCGCCGCCGCCAGCCCGGACAGCGCACCCACCGGCGCGGCGGCCAGGTGCCCGGAGTGACCCCCGGGCACCGGCTCGGCCACCAGCACCGGCACCAGCATCAGCCCCGCGCCGTGCGCCGACGACATCAGGAACGACCAGCCGGTCAGCTGCGCCGCGGACAGCCGCATCCCCGCCCAGCGGAAGTGCCGCTCGGAGAGCAGCCGCCACAGCCCGAACGCGACAAGCAGCACGCCGCCGACCACCGCGAGGGCGGTGCTCGCCGTCACCGAGCGGGTCGCGGTGACCAGCGCGGCGACGATCGCCACCGAGGCGAGATGCCCCGCCGCGATCGGCGGCAGGGCGCGCAGCAGCGCCCACCGGTCGCGCTCCTGCAAACCCCGGGCCACCGCGAACAACCACCCCATCGCCGGGTTCAGACCATGGAACGCACCGAGCGCGGCGAGCGTCGCCAGGGTCGCGACGGTCACGGAAAACAGTACGAGTCGGAGGACGCGTCGCCGCCCTGCAATCGGGTCTGGTGCACCCGCAGGCCCCGGAACTCCTCCCCGTGTGGAAAGAACCGCTCATCGGGGGTGAGCCCACCGGCGTCCACGTCCACGTCGAGCTTGGCCAACCAGGCGCCCACCCCGTCGGGGTAGAACTGGTCGTCCCACGCGCCGTAGAGGGAGTTGCTGACGTAGACCCGCCGGCCGTCCCGGCTGACCTCCACCATCTGCGGGCCACCGGCGAGGGCCTCGTCGGGTGCGGACGGGTGTGCGGTGCGGCGGACGATCCCGCCGAGGTGCACCGAGCCCGTCTGCACCGGGTGCAGCGGGTCGCTGACGTCGTACTGGCGCAGCTCGCCGGTGCCCCAACAGGAGACGTAGAGGAACCGGTCATCCACCGACAGGTCGATGTCGGTCACCAGCGGAGGCACCGCCCCGAACGGCTTGAGCAGGTCGGGCAGCACCGCCGGGTCGGCCGGCTCGGCCGGAATGTCGATCACCTTGGTGACCGCCCAGGCGTCCCCGTCGCGGTGCCACAGCCAGATCGAGGCGGACAGGTCCTCCACGCTGATCACCACCCCGACGAACCCGTACGACTTCGTCGGGTCGTGCGCCGGCCGCAGCTCCAGCGGCATCTGGTACTGGTCACCGAGATCGACCCGTTGCACGTGGCGGCGTTTCGCCAGGTCCCAGAAGTGGATGGCGTGCCCGTAGCGTCGACCCAGCAACAACTCACCGATGATGCCGTCCTCGATCATCGACGGGGTGCCCCACTCGCTGGTGACCAGCACGTCCTGGGTCAGGTGCCACCACACGTCGTACGCCAGGAACTGCGGCCCCCGGTCGGCCTCCCACGCTCCGCGTACCTCGAACGTGGTGTGGTCGAGGATCGCGATGCCACCCGGACCCTCCGCGCCGTCCGCGCCGCCGAGGGCGGAGAGGTAGATACCGTCCGGCCCACAGTGCACGGTGTGTGGCCGCGAGTAGCCGGCCCGCTTCGCCAACTCCTCCGGCCCGATCACCTTGACGACCTGCGGCTGACGCGGGTCCGGCTGGGTGTCGAGCACGTGGATGCGCGACGACCGCAGGCCGGGCACGATCAGGTAGCGCCGCTCGACGTGCGGGTGCGGGGCGGTCGGGCAGAGCGCGCTGCTGCACGCGTTCCACCCGAAGTGGTGCAGCTCGTCACCGACGTACGGCAGGTCGGTCCAGCCGACGACCCGGCCGTAGTCGGGGGAGTCGGGGTCGGTGTCCAGCACCACGATGGCGTCCGGACGGCTGGCCGTGCGGTCGAAGGCCGCCACGTAGGCGAGCTTCTCCGCCGGTGCGGTCACCGCCTCGCGGGGCGAGGGGTAGAACGTGGGATCGGGGGTCCAGCGGGTCATCACAGCTCCACTCGTCAGGTGGTGGGAACGCCGAGTCGGTCGAGCAGGTGGCGGCGCAGCGCGCCGAAGGCCGGGTCGTCCGGCGTACGGGTGGGGCCGAGGTCGACGGGCAGCTCCGCGGCGATGCGGCCCCCGTCGAGGAGCAGGACCCGGTCGGCGAGCAGCAGCGCCTCCTCCACGTCGTGGGTGACCAGCAGGGCCGCGAAGCCGTGCTCGGCGCGTAGCCGGCGCAGCAGGATCTGCATCCGCAGTCGGGTGAGCGCGTCCAGCGCGCCGAACGGCTCGTCGAGCAGCAGCAGGTCCGGTTCGCGGACCAGGGCCCGCGCCACGGCCACCCGCTGCGCCTGCCCGCCGGACAACTCCGCCGGCCAGGCGCGGTGCCGCTCGGCCAGGCCGACCTCGGCCAGCGCCCGGCGGATCCGGCCCGGGCCGTCCGCGCCGGACAGCCCGAGCCCGACGTTCTCCGCCACGCGTTTCCACGGCAGCAACCGGTGTTCCTGGAAGACCACCGCGGCGGTGCCGTGCACGACGCTCGACCCGCCGGCCTCGCCGTCCAAGCCGGCGAGAATGCGCAGGAGCGTGCTCTTGCCGGAACCGCTGCCGCCGAGCAGGGCCACCACCTCGCCGCGGGCGATGGTCAGGTCGACCCCGGCCAGCACGACCGTCGGCCCGAAAGCCCGGTGCACCGCGTGCGCGGTCAACACCGGCTCGGTTGCGCTCAGGTGGCCCGCAGTCCGCGACGCCATGTCAACATCCTCCTCTCCACCACGCGCAACGCAAGGTCGGATATCAGTCCGAGCAGGGCGTAGACGAGCAGGCCGAGCACCACCACGTCGGTCTGGCTGAACTCCCGCGCCTCCATCATCAGAAAGCCGATCCCGGTCTGGGCGTTGACTTGCTCGCCGACGACCAGGCTGAGCCAGGCCGCCCCGATCGCCAGCCGCAGACCGAGAAACAGCGACGGCAACGCGCCGGGGAGCACCACGTGGCGCAGCCGGGCGGCCTGGCCCAGACCACAGGTACGCGCCGCCTCCACCAGTCGCTCGTCGATGTCCCGGATGCCGGCGTAGGTGTTGAAGTAGATGGGGAAGAACGCGCCCAGAGCCACCAGGCTGATCTTGAGTGACTCGCCGATGCCGACCCAGATGATCAGCAGCGGCACCAGGCCGAGGTGCGGCAGCATCCGGGCCATCTGCACCGGCGGGTCGACCAGGTCGTCGCCGAGGCGCAGCAGCCCGGCCGCCGTGCCCAGGGCGAGGGCCAGCAGACCGCCGATCAGCAGGCCCGCCCCGGCCCGGGTGAGGGAGTCCAGCAGGTGGATACCGAGCGTTCCGTCCCGGCTCAGCCGCCACCCGGTAACCAGCACGTCGCTGGGCGCGGGCAGCTTCTCGGCCGCCAGCAGCCCGGTCCGCGCGGCCAACTCCCAACCCAGGACCAGCGCCGCCGGGCTCACCAGCCGCCACCACCGCCGGGCCGGCCGCTGCCGACGGGGTACGACCGGCGTCGCCACGCTGACCTCGTCGGGCGCCTCGACGAGCGTCGTACGACTCACTGGAACACCGCGCTGAACCGGTCGTCGACCCGGGATCGCAGGTCGACCGGGCCCGGGATGAGTTCCAGCGCGACGAAACTGTCGGTGATCGCCTGAAGCTCGTCGCCGATGGCCGGGGTGACCGGGGCGAGGGGTTTGGCGCTGCGGGCCAGGGCGCGGCTGGTGACGTCCTGCGGGATCTTCAGCTCCGGCGCGAGGGTGCTGGCCCGCTCCTCGGGGTTGGCGATGCCCCAGTCGGTCACCTCCCGGTAGCGCTGGAGGAAGGCCCGGACGTCGTCCGACCGCTTGTCGACCGCGTCGGGCGCGGCCAGGACGTACTCGCGGTTGCTGGCCAGGCCGGTCGCGTCGGCGAGCACCTGGACGCCGGGTTGCTCGGCCAGGGCGAAGTACGGGTCCCAGATCACCCAGGCGTCGATCTGGCCACCGTCGAACGCGGGCCGACCCTCGGCGGGTTTGAGGTATTTGACCTGGATGTCCTTGAGGGTCATGTGGTTCGCCTCCAGCAGCCGGACCAGCAGCCAGTGCACGTTGGACCCCTTGTTGAGGGCCACCGTCTTGCCCTTCAGGTCGGCGAAGCTGCGGTAGCCCCGGTCGGCCTTGACCAGCACGGCCTCACCCTGCGGGATCGGCGCCGAGGTGCCGATGATGGAGAACGGGATCTTTCCGGCGGCGGCGAAGACGGGTGGTGCCTCGCCGACCTGTCCGATGTCGATGGAGCCGGCTTTGAGCGCCTCGGTGAGCGCCGGGCCGCTCTCGAACAGCGACCACTGCACGTCCGGGGCGGCACCGCGCGCCTTGACCAGGCTCAGCCCGCCGAAGCGCTGGTAGCCGACCCGGAGCTTGCCTGTGCTGCCGCCCGCGTCGGCGGGCCCGCCGCACGCGCTCACCGCGGCCGTGGCGAGCAGCGCCACGGTGGTGAGCGCGGCCGTCAGGACGCGGCGGCGCGGGGGGCGGCTCGTCGATGGGGTGGGCATGGCGGCTCCTCGGGTCGGGCAGGCGGATGGCGGCGCATCGAGAGGTGTCGGCGCCGGCAGTAGCCTACTAACCCGATAGGTTTTATGGGTAGGCTGTCGGCGGGATCGTCCCACCCCTCAGGAGGTGCCCGCCTCACCGCGTGCGCCGACCCGCCCGCCGAAGGAAAGAGCCGCGATGACCCTCACCTTCCACTGGTTCCTGCCCACCAACGGCGACAGCCGGGACATCGTCGGCGGGGGCCACGGCGTACCGACCGGTGCCGCCGGCGGCGCCCGCCCGGCCAGCGTCGCCTACCTCGGGCAGATCGCCCGCACCGCCGAGCAACTCGGCTTCGTCGGCGCGCTCACCCCGACCGGTGCATGGTGCGAGGACGCCTGGCTCAGCACCGCGATGCTCACCGAGGTCACCGAGCGACTCAGGTTCCTGGTCGCCTTCCGGCCCGGACTGACCAGCCCCACGCTGGCCGCCCAGATGGCCTCGACCTTCCAGCGGCTGTCCCGGGGCCGTCTGCTGCTCAACGTGGTCACCGGCGGCGAGTCGGCGGAGCAGCGGGCCTACGGTGACTTCCTGGACAAGGACGCCCGGTACGCGCGGGCCGACGAGTTCCTGCACGTCGTGCGCGCCCTGTGGCGCGGCGAGACGGTCGACCACACCGGCGCCCACGTCCGCGTCGAACAGGCGCGCCTGCACCGGCTGCCCGACCCGGTGCCGCCGGTCTACTTCGGCGGGTCCTCCGCCGCCGCCCTTCCGGTGGCGGTGCGGCACAGCGACGTCTACCTCACCTGGGGCGAGCCGCCCGCCCAGGTCGCCGCCAAACTGAACCGGGTCCGCGCACTCGCCGCCGAGGCCGGGCGGGAGCTGCGGTTCGGCATCCGGTTGCACGTCATCGCCCGGGACACCGCCGAGCAGGCATGGGCGCAGGCCCACCGCCTGCTCGACGGGATCGCCGAGGCCGACATCCGGGCCGTGCAGGAGGGGTTGCGCCGCAGCGAGTCCGAGGGGCAGCGTCGGATGCTCGACCTGCACGGCGGCTCCCGCGACGGCCTGGAGGTCGCCCCCAACCTGTGGGCCGGGGTCGGGCTGGTCCGTGGCGGGGCCGGCACCGCGCTCGTGGGCAGCCACACCGAGATCGCCGACCGGATCGCCGAATACCACGCACTCGGCATCGACGAGTTCATCCTCTCCGGCTACCCACACCTGGAGGAGGCGTACTGGTTCGGCGAGGGCGTGCTGCCGATCCTGCGCGACCGAGGGCTGTGGCGGCACCCGGACGGCTCGCAGGGCGCACCGGAGCAGGTCGACGTGCCGTTCGCCGGCTCGCCCGCGCCGGAACCCGTCGCCGCCCGCTGACCGGCCGGTGCCGCCGCCGAGGCTAGGCGGGTCGGCCGGCCATCCGTCGGCCGACCCGCCGCCCGGCGAGGCTCACCAGGGCGCTGCCGACGGCCATCCCGACCAGCACCAGAATCCCCCCGACCACCCACAACCCGCTGTCGTCGGTCGACGCGGCCCGCCACGACCAGACCGCCGTGAACGCCACAGTCATCACCGCCGCCGCCAGCCACGGGCTGAGTCGCGTCCCGGCGAGCGCGGCCAGCAGCACGAGCGTCAGCACGCAACCGATCACCTGCCACGCCTCGTACGGGCCGCTGCTCGCGCCGGTCTGCGCGTCGACCGTGTACTCGTCGTCCCAGCCGAGCCAGAGCAGCCAGGTCCCGACCGTGGCCGCCGCCAGGAACAGAACACCGAGCAGTGCGCGCGTACCCCTCGTCGCCGTCATCCGGCGATCATGCCCGGCGAACCCCCGCACCGGAACAGCCGTTCCGTGCCCAACCTCAGACGCCGGTGGCGTCCCAGACCACTACATGAACGACGAATGCCTGGTCGTCGCGGGTTTGGGTGATGGTCGCGAACCCGACGCGCCCCTCCGAGGTACGGAAGCAGAAGTCCGCCCCCGGCGTGAACGACGCCCGTGCCGACCCGGAGCCGTCGACGGCGCAGACCGGGTACGCCCGGCCGGGGTTGCCGCCGGAGTACTGGTACACGTTCGGCGGGTTGGCCACCTGGATGTTGTCCGAGCGCACCTGCCCCCAGTCGTGGTACAGGTCGAGCCCGTCGGTGGCCCCGTCGGTGTGCTTCGCGACGACCTGCTGATCCGGCCGGTCGACATCGATCGCCGCGGTGCGGGGCAGCACCACGCTGCGGTCCACGAGGACGCGCGGCACGTCCGGGTCGACCACTGCCGTACCGATGGCGGTCGGAGTGGCCGGCGTCGGAGAGGACCCCACGCTCGGGGTAGCGGTCGTGCTCGGCAGGGAGGCGCCGCCCGGTGTCGGCGTCGAGGTGCCACCGGCGACGGGCGGCGGCGCCGACCGGCGGCCGACTTGTGTCGCCACGACACCGCCGAGCAGCACACAGCCGAGCGCGAGCAGCGCGACCGCCAGCCTGGTTTGCTGGTACCAGAACCAGAACCCGCCGAGCAGCAGCACCGCGGTGAGGGCGAGGGCGATCAGCAGCGCGTCCCGGCGCAGCACGCTCTCCACCGCCGTGACCACACCGAGGACGTTGGCGGCCACCCCGACCACGGTGAGCGTCCGCAGCCGCCGCTCGCGGTCGCCGTTCGCCGCGGGCGTTGACTCCTGCATCGGGTCCCTCCCCAGTGGCCAGAGCCCGGTCGGCCGCAGCCAGTCCGGGACGACGGAAAGTCCGCCCAGGTCATGCTCTCACCGGCCCGCACGCCACCCCGGATCAGGACACGCGGGTACGAGCGCACTCCGCGCCGGACTGTTGCCTCGGTCGGTGGCGATCCTCTACGGTCTGCTCAGCGGTGGGCGGTGCGGTCCGCATCCGACCCGACACCGCCGGTTGCCCGTCGAGCGGGCCGGGATGGTGGAGTCCCGGGTCGCCCCGTCGGCGGTGACCCGGCGGTCGTGTGACTCCCAGCTCGTCCCCTCGGGTCCTGGTGCCCGGGAGTGGCTCCGTGTCGAGCCGACGACGAGCCGGGGCACGCCGACCCACCGGGAGAGCCCCGTGTTCCTCAGCCCGCACGAGCAGGACCGCCTGCTCGTCCACGTCGCGGCCGATGTCGCCCGCGCCCGCCGCGAACGCGGCCTGCGCCTCAACTACCCCGAAGCCGTCGCGGTGATCACCGCGTTCCTCCTCGAAGGGGCCCGCGACGGCCGGTCGGTGGTCGACCTGATGTCGGCCGGCCGGACGGTGCTCGGTCGCGACGACGTCCAGGACGGCATCCCCGAGCTGCTGAGGGAGGTGCAGGTGGAGGCGACGTTCCCGGACGGCACCAAGCTGGTGACGGTGCACCACCCGATCCCGTGATCCCGGGGGAGATCCTGCCGGCGGCCGACCCGGTCGAGATCAATGTGGGTCGTCCGGTGACCACCCTGCTCGTGGTCAACACCGCCGATCGCCCGGTGCAGGTCGGCTCGCACTACCACTTCGCCGAGTCGAACCCGGCGCTGTCGTTCGACCGGGGCGCGGCCTGGGGGCAGCGGCTCGCCGTGCCGGCGGGCACCTCGGTCCGGTTCGAGCCGGGCATCAGCCGCAGCGTCGATCTCGTACCGCTCGGCGGCGCACGCGTCGTGCCGGGTCTGCGCGGCGAGTGCGCGGGGCCGCTGGACCCGTCGCCGGACGCGGTCGACGGGTCGGCGCGGTGAGCGCCGTGCGGCGGGACCGCTACATCGACCTGTACGGGCCGACGACCGGTGACCGGATCCGACTGGCCGACACCAACCTGCTGATCGAGGTGGAGACCGACCACTGTGTGGGCGGCGACGAGGCGGTCTTCGGCGGCGGCAAGGTCATCCGCGAGTCGATGGGGCAGTCCCGGGCCACCCGCGCCGAGGGGGCACTGGACACCGTGATCACCGGTGCCGTGGTGCTGGACCACTGGGGCGTTGTCAAGGCCGACGTGGGGTTGCGCGACGGGCGGATCGTGGCACTCGGCCGCGCCGGCAACCCGGACACCATGCCCGGCGTCCACCCCGACCTGGTCATCGGCCCGGCTACCGAGGTGATCGCGGGCAACGGGCGGATCCTCACCGCCGGTGCGGTCGACACCCACGTGCACTTCATCTGCCCGCAGATCGTCACCGAGGCGCTGGCCAGTGGCATCACCACGCTGGTCGGCGGCGGCACCGGGCCGGCCGAGGGGACCCGGGCGACGACGGTCACCCCGAACGCCTGGCACCTGGCCCGGATGCACGAGGCACTGGACACGATGCCGGTCAACGTGCTGCTGCTCGGCAAGGGCAACACCGTCTCCACCGAGGCGCTCTGGGAACAGTTGCGGGCCGGTGCCGGCGGGTTCAAGCTGCACGAGGACTGGGGCACCACGCCGGCGGCGATCGACGCGTGCCTGCGGGTGGCGGACGCCTCCGGGGTCCAGGTGTCGATCCACACCGACACGCTCAACGAGGCCGGTTTCGTCGCCGACACCCTGCGGGCGATCGGTGGGCGGGCGATCCACTCGTACCACACCGAGGGGGCCGGTGGCGGGCACGCGCCGGACATCATCACCGTGGCCGGTGAACCGAACGTGTTGCCGTCGTCGACCAACCCGACCCGGCCGTACACCGCCAACACCCTGGCCGAGCACCTGGACATGCTGATGGTCTGCCACCATCTCAACCCGTCCGTGCCGGAGGACCTGGCCTTCGCCGAGAGCCGGATCCGACCGTCCACGATGGCCGCCGAGGACCTGCTGCACGACCTCGGCGCGATCTCCATCATCGGCTCCGACGCGCAGGCGATGGGCCGGGTCGGCGAGGTGATCACGCGGACCTGGCAGAGCGCGCACGTGATGAAGGACCGGGTCGGCGCGCTGCCGGGCGACGGGGCCGCGGACAACCACCGGGCCCGACGGTACGTGGCGAAGTACACCATCTGCGCGGCGATGGCCAACGGGCTGGAGCGGGAGATCGGCTCGGTCGAACCGGGGAAGCTCGCCGACCTAGTGCTCTGGGACCCGGCGTTCTTCGGCGTCCGACCCCACCTGGTGCTCAAGGGCGGCATGATCGCGTACGCCCAGATGGGCGACGCCAACGCCTCCATCCCGACACCGCAGCCGATGCTGCCGCGGCCGATGTTCGGGGCGTACGGCGCGGCGGCAGCGGCCACCAGCCTGGCCTTCGTGGCTCCGGCGGCGCTGGACGCCGGGCTCCGCATGGACGTGCGCCGCCGGGTGGTGCCGGTGAGCGACGTACGCTCGCGGGGCAAGGCCGACCTGCCGGAGAACAACGCGATGCCGCGCATCGAGGTGGACCCGGACACGTTCACCGTCCGGATCGACGGCCAGGTGGTGGAGCCGGACCCGGTGACCCGGCTGCCGATGGCCCAGCGGTACTTCCTCTTCTGATGGCGACGCCGAGCCTGCTGTTGTTGTTGGCCGACGGACGCTTCCCGGCCGGTGCGCACGCGCACTCCGGTGGTCTGGAGGCGGCCGTCGCCGCCGGCCGGGTCAGCGACCTGGCCACCCTGGAGCAGTTCCTGGCCGGACGGTTGGCCACCGCCGGTCTGGTCGGTGCGGCGTTCGCGGCGGCGGCCCACCGGGCGGCGGTGCTGGCCGACTCCGCCCTACGGCCGGGGACGCTGGCTCGGCTCGACGCGGAGTTGGACGCCCGTACCGCGGCTCCCGCCTTGCGGGCGGTCTCCCGCCGCCAGGGGCGCGCGCTGCTACGCGCCGGCCGTGCCATCTGGCCGGCAGCGCCGTTCGCCGACCTGCCCGCGACGCCCGGCGGGGCACACCAACCGCTGGTGCTCGGGCTGCTCTGCGCCGCGGCCGGGCTGTCCCGCGTCGAGACCGCCACGATCGCCGCGTACGGGACGCTGACCGGGGTGGCCAGCGCCGGCGTACGTCTGCTCGGCCTCGACCCGTACCGGGTCCAGGCCCTGCTGGTCGGCTTGGCCGACTCCTGCGACCAGACGGCTGCCGACGCGGCGCGGGCCGCCGATGACCCACCGGAGCGGCTGCCGGCCGCCGCCGCTCCGCTAGCCGACATCCATGCCGAAATCCATGCCACCTGGGAGGTGCGTCTCTTTGCGTCCTGACACCGTTGTGCCGAGCGCTGTGCCCGCCGTCGAGCCGACCACGCCGCCGGCCACCCCACCCCACGACGAGAACGTTCCGCACACCCATCCGGAGCCGGGGGTGGACCCTCATCCGCCGTTGGCCCGCGCGGGCCGCGCCCTTCGGGTCGGCATCGGCGGCCCGGTCGGGTCCGGCAAGACGGCCCTGGTGGCCGCGCTGTGCCGGGCCTTCGCCGACGAGTTGCGGCTCGGGGTGGTGACCAACGACATCTACACCACGGAGGACGCCGACTTCCTCCGACGGGCCGGGGTTCTGGACCCTGCCCGGATCCGCGCGGTGGAGACCGGCTGCTGCCCGCACACGGCGATCCGCGACGACATCGGCGCCAACCTGGACGCCGTCGACGAGTTGGCCGAGGCGGTCGGCCCGTTGGACCTGGTCCTGGTGGAGAGCGGTGGGGACAACCTCACGGCGACCTTCAGCCGTGGGCTGGTCGACCGGCAGATCTTCGTGGTCGACGTGGCGGGCGGGGACAAGGTGCCCCGCAAGGGCGGACCGGGGGTCACCGCCGCCGACCTCCTCGTGATCAACAAGACCGACCTGGCGTCGATGGTGGGCGCCGACCTCGCCGTCATGGATCGCGACGCGCGGGCCCGACGTGGTGATCTGCCAACCCTCTTCCTGTCCATCGTGGGAGACCCCACGGCCACGTCGGTCGCAAACTGGATCCGGCACGAGCTGGCGCACCACGCCGCCCTGCACCCACTCGCCGCGCCGGTCGGCCCGGCCTGATGCGAGCGCTCGCCCGCCTGGTCGCCCGGGCCGACGGTCGGGGCGGCACGGCGCTGGTCGAGCTGCACGGCGAAACGCCGTTGCTGCTGCGCCAAACCCCAGCCGACGCTGGGGTGGCCACGGTGTACCTCGTCGGCGGGGCGGCCGGCCCGCTCGCCGGGGACGACCTGCGCCTGGAGATCGAGGTCGGGCCGGGCGCGGCCGTCCGGGTACACAGCGTCGCCGCGTCGATCGCCCTACCGGGTCGCGCGGCTGCGGTCTCCCGGATGGCGGTGCGGGCGGTCGTGCACGCCGGTGCCACGCTGCACTGGCTGCCGGAACAGCTGGTCGCGGCGGCCGGCTGTGCGCACCTCGCCGAGTCCCGGATCGACCTGGCCGCCGGTGCGAGCCTGCTGTGGCGGGACGAGTTGATCTGCGGCCGGTACGGCGAGGCGCCCGGCGGCGCCGTCGTGCACACCCAGGTCGACTACGCGGGTCGACCACTGCTGCGCCAATCCCTGGCGGTGGGGCCGCAGGCGCCCGGCTGGGCCGGCCCCGCGGTGCTCGGCGGCGCCCACGCGACCGGATCGCTGCTGGTGGTCGACCCGTCCCGGCCAGCCGAACCGGCCACTGCCGAGGCCAGCGTCGCTCGGCTGCCACTGGCCGGCGGGCCCGCCACACTGTGGACCGCCACCGCTTCCGACGCGCACACCCTGCGCGGCCACCTCACGCCCTAGCGGCACCGGCACCGGCCGCTGCCGCGCTGCCTGTCGCGGCGTTGGCCGCGGTGGTGCTGGCTGTGGCGGCGTTGGCCGCTGGCCGTGTTGGCTGTGGCGGCGTTGGTCACGCGGCGCCGGACCGCTCGTCCCGCAGACCACGTCTTCGTCGTGATGGCCGGCGTGGCGTCCACCGAGCGGCCCGGCCTGACCCGCGTCGTGGTCAGGTCGGCGGGATGCGGTGTCCGATGGCTGTGGGAATGCCGACCACGCGATGCGCCCGGCCCGCCTGCTGGTCGGGCGGCTCGTCCCGGGGACCGTCGTGCTCATGAGCGTTATGCCTGTGAGGCATAAGTATGACTCACAGGCATAACGCTCTCAGGGGCGGTGCCTCTGATGCTGACAGTCGACCAACTGCGTGGAGCCGGAGCCGGAGCCGGAGCCGTCGCCCGAGCCCGAGCCCGAGTCGTGCCGGCTCACGATGACCAGGCGCCCCTGCCAAGGTGCCGGTCCGGCGTGGAGAAGCGGCCCGCTTGTCGTGCCGGCCCAGCAATGCCGTGCCCGGAGCTGCCCCAACCACCGCCCTGCCCTGACCAGCCGTGCCCGCGTCCCTGCAGCGAGGGGCCGCCGCCCGCCGGCCGCTGCCGGCCGCCGCCCGCCGGCCGCTGCCGGCCGCCGCCCGCCGGCCGCTGCAGAGTCAGCAGTGGATGCTGCTGGGCGTGTCAGCCGTTGGGGCCGACGGCAACGCCGGCATCGACGCGATCGGCGCGGCGGACCGGGTCGTGGCGGCTGGCGGGGTCCTGGCGGCGCGCGGGGTCGAGGCGGTCGATCAGGTCATCGAGCTGACTCACCAGGTCAGCGGCCGTTGACGTCCCCGGCTTGCTGCTCGCCGCGCTGCTCAGGTCCGCGCGGCCCGGCTTCGCACTGCTCAGGTCCGGCCTGACCAGGTCCGCGTTGCCCGGCTCCGTGCGGTCCCGCCCCGCGTTGCCCGGCTCCACGCCGCCTAGGTCCGCGCTGCGCAGCCCCGGGATGGCCAGCTCGGCGATGCTGGCCCGGACCCGTTCGTCCAGGCGGGCGTGCTCACGGCGGCCCCGAACGGTCAGATAAGCGCGGATCCGTCGGCGGTCGATCGGATCGATCCGGCGGAACACGAGGTTGCGGTCGACCAGCTGGTCCACCAGCTTGGTGAGGGTGCCCGGCGGCAGCGACGCCTCGACGGACACCTCGCTCATCGGGTGGCCCTGACCGTCGGCCAGCAGGCAGAGCACCCGCCACGCCTCGATGCTCAGCGCGTCGTCGGCCAGGACGGCGCCCAACCGGCGGGAGAGGAGCCGTTCGGCGCGGGTGAGCGAGCGCAGCAGGTCGGCTGGCGCCCCGGGCACGTCTGACATGAAACCCCCTGGTCCGGTGGCCCTGCCATGGTAGCGAGTCGTCCCGGTCCGTGGTGAACGCTGGTCTTCCGTGGTGGGCCGGGCAATCATGTGCTCATGTCCGCGCCGGCACCGCCGTGGCTGACCGTCGACCGTGCCGTGGTCAGCATCGCGCTGGTCTACCCGATGCGCGGGCCGGCTGGCATGTTCGGGCCCACCTGCGAGCTGTGCGCACAACTCGCGGTCGAGGAGATCAATCGGTGCGGTGGGGTGCTGGGCCGGGAGGTGCGGCTGGTGCCGGTCGACGGTGGCGCACCGCCGGCCGAGGTGGCCGCCGAGGTCGAGGCGTTGGTGTCGGTGGGGGCCGTGCAGGGGGTGACGGGGTGGCACATCTCCTCGGTGCGCCAGGCGTTGGCGCCCCGCGTCGCGCACCGGGTGCCGTACGTCTACACCGCACTCTACGAGGGCGGTGAGCGTACCGAAGGGGTCTTCCTGACCAGCGAGACGCCGGACGCCCAACTGTGGCCCGCGATGCGGCTGCTCACCGAGGAGCAGGGGGTGCGTCGCTGGTTCGTGGTCGGCAACGACTACGTGTGGCCGCGCCGTACGTCGCGGGCGGCCCAGCGGTACGCGCTACGCGGTGGTGGGCAGGTGGTGGGCCGGCACTTCCTGCCCCTGGACGCGCACGACTTCACCGAGGTGCTGCGCCGCATCGAGCACAGTGACGCGGACGCGGTGCTGATGCTGCTGGTCGGTGCCGACGCGGTGCGGTTCAACCGCGCGTTCGCCCGATCCGGTCTGGACCAACGCTGCCTGCGGCTGAGCACCCTGATGGACGAGAACATGCTGCTGGCCAGCGGTGCCGGCGCGACCCGGCGGCTCTACAGCACGGCGGGCTTCTTCGCCGGCCTGGTGACGCAGGAGAATCTCGACTTCCACGGTGAGTTCGCCCGGCGGTTCGGGGTGGAGGCACCGCCGCTGGGAAGTCTGGGGGAGTCCTGCTACGAGGGCGTCATGCTGCTCGCGGCGCTGATCGGCCGGGCCCGCACCCTCGACGTACGGGCCATCGAGACGGCCGCTGACACGGTGGCCTACCACGGGCCGCGGGGCCGGTTGCGGCTGCGTCAACGGCACGTGCGTCAACGTATCTACCTGGCCGAGGCCGACGGGCTCGACTTCACCGTGCTCGCCCAGCTCTGAACCCGGGACCAGCAGCCGGCCCACGGGCCCTTGACAGCGCCACCCGATCCCGCAATAAGATGCTTCCTGCGTGAAGTATCTGACCTCTGGGTCGGATGTCAGCACTGTGCGCCCACCGTCGACGGATTCGTCCGCCGACTATTGTGGTGGCACTTATTCTGCGTCTTTCCGAACGGCCGACACCATTTCCTCCCAACGGTGTCGGCCGTTTTTCGTGCGCGCCCCCGGCGGCCTCTCGGAAAC
The DNA here is from genome assembly GCF_040675155.1 of Micromonospora sp. NPDC049645. NCBI lineage: Bacteria > Bacillati > Actinomycetota > Actinomycetes > Micromonosporales > Micromonosporaceae > Micromonospora > Micromonospora sp. NPDC049645. Next base: position 76,350 of record NZ_JBFAOI010000005.1, read on the forward strand.
AGTCAATTAAGGACTGGGAAACACCCGCGCAATCATGCCGGTCGACGCTTTCCCTGCCCATATCCGATCCGGTGCCCCTGCGCGGCGTCCACCCGTCGACCTCGGCATCGCCTCCGTCAGCTCCATCGGACCGCACCGACCGTCCTTTCGCTACTTGAGTGCACCGCAGGGAGAGTAGATGTCACTATTCCGGGGCCGCCGCATCCTGGCGGGTGCCATGACCCTGGTCGCCGCGGCCGCGATGACCGCGTGCGGCAGCAAGACCACCGACGAGGGCGGCGCGACCGGCGTCACCGCCGACGTCTCCGGCGACACCGTCAAGGTGGGCCTGCTCAACTCGCTCTCCGGGACCATGGCGATCAGCGAGGTCACCGTCCGCGACTCCATCATGCTCGCCGTGGAGGAGATCAACGCGGCCGGCGGTGTCCTCAACAAGAAGATCCAGCCGGTGGGTGAGGACGGCGCCTCCGACTGGCCCACCTTCGCCGAGAAGGCCGAGAAGCTCATCTCCGAGGATCGGGTGGCCGCCGTCTTCGGCTGCTGGACCTCGGCCAGCCGCAAGGCGGTCAAGCCGGTGTTCGAGAAGAACAAGGCGTTGCTGTTCTACCCGGTGCAGTACGAGGGTCTGGAACAGTCGCCCTACATCTTCTACACCGGAGCCACGACCAACCAGCAGATCGTTCCCGGGCTCGACTACCTCAAGTCGCAGGGTGCGAAGTCGGTCTATCTGGTCGGTAGCGACTATGTCTTTCCGCGTACCGCCAACAAAATCATCAAGGCGTACGCGGCCGCGAACGGGATGACGGTGCTGGGCGAGGATTACGCGCCGCTCGGCTCCACCGAGTTCGGCACCATCGTCAACAAGGTCAAATCGTCCGGGGCGGACGCGGTGTTCAACACCCTCAACGGTGACAGCAACGTGGCCTTCTTCAAGGAATACAAGTCGGCCGGCCTGACCGCCGCCGCGATGCCGGTGGTGTCGGTGTCGATCGCCGAGGAAGAGGTGAAGGGCATCGGCACCCAGTACCTGGAGGGACAGCTGACCGCCTGGAACTACTACCAGACCACCCCGGGCGCGGCGAACTCGAAGTTCGTGGCCGCGTACAAGGCGAAGTACGGCGCGGACAAGCCGACGAGCGATCCGATGGAGGCCGCGTACGTCGGCGTGTACCTGTGGAAGGCGATGGTCGAGAAGGCCGGCGCCTTCGACGTGGAGAAGGTCCGGTCCGCCTCGGACGGGATCACCTTCGAGGCGCCGGAGGGCCTGGTCACCGTCGACGGCAAGACCCAGCACATCGCCAAGACCGCCCGGATCGGCAAGATCGGCGTGGACGGTCTGATCACCGAGGTGTGGAACTCCGGCAAGCCGGTGCCGCCGGACCCGTACCTCAAGACCTACCCGTGGGCGAGCGGCCTGAGCTGACGACGCCGGCCCGGGCGGGCTGCGCGACGCGCTCCGCCCGGGCCACCCGACCAGCAGTTCGGAGTACCCACCGTGACAGTCCTCTTCGGTCAACTCTTCACCGGCATCAGCATCGGTGCGGTGCTGCTGCTCATCGCGCTCGGCCTCGCGCTGACCTTCGGCCAGATGAACGTGATCAACATGGCGCACGGCGAGTTCATCATGGCCGGCGCGTACACCACCTATGTCCTGCAACAGAGCATCACCGGCGCGGGCCTGTCGCTGGTGGTCGCGCTGCCGGTGGCGTTCGTGGTCGCCGGCGCCATGGGCGTGCTGCTGGAGGTGCTGCTCATCCGGCGGCTCTACGCCCGACCACTGGACACCCTGCTGGTCACCTGGGGTGTGTCGCTGATATTGCAACAGCTGGCCCGGGACGTCTTCGGCAGCCCGAACGTGCAGACCCGCGCGCCCGAGCTGCTCACCGGCAACGTGGCACTGCCCGGCGGGCTGACCATCGCCAACAACCGGCTGTTCATCCTGGCCCTGGCGCTGGCAGCCGTCGCGGCGCTCACCCTGGCGCTACGACTGACCCCGCTCGGGCGTCGCATCCGCGCGGTGGTGCAGAATCGCGACCTCGCCGCGGTGTCCGGCATCGCCACCTCCCGGGTCGACCGGACGACCTTCTTCATCGGTTCCGGCCTGGCCGGGTTGGCCGGGGTGGCCCTCACCCTGCTCGGCCCGATCGGCCCGACCATGGGCACCAACCTGATCATCGACGCCTTCCTGGTCGTCGTGGTCGGCGGGATCGGCCAGCTCAAGGGCAGCGTGATCGTCGCCTTCGCCCTCGGCGTGCTCCAGGCCACCGGGGAGTACCTGACCACCCTCAGCGTCGCCAAGGTGATCGTGTTCGTGGCGATCGTCGCGTTCCTCCAGTGGCGGCCACAGGGCCTGTTCACCCTGCGGACCAGGAGCCTCGCATGACCGCCGTCACCCCCGCGCCGCCCGACACCGCCGTCCGCCCGGCGCCCGGCGGCGCCACACCACCGGGTCGGCCCGCCGGCCATTCACGGCTGCGGACGGCGGCCGGCTTCGCGTTCGGCGCGGCGCTGCTGTTCGCCGTCGCCCCGCTGGTGCTGTCGGACTTCCGGCTGGCCCTGCTCGCCAAGTACCTGTGCGTCGCCATGGTCGCGGTCGGCATCGGGATCGCCTGGGGCCGGGGCGGGATGCTCACCCTCGGCCAGGGTGTCTTCTTCGGCCTCGGCGGCTACGCGATGGCCATGCACCTCAAGCTCGCCGACGCGGGCCCGGGTGGGATGCCCGACTTCATGCAGCTGTACGGGCAACTCGACGAGTTGCCGCTGTGGTGGCGGCCGTTCGCCAGCCCGTGGTTCGCGCTGCCGGCCACGGTGCTGCTGCCGATGGCTGTCGCCTTCGGGCTCGGCTCGCTGGTCTTCCGCCGCCGGGTCCGGGGCGCGTACTTCGCCATCCTCAGTCAGGCGCTCGCCGCCGCGATGGTGATCCTGCTGATCGGCCAGCAGGGCACCACGGGCGGCACCAACGGGCTCACCGACATCAAGGGCTTCTTCGGCTACGACCTGGACGACCCGGTGAACCAACGGATGGTGTACTTCATCATCGCCGGGGCGCTGCTGGCGTTGCTCGCGTTGGCCCGCCAGCTCATCCACAGCCGCTACGGCGAACTGCTGGTGGCGGTCCGCGACGGTGAGGAACGGGTCCGCTTCCTGGGCTACGACCCGGCGTCGGTCAAGCTGGTGGCGTACGTCGTCGCGGCGGGGATGGCCGGGCTGGCCGGGGCGCTGTTCGTGCCGGCGGTGGGCATCATCTCGCCCGCCCTGATCGGCATCGTCCCGTCGATCGAGTTCGTCATCGGTGTCGCGGTGGGCGGTCGGGCGACCCTGCTCGGCCCGGTGCTCGGCGCGGTGGCGGTGGCCTGGGCGCGTACCGCCCTCTCCGAGCGTTTCCCGGGCACCTGGACGTACCTGCAGGGGTTGCTCTTCGTGGTCGTGGTGGCGTTCCTGCCCGGCGGCCTGGCGTCGCTGTGGGCGCTGACCCGCCGCCGTGACGCCGCCGCGCGGTCGGTGCGGCGCGGGCGGTTGTCGCTGGGCCGACGACGCACCGAGCGGACGGAGGTGCCGGCGGCATGAGCGAACGCACCGAGCGCAGCGAGGGCCATGAGCGCATGCCCAGCCAACACGGCATGAGCGAACGCACCGAGCGTAGTGAGGGCCATGAGCGCATGCCCAGCCGGCACGGCATGAGCGAACGCACCGAGCGGTTGGATGGGTTGTCCGTCCGTGACGTGCGGGTCAGCTTCGACGGGTTCACCGCGGTCGACGGCGTCTCGTTGGAGGTGCCCGCCGGCGACATCCGGTTCCTGATCGGGCCGAACGGTGCCGGCAAGACCACACTGGTCGACGCGATCACCGGCCTGGTCCGGGCCACCGGCTCGGTCCGCTTCGGCGACGAGGAACTGCTCGGCCGCCCGGTGCACCGGATCAGCCGGCTCGGCATCGGGCGGACCTTCCAGACCTCGACGGTCTTCGAGGAGCTGTCGGTGTTGCAGAATCTCGACATCGCGGCGGGCGCCCGGCGCAGCTGGGCGACCCTGGCCCGCCGCCGCGGGGGTGTCCCGGACGAGATCGCCGCGGCACTGGAGACCATCGGCCTGGCCGACCGGGCCGGGCACCTCGCCGGGACCCTCGCGCACGGTCAGAAGCAGTGGTTGGAGATCGGCATGTTGCTGGTGCAGGACGCGCGGCTGCTGCTGCTCGACGAGCCGGTCGCCGGGATGAGCCACGAGGAACGCGACGCCACCGGCGCCCTGTTGGAGACGGTGAGCCGGGACCGCACGGTCGTGGTGATCGAGCACGACATGGATTTCCTGCGCCGGTTCGCGCGCAGCGTCACCGTGCTGCACGCCGGCCGGGTGCTCAGCGAGGGCACGGTGGCGCAGGTTCAGGCGGACCCGCGCGTGCAGGAGGTCTACCTTGGCCACCCGGTCGACGCCGGGTCGGCCCGTACCGGCCTGGAGGCATGATGTTGACGCTGCGCGGGGTGCACGCCGGGTACGGGCGCTCCCGGGTGCTGCACGGGGTCGACCTGGCGGTCCCGCCCGACGGGGTGGCCGCCGTCCTCGGGCACAACGGCGCGGGCAAGAGCACCCTGCTGCGGGTGGCGGCCGGGCTGCTGCGCCCGAGTGCCGGCACGGTCGAGTTGGACGGTGAGGACGTCACCCGCGCCGGGCCGCACGAGCGGGTGGCGCGGGGGATGGCGTACGTCCCGCAGGGTCAGCAGTGTTTTCCGCACCTGACCGCCGCGGAGAACCTGCGACTGGTCGCCGACGGCCGGCGCGACGGCGCGGTGGCCACGGCGGAGGTGCTGGACCTGTTTCCGGCGCTGCGCCCGCTGCTGCGGCGTCGGGCCGGGCTGCTCTCCGGCGGGCAGCGCCAGCAGTTGGCCATCGCCCGTGCCCTGATCACCCGGCCGCGGCTGCTGATGCTCGACGAGCCGACGGAGGGCATCCAGCCGTCGGTGGTTGCGGAGATCCAGGAGCGGATCGTCGAGCTGACCCGGCAGTCCGGGTTCAGTGTGCTCCTCGTCGAGCAGCACCTGGGCTTCGCGCTGCGGGTGGCGGACCGCTACCACGTGTTGGAGTCCGGCCGGGTCACCTCGCACGGCGACGGGGGTGTCACGGCGGAACGGGAGGTCCGGGCGGCCCTAGCGGTCTGATCGCCGGCGAGTCGGTCAGGTCTTCGGCGCGGGGCCGGTCGAGTCACGCACCACCAGCAGGTGACCGGTGGGGCGGCGGCGCGGGCGGGTCGTGCGCGGCTTGAGGGCGAGGGTGAGTGCGGCGCGTCCCATCTCGGTCATCGGCAGGCGGATGGTGGTGAGGCTGGGTGCGAGGTCGGCCGCCACGGAGACGTCGTCGAAGCCGACGACGGACATCCGCGCGGGCACCGGCACCCGTCGGGCTCGCAGCGTCGACAGCACACCCATGGCCATCGCGTCGTTGAGTGCGATGATCGCCGTCGTTTCGGGGTGATCGTTGAGGATCTGCTCGGTGGCGGCGCGCCCGCCAGCACGGGTGAAGTCGCCGTGCACGACGGCGAGGTCGGCGGGGGAGCGCCCACGCTGCCGCAGGGCCGACGACACTCCGGCCAGCCGGTCGGCGACCGTGGTGAGGCCGGTGCTGCCCGCGGCGACGGCGAGCCGTCGGTGCCCGAGGTCCATCAGATGTTGGGCGAGCGCGAAGCCACCGGCCTCGTTGTCGGGTAGGACGGCGTCGATGCCGAGAGCGTGTCGTCCGATGGCCGCTGCCCGTCCGCCGTGGTCCTGGAACGCGGCCAGCTCGGCGCGGGCGGCCACCTCCATCCGTGGGTCGTCGTAGCCGGAACCGCTGATCAGGACGATACCGACCCGCTGGGCGATCAGGTGGCGCAGCTGTTGCAGCTCGTAGCCGGGGTCCCGGCCGGATTGGCAGATCTGCACGAGCAGCCCCTGCTCGGCGGCGAACTGGATGACCCCGGCGGCGATCTCGGCGAAATACGGGTCGTCGATCTGGTGGACGATCAGCCCGACGGTGGAACTGGCCCCGCTGGCGAGGGTGCGGGCGTACGGGTTGGCCACGTAGCCCAGCTCCCGTGCGATCTGCCGGATCCGGTCGGCCACCTCGGCACTGACCCCCTGCCGGCCGGCGAGGGCCCGGGAGGCGGTCGCCAACGAGACGGCGGCGTGTTCGGCGACGTCCACGAGGCGCGGCCGCTGGCTGGCCCTGGGCATCCGCAACTCCCCGGAAACATTTATGTCACCCGATCTATTGCTAGTGACGTTGATCGAAGCCTAGGGTACGAAAGCGCTTACGTAAGCGCTTACGTGACCGGCACCCGAGTGCCGCGAAACGAGGTGACAGCCATGTCCAGGGCCCGACGAGTCGCCGTCTCCCTCCTGGCGATCGGCGCACTGACCGGCGCGGGCGCGCCACCGGCGCAGGCGGATCGGAGCATCGCGCACGACGTCCACCCGGCGCTGCGCGCGCACCTGGTCGCCGCGTACGACTTCGACCACCCGGTGCCCGGCGACCGCGCCCTGGAACGCGACCAGGGGCGTTCCGGCACCGAGATCGAGCTGGTCAACGGCGGCGCCGCCATGCGGGTGCCGGACCGCGCCTACCGGGGCAGCCGCAACGCGTTGCAGACCCGACAGGTCGACCCCACGGTCGCGGGCAACGACGACTGGAAGGCCGGCACCTGGTCGGCCAGCGGGGTGCGGACGCTGCGCGCGTTCAGCGCCACCGCCGGAACGACCGTGCTGGGCTGGTTCAAGCTGAACATGGATCGCCCGCTACCCAACTCCACCACCGCCGACCCGGACGACCGGTACAACGCCATCGGGCTGGCCGGGGTGCTGACCGGCGACTCCGACGGCCACGGCGTCCGCGCGCTGCTGGAGTTGATCGACGTGGACGGGCAGTTGCGCCTGGTCGCGCTCGGCCGGCGGCTCGACGGCGGCAACTCGCAGACCTTCGCCGCCACCCGGGACTGGCGCGAGCTGCTGCCGGTGGGGGAGTGGGTGCACCTGGCCGCCACCTTCGACTTCGACACCGGTGCGCTCGCCCTCTACCGCAACGGCGAGCCGGTGGACGGCTTCTACACCCGCACCGACGACCCGTGGCTGGTCGCCGGGCCCGGCCCGCACCTGACCACCGCGTCCGACCCCCGGGGCATCAAGATCGGCGGCAGCTTCCCCCAGGACAGCCTGGAACGCAACCCGTGCGACTGCCGGATGGACGGCCTGATGTTCCTCGACAGCGTGGTCTCCGCGAACGACGTGCGGAGGCAGTACCGCCACCTTGCCCGCTGACCACCCCCTCGGCACCGTCCCACCGAGAAGGAGACACGCGTGCGCACCCTGCACCGCCGCGCCGGCACAGTCCGCCGGCCCACCGTGAGGGCCGGCCTCACCGCCCTCGTGCTGATCCTGTCCACACTGGTCGCCACGCCCGCTCGGGCCGCCGACGCGGTCTACGACCCGATCCCCGAGATGCCGGTCCAGTCCCGTCTCGGGTTGGTCCTGAGCGAGTACGCCAGCTTCCCGCAGTCGTACCCCACACCGGCGCCGACCGACGCGCGCCTCATGCGTACCGCGCGGATCAACACCATCATGGAGCTGCCCGACGGCTCCGGCCGGCGGGCGGTGCCCGACCTCAACGGCAGCCTCTACCTGGTCGAGGACGGCGTACCGCACGTCTACCTGGACGTGGCGGCGACGTTCGCGCCGCGGTTCTTCTCCGGTCGTGGGCTCGGCCAGGGCTTCGGGTACGTCGCCTTCCACCCGGAGTTCGGGGTGAACGGCCGGTTCTACACCATCCACACCGAGCTGGCGTCGACGACGACCGTCACGCCGGACTTCGCCCAGCCCAACACGCTCTTCCACGGCGTCATCACCGAGTGGACGGCGACCGACCCGGGCGCCGCCACCTTCGCCGGTACCCACCGCGAGGTGCTGCGCATCGGTTTCGGCGGCCAGGTGCACGGCATCCAGGAAATCAACTTCAACCCCACTGCGAAGCGCCACGACCGCGACTACGGCCTGCTGTACCTCGCCGTCGGCGACGGTGGCCAGGGCGCCCGCAACACCGACCCGCAGAACCTGGCCCTGCCCCACGGCAAGCTGCTGCGCATCGACCCCCGGGGCACCAACTCCGCCAACGGTCGCTACGGCATCCCGCCCGGTAACCCGTTCGTCGGCCGGGCCGGCGCGCTCGGCGAGCTCTACGCCGTGGGCTTCCGCGACCCGCACCGGTTCAGCTGGGACCGGGCGACCGGCCGGATGTACCTCGGGCACATCGGTGAACACGCCGTCGAGGCGATCTACGAGGTCCGCGCCGGGGACAACTTCGGTTGGAGCGAGCGTGAGGGCTCGTTCGTCTTCGACAGGACGGCCACGAACCCCTGCGACCGGCTGCTCCCGTTGCCCGCCGACGACGCCAGCTACGGCTACACCTACCCGGTCGCCGCGTACGACCACGACCCCGCCGCCGGCTGGAACTGCACCGACGATGTCGGCGTCGCGGTGGCCGGCGGGTTCGTCTACCGGGGACGGGCGCTGCCCGCGCTGCGCGGCAAGTACGTCTTCGGTGACCTGGTCGACGGCCGGGTGTTCTACACCGAGGCGAACGAGATGCGTCGGGGCCGGGAGCTGGCGACGATCCACCAGCTCGCGCTCTTCGACGCGGCGGGCGCCCCGGTGCGGATGCGGGACCTGTCCGCGCCCGGCGCGCCCGGCGACCCCAACCGGGTGGACCTGCGTTTCGGCACCGACGCGGCCGGGGAGCTCTATCTCGTCGCCAAGGCCAACGGAAAGGTCTGGAAGGTCACCGGCACCAGGGAGTTCGCCAGCGGCGACGTCGGGGACACCACCCTGCGCCGCACCGCCGGGGCCGCGAGCTGGGCGCCGGTGACGCCGGCCAAGTGGCAGTTCCCCCATGACCAGGTCATCCTGGCCGAGGCCGGGGAGAGCCGGCCGGGCCCGCGCCGGCCCTTCGAGTACGCCGTGCTGACCGCCGGCCCGGCCTGGTCGTCGGTGCAGGTCGACGCTCAGGTACGCCTCGACACGCCGGTGGAGGTCAGCAACCGCGACGTGATCATCGTCTTCGGGTGGCGTTCGGACACCGAGTTCTACTACGCCCACCTCTCCACCGACAACACCATCTATCCGCACAACGGCATCTTCAAGGTCGACAACGCCGACCGGGAGCGCATCGACCACCAGTGGAACGGCCGGTCCCGCGGCGCCAACCCGGCGATCACCGACGCCAACTGGCATCGCGTCCGGGTGGTGCACCTGCCGGCCACCGGCGAGATCGCCGTCTACGTCGACGGGCAGCGGGATCCGCTGCTCACCGCGAAGGACACCACGTTCGGCTCGGGACGGGTCGGCTTCGGCTCGTTCGACAACGTGGGCCGACTGCGCCACCTGACCGTCACCGGCACACCGGCCTGAGCCGGCGTCGCGGTGGGGAGGGCGGGATCACTCCGCCGTCCCCACCGGCGCGGGTGCCGCACTCGTCCCGTCGCGATGCCCGGCGCCCGGCGGCGCGCTGTGCCGACCTGGCCCACGGGCCCCGGTCCCCTCCGTAGAATTCCGGCATGCCGGAGATCGTCGAGTTGCTGGCCTCGCCCGTGCACCGCTTCCTGGGCCGGCCCGCCGACGGCCCGGCGCCGGCGCCACCCGGTGAGCTGGTCGACACCGTTCGGATCCGCGCCGACCTCGGCATCGTCGGCGACCGGTACTTCGGCCAGCCGGCGCACCGCGACGCCAGCGTCACCGTCATCGCCCAGGAGTCGCTGCCGGCCGGCAGCGGCCTGGCCGAGGTGCGGCGCAACATCCTCACCACCGGGATCGCCGTGGACGAGTTGATCGGCAGGGTGCTGGTGCTGGACTCCGGCGACGGCCCGGTCAGCCTGCGGGTCAACCGCGCGGCCCGGCCGTGCGCCTGGATGGACGTCACCGTCGGCCCGGGGGCCTGGAAGGCGCTGCGCACCACCGGCGGCATCCGCTGCACACCCCTCAACGACGGCACTCTGCGCGTCGGCCCGATCGAGGTCAGCGTCGAGCGGGTGCCCGCATGAGGGCGACCATCGGCGGTCCACGTCCGTACGGAGGTGTGCGGTGAACCCGGAGCTGCGGCAGCTCATCCAGGAGCTGCGGGCCGATCTGGCCGATCTGCCGGAGAGCCTGGCGTACGCCGAGTTCGGCGAGGGGGCGGGCATCGATGCCGTACCGCCGGGGCTCCCGGCCGACCTGCGGGATCTCCTGCTGGTGGCCGACGGGCTGCGGGCCGGTCGGGTCGAGCTGGCGTCCTCGTCGACCCTCGCCGGGGTCCAGTACCACCTCGACTACGCGCCGGACTTCTCGTCGATCCCGCAGGACCGGGCCGGCTGGCTGGTGGTCGGCACCCGCAGCGACGAGCCGATCTTCATGGACCGTGGCACGGGCGCGATCTGGTACTTCCCGCCGAACGGCACCGAGTGGTTCCTGTCCGACGCGTTCGAGGAGCTCGCCCCCGACCTGGAATCCTTCGTGGACTACTACCTGCTCGGGCCGGGCTACGCCGAGCTGACCCCGGCGGACGACCGGTGGTTCGCGTTCCTCGACGAGCAGGGTCTGCTCGACGAGGACGACGACGAGGACGAGGGCTGAGTCAGACCGGGCTGATGTGCGCCGCCAGCACCCGCCAGCCGTGCGGGTCGTCGTGCACCCAGGTCCGGGTGTAGCGCAGCCGTGCCGCGAACGGCGCCCCGTCGAAGACGCCGGACACCCGACCCAGGAAGAACGTCACCCCGGTCGACCCGATGACGAGCAGGTCCAGCTCCTCCTCGACCAGCTCCTCCACGACCGAGCGGCGCTCCCGGCGCGCGGCCAGGTCGTCCTGCTTGGTGTGCGTACGCCCGTCCGGGCCGATCGCGAGCAACTGGTCGACCAGCAGCTGGTCGAGGGCGGCGACGTCGCCGGCCCGCTGGGCGGCCTGCAGGGTGCGCTCGGCGTCGAGCAGCTCTGCCTCGCGTGCGCTGTCCGGCATCGTGGCGTCCTCCCGGTCGGGTCGACCCGGTGTCACCGTCGTCCCGGGCTGTCCGCATTGTGGCAGCCGGCGCGGCCCGCGTGGGCGCGGATCGCCGCCGACGGGTCACAGGCTCAGGCGGATCCGTACGACGGTCTCCTCGGGGCTGGACAGCACGGCGACCTCGTCACAGATCTGCTCCACGATGGCCAGCCCGCGACCCCGTACCGCGTCGGCCGACGGCATGCTGCGGCCGAACGCCCGCGTCGGCCCATGGTCGACGACGTCGCAGAACAGCTGGCCCGGCTCGGCCCAGAGCCGCACCCAACCGCCGCCGGTGGTGTGCTGCAACGTGTTGCTGGCCAGCTCGCTGACCGCCAGCGTCAGCACCTCCACCCGTTCGGCGGACAGCCCTCGGGCCAGGGCCCCGGCGCTGACGAAGGCGCGCAGCGCGCGCACGTCCGTCGCGACCTGGTAGGCCATGGTGTCCGCGACCGGGGTGGAGACACTCTGCTCGGCCACGGTCTCCCGTCGCTCGCCCGGCATCAGCCCGCCGGGTGCGGGTCGCTGGTCAGCGTCACCGCGATCCGCTCGGGTGCCGTGGACGTGCGAGCCTCGAAGTGCGCCATCGGGCAGTCGGAACCCTTCTCGTCGCGACAGCGGTTGTCGCCACATCATGTCACCCGCCGACCCCTCGGCCGTCTCCTCCGTTCGGCGGTCGATCATCCGCGAGCCGGCCCGACCACACCTCGTCGGTCCGGCCGCGCAGCCGGTCAGGGTGCGGCGTCGAAGCTGATGGACTCGCTCAACTCCCGCCACCGCGCGTCGGACGCGGCGAGGGCCTCGGCCGCCGCCGAGGCGCCCGCCACCGCGTCGGCGCCGAGCAGCAACCGCAGCGGCGGGTCGTCGACCCGGGTGATCCGGATGATCGCCTGGGCGGCGCGGGCCGGATCGCCGGGCTGGGTGCCGCTGGCCTCGCGTAGTCGCCGCACGGCCGGGTCGATGCCCGGTCGGTACGGCTCGCTGATCGGCAGGGCGTTCATCGACGAGCCGGCCCAGTCGGTACGCAGCCCGCCCGGCTCGATCGTGGTGACCCGGATCCCGAACGCCTCGACCTCCTTGGCGAGCACCGCGGAGAAGCCGCTGACCGCCCACTTGGCGGCCTGGTACGCGCCCAGACCCGTGCTGGCGACCCGGCTGCCGACGCTGGAGATCTGCACGATGTGCCCGCGCCCCTGCTCGCGCAGCACTGGAAGGGCGGCCCGGGACAGGTTGACCACCCCGAAGAAGTTGGCCTCGATCTGCGCCCGGAAGTCGTCCTCGGCGATGTCCTCGATCGCGGCGACGTCGGCGTACCCGGCGTTGTTGACCAGGATGTCGAGACGTCCGAACGTGTCCACGGCGGTGCGTACGGCGGCTCGGGCGGCGGCGGGGTCGTTGACGTCGAGGGCCACCGCGCGGACCTGGTCACCGTGCCGGTCGACCAGGTCGTCGAGCTGGGCCGGGTTGCGGGCGGTGGCCACCACGTGGTCGCCGTCGGCCAGGACGGCCGCGGCGAGGGCGCGGCCGAGACCACGCGAGCAGCCGGTGATGAGCCACACTCGCGGCACGGGGTTCCCCTCGGGTCGGTGGAGCGGCCCCGTCAGGGCCGGATGTCCAGGGCGCCGATCAGGCCGTCGCGCAGCGTGAACCGGTACCGCAGCTCGATCGGGCTGCCGGGAAAGTCGCCGGACACCCGGGTGATCGCCAGGTACGAATCGCCCGCCTGCGAGGTGACCCGGACCGGCTCGGCGGTGTACGAGTAGGCGTCCATCGTCTTCTGCCGCCAGGCGCGGATGGAGGGCCGCCCGTCGTACAGCCGGTCCTCGTCGGCGACCCTCGCGGTGTCCGCGAAACAGGCGACGAAGGCGTCCAGGTCCCGGTCGTTGACGGCCCGGAAGTACCGGTCGATCACGTCGGGCAGGTCGAGGGCCATCTGCTCCTCCTGCGGCAGGGGCCGCCGTGGGGCAGCCGCCGGGTTCCCGGTTCGATCTCACCGTACGAGAAGCGGGCGGCACCGCGCGGAGCAACCAGCAGAACGATCCCGCCCCCGGCTGCCGGGTTTGCTGCCGGTGGGCCCGGGTAGCCACGCGTTTCCGAAGGCGAAGGGCGGGGGCATGGCCGAGCTGGGGTTCGTCGACAAGGTTGCGGCACGGGCGGGCGTCTCGCCGGAGCAGGCACGCCCGCTGACCGAGGCGGTCCTGCGGACCCTCACCGAGCGGCTCTCCGGCGGCGAGGCGGGCGCGTTGGCCCCGCACCTGGCCGACGAGCTGAGCCCGCTGCTGGTCAAGGCCGCCGAGCCGCCGGAGGCGTTCGGCTACGACGAGTTCCTGCGGCGGGTGGCCGACCGCGCCGGGCTCGACCGGCCGGCCGCCGAGCGGGGCGCCCGCGCGGTGCTCCAGACGATGCACCGGGTGGTCGGGCACCGGGAGTTCGAGGACGCCCTGGCCCAACTTCCGGCGGACCTGCGGGCACTGGCGCAGCCGCTGCCGCACGGCCCCTGACCGCCACCTCCACCGCCGGACGCGCGGGCATCGGTGACCGTTCGGTCCCTGGCGTACGGCGGCGACGCCGGTTTACTGTGCGTTACCGATCGAACGCGCAGTGGTGCCGGCCCGTCGTGCCCGCCCGCCGGGTCGCCGCCGCTCCGATCCGAGGAGCGTCCCGTGGCGTCCATGGTGTCCCCGCGTCCCCTGTTGACCGCAGCGACGACCATCGTCGCGCTGATCACCCTTGCTCCCGCTCCCGCCGCCGCGTCCCCGCCCCGCTACCGGGTCGTCGACCTCGGCACTCTGGGCGGAGGAGACGGGGCCGCGACGGCGATGAACGACCGCGGCGACATCGTCGGGTGGAGCACCGTCGCCAGCGGCGCCCGGCATGCCGTGCGGTGGCGCCACGGTGTCATCACCGACCTGGGCGTGCTGCCCGGCGACACGGACTCCACCGCCGTGGACGTCAACGAGTTCGGCGACGTGGCGATCACCTCCTTCGGCCCGGACTATCTGGCCCGCGCCGTGCTCTGGCGTGACGGTCAGCTCCGCGACCTGGGCACCCTGGGCGGGGAGAACAGCGTGGCGATCGGCGTCAACGACCGCCGGCAGGTGCTCGGCACCAGCGAACCGGCGGGCGACATGCCGCACCGTTTCCTGTGGCGCGACGGCGTCTTCACCGACCTGGGCCGGGAGTACTTCTACGAGTTCACCAGCGACTTCAACAACTCCGGGGACGTGGTGGGCGGGTTCAACGTGCCGCCGCAGGACTACCCGTGCACCTGCGTCGGCGGCCGGTTGCGCGACGGCCTGCTCACCCAGATCGGCGACGAGGCCCTCGGGGTCAACAACCGGGGCCAGGTGGTGGGGACGGCCAACGGGCGGGCGTTCCGCTGGCAGAACGGGACGCTCACCGACCTGGGCACGCTCGGTGGCGACTGGAGCCGCGCCACCGCGATCAACGACCGGGGCGTGGTGCTGGGCTTCAGCACCACCACCGCCCAGTGGCACCCGTTCCTCTGGCGCGACGGGGTGATGACCGACCTGACCAGTCGGGGCGTGCGGGAGACCGACCTGATCGAGGACATCAACATTCGGGGCCAGCTGGTCGGCGCGCGGGGGAATCGGCCGGTGCTGTTCCGCTGAGCGTCCGGTCCTCCCACGTCGGGGGCGTGGCCTGACCCGCCGGTCAGACCACGCCCCTCGTCCGAGGTCAGCCGGTCACGCCGCTACTGACCACCCACTTCTGGTGCGCGCCGCCCGCGTACGTGCCGAGCTGGATCTGGGTGCCGTCGGCGGTGCCACCACCGGCGGCCTCCAGGATCTTGCCGGACTGCGGGTTGCGGATCGACCCGTCGGACTGCGGCTGCCAGACCTGCGCGCCGGTGCCGTTGCAGGTCCAGAGCTGCACCTTCGTGCCGTTGGCGGTGCCGCCGTTGTCCACGTCCAGGCACTTGCCGAGCACCCGGTACGTGTCGCCGACCCGCGTCCAGGACTGCGCGGCGGTGCCGTTGCAGGTCCAGAGCTGGATCTTCGTGCCGTCGGCGGTCCCCGAGTTGTCCACGTCGAGGCACTTGCCGCCGACACCGGTGATGGTGCCGCCGACCGGCGGTGGCGGACTGCCCGGAATGGAGTTGAGCGTGTACCACGCCTCGGTGCTCCACAGCGACTGGCCGCTGGTGGAGGTGAACGGGCGTGGCGAGCGCAGGTGCACCACCCGCCCGGCCTTGCGCCCGGCCACCGCGAGGGTGACCTTCTTGCCGTCCGCCGAGAGGGTGGCCGAGGTGACGGTCAGCGTCTCCTCGTCGACCTTCGGTCCGCCGTAGTTCGACGTCGCCACGTACCGCCACTGCTTGACCTTGTAACGCGTGGCCAGGTCGGCGGCGGTCGCCGCCGAGACGGGCTGGGTGTACTCCACCTCGAAGCCGGTCGTGGTGGCCCGCATCGCGAGCATCTCGAACGCGGTGGTGCTGTTCGGGGTGAGCTTCTGCAGGCCGTACGACAGCTTGCCGGTCTGCCCCCAGTTGCCGCCCGCGCCGAGCCCACCGACGTAGATCGCGCCGTCCGGGCCGATGTTGACCTCGGAGACGCCCGCCTCCAGGCCCTGGGTGAGCCGGAACAGGGCGCCCTGGTACTCGCCGTTGACCTTCTCCACGTTCGCCCGTTGCAGGCCGCCGTACGTCACGTCGCCGATGACGAACTGGCCGGCGTACCTGCCGCTGGTCAGGTAGAGCGGGGTGCTGGGCGAGTTGGCGATCTCGTTCTGCGGCATCCAGAGCACGGGTGGGGTGACCGGGGCGGTGTCGAACGGGCCGGCCGGGTTCGTGTAGTGGTTGAAGAACCGGCCCTGCTTGACGTGCACGAGCTTCGACGAGGGCAGCCAGCCGCCCTGGTTGTCGGTGACGAAGATGCCGCCCTCCGGGCCCCAGCCGATGCCGTGCGGCGTACGCAGGCCGCCGGCGACGTAGCTGACCGCCCCGGTGTCCTTGTTGACCTTGAGGGTGGTGCCCCGGTTGGCGGCCGGCTGCGGGTTGGTGGTGGCCCCGCCGGAGTTGATCGACACCGACAGGTTCAGGTAGAAGAACCCGTCCTGGTAGAGCAGGCCGAACGCGAACTCGTGGAAGTTGCCGCCGTACGGCCAGGTGGCGACGGTGTCCAGGCGCTCCGCCACCTCGTCGCCGCCGGTGTTGACCAGTCGGGTCAACCGCTGCTTCTCCGAGACGTAGACCACCCCGTCGACGACCTTGAGCCCCATCGGCTCCTTCAGGCCACCGGCGATCTTCTTGGTGGTCACGGTGCCCGGACCTGTCGCTCCGCCGGTGTTGCCGAGGATCCAGACCTCGCCGTCCTGGGAGGTGCCGGACTGGTCGCTGCCGCCCCAGGTGCAGATGACGAGGCGGCCGTCGGCCAGCCAGTCCATGCCGGTGACCTTCGGCTGGAAGCCGCTGGGCCGCAGGTTGGTCAGCGTGTAGCCGGGGTGCACGCCGGTCAGCGGCAGGCCGTCACCGGGGGAGTCGGTGACCCCCTCGCACTCCTTGCGCCCCGGCGCGGTCACCCGGACCACGCCGGCGTCGGTGCTCAGCGCCGAGTTCGGTACGACCACGAAGGTCGACGAGCCGGGGGTCTTCCACTCGAGGGTGATCTGCTGCCCGCCGCCGCGTTCGAAGTGGTCGATGCGCAGCGGGTGCAGGCCGGCGGTGAGGGTGACCGTGCCCTCCTTGGGCGGGGTCGCGCCGTGCAGACCGTCATGGTTGATCACGACGGTGTTGTCGATCGTCAGCTTGGATCCGTCGTCGCTGCTGAGTCGGAACGTGTAGCTGCCGGCCTGGGTGGTGGTGATGTTGCCGAGCACCTGCGAGACGAAGTTGTCCTCGAAGCCGAAGTCGGCCGCCGAGGTCCAGTTGATGGTGGACATCAGCTTGTCCACGTTCGGGGTCTGCGCGGGCTTGAGCGTGCACAGCTCCGACAGCGGCACCTGCACGTCGAAGACGCGGAGCGTGACGCCCGGTTCCTGTGCGGGGGCGGCGGTGGCGGGGACGGCCCAGAGGCCGGTGGCGAGGACGAGTGCCAGCGCACCCAGGACGGGATGGTGGAGTCGGCGTAGCAGGCGTGTGCCCATCGTTCCTCCAGGAGGCAGTGGAGTGTCCGACGGCCGGCGTGGAGCAGCGGTGAGGATGGCCGTCGGCCCGGCTCCGTAACGTCCTCGACGCCGACGAGTGACAGTGCGGAAACACCGGGTGGATGGGTCGAGACATTAAGGCGTTTCGATTGGGCTGTCCATGGCTTCGCCTCGATACATCAAAAGTTCCCGATGTCTGTGCGAAAGTTCGAGGCGGTACGCGAGGAATGCCGGGTCCTGCGGGGCCCTACCGCCGTCCGCGTCGCGCCGGACCACCGCTCCGATTGCCGGTCTTCCTCGTCGGGTTTGTCCCCTTGCGGGTCGCGGCGCCGCTCCTGCCCGCCGCCCTGTCGGGTCGGCGGCCCGCCGTGGCGGCCCCCCGCGACGGGGGTCGACGGCGGGCCGCCACCAACACGATCGCGGAGACCACGACGACGATCAAAGCTGGCAGCAGCCAGGCCGGGAACCCACCGCCGCCCTGCTCCTCGGTGGCGCCCACCGGCTGGCTCGGCGGGGCGTCGGTGGGGCCGACCGGGCTGCCGCTGGCGACCGGATCCGCCGAGCCCTCGCTCTCGGCCTGGGCGACCAGCGCCGGATCCGGCCCCGCCGTGGGCGCCGTCCAACCGGCCGGAGCCGCGGTGCCTGGCCCCTGGTAGTCGAACGTGACGTCGCCGCGCACCGCCTCGCCGTCCGAGGCGACCGAGAGGTAACTGGCCGTGTAGCGGCCCTTCGCCGGCCAGTGCGCCACGGTCACCATGGCCGGGAAGCCGGTGTGGTACAGCCGTGGCTCGAACACCCCGTTGACCATGAAGTACTCGGTGACCGGCTTGTCCAGCCGCTTCGGCTCCCCGTAGGACCAGCCGTTGTCCACCCGCGACCCGTTCGGGCCGGTGATGGCGAAATGCGCGTTCGCGGCCGGCTTCTCGGTGAAGTACAACGCCAGTTGGGTCAGCGGCTGGCGGACGACGGTGCCGGTCAGTGGGGTGGACGTCGCCAACTGGCCGTGCGCGGACGCCGGGGCGACCGGCAGTACCAGCGACACCACCAGGGTCGCCGCCAGCGCCGCCACGCCACGACTCAGGACCTTACGCACAGTGACCAGCCTCGATCGCATTCGTTCATCATGGTCATTTCCCCGTCGCCGAACAAGACGTAGAGTTCTCCTCCCCGACGATCAATTCGACAACCGTCCCCCCTCGCGTCGTTCGGAGTCCGCCCGTGCTCGTCCGTACCCCCGTCGCCCGCACCTCCGCCGCCCTCGCCGCCACCGCGCTCACCGCCCTGCTCCTCGCCGGCTGCGGGCAGGACGACGACCCCTCGGTAGCCACCCCCTCGACGACGCCGACGTCCGCCGCCCCGACGAGCGCCGCCGCCACCACGCCGGCCGCGACGCCCACCGGCACACCCAGCGCCGCCGCCAGCACCCCCGCGGTCGACCAGCAGATCACCGTGACGATCGCGAAACGACGCGTCGATCCGCCCACCGGGCGCGTCACCGTCAGTAAGGGCGAGCTGGTCCGGATCACGGTCACCTCCGACGTGGCCGACGAACTGCACGTGCACGGCTACGACCTGGGCGCGCGACTGCCCGCCGGCACGCCCGGCTCGGTGGAGTTCCGCGCCGACAAGACCGGCCTGTTCGAGGTGGAGACGCACGACAGCGGGCTGGTGCTGTTCCAGCTCGTCGTCCGCTGAGCGGCATGACGACCGCTCCCGCGCTGCTGGCACACGGCGTCGGTGGCCGCCAGGACCTGCCGATCACGCTGCCGCAGCTCGTCGTCGCCGCCGCACTGACCCTCGTCGTCACGTTCCTCGCGTTGGGCCTGCTCTGGCGCGAACCCCGACTCGATCGGGACGCGACCGGTGGCCGCCCGGTGCCGGGCTGGCTCGCCCGGCTCGTCGACGCGCCCGCGTTCCGGTGGGTGCTGCGCGGGCTCGGGCTGCTCGCCGGCGGCTGGTTCTGCCTCGGTCTGCTGGGCGGCCCGGACACCCCGGACAACCCCACCGCCGGCGCGCTCTACGTCCTGCTCTGGGTCGGGCTGGCCCCGCTGTCACTGCTGTTCGGCCCGGTCTGGCGGGCGGTCAACCCGCTGCGCACGGTGCACCTGCTCGCGGCGCTGGCCGCCCGACGCGACCCGAACCGAGGCCTGCGTGAGCTGCCCGACAGCGTGGGATGGTGGCCAGCCGCCGTCACCCTGTTCGGGTTCCTCTGGCTGGAACTGGTCGCCCCGCAACGGGCCACCCTGCCGGTCATCACCGCCTGGCTGGCCGGGTACGCGACGGTCCTGCTGGTCGGGGCGGTGTTGTTCGGTGCCAGCTGGTTCGACCGCGCCGACCCGTTCGAGGCGTACAGCACCCTGGTCGGTCAGCTCGCCCCACTCGGCCGAGCCGCCGACGGCGTGCTGGTGTGGCGCAACCCGCTCGACGGCATCGCCGGCCTGCGGCCCCGCCCCGGGCTGGTCGCCGTGGTGATCGTGCTGCTCGGCTCGACCATGTACGACAGCCTCTCCAACGCGCCCGGCTGGTTGCGCTTCAGCCAGGAGAACGGCCTGCACCCGGCGGTCACCGGCAGCGCCGGGCTGAGCCTCGTCATCGCCGCCGTCGCGGTGGCGTACCTCGCCGCCACCGGCGCCGCGGCGCGCATCGGACGCACCGGCGCGGCCGACGCCCGTCAGGTGCCGGGCGAGATCGCGCACTCGATCGTGCCGATCGCGGTGGGGTACGTGGTGGCGCACTACTACTCGCTGCTGATCCTGGAGGGCCAGCGCACCGTCGCGTTGCTCTCCGACCCGCTGGGCACCGGCGCCAACTGGTTCGGCACCGCCGACTGGGAACCGCACACCGAGCTGGTCACGCCCTCCGGGGTGGCCACCCTCCAGATCACCGTCATCATCCTCGGGCACCTGCTCGGCACGCTGCTCGCCCACGACCGCGCCCTGTACCTGTTCCCCCGGGCCCGAGCGGTGGCCGGCCAACTCCCGCTGTTGGCGCTGATGGTCGCCTACACCGTCGCCGGTCTGCTGCTGCTCTACGCGGGGTAGCCCCACCCGGCTGACCACTCGTGCGTCATGATGGCCGGTCGTGGACTCCGATCTTCAGCGTTACCTCGACGCCGTGGTCACCGCCGCCCAGGACGTGCTCGGCGCCGACCTGGTCGGCGCGTACGCGGCCGGCTCGGTGGGGCTGGGCGCGTACCAGGCCGGCCGCAGCGACGTGGACGTGGCGCTGGTCAGCGCCGGGCCGCTCACCGACGAGGCCAAGCGGGCACTGGTGGCGCGACTGCGGCACGAGGCGCTGCCCTGCCCGGCGCGCGGGCTGGAGCTGGTCGCCTACGACCGGAAGGTGGCCGCCTCCGGCACCCCGGAACCCGGCTTCGAGGTCGAACTCAACACCGGGGCCGGCATGACGTTCCGCCGCACCCTCGACCCCGCCGACCGCCCGGTCGCGGACGGCCGCTTCTGGTACGGCCTCGACCGCAGCATCCTGCACCAGAGCGGGCTGCCGCTGCTCGGGCCGCCGGCGCGGGAGGTCTTCGCCGACCTCGCCCCGCACGACCTGCGCCGGCTGCTCGTCGAGGCGCTGACCTGGTGGCTGGCGCTACCGACACCGCCGGACGACCAGCCCGCACCCGGCACCGAGGACGCCGTGCTCGGCGCCTGCCGGTCGCTGGTGCGCCACCGTGACGGCGTCTGGCTCGCGAAGGTGGCAGCCGGTCAGCGGCTCATCGACGCGGGCGAGCGGGCCGAGGTGATCGTCCGGGCGGTCGCCGCGCGGCGCGGCGGGCCGCCGCCCACCGGGGCGCAGGCCCGCGCCTTCCAGCAGCGGGTACGCGACGAGATCGCCGGGTAGCCGTTACGCGGGTGGCTTTACCGGCGCTCAGTGGATTCGGCACGGAATCGCCCGCGCGTGTTGATCGACTCGGGTTCCCGGAAACCGCGCTCTCCGGCGGTGTCCGACACGCCACCTTCAAGGAACCCGAGTCGATCACCGCACCACAGGACCGCCGTGCGGTGCAGCCGAGGTCAGTGCCGGGCGGCGCCGTTCTCGCTGATCGGCTGTCCGAAGGCCAGGAACGGCACGGGCGTCGGTGTGTCCGTGTCGAGGCGCCGGGGGAAGGTCGGCTCGGCGTCGTCGGCCTCGACCTCCCGGGCCGCCGTACGGTCGGAGGTGACCGAATCGTCCGGCACCGCCGGCGCGCCACCGTGCTCGCCGTTCGCCCGCTCGGCCGGGTTCCGGTCGGCAGGGCCACTGTCGACCGGTACGCGGTCGGTGCCGCCGCTGCCGACCGGTGCGCGGTCGGAAGTGGCGGGATCGGCGTCCGTGTCGTCCAGGACGGGTCGCTCCGCGGCCGGCCGGTCGACGCCGACGCGGTCCACGGTGAGCCGCTCGACGCTCACCCGGTCCGGGGCCGACCGGTCGGCGCCGGAGCGGGACCCCACCATCGGGTACTCGGCGGTCTCCGTACCGCCGGCGGCCGCGGCCATCACCGCCGCGGCGGCCAGGTCGGCCACCCGCTTCGCCTCCCGCTGCACGCGGGCCCGGACCTCCTTGGCGTGCCGTTCGGCGGAGTCCCCGGCCCGACGGGCCTCGTCCAGCCGGGCGTTCTCGGCGGTGAGGTCCCGGCGGACCTCACTGAGCCGCTGCTGCATCCGGGACAGCTCGTTCTCCAGTGCCTCGCCCTCCTGGCGGATCTCGGCGAGCTGCTGGCGGCCGGTGTCCAGCTCGGCGTGCAGCTCGGCGGCCTCCTGCCGGCGCTCGTCAAGCTCCTTCTGTAGCGCGGCGATCTGCTGCTGCTGGCTGGCGGCCTGCTCGTCGGCGCGGTTGCGCAGCTCGGTCACGTGCTGCTGCGCCTCGGCCAGCAGCGCGGCGATCTGCTGCTCGGTCGCGCTGCGCTGCTCGGCCAGCTCCTGCTCGGCGGCGGCCTGCTGCTCGGCGATGTCCTGCTCGGCGGCGGTGCGCCTCTCGTTGACCTCGCGCTCCACGTTGGCCTGCCACTGCGCCATCTCCTGCTGGTTCTTGGCGCGGGCCGACTGGAGTTCCTGCTGGATCTGGGTACGGGCCGACTTCATCAGCGCGTCGGCGGCGACCCGGGTCTGGTTGAGTTGCTGCGCGCTCTGCTCGGTGATCCGCTTGGCCTCGTGCTGGGCGCGCTCGTGGGCGGCCTCACCGTCGGCCCGCAGCTGCTCGGCGTGCTCGCGGATCGCGGTCAGCTCCGCCTCGGCCAGGGTGCGCCGCTCCTCGTGCGCCTGCTCCTGCTCGGCCCGCCGGGCCGCCAGCTCCTCGGCCAGGTCCTGACGTGCCTGCGCGGCGCGCTCACGGGTGTCGGCGAGGATCCGCTCGGACTCGCTGCGCAGCTCGTTCGCCCGGTCGGTGGCCGACTCGGTGATCATCGCGGCCTGCTTCTCGGCGAGTGCCATGATCTCGCCGACCATCGGGCCCAGGTCATGGAACGAGGCGCGGTCCACCTGCACGGGTTGCTCCTGAAGTTCGGCCAACTCGGCACGCAGCCGCTGTACCTCCGCGGTCAGTTCACGGACCCGGACGGCGGATCGGCCGTGCTCTCCGCTGAGCATCGCGATCTGACCGTCGAGCTGCTCCAGGTGCCGGTCCACCTGGCGTTTGTCGTAGCCGCGCAGGGCGAGCTCGAAGCTCGGCCGCGAGGCCGCATCGTCGCGTGCTGCGTGCGGCTCAGCGCCGATGGACATGCACCATCCTCCGTACGATCGGGCGTCAGGGTCGGCGGTCGCCTGCCCCGCGGGCCGTCAGTGTGGCGCAACGCTACCGCCGCGCGGACCTCATGCGAAGTCCTGCCCCACCACCTCTCACGTTGTCGGCCCGCGTTCCCCCGATCCCGCGCCGATCATGGACTCGCGGTGCCGGAAAGGTGGTGCTCCACCACCTTTGTCATCCCGGACAACTCCATGATCGACGCAGGTCGTCGCGGTGGGCGCGGGACGGCTGCTAACGACGGCGGGCGACGAGGACCGCGTCGTGCAGGGTGATCTCCTCGCCGTCGGGGGTGGTGGCGGGACGGGGACGGGCCTGGGCCGTCAGCACCTCCCAGTCGGCCGGGTCCAGATCGGCGGCCACGTCCTCGGCGGTGTACATCATGTCCGGCATGTGCATCCGGCGCGCCGACGTCCACAGATCCGACGGATGGTGCCCGACGATCAGCAGGACGCCGCCCGGCGCCACCGCCGCGGCCAGCCGGCCGAACAACTCCCGCCGCTGCACCACGGGCAGGTGCATGAACTGCGCCGACACCAGGTCGTACGCCTCCTCGGTGGGCGGCTTGTCGCGCAGGTCGGCGTGGGTGAACTCGATCCGGTCGGCCACGCCGACGGTGTCGGCGTGCGCGGCGGCCCGGTCCAGCGCGGTGGTGGAGATGTCCACCGCCGTCACCCGCCAGCCGCGCTCGGCCAACCACACCGCGTCCGCGCCCTCGCCGCTGCCGACGTCCAGCGCGCGTCCCGGGGTCAGGTCCGCGACCTCGGCGACCAACTGCGGGTTCGGCCGTCCACTCCACACCGTCGGGCGGGACTGGTAACGCTCCTCCCACGCCGGCTCCTCGAACGCGGTGGCCCGCAACTGCCGGTACGCGGCCACCGCCGCGCGGGTGTCCTCGGCGGTGAGATCGGCGTTGATGGCGGCTGCGGCGTTCAGGCCGGCCCCGGCGGACGTGATCACCTGACCACGGAGGTCGGCCACGTTGCCGGCCACCCAGACCCCCGCGACGGTGGTCGCGCCGGTGCCGTCGGACGGGATCTGGGCACCGATCACGTGCTCACCCATCGTCACCTCCTCGGGGGCCAGCCCCAGCCCCACCAGCAGATCCGCGCGGGGAGTCAGCCGCGTCGCCACCACGATCGCGTCGAGCGCCACCACCCGACCGTCGGCGAGCCGTACGCCGGTCAGCGCGTCATCGGTCACCTCCACCGCGGCGACCGGGCCCGGCACCACCGCGATGCTCCGGGCGGCGAGCCGCTCGGCGGTCTCCGCGTCCGGCGCCGGGGCGTCGTGCAGCAGGAGCAGCACCTCGGGGCTCCACTGTCGCCACATCTCGGCCTGGTGCACGGCCAGCGGCCCGGTCGCCAGGATGCCGATCCGGCGGTCCCGCACCTCCCAGCCGTGGCAGTACGGGCAGTGCAGCACGTCGCGCCCCCACCGCTGCGCCAGGCCGGGCACGTCGGGCAGTTCGTCGGTCAACCCGGTGGTCACCAGCAGCCGCCGGGCCCGCACCGACTCCCCGTCGTCGAGGCTCAGCCGGAACCCGTCGTCGTCCCGGGTGGCCGTCCGTACCCGCCCGGCGCGGAACTGCCCGCCGTACCCGGCCACCTCGGCCCGCCCGACCGCGAGCAGCTCGCCGGGCGGCGTCCCCTCCCGGCCCAGGTAGTTGTGTATCCGGTCGGCCGGCGCGTTGCGCGGCTCACCGGAGTCGATCACCAGCACCGACCGTCGGGCCCGGCTCAGCGCCAGCGCCCCGCTGAGCCCGGCGGCGCCGCCGCCCACCACCACCACGTCGTAGTTCTCGTCCACCGGTATCTCCCTCGTGCGTCGTCGGCTGCGCCCACCATCCGTCGCCACCGGCAGGGTGGCAACTATCCTTGCCGTTATGGCAAACGAGGACAGTGCCGCGCTGGCGGCCGTCGGCCCCCGGCTGCGTGCCCTACGTCACCAACGCGGGACCACGCTGACCCAACTCGCCGACCTGACCGGCATCTCGGTGAGCACCCTGTCCCGGCTGGAGTCCGGCAGTCGTCGGCCCACCCTGGAGTTGCTGCTCCCGCTGGCGAGGGCCTACCAGGTCGCGCTTGACGAACTGGTCGACGCCCCCGCCACCGGCGACCCCCGGGTACGCCCCAAACCCATCGTCATCCACGGCGTGACGCACCTGCCGTTGACCCGCCGACCGGGCGGCGTCCAGGCGTTCAAGCAGATCTTCCCGCCGGACCCGTCCGCCGGGGGTCGGGTCCCGCAGGTCCACGAGGGGTACGAGTGGCTCTACGTGCTCTCCGGCCGGCTCCGCCTGCTGCTCGGCGACCGTGATCTGACGCTCACCCCGGGCGAGGTGGCCGAGTTCGACACCCGTATCCCGCATCTCTTCTTCAACCCCGGCCCGGGCACCGCCGAAGCTCTCAGTCTCTTCGGGCCGCAGGGGGAGCGGCTGCACGTCCGGGCCCGCCCCGCCACCGGCGAGAAGCAGGGCTGACCACCTCCGACCGCATGGCATCGGGGGCATCCTCGCCGTCGGGACACCCCGGCATCAGTGACCTCGTGCCGTGAGGGCCGGACCGGCCTGCTTCGAACTGTGCGCGCCGTACCTCCGTGTTTATGATCGACGACCCGACCCGGGACCCGAGATGGCCGAACGGTTCGGCCCGGAGCAGAGGTGAGGTGCGCGACGGTGATCCGCGAGGCGTACGCCTGCTGGGTGCGTGAACCCGGAGCGGCCGAGATCCGGCCGGTGGCGCTGCCCGAACCCGGGCCGGACGAGGTGCTGGTCCGGGCCAGTTACTCCGGGGTCAGCAGGGGCACCGAGACGCTGGTCTTCGCCGGCCGGGTACCCACCGACCAGCACGCCGCGATGCGCGCCCCGTTTCAGGACGGCGACTTTCCCGGCCCGGTGAAGTACGGCTACCTCAGCGTCGGGGTGGTCGAGCAGGGCCCCCCGGACCTGCGCGGCCGGACGGTGTTCTGCCTGCACCCGCACCAGAGCGCGTACGTGGTGCCGGTGAGCGCCGTGGTGCCGGTGCCGGAGGGGGTGCCGGCCGCCCGGGCGGTGCTCGCCGGCACGGTGGAGACCGCCGTCAACGCGCTGTGGGACGCGGCGCCGCTGGTCGGTGACCGGGTCACCGTGATCGGCGCGGGCATGGTGGGCTGCTGCGTGGCGGCGCTGCTCGCCCGGTTTCCCGGCGTGCGGGTCGAGCTGGTCGACACCGACGCGCGCCGGGCCGGCGTGGCCGGTGCGCTCGGCGTCGACTTCGCGAGCCCGGCCGACGCCAGCGGCGACCGGGACCTGGTCGTGCACGCCAGCGCCACCGCCGCCGGGCTGCAACAGTCGCTGGACCTGCTCGCGCCGGAGGGCACGGTCATCGAGCTGAGCTGGTACGGCGACCGGCCGGTGCAGGTGTCGCTGGGCGGGGCGTTCCACTCCGGTCGACTCACCGTACGCAGCAGCCAGGTCGGCATGGTGGCACCCGCCCGACGGGGACGGCGCAGCTACACCGACCGGCTGGCGCTCGCCCTGGACCTGCTCGACGACCCGGCCTTCGACGCGTTGATCACCGGCGCGTCCCGGTTCGCGGAGCTGCCCGACGTGCTCGCCCGACTCAGCTCGGGTGAGCTGCCCGCCCTCTGCCACCTCATCACCTACGACGACGGGGAGTGACCGTGTTCAGCGTGACCGTTCGGGACCACATGATGATCGCCCACAGTTTCCGGGGCGAGGTGTTCGGGCCCGCCCAACGCCTGCACGGCGCGACGTTCGTGGTGGACGCGACGTTCCGCCGACCCGACCTGGACGCCGACGGGATCGTCGTCGACATCGGCCTGGCCACCGAGCAGCTGCGGGCCGTGCTGGCCGAGCTGACCTACCGCAACCTCGACGACGAGGCGGCGTTCGCCGGGGTGAACACCACCACCGAGGTGCTGGCCCGCACCGTCGCGGACCGACTGGTCGACCGGGTGCACGCCGGTGAGCTGGGCGCGGGCGCGCGCGACCTGACCGGCATCACGGTCACCCTGCACGAGTCGCACATCGCGTGGGCGAGCTACGAGCGGTCGCTGTGATCGATGCGGGTCGGGCGGCGCACGTCGTCCTGCCCGGTGACATCGACGACCCGGCGACGCCCAGCGGCGGCAACTCCTACGACCGGCGGATCTGCGCCGGGCTGGGCGAGCGCGGCTGGTCGGTCCACGAGCATCCGGTGCCCGGCGGGTGGCCGCACCCCGACCCGGCCGACCGGGCGACGCTGGCCGGGGTGCTCGCCGGCGTGCCCGACGACGCGGTGGTGCTGATCGACGGCCTGATCGCCTCGACCGTGCCGGACCTGCTCGCCCCGCACGCCGGTCGGCTGCGCCTGGTGATCCTGGTGCACCTGCCGTTCGACGACGAGGCGGAGGCCCGTGCGCTGACCAGCGCGCGGGCCGTCGTCACCACCAGCGAGTGGACCCGGCGCACCCTGATGGCCCGGCACCCGACGCTCGCCGAGCGGATCCGGGCCGCGCCGCCCGGGGTGCGGCCCGCGCCGCCCGCCGCCGGCTCGGCGACCGGCGACCGGTTACTCTGCGTCGCGGCGGTCGCCCAGCACAAGGGGTACGACGTGCTGGTCGACGCGTTGGCCACGCTGGTCGGACGATCCTGGACGATGGTCTGCGCCGGCTCGCTGACCCGGGAGCCGGACCTCGTGCGTCGGCTGCGCGACCGGTTGACCGGCGCGGGCCTCGGCGAGCGGGTGCGACTGGTCGGCCCGCTGACCGGTGCGGCGCTGGATGCCGCGTACGCCGCCGCGGACCTGCTGGTGCTGCCGTCGAGGGGCGAGACGTACGGCATGGTCGTCACCGAGGCGCTGGCCCGCGGCCTGCCGGTGCTGGCCACCGAGGTGGGCGGTCTCCCCGAGGCGCTCGGCCACGCGCCCGGCGGTGACCGGCCGGGACTGCTGGTTGCGCCCGAAGACCCGGCCGCGCTGGCCGCCGCCCTGACCCGCTGGCTGGACGACGACGCGCTGCGCGCCCGACTGCGGCGGGCCGCCCTCGCCCGGCGCGGCACCCTGACCGACTGGCCGAGGACCACCGCGCTGCTGGCCGCCGTGCTGAAGGAGGTGGCGGAATGACCGCCGAGGAGACCCTGCCGTTCGCCGACTGGCTGCGGTTGCGCGAACCAGCCGACGCGGCGGCGCGCGCCGAGGACCTGCTGGACGTCGTCCGCCCCCGGCTGACCGGCGACGCCCCGACGGTGATCCACGACCTGGGCAGCGGCACCGGCTCGATGAGCCGCTGGTTGGCCGTCCGGCTGCCCGGGCCACAGCGCTGGGTGCTGCACGACCGGGACGCCGACCTGCTGGCCCGTGCCGCCGAGGGCATGACCGGGGTGAGCGCCGCCGACGGCGCCCCGGTGACCGTACGCACCCGCTGCGGCGACCTCACCCGGCTGACCGCCGCCGACCTCGCCGACGCTTCCCTGATCACCGCGTCCGCGCTGCTGGACATGCTCAGCGCCGAGGAGATCGAACGGGTGGTGGCCGCCTGCGCGGGTCGGCCCACCCTGTTCGCCCTCTCGGTGACCGGTCGGGTCCGGCTCACCCCGGCCGACCCGCTCGACGAGGCGGTCGAGGCCGCGTTCAACGACCACCAGCGGCGTACCGTCGAGGGCCGGCGACTGCTCGGCCCGGACGCCGCCGCCGCCACCCTCGCCGCGTTCACCCGGCACGACATCGACGTGCGGGAACGACCGAGCCCGTGGCGCCTCGGCCCGGAGCAGGCCGACCTGGCCGCCGAGTGGTTCCGGGGCTGGCTCGCGGCGGCCTGCGAGCAGCGCCCCGACCTCGCCGGTCCGGCCGAGGCGTACGCCCGCCGTCGGTTGGCCGACGCGGCGGCCGGCCGGCTCACCGTGCTGGTCGAACACAGTGACATCCTCGCCGGTGGATGAACCGTTCACGCCCTGGGTACGTGGACTAGGGCAAGTGGACGATCTTCAAGGGGAGGGCCGGCGCCGATGTTCTGGGCCTGGGCACGAGTGGTCGGCGGGGTGAGTCTGCTCGCCGTCCTGCTGTGGCAGGTGGGCACCGGCCCGTTCCTCGCCGGAGTACGACTGATCGACCTGCCCGCGTTGGCCGCCGCGCTGGTCATCGGGGTGCTCACCACGGTCTGCGCGGCGTGGCGGTGGAGCCTGGTCGCCGGGGGCCTCGGCGTACGCCTGCCGCTGGCGACCGCGGTGGCGCACTGCTACCGGGCCGTGTTCCTCAACGCCACCCTGCCCGGCGGGGTGCTCGGCGACGTGCACCGGGCGGTACGCCACGGCCGCGACGCCGGTGACGTCAGCCGGGGCATCCGCGCGGTGGTCTGGGAACGTACCGCCGGGCAGGTGGTTCTGCTGGGCGTCGCGCTGGTGGTGCTCGCGGCCTTCCCGTCCCCGGTCCGGCCGTACCTGCCGGTCGCCGCCGCGCTGCTCGTCGCGGCCGGGCTGGCCGCCGTGCTGCTGGCCAGGGGCCTGCCGAACGAGGGCGGGGCACGCTGGGCGACGCCCCTGCGTACCGCCGTGGCGGACGTGCGGTCCGGGCTGCTGGCGCGGCGTACCTGGTTCGGGGTGCTGGTCGCCTCGGCGGTGATGGTCGCCGGTCACCTGGCCACCTTCCTGGTGGCGGCGCGCACCGCCGGGTCGGACGCCCCGCTGTCCCGACTGCTGCCGTTGACGCTGCTCGCCCTGCTCGCCATGGGCCTACCGTTGAACATCGCCGGCTTCGGGCCCCGCGAGGGCGTGGCCGCGTGGGTGTTCGGCGCGGCCGGCCTCAGCGCGGCCGAGGGGGTCGCCACCGCCACCGTCTACGGTGCACTGATCCTGGTGGCCAGCCTGCCCGGCGCCGCGGTGCTGCTGGCGCGGCGGCGGCGGAACCCGGTCGCCGCCCGGGAAGCCGCGTCCGGCGGCGGCTGTTGAGTCGGTTGTGAGACGGTACGCGTCGCCGGACGGCGGCGGCGCTGGACGAAGGAGTCCCATGCCCGAAGCATTGCCGGTTGCCACGATCCGCACGCAGGTCACGGTGCCGCTGGCGTTTCCGGACGGCTACACCACGACCGTGCGGGTGTTCACGTTCAAGGGCCTGGTGGACGGTCGGGAGCACCTGGCCCTCGGCCTCGGCGACTGGGCCGGTGCGCTGGACCGGCTGGCCGCCGGGGGAGAGGCCCCACTGGTCCGCCCGCACAGCGAGTGCCTGACCGGCGACGTGTTCGGCAGCCAACGCTGCGACTGCGGCCCGCAACTGCGCGAGGCGGTGCAGCGGATCGCCGAGACCGGCGGTTTCCTGCTCTACCTTCGCCAGGAGGGGCGTGGCATCGGCCTGTACGCCAAGCTCGACGCGTACGCGCTACAGGACGCCGGGTTGGACACCTACCAGGCCAACGTCGCGCTGGGCCGGGGCGAGGACGAGCGGGACTACAGCGCCGCCGCGCAGATGCTGGCCACCCTGGGCGTGCCACGCATCCGACTGCTGAGCAGCAACCCGGACAAGGCCGAACAGCTGACCCGGCTGGGCGTGGACATCGCCGAACGGGTCCTCACCAGCGTCTTCCTCTCGCCGGCCAACGCCGACTACCTGGCGGCGAAGGCGGCGAAGGCGGCCGAGGTCGAGGCGGCCGAGGCGACGGAGCTGGGCACCGGTCGTACTCCCCATTGGCCCGTCTCCCGATGAGCTGCCCCCCGGAGCCGACCCGGCCGTACGTGCTGCTGAGTTGCGCCGCCTCCATCGACGGGTACATCGACGACGCCTCCGAGCAGCGGTTGATGCTGTCCAATGACGACGACCTGGACCGGGTCGACGCGGTGCGGGCCAGTTGCGACGCGATCCTGGTCGGCGCCGGCACCGTGCGCCGCGACGACCCTCGGCTGCTGGTGCGCTCCGCGACCCGTCGGGCCGAGCGGGTGGCCGCCGGTCGACCGGCCTCGCCCACCAAGGTCACCCTGACCGCCCGGGGTGACCTCGACCCGACCGCCCGGTTCTTCACCGCCGGTGAACCCGCTCGGCTCGTCTACTGCGCCACCGGGGCGCTGGAGAAGACCCGGGAACGCATCGGTGGACTGGCCACCGTGGTCAACGCGGGGGAGCCCGTCGACCCGGGGTGGCTGCTGGCCGACCTGGCCGCCCGGGGGGTACGACGGTTGATGGTGGAGGGCGGCGGAACGGTGCACGCCCAGTTCCTGGCCGCCGGTCTCGCCGACGAGTTGCACCTGGTGGTCGCCCCGTTCTTCGTCGGTGACGCCCGGGCGCCCCGGTTCGTCGGCGAGGGTCGCTTCCCCTGGCACCCGGGCCGCCGCGCCCGCCTGGCCGAGGCCCGCCAGATCGGCGACGTGGTCCTGCTCCGCTACGCCCTCTCCGCCCGCTGCCCCACCAACCCCACCAGCCCGGCCGGTTGATCATGAGGGTGGCGGGGATTCGATCTCCGTAGAACCCGCCACCCTCATGATCAACCCGTTCGGGCGGGGAGGGTTGGGGTGGGGTTAATTGGTGGACGGCCGGGTTGGGCTTCGACAGGATTTCCCGATGTCCGTAGCGCCCCTGGCCCTCCTTCGCTGGCAGTTCGACCTGACGTGGGCGCTCTTCGAATATCACCTTGAGCGACTCGATCCCGCCGACTTCCTCTGGGAACCGGCCGTGCACTGCTGGTCGGTGCGGCAGAGCAGCGACGGCACCTGGACCCCGGACTGGGCCGACACCGAACCCGACCCGATCCCGGTGCCGACGATCGGCTGGCTCACCTGGCACGTCGGCTGGTGGTGGACCGTGACGATGGACCATCTCCGTGGTGGATCGGGGCGGCCGCGCACGGCCGTCGCCTGGCCCGGCCCGGGCGAGCCGAGTGTCGCCTGGCTGCGTGGTCTGCGCGCCGAATGGCTCAGTCTGCTCGACCAGCTCAGCGACAGCGACCTCGACCGCATCGCGACGTTCCCCTGGCCGGACCAGACCGACCACACCGTCACGCACACGATCGGCTGGGTCAACGCGGAGCTGATGAAGAACGTCGCGGAGCTCGGTCAGCTCCGGCTGCTCCGCGCCGCCCGGACCGACCCGGACGGCCCGCCCGCTCGACACTAGGCCAGCGCGGCGAGGGTGTCCGGTGCGGTCAGCGGCCGGGTCAGCCCGCCCGGCGAGGTGGCACAGCACGCCTGTTGCGAGACCCCGATCGGTAGGGTGACGGACGTGCCGCGACTGGTGAAGATCACCCAACACAATGTGGAGGCCGCGTGCCGGTTGAGCGTGCGGCCCGACCAGGAGAAGTTCTCGTCTCCGGTCGCGTGGTCCCTCGCCGAGGCGTACGCGCAGCCCGACGTCGCGTGGCCCCGTCTGATCGTCGACGATGACCAGATCGTCGGCTTCCTGATGGGTTTCTTCGACATCGTGTGGGACCCGGCCCACCCGGACGACAGGCGTTCGGGCCTGTGGCGGTTGAACATCGCGGCCGGGCAGCAGGGCCGAGGATACGGCCGCTTCGCGGTGCAGGCCGTCCGCGACGAGGCCCGCCGACGCGGGCACGACCGGGTCTACACGACGTGGAAGCCGGGGCCGCACGGCCCGGAGCCGTTCTACCTGAAGCTGGGGTTCCAGCTGACCGGGGAGACCAGCGAGGACGAGGTGGTGGGCGTCCACTCCACCCACTGACCGGACCGCGCCGACCACCCCGGACCGAGTGATCAGCAGTGCG
Source organism: Micromonospora sp. NPDC049645 (assembly GCF_040675155.1). Lineage (NCBI taxonomy): Bacteria > Bacillati > Actinomycetota > Actinomycetes > Micromonosporales > Micromonosporaceae > Micromonospora > Micromonospora sp. NPDC049645. Next base: position 108,890 of record NZ_JBFAOI010000005.1, read on the forward strand.
GCGCGGCCTGCGTACGATGCGGGATCGAGTTCCCCTCGTCGCGGCGGAGGTATCGGGCAATGGCAGGCCAGCACGAGGGTTTCGCTCTCGGTGTCGACCTCGGCACGTCCAACACGGTCGCCGTGCTGCGCTGGCCCGACGGGCGGACCCGGCCGTTGCTGATGGACGGTCAACCGCTCAGTCCGTCCGCCGTGTACGCCGACCCGGACGGCACCCTGCACACCGGCTGGGACGCCCGCCGGTTGGCGCAGGCGGACCCGGCCCGATTCGAGGCGAACCCGAAGCGTCGGGTGGACGAGCCGACCGTGCTGCTCGGCGACCGCGCGTTCCCGCCGGCCGACCTGCTCGCCGCGGTGTTGGGCGCGGTCGCCCGGGCCGCGGTCGGCGCCGTGGGTTTCCTGCCCCCGGCCGTGGTCACCTGCCCGGCCGCCTGGGACGCGACGCGGCGACAGGTGCTCGCCGACGCGTTGTTGCGGGCGGGCTGGCCACAGGCCGCCGAGCACACCCTCGCCGGGCCGACGCCGCCGGGCACCCGCCTGCTGCGCGAGCCGGTCGCCGCCGCCCGCTACTACACACAGGTGCTGCACCGGCCGGTGCCGGTCGGCGGCGCGATCGCCGTGTTCGACTTCGGTGGCGGGACTCTCGACGTCGCGGTGCTACGCAACGAGGGCGCCGACCCCTGGGGTGACTCCGGCTTCAGTGTGGTCGCCGACGGTGGCCTGCCGGACCTGGGCGGCCTGGACCTCGACGCCGCGTTGGTGCGGCGGGTGGGCGAGTTGGTCGGTGAGCGGCACGCCGCGCAGTGGGCCCGGCTCACCCGACCGGCGGATCCGGCGCAGCGCCGCGACCAGGTGCGGCTCTGGGACGAGGTTCGAGGTGCGAAGGAGACCCTGTCGCGGTCTGCTGTGGCACCGGTCGCGGTGCCGGGAGTGACCGAGACAGTTCAGCTGACCAGGGCCGACGTCGAGCGGGTGGCCACACCGCTGCTGCACCGTGCGGTGCAACGGGCCCGGGAGGTGATCGCCGCCGCCGGTCTCGGCCCGGATCAGCTCGCCGGGTTGTTCCTCGTGGGCGGGTCGTCACGGATCCCGCTGGTGGCCCGCATGCTGCACGCCGAGTTGGGGATCGCGCCGACGGTGCTGGACCAGCCGGAGCTACCGGTGGCCGAGGGTGCCCTGACCGACCTGCCGCTGGGTCGGCCGCTGCCCGTGCCGGCGTACGCGGGACCGCCGCCTGCGCCGAGTCCGGTGAGCCCGCCCGCGCCGAGTCCGGTGAGCCCGCCCGCGCCGAGTCCCGGCGGCCCGCCCGCGCCGAGTCCCGGCGGCCCGCCCGCGCCGGGACCCGGCAGCCCGCCCGCGCCGGTGGGAGCCGCCGCGCCGGTCGTACCACCGCAGCCCCGGCCGGGATCGACGCCGCCGGCGGGGCCGGGCTGGCCCGGCGTCACGCCGTCCCCGCCGCCGGGGCCGCCCCCCGCGGTGGGCTGGTCCGGCTCTCCGTCTGCGGCGTCGGCTGCGCCCGGCTGGCGGCGGACCCGATGGGTGGTGCTCGGCGCGGTGCTGGCCCTGGCCGGGGTGGCCAGCGCGGCAGCGCTCTACCTGACCCGGGACCGCTACCCGGATCTGGAGTTCGGGTCGCTGCGCGAGCTGTCCCGGCCGTCGGCCGGCGCCGAGCGGCCGGCCGACATGTGGACGGCGGTGCTCGACGATCGGGCCTACCTCGCGTTCCCGCTGCCGGACGACCGGCTCGAGGTGGTGGCCGTGGACGCGGGCAACGGCCGTGAGCTGTGGCGCGCGCAGACCGACGTGCGGGCCGACGACTGGGAGCGGATCGTCGCCGTCCCCGGTGCGGTCGCGGTCCTCGCCGACGCGCCGGGCGACAGCGCGCTGCGCCCGCTGGCCGTCCTCGACGGTCGCACCGGCGGGCAGCGTTGGCAGCGCGCGGTCCGCGGTGACGACGACGTCTACTTCGCCGACGAGACGGCGGTGCTGGTGGACCGGGCCGCGGACCAGCTGGTCGGCCTGCGACTGACCGACGGCTCGGCGAAGTGGACCCAACCCACCCCCCGTGACCGGTACATCGGCGGGCGCACCGTGGTCCGGCCGGTGGGCACCGACGCGGCGGCGGGCGGGCCGGCCTTCCTCGACGGCACGCCCCGCGATCCGTGGGGGAGCAAGGGCCGGCGACTCGTCCAGGTGGGCGCCGACCGGTCGGTGCGGCTGCTCGACATGGCATCCGGCGCGGTGCTGCGGCAGTGGGGGAGCGTCGCCGACCTCGACGACCTGGTGGTCGCCCACGAAGACCGGCTGTACGTGGCCGCCAACGAGGGCGGTTACCAGCTGCTCGCGTACGACCTGGGTTCCGACGCCGAGCCGGTGGTGCTGTACCGCTCCGGGAACGACGAGTACCGCCCGTCGGAGCTGGTGGCCTGCGGCGAGCGCCGGGCCTGCCTGTTACAGGTGCCGGACAGTGACGTCGAGCGCACCGAGGTGGTGGCGGCCACCGAGGGTGAGCGCGCGATCCAGTGGTCGGCGCCGGGCGTGACGGAACTGGTCCCCCTGGGTGAGCAGGTGCTCGCCCAACGGGGATCCCCGGAACCGACCGTCACCATCTTCGACGCGGCCGGTAAGCCGGTGCTGCGGGACCGGGGCGGAGTGGCGGTCCGCCTGGACGAAGGTAACCTGCTGGTCTTCGCCAAGGCCCCCAGCGTGGTCGCGGACAACCGGGTACTGGCCGGGGTGTGGACCAGGTCCGGTGCGGTCGATGAGCTGGGTGAGCTGAAGGACGTGCGCAGCTCGTCCTGCTCGTGGAACACCCACGTGATCGCCTGCGGCGCGGAGAAGGACTTCGTGCTGTACCGCTTCACCGACGACTGACGTCGACGGCCCACGTGGTCGGCTCGTACGATGCTCCGGTGAATCTTCGAGGTACGGTCCGGCCCGATCGTCCGCTGGTGGTGCTCGCCGTCGGGGAGGAGGCCCGTTACCTTCCGCCCGAGCTGCCGGTCCTGCTGACCGGCATGGGCAAGGTGAACGCCGCCAGCGCGGTGGCCGCGGTGCTGGCCGCCGGGCCGAGCCCCGCCCTGCTGCTCAACCTGGGTACGGCCGGCGCGTTGCGTCCCGGGTTGGCCGGCATCCACGAGGTCGCCACCGTGCTCCAGCACGACCTGGACACCGACCTGCTGCGTACGCTCACCGGCGAGACGTACGGGGCGCCGCTGTCGCTGGCGGCCGAGGGCGCGGTGCTGGCCACCGGTGACACCTTCGTGGCCGACGACGCGCAGCGCGACCGGTTGGCGCAGCGCGCCGACCTGGTCGACATGGAGGGGTACGCGGTGGCCTGGGCCGCCGCGCAGGCCGGTGTGCCGTGCCGGCTGGTCAAGCAGGTCAGCGACGAGGCGGGGGAGGGCGCGGCCCGGTCCTGGCGGGAGTCGGTGGACGCGTGCGCCCGGGATCTCGCCGAGTGGGCCGGCCGGCACCTGGCCTGATCACCGAACGTCATTGGGCGGCTCGTCGCTGTCTGAGCCCGCGCGTGGTTTCCCGGACACCGGCCCTCGGGACCAGGACGTGCCCGGCCAGCGCGAGGGCCACGATCGCGGTGACCAGCACCGGTGGCCAGCCGCCGGCCCAGGGCAGCACCAGCAGGGGCAGCAGTTGCGACGACACCCGCCGCCACGGCACGCGGGAGGACAGCAGGTAGGCGAACAGTGCCCGGCCGAGCACGAACACCAGCGGCCCGCCGATGATCAGCATGAGCCACCGCGTCGGTGTCGTTCCGGTCGGACGGTCGACGACCAGGTCGAAGGAGGCCGCCGTGACGGTCACGCCGACCAGCAGCACCAGATGGGTGTAAGGAGCGATCCGGGTGGACCGGCCGGGCACTGACGCGGCCGCGGTCTCGAGTAACTCGCCGGCCCGATACACGTAGATCTGCCAGAGCAGCAGCATGATGGCGAACGCGCAGAGCAGGGCGGTGATTCTGAGGCGGTCGAATTCGCTGCGGCTGAGTTCCAGGGTGGGCACCAGGATGATGTCGCCGAGGGCCAGGATGACGAACTGCTGGTACCGCTCACCCAGGTGGGCGGTGGTCCGGTCGTACTGGTCGAGAGGCACACGGCCGAGCCACGGTGTGGGGTAGCGCGCCGCCGCGGAGAGCAGGTCGATGACGATAGCGGTGGGCCAGATCCACCACCTCCCGGCTTCGGTCACCGCGCCGACGATCCAGAGGACGCCGGACACCAGGAACCAGAACAGGAACCGGGTGGCTCTCGCCATGGCTGAGCGGTGCCGCAGCCGGTACAACGTGCTGACCAGGACGATGCCGCGTACCACGTGGGTGCCGACGTAGGCCAGGGCGAAGGCCGTGGCCTGCGCTCCGGTGACCATCGGCAGCGCTGCCGCCATCCCGACCGAGCCGACCATGGCCACCATCAGGATGGCCTGGATGGGGCGCTGCTGCGGGTCGTAGAACTCCGTGGTGGTGGAGGTGACCGACCACGTCCACCAGATCGCCGTCAGCATCAGGAACACCGGCGGGCTGCGCGTCCAGGAGTCCTGGTCGGCGAGGAGCTTCGAGGCCTGCGCGAGCGCGGCCACGAAGACCACGTCGAAGAGCAGCTCCAGCAGCGTCGCCCGGGTCGACCCGTCCAGACGACGTACCAGCGCCGCGGTGCCTCCGGTGGTCATGCCCGGCCTCCCGCTGTGTCTCCGAGGATTATCGGCGGCACCGGCGCGGCCCGTCCCCGGATCGACGATTCCCCGCCGATCGGGGAAGAGGGCGGACGGAGGTTGCCACGGCGCCGGACGCCGGGCGATGCTTGACCGCATCCACCAGGCTCGATCTCTTCGGAGGTTCGGATGCGTCGCTCCCCGCTGGCCGCCCTCGTCCTGACCATCCTGCTGCTCGTCGCGCCCGGCGCGGCGCAGGCCGCCGTCCCCGACCGGGCCGCCGGGCCCGCCGCCGATCCGACGGCCGTGCTGGCCGGGGTACGCACCGCGGGCACCGCCTGGGGTTTCGACCCCGCCACCGGCCGGATGACCCTCACCGTCGACGACACCGTGGCCCGCACCGAACTGGCCGCCCTGCGGGCGGTGGCCGACCGGGCCGGTGTGCTGCTGCGCCGCGAACCCGGAACGCTGCGCCCGCTGATCGCCGGCGGGCAGGCCATCTACGGCAGTGGCACCCGCTGCTCGCTCGGTGCGAACGCGCGCAGCGGCAGCACCTACTACGTGATCACCGCCGGGCACTGCACCACCGCCGCCGCCACCTGGTACGCCGACAGCGCCCAGACCACCGTGCTCGGCACCCGCACCGCCACCAGCTACCCCACCAACGACTACGGGCTGATCCGCTACACCGGTCGGCTCGCCCACCCGAGCGCGGTCTACACCTACCCCGGCCTAGTCACCATCAACGGCCCCGGCAACGCGTACATCGGTCAGGCGGTGTGCCGCAGCGGTAGCACCACCGGGGTGCGTTGCGGCACCGTCACCGGCCTCAACCAGACCGTCAACTACTCCACCGGCGTGATCTACGGCCTGATCCGCACCAACATCTGCGCCGAGCCGGGAGACAGCGGCGGACCGCTCTACGTGGCCTCCACCGGCACCATTCTCGGCATCCTCTCCGGCGGCACCGGCAACTGCACCGCCGGCGGCACCACCTACTACCAGCCGATCGCGGAGGTGCTGGCCGCGTACGGGCTGACGCTGCCCTGACCGGTGGGACACCGGGTTGCCCACCCCGCGTGGGACACCTAGGCTCGGCGACGCCCAGCACCCCCGCCGCGAGGACGTGTGCCCGATGCCGACCGATCCCCGACCTGGCCAGGCGAGTGTCCCGGCCGGCGTTCCGTCCGTCGAGGTGGCCGCGTTGGGGGAGACGATGGTGGTGCTCTGCCCGGCACCGGGTGAGCCGCTGGAGCACGCCGAGCGGGTCGCCGTGTCGGTCGGTGGCGCCGAGTCCAACGTGGCCGGCTACCTGGCCCGTCTGGGACACCGGACCAGTTGGGTGAGCCGGGTGGGCGACGACCCCTTCGGCCGGGCCGTCGTCCGGCACGTCGCGGCCGCCGGCGTCGGCGTCGACCAGGTGTGCGTGGACCCGACCGCCCCCACCGGCCTGTACGTCAAGGACCCGGGCCCGGAGGGGACGGCCGTGCACTACTACCGGGCCGGTTCCGCTGCGGCCCGGATGGACCCCGCCACACTGGCTGACCCGGCGCTGGCGGGTGCCCGGGTGCTGCACCTGTCCGGGATCACCCCGGCGCTCTCCGCCTCCTGCCGGGCGCTGGTCGAGCACGCGGTGACCGACCGACCGCTGGCGGGGTCGTTGGTCAGCTTCGACGTCAACCACCGGGCCCGGCTGTGGAACGCCGAGCAGGCCGCGCCGGTGCTGCGTGACCTCGCCAACCGCTGCGACCTCGTCTTCGTCGGGCAGGACGAGGCGGAAACCCTCTGGGGCAGCACCGACCCGGCGGCCGTACGCCAGCTGTTGCCCGATCCGGAGACGGTGGTGGTCAAGGACGGCGCGGTGGGAGCCACCGCACTGGTCCGCGGCAGCGAACCGGTCTTCGTACCTGCCCCTCGGGTGACGGTGGTGGAGCCGGTCGGCGCCGGAGACGCGTTCGCCGCCGGCTACCTGTCCGGGCTGCTACGGGGCCTCGACCCCGTGCGACGGTTGCGCCTCGGCCACCTCGTCGCCGCGCAGGCGTTGACCAGCAGCGGCGACAACGCCCCGGTCCCGCCGTGGGCCTGGTTCGAGAAACTCGTCGACGCCCCCGCCGCCGCCTGGTCACCGCTCGACCTGACCGGCCCGGGGGCGACGAGCTGACTCGGGCCGTCGGGTGGCGACCCGGTCAGCAGCAACAGTTTCACCGCGACCTCGGATGGAGTGCACCATGACCACACCGGACTTCGACCACATCTTCGGCGGCGCCCGGGTGATGGCGATCCTGCGCGGCCTGCCGGTCGCCGAGACCGTTCGGCTCGCCGGGCGGGCCTGGGACCTCGGCATCGACGTGGTGGAGGTTCCGGTGGCCACCGCCGACGCCGTGCCGGCGCTGCGGGCCGCCGTCGAGGCCGGGGCCGAACGCGACCGGATCGTCGGCGCCGGCACCGTGCTCGACGTCGAACAGGTCGCCGCGGCGGCCGACGCGGGCGCCCGGTTCACCGTCGCGCCCGGCCTGGACCTCGCGGTCGCCGACGCCGCCGCCGCACGTGGCCTACCGCACCTGCCCGGTGTGGCCACCCCCACCGAGGCCCAGCAGGCGCTGCGGCACGGCCTCACCTGGCTCAAGGCGTTCCCCGCGATCTCCCTCGGGCCGGCCTGGTTCAAGGCCGTGGCGGGCCCGCTCCCGCAGTTGCGCTTCGTCGCGACCGGCGGCCTCGACGCGGGCAACGCCGGCGCGTTCCTGCAAGCAGGCGTACGCGTGGTGGCCGTCGGCTCCGCCCTGGCAGACCCGAAGCAGTTGGACGCCCTGGCCAACCTAACCCGCACCACCCCCTAACCGCCCCTCCCCCTGCCCCTCCCTCCCTCCCTCCCTCCCCCTCCCCGCCGATCTTGCACTTACTGTCGCCGATGCGTCCTGATTCGCGACATTGGCCCGGACAGAAAGTGCAAGATCGACGGCGGTGAGGGGTGGGGTGTGGGCAGGGGGTGGGGAGACGGGGGTGGCGGGTTTGTGCCATGGCGTATTTGCGTCGGGCTGCGGTGCATGGTGCGGGTGGGTGTTACGTCGATGCTGTGCTGCGTACCACTTCTCGACACAAAGAGGTCACCGTGGCTCTGTCTCATCGGCGTCGCCGAACCGGGCTGATCGCCCTCGGCGCCGCCCTCACCCTGGCGGCCGGGTTCACCCCACCCGGCGCGGGCGCGGCCGCCGCCCCGCCGAACAGCCCCGACCGCCCGGCGGGCCAACCCCCGGCCGCCGCCGGACGCGCGTCCACCGTCACCCTGATCACCGGTGACACGGTCACGGTCACCACCGCGGCCGACGGCAGCACGGTGTCGACCGTGCACCGGCCGGACGGCAGCACCCCGAGCTTCCACCGGACCGTGCGCGACGGCGACACCTACGTCTACCCGGACGCGGCACTGTCCTATGTCACGGGTGGTCTGCTGGACCGGCAGCTGTTCAACGTCACCGACCTCATCGCCGACGGCTACGACGACGCGCACACCGACGCGCTTCCGTTGATCGTCACGATGACCGACGCGGCGGCCCGCAACCGCACCCGCCCGGCCGTGGACGGCGCCCAGCTGGTCCGACCGTTGGACAGCGTGCAGGGCGCGGCGCTGACCCGCCAGCGCGCCACCGCCGAGCGGTTCTGGAACGCGTTGACCGCCGGGTCGAGCCGCCGTACGGGGGCCGCCCCGACCCTGGCCAACGGCATCGCGAAGGTCTGGTTGGACGGTCGGGTGCACGCCGACCTGGCCGAGTCCACCGCGCAGATCGGCGCGCCCGAGCTGTGGGCCCAAGGCAACACCGCCGCCGGGGTCGACGTCGCGGTCCTCGACTCGGGGGCGGACGCCGAACACCCGGACCTCGCCGGTCAGATCGCCGGGTCCAGCAGCTTCGTGCCCCAAGAGCCTGACATCCTCGACTACAAGGGGCACGGCACGCACGTCGCCTCGACGATCGCCGGCACCGGCGCCGCGTCCGGTGGTGCCGAGCGGGGTGTCGCCCCCGGCGCCCGGCTGCACATCGGCAAGGTGCTCAACAGCGAGGGCAGCGGGCAGGATTCCTGGATCATCGCCGGCATGGAGTGGGCGGCCCGGGAGCAGAAGGCCCGGGTGGTCAGCATGAGCCTGGGTGGCGAGTCCACCGACGGCAGTGACCCGATGAGCCAGGCGGTCGACCGGCTCAGCGCCGAGACCGGTGCCCTCTTCGTGATCGCCGCCGGCAACAGCGGCCCGGCCAGCATCGGTAGCCCGGGTGCCGCCAACTCCGCGCTGACCGTGGGCGCGGTCGACGCCACCGACCACCTGGCCGACTTCTCCAGCCAGGGCCCACGCGCCGGCGACGGCGGGCTCAAGCCCGAGATCACCGCCCCCGGCGTGGACATCCTGGCCGCCCGCTCCCACCTGGTGCGGGGCGGCTCCGGGGACTACACGCTGATGAGCGGCACCTCGATGGCCACCCCGCACGTGGCGGGCACGGCCGCGCTGGTCGCCGCCGCGCACCCGGACTGGACCGGTCAGCGGATCAAGGAGGCGCTGGTCAGCACGGTCAAGGCCACCCCCGAGTACACCCCGTACCAGGCGGGTGCCGGTCGGGTCGACGCGGTCGCCGCCGCGCACGCCACCGTCTTCGCCACCCCGAGCGCCTACTCCGGTTTCCAGGCGTGGCCGCAGCAGCCGGGCATGACCGTCGATCGGACGGTCACCTACACCAATGTCGGCAACGCGCCGGTGACCCTGAAGCTGGCCCTCGACGCGGCCACCGCGCCGGCCGGCCTGTTCGCGCTCTCGGCCGACCGGGTCACCGTGCCGGCGGGCGGCACCGCCACCGTGACGGTGACCGCCGCGTACGACAAGTTGCCGGTGGAGAACCAGGTCAGCGGCATGATCGTCGCCACCGACGACGCCGGTGTGGTGCGTGGCCGGACTCTGATCGGGGCCGGCAAGGAGGGCCAGCGGCAGAACCTGACGCTGGTCGCCAAGGACCGGGACGGCAAGCCGCTCGTCGGCAAGGTCATCCTTACCACCGACACCCTGTTCACCGCCGTGGACCTGCCCGAGAGCGGCACCGCCACGCTGCGGCTGCCGGTGGCGAGCTGGAACGGTTGGATCTCCGCGGACGTACGCGGTGCGCACGGGCCGCACTCCAAGGGCATGGCGATGCTCAGCTTCACCGACGTCAACCTGGACCGGGACCGCACCGTCACCCTGGACGCGCGCGCCGCCCGACAGGTGCAGGCCCGGGTGCCGCAGGAGGCGACCGCCAGCGCCCTGCGGATGGACATCCACCGGTCCACGAAGAACGGTCTCACCGAGAGTCAGGTGCTGCCCGACGACTCGTACGACAGCATGTGGGCGTTGCCGACGAGCCGTCCGGTCACCGACGGCGAGTTCGAGTTCGGCGCCCGGTGGCGGCTGGAGCAGCCGGCGCTGACCGTCTCGGCGGGCGGCCACTCGTACGACGATCTGTTGGTGAAGCGGGGGACCCCGGCGCTGCCGGCCGGGCGTCGTCAGCTGGACGCGGTCTACGTCGCCGACGCGTCGGCGGCGGGGCTGGCCAAGCGGCCGGTCCGGGACCGGGCCGTGGTGGTGCGGCGCAGTGACAGTGTGGACATCGCCACCCAGGCGCAGGCCGCCGCCGCGGCCGGGGCGACGCTGCTGCTGGTGGTCAACGACGGCGTGGGCCGGCTCCAGCCCTGGGACGAGGCCCCGTGGAGCCCGGAGAGCCCGGCACCGGTGACCGTGGCGACCCTCGGTGCCGACGAGGGCGGTCAGCTCGTCGCCGCGTTGGAGCGCGGCCCGGTGCGGCTCAGTGTCGAGTCGCACCCGGAGACCAGCTACCTGTACGACGTGGCGCACCACTGGACCGGCACGGTGCCGGCCGACCCCACCTACCGGCCGACGAACCGGCAGTTGGCCCGGGTCGACGTGGAGTTCCGCAACTACCGGCAGGGCAAGGCGCTGGAGTTCCGCACGGATGTCTGGCGCGGCTGGGCGTCGAGCAACCAGGAGCCGGCCCCGGCGCAGGGCCGGCGCACCGACTGGGTGAGCGCCGACCAGCGGTGGGTCGACGACGCGTTCATCGCCGGTGAGACCGGCCAGCACCTGATGGCGGTGACGACGTATCCGGCCGGCAAGTCGAGCGCCGTCACCTGGTTCGGGCCGATCCAGCGACCCCGGATGGGCGGGAGTTACGTGCCGGTCCGGTACCTGGACACCGTCTACCTGCCCGCGCCCGGCTGGGGCGACGGGGGCGGCCACATCGGGGAGGCGTACGCCAACTTCGACATGGTCAACCGGACCACCCTCTACCAGGGTGACCGGGAACTGAACTGGGGCAACGCCGAGTACCTCCAGGTCTCCGGCCTGGCCCAGCAGCGACTGCCGTACCGGCTGGTGGTGGAGAACGACCGGGCCGCCTGGACCAACCCGTACTCCCGGCGAACCCGCACCGAGTGGGGCTTCAGCTCGGCGGCCACCGGCGAGGAGTCGTCGGAGGTGCTGCCGATGATCCAGCTGGACTACCAGTTGGACATCGACTCCGCCGGCCGGGCGTCGCGGCGGGCACCGCTGACCGTGGTCGCCTCCCAGCTGCCCGGTGTCACGCCGACGGTCGGCGCGGTGACCGTCGAGGTGTCCTACGACGACGGCACGACCTGGCAGAAGCAGCGGCTGACCCGGCACGGCGACGGCTGGCGTACCTCGTTGGCGGCACCGGGGAAGGCCGGCTTCGTGAGCCTGCGCGCGACCGCGCGGGACAGCGCCGGCAACACCGTGAGCCAGAGCATCACCCGGGCGTTCGGCCTGCGCTGACGCCGCCGTGGCCGGCCGCCGTCCGGGGTGCTCGCGCACCCCGGCGGCGGCCGGTTCGCGTCAGTCCCGTTCCTCGGTCAGCTGCGCCCAGTCCGTGATCACCGGGAGCAGGTCACCGGCCAGCCAGGCGGGGCGCTGGTCGTCGTGGTGCGGATCGCCGGGCACCCCGCAGGCGCCCAGCGGGACCACCCAGCGGCTGTTCTCCCGGCGCGCCAGATCCCAGACGAAACGCGCCGCCGGCCCCCGGAAGCACCGGTGGGTGACCCCGGGGACGCTGGAGGTCGCCAACACGCAGTCGTGGTCACCGTCGAGCCGGGGGCCGGGCCCGGCGTCCGGGTCGGGCAGGGCCCGCCACGGCGCCAGCCGGTGCAGGTCCCCCCAGGGCACCTGCCCGGCGTCGGCGACCTCCTCGGCCGCCGCGCCGATTAGCGCGGCGATGTCCACACCGGGCAGCGCGGCAGCGCCGAGCAGGTGCTCCAGCGCGTAACCCACGCGCGGCGTCAGGGCCAGCCAGGGCGCGAACACCTCGGGGTACGCGGGCGGCTCGGCCAGCGCGCCCAGCGCCGGGTGGGCGGCGATCCGGCGTACGACGGCGGCCCGCAGGGTGGCGTAGGCCGCCGCGTCCGTGCTGTCGGCGGCCATCCGGCGATCCCAGCGCAGCAGCCGATCCCGCAGCGCGGCGGCGGCCGGGCCGAGCCCCGTCGACTCGGCCAGCACCGCCAGCAGCGGCCCCGCCGCGCCCAGGTACGTGTCGGTGTGCACGGTGGCCATCTCGTCGGCCGTCCAGGCCGAACCGGCGTCGAGCAGCTCGGCGATGCGGTGCGCCCGGTGCGGCGAAGCGAACTCCACCCCGAGCGGCGCCGCGAGCCCGCGTTCGTTCGCCATCACCGCCCGACCGACCACCTCGGCGCGGGGCATCGGCGCGTACCAGCCCCGCCAGGTGTGCGCGGCGTCCCACCCGGGAACCACCCGCCGGCCGTTGGCCGGGTGCCGCACCGGCACCACCCCGGCGACCCGGTGCAGCAGCCCTCCGGCGGTGTCCGCGGCCTGCACCACGTTCACCGGTTCCACCCAGTGCCGCAGCGCGTGGTCCACGTCGGCCACGGCACGGGCGCGCAGCAGTTCCGGCAGCGTCGCGAAGCCGAGGTCGCCACGGACCCGGGGCGGGTAGCGCAGGCTGAGCGCCGTGTCGTCGTCCGGCCCACCGGCGATCACCGGGCCGCGCTCGGTCTCCACCACCTCGACCTCGACCGGGTCGGCCCCGGCCACCTCGATCGTCTCGACGTGCCGGTGCGCCGGTCGCCAACCGTCCGGGCCAAGCGCCTGTACCCGGGGGCCGTCGCGGCGCAGCCGCTCGGCGTACACGTCCTGGTAGTCGGCCATCGCGTTGGTGATCGCCCAGGCGACCGTGCCGGTGTGCCCGAAGTGCGCGACGCCCGGTACGCCCGGCACCGCCAGGCCGACCACGTCGTACTCCGGGCAGGCCAACCGGATCTGCTGGTAGACGCCCGGATCCTCGATGATCCGGTGCGGGTCGCCGGCGAGCAGCGCGGCCCCGGTGCCGGTGCGTTCGGCGGCGAGCAGCCACCCGTTGCTGCCGGCGACGGCCGGACCGTCGGTGGCGAACAGGTCGACCGCGTCCGGGCCGAGCCGCTGCGCCACGTGCTCGCGCCAGAGCTTGCTGGGGAAGCCGGCGAACAGGATGTGGTGGCCCAGCCAGACCGCCAGCGGCGTCCACGGCTCCCACCGACCCGGGCGCAGCCCGGTGGCGGCGAACTCCGGTGACCGGGCCGCCCCGGCGGCGAGACCGGCGTTGACGCCGTCCACGTACGCGCCCACCCATTCGGCGGTCGCCGGGTCGAGCGCCGCGTGACAGCGGCGTGCGGTGTCGTCGAGCCGGGCCTGCCGGGCGAACCGGTCCCAGTCGAGCGCGTCGGGGCCGAGGAACGCCGCGCTGGTGCCTCGGGCGCGGTGCCGTTCCACCTCGATCTGCCAGGCCCGGTCGTACGCGGTCACCCGGCCCTGCGCCGCCGCCAACGCGAGCGGGTCGTCGGCGCGCAGGTGCGGTACGCCCCACGGGTCCCGGAAACGGTGCGCGGCGCCGTGCGCACTGTTTCGTCCGCCGCGCTCGCTCACGCCGGCTCCGGGGCCAGGGTGGTGGCGCGTCGGCGGGCCGCGGGGACGACCAGCGGGGTGCCGGTCTCCGGGTCGTCGATCACCCGGCAGGGCAGCCCGAACACCTCCGCCACCAGATCGGCGGTGACCACCGACGCCGGCTCCCCGGCGGCCACCACCCGTCCGTCGCGCATGGCGATCAGGTGGGTGGCGTAGCGGGCGGCGTGGTTCAGGTCGTGCAGCACCGCGACCAGCGTACGCCCCTGCTCCTCGTGCAGCCGCGCGCACAGGTCCAGGATCTCGATCTGATGGGCGATGTCGAGGTACGTGGTCGGCTCGTCGAGCAGCAGCAGCGGCGTCTGCTGGGCCAGAGCCATGGCGATCCAGACCCGCTGCCGCTGCCCGCCGGACAGTTCGTCCACCGGCCGGTCGGCAAGGTCGTCGACGCCGGTGGCGGCCATCGACTCCTCGACCACCCGCTCGTCCTCGCGCGACCACTGCCGCAGCAGCCCCTGGTGGGGATAGCGGCCCCGGGCGACCAGCTCGGCGACGCTGATGCCGTCCGGTGCGATCGACGTCTGCGGCAGCAGGCCGAGCGTGCGGGCCACCTTGCGGGCCGGCTGGTCGTGAATGTCCCGTCCGTCCAGCAGCACCGCGCCGACGCTGGGGCGCAGCATCCGCGACAACGCCCGCAGCAGCGTCGACTTGCCGCACGCGTTCGGGCCGATGATCACGGTGAACGAGTTGTCCGGCACCGCCACCGTCAGGTTCTCGGCGATGGTGCGTTGATCGTAGGCGAGGGTCAGCGCGGTGCCGCCGAGCCGGGAATCGCCGGGTCGCATGAATGCTCCTTCGAGGGTGTTCACAGCCGGCCCGCCCGGCGTTCCATGGCCAGCAGCCAGACGAGATAGCCGCCGCCGATCACGCCGGTCACCACGCCGACCGGAAGCTGGTGCCCGGCGAACGCGCGTTGGGCCAACAGGTCGGCGCCGACCAGCAGCGCCGCGCCGACGGTCATCGACGGCAGCAGGTTCGGCCCCGGCGCCCGGGTCAGCCGTTTCGCCAGGTGCGGGGCGACCAGCGCCACGAAGGACACCGGCCCGGCGGCGGCCGCCGCGAACGAGACCAGCAGCACGGCGGCGGCGAGCAGCACCAGGCGCAGCCGGCGCACCGGCACGCCCAGGGCGCTGGCCGCGTCGTCGCCCAGCTCCATCGTACGCAGCGCCGGGGCGCAGACGACCAGTACCAGCGGCGCCACCACGAGCAGGACGACGAGCAGCGGCCCGGCGTTGGCCCAGCCCCGCCCGTCCAGACTGCCGGTGAGCCAGAGCACCGCGCGGGCGGCGTCCATCAGTGGCGCCCGGGTCAGCAGGTAGCCGTTGACGCCGGTCAGGATCGCGGCCACGCCGATGCCGACCAGGATGAGCCGGTAGCCGTGCACGCCGCGTCGCCAGGCGAGCGCGTAGATCACCAGGCCGGTGCCGAGCCCACCGACGACCGCCGCGCCCGCGAGGGCCAGGCTGCCACCGCCGAGGACCACCACCACCAGCGCGCCGGTCGACGCGCCCTGGGTGAAACCGAGGATGTCCGGGCTGCCCAGCGGATTGCGGACCAGCGACTGGAACACTGTGCCGGCGAGGGCCAGCGCGGCGCCGACCAGCAGGGCGGTGACCAGCCGGGGCAGTCGTAGCTCGTGCACGATGAACTGCTCCGCCGCGGTGCCGCCGCCGGCCAGTGTGCGCAGCACGTCGGCCGGCCCCATCGGGTAGTCACCGCTGCCCAGGGCCACCAGGCCCAACCCGACCGCGAGCAGTGCCGCGCCGGCCCCGACGGCCAACGCGCGGGGGCGGAACCGCACCGACAACCCCCCAGGAGTACGGATGACGCTCATGGCTGGGCCACCCGTCGGCGGCTGACCAACCACAGGAAGAGCGGGCCGCCCAGCACGGCGGTCACCATGCCGACCTGGAGTTCCCCGGGTCGCCCCAGCACCCGGCCGAGCACGTCGGCGCCGAGCAGCAGGGCGGGCGCGAGCACCGCGCAGTAGGGCAGCAGCCAGCGCAGGTCCGGGCCGGTCAGGGCGCGGACCAGGTGCGGCACCAGCAGCCCGACGAAGACGATCGGGCCGCACGCGGCGGTCGCCGCGCCGCAGAGCAGGGTGACCGCGACGATCACGGCGGCACGGATCAGCGCGGGGCGAGCGCCGAGGGCCCGGGCCGCGTCGTCGCCGAGCGCGAGCGCGTTCAGTGGGCGGGCGGCGCCGAGAGCGACCAGCAGCCCGATGAGGATGAACGGCACCACCCGGCTCACGGTCGCGGAGTCCGCGCTGGCCAGTGAGCCGACCGTCCAGAACCGCAGCCGCTCCAGCGAGGCGGTGTCCAGCAGCATCACCGCGCTCACGTACGAGTAGAGGGTGGCGTTGAGCGCCGCGCCGGCCAGCGCGAGTCGGGCCGGGGTGGCGCCCCGTCCGCCGCCGACGGCGTAGACGAGCGCGGTCACCACCGCCGCGCCGAGCAGCGCGAACCAGACGTACCCGCCGACGGCGGTGACGCCCAGGAACGCGGCGGCGGTGGCGACGGCCGCGGAGGCGCCGGCGTTGATGCCGAGCAGTCCGGGGTCGGCGAGCGGGTTGCGGGTGAGGGCCTGCATGACCGCGCCGGCGACACCGAGTGCGGCGCCGGCGAGCAGACCGAGCAGGGTGCGGGGTAGGCGCATCCGGTGCACCACGGCGTACTCGGTGGCGTCGCGGTGCAGCAGCCCGGACCAGACGTCGGCGAGCGGCATCGCCTTCGCGCCGACCGCGATGCTGAGCACCACGATCACCGCGAGCAGGACGACGGCGGCGACCAGGCCGACGGCGCGGGCCGCCCGGCGGCCACGCCGGCGCGGGGGTGCGGCCGTGTCCCTGGCCGGCACGGGCGGTGTCGGTCGGGTGACGGTGGGTGTGGCGTCCAGTGTGGGCTCCGGGGTGGTGGCGACACGGCGAACCGCTGTTGACAATGACCGAGGTTAGGCTAACCTAACTCCGCTGCCCCGGTCGAATCCGGCCAACCCTTGATCGAAAGACAACGCCATGCCCGATGCCCTGTCCGCCCGCCGTCTCTCCCGCCGTGGCCTGCTGGCCGCCGGTGGCGCCGCCACGCTGGCCACCCTGCTCGCCGCCTGCGGCCAGGACGACGCCGCGAAACCCGCCGCCGGCAACGGAAGCGGCCCCTGGTCGTTCACCGACGACCGTGGCACGAAGGTCGAGGCGGGGGCCCGCCCGACCCGCGTGGTGGCCTTCACCGGCGTGGCGGCAGCCCTGATCGATTCCGGTCTCGACAAGCAGTTGGTGGGCGTGTTCGGGGAGACCAAGCGCGCGGACGGCACGGCCGACCCGCAGGCCGGTGACCTGAACGTCGAGGGCGTCGAGATCCTCGGCAACGTGTGGGGCGAGTTCAGCCTGGAGAAGTACGCGGCCCTGCGCCCCGAACTGCTGGTCACCCACATGTACGACCCGGACGCGCTCTGGTACCTCCCGGACGAGAGCAAGGCCAAGATCCTCCCGCTCGCGCCCAGCGTGGCGATCACCACCGCCCGGGTGCCGATGACCAAGCCCATCGAGCGGTACGCCGCGCTGGCCGAGTCGCTCGGCGCGGACCTGTCCGCGAAGAGGGTGACCGACGCGAAGGCCCGCTTCGACGCCGCCTCCGAGGCGGTCCGTCAGGCCGTCAGGGCCAACCCCGGCATCAAGGTGATGGCCTGCTCCGGCAGCCCCGACCTCTTCTACGTCTCCAATCCGAAGGTCAGCACCGACCTGATGTACTTCGCCGAGCTGGGCGTCGACATCGTGGTCCCCACCAAGCTCGAAGCCGGCGACTACTTCGAGGCGCTGAGCTGGGAGAGCGCCGGCAAGTTCCCGGCCGACCTGCTCCTGCTGGACAACCGCAGCACCGCGCTGCAAGCCAAGGACCTCGCCGCCAAGCCGACCTGGCAGCAACTGCCGGCGGTCAGGGCCAACCAGGTGAGCCCGTGGGACGCGGTACCCCGCTTCTCGTACGCCGGCTCCGCGCCGCTGCTGGAAAACCTCGCCACCGCCATCCGGAACGCGAAGAAGGTCAGCTGACATCATGACCGTGCCGACGTACCCCGTCGAGACCATCGCTCCGCCACCGGCGTCCACCGCCGCGCGGGCCCAGCTGCTGCACGGCGGTTCGGTCGAGCAGTACCGCCGGACGATCGCCGACGGCGTCGACCGGGTGGCCCGCCGGGTGGCCGCCGTGGACCGTCCCGGCACCGGGATCACACCTGCCGAACTCGCGCCCCTGGTCGACCGGGTCGACCTGGACCGGCCGCTGGGCGACACCGGCGCCGCCCTGGACGAGCTGGAGAACGTCTACCTGCGCGACGCCGTCTGGTTCCACCACCCCCGCTACCTCGCCCACCTCAACTGCCCGGTGGCCATCCCGGCGCTGCTCGGCGAGGCGGTGCTCACCGCCGTGAACTCGTCGCTGGACACCTGGGACCAGAGCGCCGGGGCCACCCTCATCGAGCGGCGGCTGATCGACTGGACCGCCGAACGGATCGGCCTCGGCCCGGACGCGGACGGCATCTTCACCAGCGGCGGCAGCCAGTCCAACCTCCAGGCGCTGCTGCTGGCCCGGGAGGAGGCGTGCGCCGACGCGATCGGCCCGGCGGCCCGCGCCGACCTGCTTCCCCGGCTGCGCGTGCTCACCTCCGCCGCCGGCCACTTCAGCGTGCAGAAGTCGGCCAAGCTGCTCGGCCTCGCCCCGGACGCGGTGATCACGGTGCCCACCGACGCCCGCCGGCGGATTCGCCCGGCGGCCGTCCGTGAGGAGATTGCCCGGTGCCGCCAGGCCGGGCTGGTGGTGATGGCCGTCGTCGGCACCGCCGGCACCACCGACTTCGGCTCGATCGACCCGCTCACCGAGCTGGCCGGGATCTGCGCGTCGGCCGGCGTCTGGCTGCACGTGGACGCCGCGTACGGCTGCGGTCTGCTCGTCTCACCGACGCGCCGGCACCTGCTCGACGGCATCGAGCGGGCCCACTCGGTGACCGTCGACTTCCACAAGTCGTTCTTCCAGCCGGTCAGCTCCAGCGCGCTGGTGGTCCGCGACCGGCGGACGCTGCGGCACGTCACCTACCACGCCGACTACCTCAACCCGGCCCGGATGGTCGAGCAGCGCATCCCCAACCAGGTCGACAAGAGCCTGCAGACCACCCGCCGCTTCGACGCGTTGAAGCTCTGGCTCACCCTGCGGGTGATGGGCCCGGACGCGCTCGGCGGGCTCTTCGACGAGGTCGTCGACCGGGCCGCCGACGCCTGGCGACTGGTCAGCGAGGACCCGCGCTTCGAGGTGGTGACGCGCTCCGAGCTGAGCACCGTGGTGTTCCGCTACCTGCCCACCGGCCCCGGCCGGGAGTTGGCCGACGCCGCCAACCTGCACGCCCGGGAGGCCCTCGCGGCGTCCGGTCTCGCCGTGGTCGCCGGGACCCGGGTCGACGGCCGGCACTTCCTGAAGTTCACCCTGCTCAACCCGGCCACCACCGTCGACGACGTCGGCCACGTGCTCGACCTGATCGCCACCCACGCCGGCCGGTACGTGCACGACCACGTGACCGCCGACCTGACCTGCCCCGTCGGCTGACGCCGATGAACCTGCCCCGTCGGCTGACGCCGATGAGCACGAACCCGCGCCTGGAGACCCCGATGTCCACCCACGACTTCATCGCCATCGGGTTGGGCCCGTACAACCTGGGTCTGGCCTGCCTCACCGCGCCCATCGACGAGCTGGACGGGGTGTTCCTGGAGGCCCGGCCCAGCCTGGCCTGGCACCCCGGCATGCTGCTGGAGTCGGCCCGGTTGCAGACCCCGTTCATCGCGGACCTGGTCACCCTCGCCGACCCGACGTCGCCGTACTCCTTCCTCAACTACCTCAAGGAGATCGGCCGGCTCTACCCGTTCTACATCCGGGAGAGCTTCTACCCGCTGCGCAGCGAGTACGACGCGTACTGCCGGTGGGCGGCGGCGAAGCTGCCGAACCTGCGCTTCGGTCAGACCGTGACCACCGTGGAGTTCGACCCCACCGACGAGCGGTACGTGGTGCGGGCCGGCACGGGCGCGGGGGAGCGGGTCGAGTACCGGGCCCGACACCTGGTGCTCGGCACCGGCACCCCACCGCACCTGCCGGACGCCGTCGCCGGGCTGCCCGGCGACGCCGTGCACAACTCCCACTACCTGGAGCACCGGACGGCGCTGCGCACCAAGCGGAGCATCACCGTGGTGGGCAGCGGGCAGAGCGCCGCGGAGATCTACCACGACCTGCTCGGTGACATCGACCGGTACGGCTACCAGCTCAACTGGGTGACCCGGTCACCGCGGTTCTTCCCGCTCGAATACACCAAGCTGACGCTGGAGATGACCTCACCGGACTACGTGGACTACTTCCACGCGCTGCCGGAGGCGACCCGCTACCGGCTGGAGTCCGCGCAGAAGGGGCTGTTCAAGGGCATCAACGCGGACCTGATCAACGACATCTTCGACCTGCTCTACGCGCACAGCGTCGACGGACCGGTGAACACCCGGCTGCTCACCAACACCGAACTGGTCAGCGCCGACCACCGGGACGGGGAGTACACGCTGGGGTTGCGGCAGGTGGAGCAGGAGCGCGACTTCGCCCTGCGTACCGAGGGTCTCGTCCTGGCCACCGGCTACCACTACCGGGTGCCGGAGTTCCTCGCGCCGGTGCGCGACCGGATCCGCTGGGACGCGCACGGCCGCTTCGACGTGGCCCGCAACTACAGCATCGACCACAGCGGGCGGGGCATCTTCCTACAGAACGCCGGCACCCACACGCACAGCATCACCTCACCGGACCTCGGCATGGGCGCCTACCGCAACTCCTGGATCATCCGGGAGCTGCTCGGCCGGGAACACTACCCGGTCGAGAAGAGCATCACCTTCCAGGAGTTCGGGGTGTCGTCGTGACCACCGTCTTCGCCCGGGTGGACGACCGGCTCGGCGAGTTCGCGCTGCGGACCCTCGATCCGGACGTCGACGCCGCGCTGCTGCACGCCTGGGTGACCCACCCGAAGGCGGCGTTCTGGCTGATGCAGGACGCCGACGAGACCCAGGTGGCCGAGGAGTACCGGCGGATCGCCGAGCACCCGCACCACGACGCGTACCTCGGGCTGTGGCGGGGACGGCCCGCCTTCCTGGCCGAACGCTACGACCCGGCCCACGTCGAGCTGGTCGGCCGGTACGACCACCAGTCCGGTGACGTGGGCATGCACTTCCTCTGCGCGCCAGTCGACACGCCCGTGCACGGTTTCACCCGGGCGGTGATCGGCACCGTCATGGCGTGGCTCTTCGACGACCCGACGACCCGCCGGGTGGTGGTCGAGCCGGACGTGCGCAACACCGCCGTGCACGCGTTGAACGCCGCCGTCGGGTTCGAGGTCGTCGGCCCGATCGCCAAGCCGGAGAAGGACGCGCTGCTCAGCGTCTGCACCCGAGCCCAGTTCCAGGCCGCCGAGCGCGCCGACGCCGACCGCGCTGCCGCCACCCGAATCGAAGGAGCCCCGGCGTGACCACCACCGCCGTCCCCGCCCACCCGCCCGTCGCCGCCGCGTACCCCGCCTCCGGCGACCCGGTCGGGCATCTCACCCCGCAGCGCTGGGCCCGGGCCAACCGGCTGCTGGTCCGCAAGGCGCTCGCCGAGTTCACCCACGAGCGGCTGCTCAACCCGGAGGCCGTGTCCGGCCCCGACGACCGGCAGTGGTACGAGGTCCGCAGCGACGACGGCACGGTCACCTACCGGTTCGCGGCGCGGGTGTTCGCCCTGGCGCACTGGCAGATCGACGCGGACAGCATCACCCGACACCGCGACGGCGCCTCGCTGGCACCGGACGCGGTGGACCTCGTCCTCGAACTGCGCGACACCCTCGGGCTCTCCGCGCGGGTGCTCCCGGTCTACCTGGAGGAGATCACCTCGACGCTGGCGGGTACGGCGTACAAGCTGGCCCAGGCCGCGCCGAGCGCCGCCGAGCTGGCCGAGGCGGACTTCCAGACCATCGAGACCTCGATGACCGAGGGGCACCCCTGCTTCGTGGCCAACAACGGCCGGCTCGGCTTCGGTGTCGACGAGTACCACCGGTACGCCCCGGAGGCCGCCGCGCCGGTGCGGCTGGAGTGGCTGGCCGCGCACCGGGACCACTCGACGTTCAGCAGCGCCGCCGACCTGGACTACGACACGCTCATCGAGAGTGAGCTGGACGCCGAGACCCGGGCCCGGTTCGCGACGACGATGACCGGTCTCGGGCTGGACCTCGCCGACTACCACCTGATCCCGGCGCACCCGTGGCAGTGGTGGAACAAGCTGGCGGTCACCTTCGCCGGGGAGCTGGCCGAGCGGCGGCTGGTGCACCTCGGTCCGGGGCCGGACGTGTACCTCGCCCAGCAGTCCATCCGTACCTTCTTCAACGTCAGCCAGCCGGGGCGGCACTACGTCAAGACCGCGTTGTCGGTGCTGAACATGGGCTTCATGCGGGGGTTGTCGGCCGCGTACATGGCGGCCACCCCGGCGATCAACGACTGGTTGGCCGACCTGATCGCCGGTGACGAGGTGCTGACCGGCACCGGCCTGACCGTCATCCGGGAGCGGGCCGCGGTGGGTTACCGGCACCGGCAGTACGAGGCGGCGACCGACCGCACCTCCCCGTACCGCAAGATGTTGGCCGCCCTGTGGCGGGAGAGCCCGGTGCCCGACCTGGCGCCGGGGGAGCGGCTGTCCACCATGGCGGCGTTGCTGCACGTCGACGACCAGGGCGGCTCACTGGCGGCGGCGCTGATCGCCCGGTCGGGCCTGGCGCCCGAGGCGTGGCTGCGGCGCTACCTGGACGCCTACCTGACCCCGCTGCTGCACAGCTTCTACGCCCACGACCTGGCCTTCATGCCGCACGGTGAGAACGTCATCCTGGTTCTCGACGAACACGACACGGTCCAGCGGGTGATCTTCAAGGACATCGCCGAGGAGATCGCGGTGATGAGCGACGAGGTCGAGCTGCCGGCGGCGGTGGAGCGGATCCGCGTCGCGGTGCCCGACGACACCAAGCTGCTGACCATCTTCACCGACGTGGTGGACTGTTTCCTGCGGCACCTCAACGCGGTCCTGGTCGAGGCCGGTGTGCTCGCCGAGGACGACTTCTGGCGGACGGTCGCGGCCTGCGCCGCCGACTACTTCGCCCGGGTGCCGCACCTGGCCGAGCGGGTTCGCCAGTACGACCTGTTCGCCCCGGAGTTCACGCTGTCCTGCCTCAACCGGTTGCAGCTGCGCGACAACCAGCAGATGATCGACCTGGCCGACCCGTCGGCGGCGCTCCAGTTCGTCGGCACCCTCGCCAACCCGCTGGCCGCCCACGCCCCGGCGGGCTGAGGTGGTCGCGCCCGGTCAGCGCCCACGCCAGCGGGTGCGACCGGCGGAGGGTGGTTCTGAGCACCGGCTGAGTGAGCCGGTGGGTGACCGGCCGGGCCGGCGTCGGCTCAGTCGGTCGGCTCCGCGGTGCCGGCCCGCTGGACCGCGCGGGCCAGCTCGGCGAGGTCGAAGCCCTCGAAGTGCTGGAGGAACCGGCGGCGGACGGCAGCCAGGTGGCTGGGCCAGGACTCCTCCAGGCGGGCGAAGCCGGCGTCGGTGAGGACGGCGTTCCAGCCGCGCGCGTCCTCCGCGCACCGTTCCCGCCGGACCAGGCCCTGCGTCTCCAGCCGGATGATCGTGCGGGTCATTCCGCTCAGCGAGAGGTGGCAGAGCGCGGCGAGCTCGTTCATGCGCATCCGCCGGGTCGGTGTCTCGGAGAGGTTCATCAGCGCCGTGTACTCGGTGAGCGGCAGCTGACGGTCACCGACCATGTCGGCGTCGATCGCGCGGGGCAGGACGTGCATCACCTGGCCCAGGGCGCGGACCAGGGCCTCCTCGTCCGGGGTGAGAGGTTGCGGAGTCGCCGCGGAGGGGTCCGACATCCTCATATCATACTTGTTTGACTGAGCAAGTGGTTACCCTCAGTGTGACCACGCCCATAGAACGGATATTTGCTTGACCAATCAAGCAGTGGATAGCGTTCCCGACGTCAGGCAAGGACCTCCGAAAGGCGCCACACATGACCAGGATCGGGATCATCCTCGGCAGCACCCGCCCGGGGCGTAACGGCGAGGCCGTCGCCCGCTGGGTGCTCGAGATCGCCAAGCAGCGCTCCGACGCGGAGTACGAGCTGATCGACCTGCTCGACTACCAGCTGCCGCACCTCGACGAGGCGTACCCGCCCTCGATGGGCCAGTACACCCAGCCGCACACCAAGCGGTGGGCCGAGACCATCGCGTCGTTCGACGGGTTCGTGATGGTCACCCCCGAGTACAACCACTCGACCTCGGGCGCACTGAAGAACGCCATCGACTTCCTCTACGCCGAGTGGAACAACAAGGCCGTCGGCTTCGTCAGCTACGGCTCGGTCGGCGGGACGCGCGCCGTGGAGCACCTGCGGCTGATCTCCGGTGAGTTGCAGATGGCCGACGTGCGCTCGCAGGTCGCGCTGTCGCTCTTCACCGACTTCGAGAACTTCAGCGTCTTCAAGCCCAACCAGTTCCACCAGGACTCGCTGACCGCCACGCTCGACCAGGTCGTCGCCTGGAGCACCGCGCTCGCGCCGCTGCGCAAGGGCTGAGGCTCCGCGTTCTCCGGAAACGGCCACGGGGGATCCCGTGGCCGTTTCCGGGCGTTCAGGCCGCCCGGACGGTGCCGTCGGCGACGGCGCGCAGCTTGTCCGGGTTGGCGACGTTGTGAATGGTGGTGATCCGGCCGCCGGCGTCGAGATCGAAGGAGACGGTGGCGACCACCCGGCCCGCACCGCTGAACACCAGGCCCGGCCCGCCGTTGATCTCGACCAGCGCGGCGTGCATGTCGTGCGGCGCGACGCCCTGGTAGGTGACCGTGCCGATGGTCGCGAACCAGGCGGCAACCGTCTCCGCGCCCCTGATGGGTCGCAGGGCCTGGCGGACCTTACCGCCACCGTCGGTCCACAGTGTCACGTCGGGGGAGAGCAGTTCCAGCAGGGTGTTGATGTCCCCGCCGGTCGATGCGGCGAGGAACCGCTCGGTGACCCCACGCTGTTGCGACCGGTCCGCGGTGAAGCGCGGACGTTGGCCCCGCACATGTTCGCGGGCACGACGGGCGGTCTGACGGACCGCGGCCTCGGAGCGTTCCACCGCCACCGCGATCTCCGCGTGGCTGAACTCGAACACCTCCCGCAGGACGAACACGGCACGTTCGAGCGGGCTGAGCGTCTCCAGTACCACCAGCATCGCCATCGACACGGACTCGGCGTCGGCGATGACGTCGGCGGCGTCCCCGTCGGTGAGGATGGGCTCGGGCAACCACGGCCCCACATAGGTCTCGCGTTGCCGCCGGGCCGAGCGCAGGCGCTGCAGGGCGAGGTTCGACACGATCCGGGCGAGGTACGCCCTGGGGTCGGCGACCTGGGAGCGGTCGGCCGAGGACCAGCTGATCCAGGCGTCCTGCACCGCGTCCTCAGCATCGGCCGCGCTGCCGAGGATCCGGTAGGCCACCGAGAACAGCAGGTTGCGATGGCGGAGGAACACCTGCTCGTCGGTGTCCGGCGGGTGCGTCACCGGGCGTCCCGCAGGCGGCTGAAGCGCCCGCCGCGCGGCCAGAACGCACCGGAGGAGGGCAGCCGCGACATGCGGCGGTAGGTCGGCCAGGGCGAAGCGCTCACGGTCTCCTTGTACCAGACCGCGGTGCGCCCGGTCAGAAACCCTCGGCGAGGGCTGTCGTCGGGGCGGGTGAACTGCACGACCGCATCGTTGCGGCCCAGGCTGACCGGCGTGTGGTAGTAACCGAACCGGAACGGCCTGGGTCGCCTGCCCCGCAGCGTGCGGGCGATCGACACCGCCGCGTGCACACCGGTCGGCATCCCGCTCTGGCACGTGCCGTGCATAACCCCGTAGCCCTGTCGGATCGCGGCCGCGTCGCCGATCGCGTACACCTCGGGGTGCGACACCGACCGCAGGGTGGGGTCGGTGACGACACGACCGCGGTCGTCGACGGTCAGCCCGGCGGCGGTGGCCAGCGGCGTCACCCGGGTACCTCCGGTCCAGAGGACGACGTCCGCCGCCAGGGTCGCCGCGCCGGCCAGCTCGACCCCGCCGGGTCGCACCCTCGTGACCGCTGTTCCGGTGACGACCCGGACGCCGAGGCGGGTCAGCGCGGCCCGCAGGTACGCCCGGGCCTTCGGGTTCATGTTCGCGCCGGGATCCTGCTGGCCCACGAGTGTGACGAGGCACTCCGGGTGTCGTTCCGCGATCTCCGCAGCCGCCTCGACACCGGTCAACCCGCTGCCGACGACGACAACCGTGCCGGTGCCGAGCCGTGCCAGCCGGTCCGCCAGCGTGCCCGCGCCGCCCAGACTGTCCAGGGCGTACGCGTGCTCCTCGACGCCCGGGACCGCAGCCGTGTCGGTCACGCTGCCCAAGCCGTAGACCAGGGTGTCGTAGCGCAGCACCCGACTGTCGTCGATGCGGACCGTCCGCGTGTGGGCGTCGATCGCCGTCACCCAACCACGCTCGAACCGCGCGCCCGTCTCCGCCAGCAGCCGGGGAATGTTCATCTCGGCGAGCTGCTGCCCCGTCGCCGCCATGTGCAGCCGAAGGCGCTCGGTGAACCGCTCCCGCGCGTTGACGACGGTCACCTGCACGTCGGAGCGCCTGGTCCGCGCCGCGAGCTGGATCGCCGCGGCCATGCCCGCGTAGCCCGCGCCCAGGATCAGAACGCGGTGCGGGCCCGCCGGGACATCTCGATGCGATGTGCTCATTGTTTCGCCTCTCTGCTCGGATCGACGACCACGAGATGCGTGCCGCTCGTCGGTTCGTGACATCCGCTCGACGTGACGCCCGACACGGCCAGCGTCGGACGGTCGCGCTCACTACCCTTGACGCGATGAGCCGATCTGCCACCGCTGGTCGAGCCCCCCTCTGGCGGGACCGGACCTTCGGCACCTACTGGATCGCGCAGTCGCTGTCGGCGGCCGGCGACTCCTTCGCCTACCTGGCGGTGCCGCTGCTGGTGCTCCAGGCGACCGGGTCGGTGGCGCAGATGGGGCTGCTCACCGCCGTCGCGGGCGCGGCGTCCGTCGTCGCCGGGATCTTCGGCGGGGTGCTGGTCGACAGGTACGACCGTCGGACGCTGATGATCGTGGCGGACCTGACCCGGCTGGTGCTCTACGCCCTGGTGCCGCTGGCGTGGCTCGCCGGTCCGCAGGTCTGGTTGCTGTTCGTCGTGCTGCCGATCTGCGAGGCGGCCGGCATGCTGTTCCAGGTCGCCGCCGTGACCGCGGTACGCAACCTCGTCGACCCGGACCGGATCACCGAGGCCAACGGCCGGTTGCAGGCGACGTACGCGGCGGCGGGCGTCCTCGGCCCACTGCTCGCCGGTGTGGTGGCGGCCCGCTTCGGCCCGGCGACCGCCATCGCCGTCAACGCGGCGAGCTTCGTGCTCTCCGCGGGCGGCCTGTGGCTGATCCGACTGCGCCCCGTCCAGGTCGACGAGGCCGCTGCGGCGACCCGGCAGCGCCCGCTCGCCGAGTTTCTGGCCGGAGCGCGGTTCCTGTGGCGGCAGCCCGTGCTGCGCGCGCTGACCGTCCTGTTGTCGGTCTTCATCTTCCTCACCTACGGCTTCACCGACGTGCTGATCTACCACGTCACGCACGACCTCGGTGGCTCGGAGGGCACCGTCGGCACCGTTCTCGGCCTGGCGGCGTTGGGCACGGTCGCCGGGGCGTTGCTGGTGGCCCCGCTGCGTCGCCGTCGGGGTTTCGGCGCCACCTGGATCGGCGCGCACGCCATCTGCGGTTTCGCGGTGGCCGGCGTCGGGCTGGCGACGAGCGTGCCGTCGCTCACCCTGCTGACCGCCGTCTACCTGTGCTGCCTCAGTGTCGGTGGGATCTGTTCGATGTCGCTGCGCCAGGAGATCACCCCCGATCACCTGCTGGGCCGGGTCACGTCGGCGTTCTGGAGCACGCACTACGCCCTCGGCCCGGCCGGCGCCGTCGTGCTGACCTGGGCCGCCGGCCGGTACGGCGCGGCGGCGGTGCTGCTGATGGCGGGCGCGGGCTGCCTGCTGGTCGCGGTCGGTGGTCTGTTCACGCCGATCCGCCGCGCCGGCGCGGAGCCGCACGGTCCGTCTGCCACCACCGTGCCGGGTCGGGTTGGTCAGGCACCGGCGGACCAGCCGTCAACGGCCTGAGCCTGGCGGCCTGCCCCGCGGACGGGGCAGCTCGACAGGCATCGCGCGACACATCGCATCCGCCCGTCGCGGATGAGCATCCGCGAGACTCGTCCGGTCAGAACTCCTGGTACAGGACGTGCAGGCCGACCCGGCCGAGGGTCGGGTGCCGGAAGGCGCCGGGCACCGTGCCGACCACCGCGAAGCCCTCCCGCCGGTACAGCCGCACCGCCGACCGGTTGCTCTCCACCACGGCGTTGAACTGCATGCCGGCGTACCCCTGCCGGCGGGCCCAGGTCAGCGCGTCGCGACACAACGCGGTGCCCACGCCCCGGCCCCGGGCGTCGGCGGCGACCATGAAGCTCGCGGTGGACACGTGCGCGCCCGGCCCGGGTCGGTTGGTGCCCA
Organism: Micromonospora sp. NPDC049645; assembly: GCF_040675155.1. NCBI lineage: Bacteria > Bacillati > Actinomycetota > Actinomycetes > Micromonosporales > Micromonosporaceae > Micromonospora > Micromonospora sp. NPDC049645. Next base: position 137,185 of record NZ_JBFAOI010000005.1, read on the forward strand.
TCTTCGCGGTGCCGAGCACCCGGTCGCCGTCGACCGCCACGACGGTTCGCCCCGGCGCCGCCTCGACCCACATGCCGTACGACTGCTCGGCGGTCATCGTCGGGTCGTAGGGGAAGGTCTCCTGGGCCCGGATCACCTCCTCGACGATCGGCCACACCTGCGACCAGTCCTCGTCGACGAACTCCCGAATCAGCACGCAGCGCACCCTACGAGCGGTGGACCACACCGGCAACGGAGATTCGGTCTCAGGCGGTGCCGAGGGCGGCGATCTCCTCGTCGAGCAGGGCCGCCAGCCGGGCGTGCCGCCCGGGGTGGCTCCGTGCGGTCATGCCGCGACTGGGCATCTCCACCGTCATCAGCAGGTACAGGTGCAACCGGTACAGACCGAGCCGGCGGCGTGCCGAAGCGTCCAGGACCAGCGGCCCGCCGGCGGCCCGGTAGCCGCGCAGCAGCGGGTGCTCCGGCTCGTCCTCGACCCGCCGGAAGAGCAGCGGCGAGACCAGGTCCAGCAGCGGGTCGCCGTAGAGGAACCGTTCGCCGTCCACCAGACCGCACAACCGCAGCCGGCCGTCCGGGTCGGGCGCCGCCAGCACGTTGCCGTCCCAGCAGTCGAAGTGCAGCAGCGCGGGCCGGCGCACCTCGTCCAGCACGTCGGCGTGTCGCCGGACCAGCGCGCGCAGACGGTCCGGGGTCACCGGCAGGGCCACGCCCCACTCGGCCGCGTCGGCGAGGAGCGCGTCGAGCATCGCCGTGAACGCCGCCCGCCAGTTCGGCCCGCCGGCCCGGTCGTCGTCGTACCCGAACCGGTCGCCGGTCACCCGGTGCAACGCGGCGAGGGCCACCCCGAGGTCGTACCGGGCCGGGCCGTCGTCGATCGCGACGGCGTCCGTGGCCAGGTCGGACAGCGACCGGCCGGGCAGCATCGCGGTGACCAACCACTCGCCGTACGCCGGGTCGGTGCCATGGCGCAGCACCGGGGGGACGGGCACCTGCGGCGCCCGCCGCGCGACGAGCCGGAAGTATCGCGCCTCCGCGGCGCAGAGCCCGCGCTCGTAGCGCAGCAGCGGTGTCCCGGCCGGTGGGGCCAACTTCAGCACCACCCGTCGGTCGTCGTCGAGCAGCGCCCACCAGACCGTGGCGTACCCGCCGCCGGTCAGCGGACCGGTCTCCCGGACCCGGACGTCCGGCCCGAAGGACGCCGTGACCAGGTACGCCACCTCGGCGCCGGTGAGCAGCCGCTGGGTCGGGCTGACGCCGGTCACGACGCGGTGTCACCGCGCCGAGCGCGGGGCGCGGTGGCCCGGCCGGGCCGGGGGACGGGCCCGGCGGTGTCGCGGCGGACCAGCTCGGCGCCGAGCACCTCGACCCGGGGCGCCGGCGCCCCGGCGCCGAGCACCAGGGACATCGCCCGCACTCCCATGTCGACAAGCGGCAGGCGCACGGTGGTCAGCGCCGGGGTCACGTCCCGGGCGATCGGCATGTCGTCGAAACCCACCACCGAGACCTGCTGCGGCACGGCCAGCCCACGTGTGCGCAGGGTGGCGAGCGCGCCGATGGCCATCGAGTCGTTGAGCGCCACGATCGCGGTCAGCTCCGGGTCGGCGTCGAGGAGCCGGGCCGTCGCCTCGGCGCCGCCGTCCCGGTCGAACTCCGCGTACCGGATGCGCCGTTCCGGCAGCTCGCGGCCCTGCTCGGTGAGGGCCTGCCGGAGGCCGGCCAACCGGTCCGTGGTGGTGGTCAGGATGCGCGGGCCGGCGACCACGCCGATCGCCCGGTGCCCCAGACCGCACAGCTCGCGCCCGGCGAGGTAGCCGCCGGCCCGGTTGTCCGGCATCACCGCGTCGCCCGAGTGCTCGTGCCGGCCGATCACCGCCACCCGCCCACCGGTGGCCTCGTACGCGGCGAGCTTCTCGTTGAGCTGACGGGTGAACGCCTCGTCGTGGTAGCCGGAGCCGGCCAGGATCAGCGCCGCCACCTGGTGCCCGCGCAGCAACTCCACGTACTCCAACTCGCGGTCCGGGTCCCGGTAGCTGTTGCAGATCATCAGCAGCCGGCCCTGATCGGTGGCGACCCGTTGCAGGCCACGGGTGATCTCGGCGAAGTACGGGTCGGAGACGTCGTGCACGATCACGCCGACCGCGCTGCGGTGCGAGCGGGCCAGCAGTTGGGCGTGCGCGTTCGGCACGTACTGCAACTCGGCGACGGCGGCGAGCACCCGCTCGCGCAGCTCGTCGGTGACCGGCTTGCTGCTGCCGTTGATGACGCGGGAGGCGGTGGCGGGTGAGACGCCAGCCCGGCGGGCCACATCGGACAGGGTCGCCATGGCCCGCCCCCTCGATCTGTTGACGGCGTTTCGTCGTGCCGGCTAGCGTCACCGTACCGCAGAGAAAGCCCTTTCCCGCAGGGAGGCCCGGCCGTGTCCGAACGCTTCGCGGTACGTCAACTCGACGACCTGTCCGCGTTCCTGATCGAGCCGGGCTGCCGGCACCGGGCCATCGGCGACCGCGCCGCGCTGCTGGTGTCCCAGCCGGCCGCCGACGACACCGACGAGTACCTCGATGCCTGATCGGCCGGCACCGCTGCCCGGCGGGATCGGGGTGTCCCGGCTGCGCGTCTACGACACGGTGGCCTCGGACGGCCTGGTCGGCGGCACCCCGCACGTACACCTGTGCTGCACCGAGGGGTACGTGGTGACCGACGGCGAGGGCGCGGTGCAGACCCTCACCACGGCCGGCTTCCGGGAGACGCCGCTGCGCCCGGGGGTGGTGCTCTGGTTCGAGCCGGGGACCGTGCACCGCCTGGTCAACGGCGGCGGGTTGAGCATTGTGGTGCTCATGCAGAACAGCGGCCTGCCCGAGGCGGGCGACGCGGTGCTGACGTTTCCGCCCGAGGTGCTGGCCGACCCGGCCGCGTACGCCGCCGCGGCGGCGCTGCCCGACGGGGGAGCGCCGGGCGCGGACGTGCACGCCGCGTACCGCCGGCGGGATCTGGCGGTGCGCGGCTTCCAGGCGTTGCGGTCCGGCGGGCCGACGGCGCTGGCGGCGTTCCACGCCGCCGCGATCGCCCTGCGCCAGCCGATGCTGGCACGGTGGCGGCAGCGCTGGGAGGCCGGTGCGGGTCGGGCCGCCGCCGACACCGCCGGGCAGCTCGACGCCCTGGAACGGGGGGACCCCGCGCACCTGGGTGAGGCCGGGGTGTACGCGGTGGACGAACCGGTCGAGCGGGGCCGGCTGGGCATGTGTGGCCTGCTCGACACCTACCCGGCGGCCGGATGACGGTCCGCGCCGGCGTCGTCGGATCCAGGTCGGACCGGTGGGTGACCCACTCGGTTTCACTGAGATCGGGGTGTCCGCAGGCCGCCGACAGCCCGGTTTTCAGGAAGCCGAGTCGACTTCGGAGCGACCGGCACCCGCTGGGTCCGGCAATCGCCGGAATAGATCGAGGAAAGGCCTTGCCCGGCATCGAGGTGCCGCCTACGCTCCAGGAAAGCGTTTGCCTGATCCGCCGACCGGTCCGGTCAACGTCTGCCGTACCGGACCCCGAGGAGGTTCCGCGTGACCGAGAACTCTTTGGACACGGCGGGCCGGCAGGCCGCCGCCGAGGCGCCAGGCGGTGAGCGGCCGACCGTCTCCGCGCCCGCGCCGGGTCCCGCCGCGTCCACGGTGGCGGGACGGTCGGCCGGCGGCGGTGGTCGTCCACCCCGACCGACGCTCGGTCGTCGGGCGACGGCCTTCGCCGACTCGCTCTGGCGTCCGGCGCTGGTGCTGGGGGTCTTCTTCGTCGCCTGGTGGTTCGTCGCGGCCCGGGAGTACGTCCCGAACTACCTGGTGCCCACACCCGGCCAGGTCTGGGAGACGATGACCGGCCAGTGGTCCGAGCTGGCCCGGCACACCCTGGTCACCCTCTACGAGACGGTGCTCGGCTTCGTGCTGGCCGCCGCGTTGGGTCTGGTCACCGCGGTCGCCATCGCCTACTCCCGCACCCTGGACAAGGCGCTCTACCCGATCGTCCTGTTCGCACAGGTCATCCCGAAGATCGCCATCGCGCCGCTGCTCGTGGTCTGGTTCGGCCTCGGCCTCACCCCGAAGATCATCCTGGCGGTGCTCATCGCGTTCTTCCCGGTGGTCATCTCCGGCGTGGCCGGGTTGCGCTCCACCGACCCGGAACTGCTCGACCTCGCCGCCACCATGGGCGCCGGGCCGTGGCGCACCTTCCGCAAGATCCGCTTTCCGAACGCGTTGCCGCACCTGATGGCCGGCCTGAAGGTGGCCGTCACCCTCGCCGTGGTCGGCGCCGTGGTCGGTGAGTTCGTCGGCGCCAGCGAAGGGCTCGGCTACGTCCTGTTGCTGGCCAACGGCAACCTCGACGCCCCACTGCTGTTCGCCGACCTGATCCTGATGTCCGCCATCGGCATCGTCCTGTTCGTCCTGGTGGAGATCGCCGAGGCACTGCTCATCCCGTGGCACGCCAGCCGCCGGGCCGGCGTGTCCCTCACCACCTCCTGACCGACCCCATCACGGAGGCACCGATGAAACGCACCGCCGCCACCATCCTGGCCACCGCCGCCCTGCTCCTCGCCACCACCGGCTGCGGTGGGGACGACCCCGCCGGCAGCACCAACGCCGACGGCAGCAAGCAGGTCACCCTCACCCTCAACTGGGTGCCCTACGGCGAGCACGCCCCCTTCTACTACGGCCTCCAGAAGGGCTACTACTCCGCCGAGGGCATCGACCTGAAGATCCTGCCCGGCAACGGCTCGGGCAACACCGTCAAGCAGGTCGCCCAGAAACAGACCGACTTCGGCTGGGCGGACAGCCCGGTGCTGCTCAAGTCGGTGGCCAGTGGAATGCCGGTGCGCAGCCTCGGCGCGTACCTGGAGAAGGGCCCCTCCTCGGTGGAGTTCTTCACCGAGAAGAACATCAAGACCCCGGCCGACCTCAAGGGCAAGACCGTCGGTGGCACCCCCGGTGACGCCCTCTACGCCACCTTCCCGGCCTGGCTGGAGAAGAACGGCCTGAAGAAGGACGACGTCAAGGTGGTCAACGTCGACGCCGCCGGCAAGATCGCCGCCCTGGCCGAGGGCAAGGTCGACGCCATCATGGGCTTCTTCCACGACCAGGCGCCCACCATCGAGAGCAAGACCGGCAAGAAGGTCGACGTGCTGCTCTTCGCCGACTACGGGATGAACCTGCTCGGCACCGGCCTGATCGCCAACACCCAGACCCTGCAGAAGGACCCGGAGCTGGCCCGCAAGTTCGTCCGGGCCACCCAGAAGTCCTGGGCCGACGCCGCCCGGGACCCGGCCGGCGCGGTGAGCGCGATGGCGGCCCTGGCCGAGAACGAGCCGGCGCCCGAGGTGCTCACCAAGCAGCTCACCCTCAACCTGCCGCTGATCGGCGCGGACGGCCCGCCCGGGGTGAACACCGAGGCCCAGTGGACCGAGACCATCGACCTGATGTCCCGCTACGCGGAGCTGAAAGACCCGGGCGCGCCCAACGCGTACTGGGACGCCTCGTACGCGGCGCAGGGGTGACCCGGTGACCGCCGCGCCGGCAGCCACCGGCACCGCCATCGGGATGTCCGGGCTGACCGTCCGGTTCACCACCCGGCGGTCGCAGACCACCGCGCTGGACGACGTGTCGCTGGACATCGAGCCCGGCGAGTTCGTCACGATCGTCGGCCCGTCCGGTTGCGGCAAGTCCACCCTGCTGAAGATCGTGGCGGGGTTGGTCAAGCCGACCAGCGGCGAGGTGTCGCTGCTGGAACGCCCGGTGCGTGGGCCGCAGAAGGAGATCGGTTTCGTCTTCCAGAAGGCCGCGCTGCTGGAGTGGCGCGGCGCGCGGGCCAACATCCTGCTCCAGGCCGAGATGCGCGGCATGGATCGGGCCCAGGCCGCCCGGCGCGCCGACGAGCTGATCGAGATGACCGGGCTGACCGGCTTCGAGAAGGCGTTGCCGCACGAGCTGTCCGGTGGCATGCAGCAGCGGGTGGCGCTCTGCCGCGCACTGCTGCACTCCCCACCGGTGCTGCTCATGGACGAACCGTTCGGCGCCCTGGACGCGCTGACCCGGGAGCAGATGAACGCCGAGCTGCACCGGATCTGGCGGGAGACCGGCACCACGGTGGTGCTGGTAACCCACTCCATCGCCGAGGCGGTCTTCCTCGGCACCCGGGTCGTCGTGATGAGTCCCCGGCCCGGCCGGATCATCCGCACCTTCCCGGTCGAGCTGCCGACGCACCGCGACTACGCCCAGGTGATGTCGGATTCCCGTTTCGACCGGCTCGCCACCGACCTGCGTGGGTTGCTCGGCAGCGCGGCCGCCAACCACTGAGCGCGGATCGGCACGACCAGCACGACGGAAGGAACACCATGACCCGCAGGTCGATCGGCATCATCGTCAACGGCGTGACCGGACGGATGGGCTACCGGCAGCACCTCGTCCGCTCGCTGCTGGCCATCCGCGAATCCGGTGGCGTGGCGTTGGCCGACGGCACCACCATCTGGCCGGAACCGGTCCTGGTCGGCCGCAACGAGACGAAGCTCCGGGAGATCGCCGAGCGGCACGGGCTGACCGACTGGACCACCGACCTGACCTCCGCGTTGGCCCGCGACGACGTCGAGGTCTACTTCGACGCGCAGGTCACCCAGCAGCGGGAGAAGGCGATCAGGCAGGCCATCGAGGCCGGCAAGCACATCTACACGGAGAAGCCCCTGGCCGAGGACACCGCGGCCGCGCTCGACCTGGCCCGGGCGGCGGAGGCTGCCGGCGTACGCACCGGTGTGGTGCAGGACAAGCTGTTCCTGCCCGGTCTGCGCAAGCTCAAGCGCCTCGTCGACGGCGGCTTCTTCGGTCGGATCATCTCGGTGCGCGGCGAGTTCGGGTACTGGGTCTTCGAGGGTGACTGGCAGCCCGCCCAGCGGCCGTCGTGGAACTACCGGGTGGAGGACGGCGGTGGGATCGTGGTCGACATGTTCCCGCACTGGCACTACGTGTTGGAGGAGCTGTTCGGCCGGGTCACGGCGGTCACCTGCCTGATCGCCACGCACATGCCCGAGCGGGTCGACGAGACCGGCCAGGCGTACCCGGCCACCGCCGACGACGCCGCGTACGCCATCTTCGAACTCGACGGCGGGGTCATCGCCCAGATCAACTCGTCCTGGACCGTGCGGGTGTACCGCGACGAGCTGGTGGAGTTCCAGGTCGACGGCACCGAGGGCAGCGCGATCGCCGGCCTGCGCAACTGCCGGGTGCAGCACCGGGCGGTCACCCCGAAGCCGGTGTGGAACCCGGACCTGCCGGCCACCGAGGACTTCCGCGCCCAGTGGGCCGAGGTGCCCGACAACGAGGAGTTCGACAACGGCTTCAAGGTGCAGTGGGAGGCGTATCTGCGGCACGTCGTGGCCGGTGAGCCGTTCCGGTGGGACTTCCTGGCCGGAGCGCGCGGGGTGCAGCTCGCCGAGCTGGGGCTGCGCTCGGCCCGCGAGGGCGGTCGTGTCGAGGTGCCGGAGCTTCACCGGTGAGCGCGAGGAGTGAGCCGGGTTTGCGAGCCCCGCAGTCGCGAACGAAAGGAGGGCCCGGTGAGCGCGAGGAGTGAGCCGGGTTTGCGAGCCCCGCAGTCGCGAACGAAAGGTGGCCCGGTGACGGCGGAGGTGACACTGCCCGGTGGACGGCGGTACCGACTGGCCGGGGGGAGCGGCTTCGCCCGGCCGGGTGCGGCGGCGACCAGCCGGATCGCGTACGCCGCCGCGCACGTGGTCGCCGACCCGAGCGGGGAGAACGTGCCGGGCGCCCCGGCGGCGGTGGACTGGGACACCACCCTCGCCTTCCGGCGGCACCTGTGGTCGTACGGGCTGGGGGTCGCTGAGGCGATGGACACCGCCCAGCGGGGGATGGGGTTGGACTACCCGGCCACCCGGGAGTTGATCCGGCGCAGCGCCGCCGAGGCCCGCGCGGTGGGCGGGCGGATCGTCGCCGGGGTCGGCACGGACCAGCTGCCGGCCGGGCCGGCCACCCTGGCGGCGGTCACCGCGGCGTACGCCGAGCAGCTCGACGACGTCCGCGCGGCCGGGGCCCGGCCGGTGCTGATGTGCAGCCGGCACCTGGCCGCCGCCGCGCGCGGCCCGGAGGACTACCTGCGGGTGTACGACGAGTTGCTGGGCGTCGCCGACGAACCGGTGGTGCTGCACTGGCTGGGTCCGATGTTCGACCCGGCGTTGAGCGGCTACTGGGGTGCGGTCGACCTGGACCTGGCCGCCGACACGGTGATCGAGCTGATCAAGGCGCACCAGTCGCGGGTGGACGGCATCAAGGTGTCGCTGCTGGACGCCGGCCGAGAGATCGCGTTGCGCCGTCGCCTGCCGGCCGGGGTGCGCCTCTACACCGGTGACGACTTCCACTACCCGGAGCTGATCCGGGGTGACGAGGTGGGTCACTCCGACGCGCTGCTCGGGGTGTTCGCGGCCATCGCGCCGGCCGCCGCCGCCGCGCTGGCCGCCCTGGACCGGGGCGACCTGACGACGTACGACGAGGTCTTCGCGCCCACCGTGCCGCTGGCCCGACACCTGTTCGCGGCGCCGACCTGGCATTACAAGACGGGGATCGTGTTCCTGGCCTGGCTGGCCGGTCACCAGGACCATTTCACGATGGTCGGCGGCGCGCAGTCCGGCCGGTCTCCGGCGCACCTGGCCACCCTGCTCACCCTGGCCGACGAGGCCGGGCTGCTGCCCGACGCGGACCTGGCCGCCGCGCGTGCCCGGGCGTTCTTCAGGGTGGCGGGAGTGGCCCAGTGAGCGCGAGGAGTGAGCCGGGGTTGCGAGCCCCGCAGTCGCGAGCGAAAGGCAACCCAGTGAGCGCGAGGAGTGAGCCGGGGTTGCGAGCCCCGCAGTCGCGAGCGAAAGGCAACCCAGTGAGCGCGAGGAGTGAGCCGGGTTTGCGAGCCCCGCAGTCGCGAGCGAAGACCGAGCCAGCGAGCCTCGCGCGGTTTTCGTTCAACCAGGCCACCGCCCAGGGCTGGCCGTTGCCGGAGGTGGTGGCCGGGTGCGTGGCGGCCGGCGTGCCGGGCATCGGGTTGTGGCGGGAGCCGGTGGCCGAGTACGGGTTGGCCCGTTCGGCGAAGCTGGTCCGCGACGCCGGCCTCGCCGTCACGTCGTTGTGCCGGGGCGGGTTCTTCTCCGCCGCGGACTGGCGTGCGGAGAACCTGCGGGCCATCGACGAGGCGGCCGCCCTCGGGGCCCCGGAGTTGGTGCTGGTCTCCGGTGGGCTGCCGGCCGGCAGCCGGGACATCGACGGTGCCCGGCGTCGGGTCGGCGACGCGATCGGTGAGTTGGCCCCGCACGCGGCGGCGGCCGGGGTGCGGCTGGCCATCGAACCGCTGCACCCGATGTTCGCCGCCGACCGGTGTGTGATCGCCACCCTCGGTCAGGCGTTGGACATCGCGGAGCGGTTCGACCCCACGGTGGTCGGTGTGGTCGTGGACGCGTACCACGTGTGGTGGGACGACACCGTGTACGCGCAGATCGCGCGGGCCGCCGACCGGATCGCCGCGTTCCAGGTCTGCGATTGGGTGACCCCGCTGCCGGAGGGGGTGCTGCTCGGCCGCGCGTTGCCCGGCGAGGGCTGCATCGAGCTGCGCCGGTTGCGCGAGGCGGTCGACGCCGCCGGTTACGTCGGTCCGATCGAGGTGGAGGTCTTCTCCGCCGAGGTGTGGGCGCGTCCGGGCGCGGAGGTGCTCGACGCGGCGATCGCCGGCTACCTACGTCACGTTGCCTGAGGTCACCGAGCGGCGGTGGCCGGCGGCGGTCGGCGCGTGGCTGGGCATCGGCACGGCGCCCGCGACGCTGGTGCTCGGCGCGGCGATGGCCGCCCGGCACGACGGCGCGGTGCCGGTGGGCGGGCTGCTGGTTGGTGGGGCGCTGATGGCGGCGCTGCTCTGGGGGCAGGGCCGGATCGGTCTGCGCCGGCCGCTGGGCGACGGCGGCACATTGACCGCGGTGCTACCCGCGTATCTGGGGGACACCTCGCGGCTGTTGCTGGCGGCGGTGCTGGCCGGGTCGATGGTCGGCTGGAACGGATTCAACGTCGGGCTGGGTGGGGCCTCGCTTGCCGCGCTGACCGGCCTGCCGGGCTGGGCCGGGCCGGTGCTGCTGGAAGCGGCGGTCCTCGCCGTCTCGTGGGCGCCGGCCCGGCTCGGCAATCGGGTGGCGGTGCTCACCACCCTCAGCGCCGTGGTGTTGGTCGGCTGGTGCCTGACCGTCCTGCCGCCACCTGGAGCGCCGGTCCGCCTGGCCGCCGGCGGGCTCGCCGACGCATCCGCGTTGATCGGGTACGCGGCCGTGTTCGCGTTGCGCGCGCCGGATTTCAGTGTGGGTCTTGCCCGGCGGCGGGATCTGGTCTGGTGTGTGGGACTGCTGATCGGGCCGGCGTTGCTCGGGGTGCTCGCCGGTGCCGGTCTGTGGCTGCGGACCGGCTCGGCCGACGTGGTGGCGTTGCTCGCCGCCGGGTCGGGGCTGGCGGCGTACGCCAATCTGTTCGTCGCGGTGGCGGTGTTCGCGGCGGCGTTGACCACCACGTACTCCGGAGCGTTGGCGATCCGCGGTCTTGCGCCGCGGGTGCCGGCCCGGGTGGCGATGCTCGCCGTCGCGGTGCTCGGCGGGATCCTCGCCGTGGCGCGGTTCGACCGTCTGGTGCTGCCCTGGCTGACCCTGTTGGCCGCCGCGCTGCCGGTGCTGGTGGTGCCGATGGCCGTGGAGGCGGCGGCGCGTCGGCGCGGTCGCGCCCCGCGTACCGTGCCCGCCTGGTGTTGGGTGCCGCCGGCGCTGCTCGCGGTGGCGTGCGCGCTCGCCGGGGTGGGCGTCGCCCCACTGCTCGGACTGGCCCTCGCCGGGGTGTGCACCCTGCTCTGGCGCCGCCGGGGAGATGCGGCCCGGGCGGCGCCTAGGCTGCGGCGGGGATGACGGCGTCGATGAGGTGCGGGCCCGGCTGGTGCAGTGCCTGGGTGAGTTGTTCCGCGAGTTGCTCGGCGGTGGTGGCGCGGCTGGCCGGCATGCCGAACGCGCTGGCCAGCCCGACGAAGTCGATCTGCGGGTTGGCCAGGTCGAAGAGCGGGTTGCCGCCCGGATCGACGGAGCTGGGGCGGTTGCTGAAGTATTTCCACTCCTGCCGCAGGATCGCGTACGAGCGGTTGTTGAGGATCACGTTGGTGACGTTCAGCTGCTCGCGGACCTGGGTCCACAGCGCGGTGAGCGTGTACATGGCGCAGCCGTCGGCCACCAGCGCCAGCACCGGCCGGTCGGGTGCGGCGACGGCGGCGCCGACGGCCAGGGGGAGGCCGTCGCCCATCGCGCCACCGGTCTGCATGAGCACGTCGTGCCGTGCGGATCCCGCGGTGGCGGTCGCCAGAGTGGTGCCGGAGCTGACGCTCTCGTCGATGACGATGGCCCGCTCGGGTAGCAGGGCCGCGACGACGTCGGCCCAGTTCTGCAGGGTGAGCGGGCCGCTGGGCAGGGCTGGACGGTGCGGTTCGGTGACCGGAGCGGACGTGTCCGGTGCCACCAGGTCGGCGAGTCGGTCGAGCGCGGCGACCGCGTCCTGGCCGACCTCGGCCAGGATGTGTGTCTGCGCGCCCTCGGGCACGAGCAGGCTCGGCTGGTTGGAGTAGGCGAAGAAGGAGACGGGCGCCTTGGTGCCCGCGACGACGAGGTGCCGTACCCCGTGGAGTTGTTTGAGCACCTGGTCCGGGTAGAAGCCGAGTCGGGGAAAGGAGGGCAGGCCCGCGCCGTGTTCGACCCGGTTGGAGTAGAGCTCCTGGAACACCCGGGCGCCGGTCGCGGCGGCGATGCGTCCTGCCGCCAGGAGGCCCGTCTCGCAGAGAGCCGTGCCGCCGATGAGCAGAGCGGTCGCCTCACCTCCGCGAAGAACGTCCGCGATCTGTGTGCTCACCTGCGCGGGCACGGCCGGGGCCGAACGGGGTTGGGCGGGCGCGCCGACCACGGCGGCCGCGTCCGACCAGGACACGTCGGCCGGCATGATCACGGTGGCGATCTGCCCGGGGGGTTCCAGCGCGGCGGCGAGGGTGGCAGCGCCGTCGGGGCCGGCGCCGGCCGGGTCCTCGGGACGGCGGACCGGGCCACGCAGCCAGCCGCCCAGGGCGGCGATGTCCGAGTTCAACGGGGGGTCGAAGGCGGTGTGGAAGGTGGCGTGGTCTCCGATGATGTTCACCACCGGCGAGTTGGCGCGTCGACTGTTGTGCAGGTTGGTCAGGCCGTACGCGAACCCGGGCCCCAGGTGCAGCAGCGTCGCGGCGGGTTTGCCCGCGATGCGGGCGTAACCGTCGGCCGCGCCGGTGACCACGCCCTCGAAGAGCGCGAGCACACCGCGCAGTTCCGGAACCGACTCCAGCGCCCCGACCAGGTGCAGTTCGGTGGTGCCGGGGTTGGTGAAGAGCACCTCCACCCCGCCGTCGGCAAGTGTTCGCAGCAGTGCCTCAGCGCCGTTCACGCACATCACCTCATTGCCAAAATTAGTATCGATTCGATACTAAACGCGCATTTCGGACTGGTGCTGTTAGGTTGGAAAAAGTAGCTCGACGGGTGAGGACAGGGGTGCGGAATGGGTCAGGGGTACGCCGAACGCGCCTACCAGGCCCGGTGCCTGGACATCAGCATCGATCGCCCGTTCGAGGAGTTCCGGCGGCAGTACGAGCAGGCCGTCCCGCCCTACGACGCCGAGGCGTTCAACGCTCTGGTGGCCCGCGACGCCCCGTGGGAAGACGTGCTCGCCCTGATGCGCGAGCGGGCACCCCACGACTTCCTCATCTACTGGAGCAGCGGTGACCTGCGACCGATGATGACGCTCGCCGGCGATTCCTGGCACTGTGTGGAGTACCTGATGGGCAACCACACCACCGCCGAACGCATGTTCCGGCACGATCCCGCCGTCATGTTGTACGCGCCGTTGCGCACGGTGATCTGCGAAGGACCCCACGGTGGAGCGCGGTTCGTCATCGAGCAGCCCAGTCGCCCCTTCGGTTCGTTCGGGGTGGACGCGATCCTCGAGGTGGGCCGTGACCTCGGCCGCGAGGTCGCCGCGCTCCTGAGGCACCTGCGGGTGCCCGTGCCGGACGGGCTGTCGGACTAGGTCGGACGCCCCGGCCGATCGGGTCGCTGTTATCGATCATGGTATTGACGACACGCCACCTGGCACGCGTACGGTGATCTTGCCAGTACCCGCGTTCCGTAACACCGTGCAAATCCTCGATTAACCATCGTGGACTTGGGTTGGGGAGCGCTCCCACTGGTGGGTCGCGATCATCGAACAGCTCCACAAAGGAGCAACCGAGAGGAGCCTCGTGGCTACAGGCACGAGTGGAAACAGGCTGCGAAGACTAGCGATACCGACGCTGGTCGTCGCCCTGGTCACCGGTACCACCGGTGTGGCGGGAACGGCGTCGGCGGCACCCGCGGGTCCAGCCGGCACCGGTGCGAGCGCCGGCTACTTCACCGCCGGGTCCGACCGGAAGGTCACCCTGACCGACGGCGCCGACCGCCGGCCCGGCGGCAAGCGGGCGGCCACCCCCAGGGCCGTGGACGAGACCGGCTCCGGCACGTACGTCGTCGAGTTGGCCGAGGAGCCGTTGACCACGTACGCCGGTGGGGTGGCCGGTCTGGCCCGGACCCGGCCGGCGGCGGGCAACCGGCTGGACGCGTCGTCGACGCCGTCGCAGGCGTACCGCAGACACCTCGACGCGCAGCGGGCCGCCGTGGCCGCCGCGGCCGGGGTCAAGGTCAACGCGGCCTACACGACCGCCTTCAACGGGTTCTCGGCGAAGCTGACCGCCCAACAGGCGACCACGCTGCGGGCGGACAAGCGCGTGCGTGCCGTCACCGCGTCCCGGGCGCTCGGCACCCCCTCGACGCCGCCCCCCGCGACCACGACGACCGCAGCGACCCCGACGCCCGCCACCCCGACCGGGGTGGACCCGTCGACGGCGACCGGCCCCGCCGGCCGGCCGGTCACGCCCGGCCCCGCTACCGGCGCGGGCATGGTGATCGGCGTCCTGGACACCGGCATCTGGCCGGAGAGCGCGTCGTTCGCCAAGACGATGCCCGCCCCCGCGAGCTGGCACGGTACCTGCCAGACCGGGGTGGCCTTCGCGGCCGAGCACTGCAACGGCAAGATCGTCGGTGCCCGGTACTTCGCCGACACCTGGCTCGCCGGCGGTGGCTCGGTGCCCGAGGGTGAGGTCCTGTCCCCCCGCGACATGGCCGGGCACGGCACGCACACCGCGTCCACGGCCGCCGGCCTGCCGATCTCGGACGTCACCATCGACGGTCGGCGCTTCGGTCCCGTCTCCGGGGTGGCGCCGGACGCCCAGATCGCCGTCTACAAGGTGCTCTGGGGCGGCATGGGCTTCGACGCCGACATCATCGCCGGCATCGACGCGGCCGTCGCCGACGGCGTGCAGGTCCTGAACTTCTCGATCGGGTCCGATCTCGGCGACTGGGAGGCGAACACGCCCATCGGCGTCGCCTTCCTCAACGCCACGCTGGCCGGGGTGTTCGTGGCGGCCTCGGCGGGCAACACCGGCATCGTGAGCGGGGCGATCAGCAACGCGGCGCCCTGGGTGACCACGGTCGGTGCGGCGGTGACGAACCTCGACGAGGCGACCGTCAAGCTGGGCGACGGCACGAAGCTGGTCGGCGGCTCGCTGGACGCGCTGCCCGGTGGCGCCGCACGGCCGATGGTCTTCGGCGACCAGGCTGGCTCGGCCGACCTGGGCGCGGTCTACTGCGAACCGGGCAGCCTCGACCCGGCCAAGATCAAGGGCAGGGTGGTGGCCTGCGCGCTGTCCGACCTGTTCGGCTCCGCCAACGAGATCAAGGCCAAGGGCGGGGCTGGCATGGTGGTTTTCGACCCGGTCGGCAACTACCGGATCAACTCCATCTCCAACTTCCCGGTGGTCTACCTGCCGACCGAGAAGCAGGCCGGGACGTTGTTCAACTACCTGATGCGCCACCCCACCGACGCGACCGTGTCGTTGCGTACCGGCGGTGACGGCTCCAGCGTCCCGGGCGTGCCGAGCGTGGCGGACTTCTCCTCCACCGGGCCGGACAAGGTGGCCACCGGCATCCTCAAGCCGGACCTGGTGGCGCCGGGTTCGGACATCATCGCCGCGGTCTCGCCGGCGGGCAACTTCGGGCGACAGTACGACGCCTACTCGGGCACCTCGATGGCCTCGCCCTACGTGGCCGGAGCGGCGGCGGTCCTGCGCGCCACGCACCCGCAGTGGTCACCGGGCACGGTCGCCTCGGCGCTGCGGACCACGGCCACCGACACCGTCGGCACCACCAGCCCGCTGGACCAGGGCAGCGGCTTCGTCAACCTGGCCGGTGCCAAGGATCCGGGGCTGGTCATCGCGCCGACGGCGGCGGACCTGATCGAGTTCAGCGAGACGGCCGAGCCCGACGGCAAGGCCCTCAACCTGCCGGCGATCTCGTTGCGCGAGTACGACGGAACGCGCCCGGTGACCCTCACCCGCACCCTGACCAACGTGGGCAAGGCCCGGGAAACCTACCGGTCGTCGCTGTCCGGCCTGGCCGGCATGAAGGTCAACGTGTCGCCCGCCTCGGTGACGCTGGCACCCGGCGCGTCCGCCACGGTGACCATCACGCTGCGTCGGGGCAGCGCGCCCTGGGACCGGTTCGTGACCGGGTCGATCACCTGGCGCGGCAAGGTCCACAGCGCCCGGATCCCGGTCGCCGCCCGTCCGTGGGGCATCACGCCCCGACCGTACGGTGACGACGGCGAGGAGTTCGGCCGGATGGCGAACGGTGCCTTCGGCTCGGTCCAGCCGGGCTTCACCGGGCCGCTCGCCGCCCGCAGCACCGGCTACACCCCGATGCGGCGTACGTCGTACTCGATGCCGGCCGGCGTCTACGGCGGTGTGTTCGACCCGAGCGCCACCGGCGTGAAGAAGGTCGACTTCACCGTGCCGGCGAACACCGCCGGCATCGTGGTCGAGACCAGCACCGCCGATCCGAATACGAACCTCGATCTGTACCTGTACAAGGGCGACACCCTCATCTACAGCAGTGACAGGTTCTGGACCAGCGCCGAGCAGGCGTACAAGTTCCTGCCCGAGCCGGGGCGCTACACCGCGTACGTGTTCGCGCAGTTCCCCGGCGGCCCGGTCGTCGACTTCGAACTGGGCCACGCGATCATCGGTCGCAACGCCACGTACGCGGATGCGACGCTGACGCTTCCCGGTACGGTGCAGCGCGGCTCGACGGTCGGCTTCACGCTGAAGCCGGACAAGCCGCTGCCCGACGGCGACTTCTGGGCCTACACCGAGTTGAGCACCAACGGCTCGGTCATCCCCGGCAACCTCGTCTACACCCAACAGAGTTCCTGGCAGTAACCGTTCAGCCGGGCGTGGGGCGGTGCCGACGTGCACCGCCCCACGCCCCCGGGCCACTGACGCCTCGGGCGGCCGGGCGGTGACGGGCGGGCGAAAACCCACCCGCCACCGCGCCGACGGTCAGGTGACCGTGATGGTCAGGTTGAGCGAGCGGGTCTCCCCGCCGGTGTAGGTGACCGTCACCCGGGCGGTGAAGGTCCCCTTGCGGGAGTAGCTGTGGGCGGTCGACCGCAGTGTCGCCCCGTGCGTGACGGCGCTGTTGTCGCCGAAGTCCCACGCGTAGTCGGTGATGCTCTGCCCGGACGGCGCCGTCGCCGTGGCGGTGAGCGTGGTGGTCAGTGGCGCGGCGCCGCCGGTCGGGTTGGCGGCCAGGGACAGCGTTCCGCCCGGCTCCTGCTTGACCCCTGCGCCGTTGAACCGCAGCCAGTCCAGTGCGAGCAGGTCCGGGGTGCCTCCGACCTGGGCGGGGTTGACGAACTTCGCGTACAGGGTGGTGGTGCCGGTCGGCTTGTTGGTCAGCGTGACGGTGGGCGAGACCAGGTTGTCCCACCCGCCGGTCGAACCGATGGTGGCCGTGCCGATCAGCGTGCCGGTGGGCGAGCCGGTCCGCAGCTCGATGGTGCCGCCGAGGCCGCCGTTGGTCACCCCGAGCGTCACCGAGCCGACGTTGCGCAGGTCCGCCGGTCCGAACGCCACCCAGTCGTTGTGGTCGACCTCGCCGAGCCGCTTGCCGGCGCGGGCGGTGGCCCGGTCGTTGACCGTGACGCCGGACTGGGCGCTGAAGTGCTCGGCCTCCTTGCTCTTGGGCTGCAACTGCACGCGGGTCGAACCGGTCAGAGCCGGTACGCCGCCGGCCGCGCCGCCGTCGGTGTACTGCGCGGTGATCAGGGTGTAGAGGTTCTGCCCCGGTCCGTGGCCGTCACCGGCGTCCGCCTCGGTAGCGAGCAGCCCCGAGCAGCCGGTGTAGACGTCCAACGGGTGGGCGTGCTGGTCGTGGCCGAGCTGCGTCTGCACCGTCACCTTGGCGCAGTCGATGGTGGCGTCCTCCGGGTCGGTGACCGTCACCGTGTACGGGATCTTGTCGCCGAAGTCGAAGAACCCGCCGTCGGGCACGGTGATGGTCACCGTGGGTCGGGTGTTGCCGACCACCACGTCGGTGACCGCGCTGGCGGTCAGCCCGTTGCCGCTGTTGCGTACGGTCAGCCGGGCGGTGTGCTTGCCGGCCGCCGAGTAGGTGAAGCTCGGGTTGGCGGCGGTGGAGTCGGTGCTGCCGTCGTTGGTGAAGTCCCAGGCGTAGCTGAGCGCCGACCCGTCACCGGTGGTCGATCCCGCCGAGGAGAACGTCACCGTGAGCGGTGTGCGTCCGCTGTCCGGGGTGGCGGTCATCTTCGCGGTCGGTGGCCGACCGTTGGCCACGTAGTCGATCCGGTAGATGCCGGCGCCGGCGTTGCTGCCGCCGCGACCGCTGCCGGTGCCCTCGCCGAAGTCGATGACGTAGAGCGAGCCGTCCGGGCCGAACTCCGCCTCGAAGGGTTGGATCCAGCTCATGTTGTCGAAGATCCCGTTGATCGACTGGAGGTCACCGACGGCGGTCGGGCCGAAGCGCGCGTTACTGAAGGTCTGCGCCGTCTTGTGGATCGAGAGCGTCTTGAACCACCTGCGGGTCAACTCGTAGGTGATCCACTTGCCCTCGAAGTACTCCGGGAACTTCGTCGTGCGGGTGTTGGCCGGGTCGTAGTCGTAGACCGGACCGCTCATCGGCCCGCCGCCACCGGTGCCCAGCTCCGGGAACTGCGTGGAGGCGGAGTAGGCGTACCAGACCAGCGCCGACTTCGCCGCCGGCAGCGTGGTCAGGCCGGTGTTGTTCGGCGAGTTGTTGACCGGTGCGGCGCAGTTGAACTTCGCCCCGGAGGTGTTGGTGGCGAAGTTGTAGTCGTTGAACGGGATGTTGTTGCCCACGCAGTACGGCCAGCCGAAGTTGCCGGGCGCGGTGATCCGGTTGAACTCGACGGTCCCCTCCGGACCCCGGTTGGGATCGGCGGCGCGGGCGTCGGGGCCGTAGTCGGCCACCAGCACCGCGTTGGTCTGCGGCTCGATGGTGATCCGGAACGGGTTGCGCATGCCCATCGCGTAGATCTCCGGCCGGGTCTTCGCGGTGCCGGCGGGGAAGAGGTTGCCGCTCGGCACGGTGTACGTACCGTCGGATTGTGGGGTGATCCGCAGGATCTTTCCGCGCAGGTCGTTGGTGTTGCCGGCGGTGCCCTGGGCGTCCCAGGCGGCGCGGCCGGCGCGCTCGTCGACCGGGGTGTAGCCGCTGGAGGCGAACGGGTCGGTGTTGTCACCGATCGCCGCGTACAGCCGCCCGGCCGCGTCCATCGCGAGGGACCCACCCATGTGCGAGTTGGCCCTGCCCTCACCCCGGTAGGTGGGAATGGCCAGTAGGCGTTTCTCCGAGGAGAGCGCGACGCTGTTGTTGGCGACCGTGAACCGGGACAGGTTGAGTTGTTTGAGGGTCTTGTCCGACCAGAGCAGGTAGATCCAGCCGTTGCTGGCGAAGTTGCGGTCCAGGGTCATCCCGAGCAGCCCGTCGGACTGGTCGGTCATCGCCGGGGTGTACGCGAAGTCCAGCAGGGTGGTGACCTGGAGGGTGTCGGAGTTGACCACCTTCAGCGCGCCGGTGCGCTGGATGTAGTAGACCTTCCGGTCCGGGGCGACGGCCAGCTCGAACGGGTCGGCCAGGTTCTCGGTGACCAGCCCCACCCGTTCGAAGTTGCTGGTCTCGGTGGCCGAGCAGTCGCCGGCGACCGCGCCGGCCGCCCACTCGATGCCGTAGCGCAGGTGCTCGAGGAACGTCGGCGTGCTGAACTGGGCGCTGGCGTGCCCACCGGCGGTGAACCAGGACCGGCCGCCGTCGTAGCGCTGACACCAGGAGTACGCGTGGTCGACGCCCTCGTCCAGCCCGTTGATGCCGTCGCGAACCTTGATCTGCGCGAGGGTGTGCACGTTGCCGGTCGGGTTGGTCCGCCAGTTGTACCACTCCTCGCTCTGCTCCCACAGCTCCGGCAGGTTACGGGTGGAGGGGTGCGCCCGGTCGAGCACCTTGACCCGGCCGGGGAAGGTGCCGCCGGTGGACGAGAAGTCGGGATGGTAGTCGAAGATCGTGCCGACCAGGCCCTCGTACCACGGCCAGTCGCGCTCGCTGGCGGAGGCGGCGTGCAGGCCGGCCCAACCGCCGCCGTTGCGGATGAACGTCTGCAACGCCGCCCGTTGGCTGGCGTTGAGCAGATCGCCCGAGGTCGGCAGCGAGTTGGTGTTGTTGAAGACCAGGACGTCGAAGGTGGCGAGGTTGGCTTCGGTGAACGCCGCCGCGTCGGTGGTGGCGACGACCTCGAAGTTGTGGGCGGCGCCGAGCTGCTGGATCGCGGCGATGCCGGCCGGGATCGAGTCGTGGTAGAAGTTGGTGATCTTCGAGAAGACCAGCACCCGGAAGCGCGGGGCGGCCTCGGCGGGCAGGGCGGTGGTGGTGCTCACCACGGTGGCGATGGCGAGCAGGATCAGGCAGAACACGCGGAGATGTCGGGGCATGGGGGCGCTCCCTGTCGGACGGTGAGGGGCGGAAAGCGCTTTCTCGCTGCCCGCACCACGGTACTGACAGCCAGTGACGAGCGTCAATAGCCCGCTGGTAAGCGGTTTCCCGCCCCTGCGGCGTCCGCGCGTCGCCGGCCCCCACGGGCTCACGGGTACGGCTTAGGATGTCTCCTGGACACGTCCCGTGACGCTGCGGATGCGCCGTGTCCCGTCGACCTGGGGAGGTCTCGTGACGGTGCCGTCCACGTCGGAATTGCCCGAGGGCCGGGGTGCCGACCGGATCGACACCACCACCGTGCATCCGGCTCGCCGTTACAACTACTGGCTCGGCGGCAAGGACAACTTCGCCGTCGACCGGGAGTCCGGCGACCAGATCGCCGCCGTCTACCCGGGGGTGCGCACGCTCGCCCGGGAGAACCGGGCCTTCCTCGGCCGGGCCGTCCGGTTCCTCGCCGAGGAGGCCGGCGTCCGGCAGTTCCTCGACATCGGCACCGGCATCCCGAGCGCCGACAACACCCACGAGGTGGCCCAGTCCGTCGCCCCCGAATCCCGGGTCGTCTACGTCGACAACGACCCGATGGTGCTGGTCCACGCCCGAGCGCTGCTGACCAGCGACCCGGCCGGGGCCACCGCCTACCTGGACGCCGACCTCCGCGACCCGGAGAAGATCCTCGCCGACCCCCAGTTGCACACCACACTGGACCTGTCCCAGCCGGTGGCGCTGGTGCTGATCGCCGTGACGCACTTCCTCACCGACGACGACCGCCCGCACGAGCAGGTCACCCGCCTGCTCGACGCGCTGCCGTCGGGCAGTTGGCTGGCGCTGACCCACTTCACCACCGACCACATCCCCGCCGAGATCGTCACCCGGATGGAGGCCGAGTTCGCCTCCGGCCGGATGAAGCAGGACGCCGTAGCCCGCGACCGGGCCGAATTCGCCCGCTTCTTCAGCGGCCTGGAGTTGGCGCAACCGGGCATCGTGCCGGTCACCGAGTGGCGGCCGCAGCTGCCGCCCGAGCGGCGTCCGCCCCTGGCCGACGCCTCCATCTACGGCGCGGTGGCCCGCAAGCCCTGACCGGTGGTGCGGGCCGGGGATCGTTCCGGCACGGGCAAGCCCTGAACCAGGCACTGCCCGCGCCGGATGTCAGTCTTCGCGTGCCGGGTCCTCTGCCCTGGTGAAGAAGCGAACGATGTCTTCCGCCGCGGTGGGGGACAGCATCATCGCCTGGACTCGTGCGGACATGTCGGCGATCGGGTGGATCCTGGCGAACATCGACTCCTCGTACGCCCGGATCGCCGTGTTCGCGTCGGTGGGGTTGGCGGCGAGGTGGCCGGCGAGTTCGGCGGCGTCGAGCATGGCCTGGTTGGCGCCCTCGCCGACCGGTGGCATGAGGTGCGCGGCGTCGCCGATGAGGGTGACGCCCGGCCGGCTGGCCCAGCGCGTACCGGTGGGCATCGCCTCGATCAGGCGCGGCGTCGGCGGGCTGTCGGCGGCTTCGATGAGTGCGGTGACACGGGGAGCCCAGCCAGCGAAGATGTCCAGCAGGGCTGGCTTGCTGCGGTACGTGTCGAGGGGCTGGCCCTCGGCGCGCAGCGAGATCCCGACCCGGAGGCTGCCGTCGCCCAGACGTTGCGCCGACAGGATCTGGTTCACGCCGACACACCACAGGTTCCCGGGGCCGACCAATTCGGCGAGATCGGGATGACGCCGGTCGACGTCTTCGACGTTCAACTCCACGACCGTCGACACATAGGACATCTCGACGTCGGTCAGCAGCGACCGGACCACCGACCGCGCGCCGTCCGCGCCGATGAGGATGTCACAGCCGGCTCGCTGGCCGTCGTGGAACGTCAGCTCCCAACCGGCGTCGAGTCGCCGTTCCGCCGCGACAAGCCGGTGCCGCCAGACGACCGTGTCGCCGGGAAGGGAGTCGAGCAGGAGATCACGTAGTGCGCCCCGGTCGATCTCGGGACGTCCGGAGAATGAGCCAGGTCGCGGCACGTGGTGCACCAGGGTGCGTCCGGTCGGGTCGAGGATGCGATGCTCCTCGCCCTCGGGCCGGGCCGCCGATCGGAACCGGCCGCCGAGACCCGCCTCGTCCAGGGCTCGTTGCCCGGATTCCGGGTGCAGATCGAGCGAGCCGCCCTGCAGGCGCGCGGACCGGTTTGCCTCCCGGTCGTACACCACCGCGTCGATGCCGTGCCGGTGCAGGATCCGTGCCAGCGTCAGCCCGCCGAGGCCGCCACCGGCGATCGCAATTCGCGTTGTCACGGCGCTACCGTACACTGTATTTGTGAATACGCCGTACGGTAGTGAGTCACTCCCCGTGTGGGAACGACCCGAACCTCAGCCGAGGGCAGTGCCGGTGCCGTTGAGCCGCGACAAGATCGCCGCTACGGCCATCCGACTTGCCGACGCGCACGGGCTCGACGGGCTGTCCTTGCGCAAGATCGCCAAAGAGCTCGGTGTCGGTCCGATGCGGCTCTACGACTACGTGATCAACAAGTCCGAACTACTCGACCTGATGGTCGACGTCGTCTATGCCCGGATCGCCGAGGTGGGCCAGCGTTCCGAATGGCGCGCCACGGTGCTGGCCATCGCCCACGCGACCCGTGCGGCCGCCCTCGACCACGAGTGGTTCTCCGACGTGCTCGGCGGACGGCCACACCTGGGGCCGCACGCGCTCGCCGTGGGCGAAGCGACCGCGGCGGCGCTCAGCGCGGCCCCCGGCGTGCGTGACATCGACGATCTACAGCGAGCCGTGGGTGCTCTCAACGCCTTCATCATCGGGGCGGTCCGGCGAGAGGTGACCGAGCGACGCACCGCCCGTTCCACCGGCACCGATGAGGCCGCCTGGCAGGCCAGCCTCGGCCCCTACCTCACGCGCATGTTGAAAACCGGCAGGTACCCCACCGTGGCCCGGCTCGTCATCGACGGCGCCCACCTCGACGCCGAGGAGACCTTCAACCACAACCTGGCCACCGTCCTGGACGGCATCACCAGCCGACCCCGAACGTGACCCACTTCTCTGCGAAGTTAATGGCCGGCGGCTTGCCGACCCGAGGTGAGTCGTCGAGCGATATACCTCTGAGTCCGATATACCTCTGAGTCATAGATATACCTCTGAGGCATACCGCTCTCCGCCGTTGGACCGGGAGCGGCTCCACCCATGAAACGGCGACAAGAGTCCCAGAAGCCGACGAGAGTCCAGAGGCAAGGAGCCCACGAGTGCACGTCACCCTGGCGACGAGCGCCGGTGGAGCCGCCCGACCGAATGAGGATTTCGTCGGTGCGGTTCCCGGCGCAGTCGTACTGCTCGACGGAGCCCGAGGTGACCGCCCGGCGCGAATGCTCGGTGCCGCGGGACGGCGTTGCTCCGGGGACGCCGGAGTACGAGCGGGTGCGGGCTTCGTGTGTCAGCGTGCTCCGTGCCCGCCGCAACCAGCCGGGCGGCTACTGGATCGCCAAGGATGACCCACGCGCGGCGCGGCAGGCGCTGACCGGCAGCCGCCCTCTCGCCGGCCTGAGCGCCGTCGCGCTGCTCAGTAACGGCGTCGGCCGCATCGTCAGCCCGTACGGCCAGACCGATTGGCCGGGCGTTCTGGAGCTGCTTCGTGTCGGCGGGCCGGCGCAGGTGATCGCTCGTGTTCGGCAGGCCGAGGCTCAGTCCGGTGGCGGCGTCCGCTGAGTGTCGATGATCCGATAGTGACCTAGGTCGGCCGGCAATCCGATGGCTGAGCAGCGCTAGGGTTCGGAAACCCCCCAGGAGTGTGAGACCGAAGGGGCCGACCGGCCCAGGGTGTCCACACTGCACCGATGGCACGATCACCGCGAAGTGGACGATCGGCACCTCACCCGGGAGAACGGCCTCATGCAGAGCGACCTGATAGCGCTTGAGTTGAAGGACAAGTCGACCTTCGCCGCGCTGGCGATGGAGATCGATGCCGAGGAGGAGGTCTCCTTTCAGTCGCTCAGAATCAAGCTCAGCGACGTGGCGCAACAGGTGGCGAAGGTGGCCGAGGAACTGGTCGAGCACGCCCGCAAGGCCGCCCCGACGGACATCGAGGTCACCATGCGGGTCGGCTTCTCGATCACCAACGGCAAGGCGGTGGCGCTCCTCGTCGATGGAAAGGCCGAGGGAGCGGTGGAGTTGAAGTTGGCCTGGAAGGACCTCGCCGGCTGAGATGGCTGACGTCGAGGCCGGCCGGCATCTGTGGGCGGGGCTGGTCGGCGTTCGCCAAGGATCCGTGACACAGACCGGATTCATGATCGGACCGCGGGCGATCGCCACGGCCACCCACGGACTGGACCGGACCGGGCCGGTGAAGATCCGCCGCATTGGCCGCTCCGCCGACGCCGTGGAGGAACCGGCGACCGTCCTCGTCTGGGACAAGCAGCGTGACCTCTGCCTCCTGACCGTCGAGGACGCGGACGAGTTCTGGTTCGTCCCGGAGCCCCGGCGCCCCGCTCTCGGCGCGGAGTATGTGGTCGTCAGCTGCGTCGACCGGCGCGCGGAGACGACGCTGGTCGTCAACGAGGGGCTCGTCGAGGACGACGGGGTCGCCTGGCTCAAGCTCCGGTCGGGGCAGATCCAGCGGGGATACAGCGGCGCACCGGTGCTCGACCGCGAGGGCGGCCGGCTCGTCGGCATGGTCCGCGTCACGCGCGGGCGGCAGACGGATCTGGGCGGGCACGCCCTGCTGGGTACGGAGATCGTTGCGCTCCGCTCCGCGCTGGGCCTGGACACCGACGACCGCCGGATGCAGATCAGGCACGCCGCCAGTGGACGCACCTGGCCGCCGCGCAGTCTGATCCGCGGCGACGCGCCCTCGGACCTGGTCGAACTCATCGGCCGGGAGGAGGAGATCGCCGCGCTGGATTCGCGCGACGGACCCCGCCACCGGCTCGTCGTCGGAGACGCGCTGGCCGGCAAGTCGGCGCTGACCGGCGTCTGGGTGCGCCTGGCGCACATCCCCGCCGGCGACACGGCGTACGTCGACGCGGCGTTGGCCCCACCGGTCCCCGCGCAGCACCCCGTGGTGGGAATCGTCCTCCCGGTGCTCGGCGTGCACATCCCACAGGACCCGTTCGGGAGCCGCTCCGACGCGGAGACGCTGGCGTTGGCCTGCTGGACGATCATGCGTGACCTGCGCGGGGGCCGGCTCGTCATCGACCTCCAGCACCAGGTCGTCGACGCCGCCGCCGACGCGGATCTCGCGGCGCTGATGAACGCCGCCGAACAGATGAACGCCGCCGTCGTCCTCGTCGGACGCGATCTCGGCGGTGAACTCTCCTGTGTCGGACTCGCCACCTCGATCCAGGTGGGGCCGATCGGTCGTGCGGACGCGGCGGCGCTGATCACCCGCGCCACCCTCGGCCGAGTGGCACGGGACGAGGCCGAGAACGCGTTGGAACTCGTCGACCCGGGGTGCCTTCTCCCCGGGGAGATCCTGGCGGCCTGCCGACAGGGCGACGGCGACGATGCGGTTGACGTCGTCATCGCCCTGTCCGAACGATTCGATCTGCCGATCCTCGACCCGGGCCCGGCGCCCCCGGACGAGCCGACCGTGACCACCGCCGACTCCGGCCAGGACCTCGAACAGCAGGTCCTGACCTCCGCCGACGACCCACTCGGCATCCGCGCGCCTGCGGCGACGCGCCGGGATCTGGCTGCCGGCGCGTTCAGCGGCGACGCGATCCGACTCGACGAATGGCCGGGCACCGCCCCGTTCGCCTTCGAGGTGAACGCGCTGAGCGCCGAACAGGGCCTCGCGGTGCAGGACATCGCGCATCGCGTGTCCGGCCGGGCGAGACGACCCGAGTGGGTGGAGTCGCTCTATCGGCAGATCGTCGAACTCGAAGGCCGGGGGAACGAACGCGGACCGTCGGTGCGGGTTCGCCTGCGGCTGTGGCGCAGCCAGATCCACGGGGGCGACGTGGCCGCCGCCGGCCGCACGTTCACCGAGATCGGCGGGGTGCGCACGGTCGAGCGCATCGTCGACACGGGCAGCCACCTGGAGCAGGTGCAGGACGCCCAGGTGCTCGTGCTGGCGTGGTGGCTGGGGGCCGGCACGGATGACGCCCTCGGCGTCGCGGTCGGCGCATGGATGAGCGCCGTCGTCGTCGACGAGCAGCTGTCCGGCCGGGCCGATGTGCGGATCGTGCTGCACGACGCGCTCCGCGCGATCACCGTTCGACCGCTGCCCTCCCCGGACGGCCTCCGCGCGGTCGGAGAGTGGTGCCTGTCCCACCTGGAGGACGACCGGTCGTTCCTGGCCGATCCGGGCAGCTGGACGATGTACGTCTCGTTGATCGGCCGCGCCAGCGACTTCAGTGGCGACCCGTCGCTCACCGAGGTCTTCCTCACGAGGGCGCTGCGTGCGCTGACGCTGCACGTGGAGCTACTCAAGTCGCTCGCGCTGGTGGGCGACAGCCGCCCGCTGCTGTCCATCGCGCGGCAGCAGCGGCGGCTGCACCGGCTGGAGCGGGCCCGGCGCACCGGAGAACCCGGCCGACTGCAGCTCGCCCGGGACCTGCTGACCTGGACCGTGGAGAACGCGCCGACCGCCGAGGCGTTCCTGAGCCTGCTCGTCGCCGACCCGACGCTCAAGGTGACCCGGGAGGGCGACAACGCCGTCGACTCCGACCTGCCCGCGCACCGTTCCGCCGAGAGTCAGCTCGCACCGATCAAACGCGCCTACCGCAGGTGGCGGAGAGATCACCCGCAGGTCACGCCGCTGATAGTGGAGATCGAGTACCAGTTGGTCCGTACGGAGTGGTCGATCGCGGGCTCACTGCTGAGGCAGGCGCGGATGGCTGACGAGCGCTGGTTGAACCGCCCGGTGCCGCACAAGCTGGCCGTGCTCGAACAGCTCGGTGAGACGCGCCGGAAGAGACTCGGCGCGCTGGCCAGACGATGCGGCGACTCGGTGGAGGCGGTCGAGCGGGAGGCGCACAACGAGCTGCAGCTCCAGACGGCCCTCGCCATCGTGGCGCGTACTCCCATCGACTTCCGTACCGTCGACGGCATCCTGGCCCGCGGGCGGCAGACCTTCCCGGCCGACCCGCGCATGGCACACCTGCTGGCGGCCCACCACCGGCACCGACGGCACTTCATCACGGCGGCGGCGGCCTACTCCGACGCCTTCGGTGTCGCGCTGGGCGATCCGCTGTTGCGCCTGCGGGCCGCCGTGGGCGCGTGCGAGTCGTTGTCGCAGGCATACGCGGTGGGGGAGTGCGACCGGGAGGAACTCGTGGCGGCGGCGGCCCGGGCGGAGATCCACGAGTCTACGGACTTCTCCGCGTCGATCGTCTGCGCCCTGGCCCGTCTGGAGCTGCACGGCACCCTGTCCGAGGGCTACGGCAGCCTGGCCCACACGATCGCCCGGGTCGGCAGCTTCTCGCGGCTGGCGACCGACATGCGCACCATCCGCGCCGAGATCGCGACCGCCGTCGGCCCGGAGACCGCGCCGCTGGTCGACAGGTTCCTGCACGACTTCACT
Organism: Micromonospora sp. NPDC049645; assembly: GCF_040675155.1. NCBI lineage: Bacteria > Bacillati > Actinomycetota > Actinomycetes > Micromonosporales > Micromonosporaceae > Micromonospora > Micromonospora sp. NPDC049645. The sequence goes on from NZ_JBFAOI010000005.1 coordinate 164,692, forward strand.
GACGTGGGCCTGCTCGTCGCACTCGGCGCGATGTTCGTCCGCTCGCACACGCTGGCGCCGAGCGAGGATCTCGACCGGCTCCGGGCCGCGCTCGTCCTGTTGGACGGGGTGCGGATCATGGCCGGGACCGTCTGGAACGTGCCGTCGGTGAACTTCCAGCAGGGCCGAGCCCTGCTCGCCGCGTGCCAGCAGTCCCAGACGCCGAACCCGATCGGTTGGGACAAGGATCGCGAGCGATCCGACATCGACCTGGCCTACGCCAAGTTCCAGTCCGCCGTCGACCTGTCCGTCGACTCGTTCCGCGAGATCGTGCTCGGTTTCATGCGTGAGACGGGGGAACTGCGACAGCGGCTCGGTCGCCCGGCACGGTGACCGGCGCCGCGATGATCCGGCTGGGCAGCACCGGCGCGTCCCGGCCCGTGCCCCGCCCGCCGTCGCCGCCCGATGATTCCTCGTGGTAGTCCCGCTCCACGTTGACCGACCAGACGTCATGCGTACTGCCGGTGGCGATGTTCTCGGCGGTGAGCATCGCGGTCAGCATCGAGTGGTCCTGGTTGTTGTAGCGGTGCATGCCGTTTCGACCCACCGGGTGCACGTTCGGCACCGCCTCGGTCAGCCAGGCCCGGATCACGTCCACGTTGTGCTGGTAGCGCTCGTCGTACACCGGGTAGGCCTTGGGCATGCGCACGACGTAGCCGGCCTCCACCACGCCCGGTCGGACCAACCCCAACCGCTCCAGCTCCGCGGTGGCGAGGGCCACCAGGTCGGCATCCGGGGTACGCCACATCTCGTCGTCCTCGAACACGAAGTACTCCAGGCCGAGGCAGGTGCGGCCGTCCTTGACGAGGTACGGCGACCAGGAGCCGAAGTTCTGGATCCGGCCCACCCGCACCCCCGGATCGTGCACGTAGATCCAGTTGTCCGGGAACGAGAACTCCGCCGGCACCACCAGGGCGACCGTCAGGAAGTCGCGATAGCGCAGGTCGGCCGCGCAGGCCAGCACCTCCGGCGGTGCCGGCGGGTGCAGTGCGGCCACCAGCTCGGAGATCGGCATGGACGAGATCACGTGGTCGGCCGCCTCGGTACGCTGCCCGCCCGCGCCGTTGACCGTCACGCTGATCGCCCGCCGACGGGTCGGGTCGCGGTGCACGGCGGTGACCCAGCTGCCGGTGGACAGCTGCCCGCCGCGCTCGCGGACCTGCTCGGCGCAGCGCTCCCACATCATCCCCGGCCCGTACTTCGGGTACTGGAACTGTTCGATCAGGCTGGTCACGTCGGTGCGTCGACGCCGGGGCAGCAGCGCGTTGCGGATCGCCTTGGCCAGCGACAGGTTCTTGATCCGCTGCGCCGCCCAGTCGGCCTGCAACCGGTCCGCGGGCATACCCCAGACCTTCTCGGTGTACGTCTTGAAGAAGATCGAGTACAGCCGCCAGCCGAAGCGGGCCGACACCCAGCCCTCGAAGTGCGACTGGTCCCGGGGTGGCCGCAACCGGGCGCGGGCGTACGAGCCGAGGCAGCGGGCGGCCTCCGCCAGCCCCAGGTTACGCAGCGCGTTCACCGCGCTGAGCGGGTAGTTGAACAGGGCGCCCCGGTAGAAGATCCGGCTCATCCGGGGTCGGGTCAGGAAGTCCTCGTCCGGCAGGATCTCGTGCCAGAACGCCTCCACCCGGGGCACCTTCGTGAAGAACCGGTGCCCTCCGATGTCGAACCGCCACCCGTCGCGTTCCACGGTCCGACTGATCCCGCCGACCACCTCGTCGGCCTCGAACACCTGGACCGACCGCCCGTGCCGGAGCAGCTCGTACGCCGCCGTGAGCCCCGCCGGCCCCGCACCGATGATCACCGTGCCGTGCTGCTCACTCATGCTGCCGCTCCGCTTCCTGCTCACCGCCATGGTCGAGGTGCGGCGTCTACCCGTTCTGCGCAGAATGTCACACTTGGTGGTTGGCGGTCCTCGCTTCGACGGGGGCGCGCGGAGGCGTACCACGACAAGAGCGGCACCCCGCGCGGCCGGGGAGCAGGGGAAGCGGAGCGGATGCGGCGGTGGCGGAGCGGCCCGGCGGCGCTGGCCGCCCGTGCGGTCGTGGCCGGGCGCGGCGCGGCGCGCCTGGCCCGTCACGTGCCGGCGCCCTGGCCGTACGTCATCGGCCTGTTCGTCGGCGCGAAGCTGCTGCTCACGCTGCTCGGCCTCCTGGTCCTGCACGCCTGGGACGGCGTCCCCGGGGCGCCGCCGCCGGACGAGGCGTTGATGTGGGCGCAACAGCGGGACATCACCGGGCACCGGTGGATCTCGTTCTGGTTCGCCTGGGACTCGCTGCTCTATCTGCGGCTGAGCACCCTGCCCCTGACCGGGCCGTGGGGGGATTTCGGCTTTCCCCTGCTGTACCCCTTTCTGGCCCGGCCGGTCGGCGTGCTGCTCGGCGGCGACACCGCTCTCGCCCTGTTGCTGATCAGCAACGTCGCGTTCCTGCTGGCGCTCTGGTACGGCTACCGGCTGGCGGAGCTGCTGCTCGGCGACGTGGACGCGGCCCGCCGGTTCACCCGGTACCTGGTGCTGCTGCCGACCGCGTTCCTGTTCCAGGCCGCGCTGACCGAGTCGCTCTTCGTCTGCCTCGCGCTGGCCGCCTTCTACCACGCCGAACGGCGCCAGTGGCTGCTCGTCGGCGTGTTCGGCTACTTCCTGGCGATGAGCCGTTCCGTCGGCCTGCTTGTGGCGCTGCCGTTGGCCCTGGTGCTGCTCCGCCAGCACGACTGGCGGCTCGGCCCGCGCGCCCTGCTCGGCTACCTACGGATCGGGTGGCCGTTGCTGCTGTTGCCCGCCGGGTGGTTCACCTTCATGGCGTACTGCCGGTGGCGCGGCGGGGACTGGTTCGCCTACCAGCACGCCCAGCAGACCGGATGGGGGATCAGGGTGCAGAACCCGATCCCGGTGCTGCTCAACGGGTTGGCCGGGGAGCCGCGTGACGCCGCCCGGGTGTGGTTCGCCGTGGCCGTCCTGGCCGTGCTGGTCGCCGGATTCCGTCGCCGGGAGGTGGCCTACCTGGTGTACGGCGTACTCATGGTGCTGGTGCCGCTGTCGATGGGGCCGCCGGTGTACAAGAGCCTGCTGCGCTATCTGCTCGCCGCCTTCCCGGTGGCGCTGGTGCTGGCCCGCTGGACCCGCCGTGCCAGCGTCGACGTGTGGTTGACCGCGACACTCGCCGTGGTGCAGGGCGTGTTGTTCGTGCTCTGGCTCAGCTACTGGACCCACATGATCATTTGATCCGGTCGTGCCCCGGCGCGACCCCCGGCACCGCACCTGTGCGAGCCTGCTACCCGTCGTTGGAAGCGCACCTTTCGTGGAGGCCCGGTGTTCGCCCTGCCGCTGACCGAAGACGTCGAGCTGCGCCCGCTGGAGCCGTGGCGCGCCGAGGAGTTCCTCGCCCACCTCGATCGGGCCCGCGAGCACATCCAGCCCTGGGTGTCGCCGTCCTTCGTCGCCACCGACCTGCCCTCGGCGCGGGCGGTGCTGCAGCGGTACGCCGATCGTTGGGCCGGCGACAGCGGCGGCATCTGGGGGCTGTGGTGGCGGGGCACGCTCGTCGGTGGGGTCATGTTCGTGTCGTTCGACGTGATTCGGGGCGGCTGCGAGGTTGGTTGCTGGGTGGAGCCGGCGGCGCAGGGCAGAGGCATGGTCGCGCCGGCGGTCCGCCGGATCGTCGACTGGGCGGTGCGCGAGCGCGGCATCCAGCGGGTGGAGTGGCGTACCAGCGCCGACAACACCCGCAGCAAGGCCCTCGCCAGCCGTCTCGGCCTGCGCCTCGACGGCACGCTGCGCCAGGTCAGCCCCGGTCCGCACGGTCGGATCGACCTGGAGGTCTGGTCGGTGCTGGCCGACGAGTGGCTCGCCACGCCACTCACCGTCCACTGACGACGGCGGATAGTGTCGTACCCGGGCGGCACCATGCATCCATGGCCGTCCCTGCGCTCACCCCGCATTCCGACCCGCCGCGTTCCGTGCCGCTGCGTGAGGCGCGCACCCGGTTCAGCCAGCTCGTCGCGCTGGCCGAGCTGACCGACGCGGTCACCGTCGTCACCCGCGACGGCGATCCCCGCCCGATTGCCGCGATCGTCCCCGCCGCGGCCGCCCGCAGCGGCGCGCAGGCCCGCGCCGACGCCGACCGACTCGCCACGGTCACCGCCGGCTGGGCCCGTCGCCTCGACGAGCAACACCGGCGCAGCGGTCAGCGGCACGCCGCCGAGCTGGGCGCGGTCCGCGCGGCCTTGGCCGAGGTCTGGGCCGAGCTGGATCGCCGGGTCGTCCCCGGCAGCGACCCGGCGCTGGCCCGGCTGCGCGCCGCACACGCGGACCTGCTCGCCGGCTGACTCCCGTCCGCGCCGGAGCGGGCCGGGCGCGCGCGGGCCAGCAGGCCGGGCGCGCGCGGGCCAGCGGGCCGGGATCAGCCGGTGGCCGGATAGCCGTGCGTCTCGGTCGCCTTGACCGCCACCCAGACCCGCTGGCCGGGGATCAGCCGCAGTTGCGCGGCGGCGGCCGGCGTGACGTCGGCGGCCACCCCGACCGGGCCGTCGACCTGCACCCGCACGTTGTCGCCGTGGCGCTGGACGCCAGCAACGGTGCCCGCCCAGGTGTTGCGTGGGCTGCCCTCCGGCCGGTTGGGGTGCAGAGCCACCGCGGCCGGGCGGAACGCCACGAACGCCTCGCCGTCCAACCGGTCGGCGACGGTCAGGGTCAGCTCCGGCGCGACCCGCACCCCGTGGCCGTCGGCGCGTCCCCGGTAGAGGTTCAACCCGACCAGCCGGGCCACGTAGTCGGTGCGCGGGCGGGCGGTGACGCTCGGCCCGTCGCCCTCCTGGACCACCCGGCCGCCCTCGACGATGACCAGCCGGTCGGCCAGGGCCAGCGCGTCCAGCGGGTCGTGGGTGACCAGCACCGTCGCTCCCGGGTGGGCGGACAGGTGCCGGTGCAGCTCCGCGCGGGTGTCCAGCCGGGTGCGGGCGTCCAGCGCGGCGAGTGGCTCGTCCAGCAGCAGCAGGGACGGCGCCACGGCCAGCGCGCGGGCCAGCGCCACCCGCTGCGCCTGCCCCCCGGAGAGCTGCCGGGGGCGACGCTGCGCCTGCGCGTCGAGCCCCACGCGGGCGAGCCAGTCCCGGGCGGTGGCACGGGCGGCCCGCCGGTCGACGCCGTGCCGGCGCGGCCCGAAGGCCACGTTGTCCAACGCGCTGAGATGCGGAAAGAGCAGGTAGTCCTGGAAGACCACCCCGATAGGACGGCGTTCGGTGGGCACCCAGCCCCCGGTGGCCGGGCGGTCCAGCTCGACACCGTCGAGGGTGACATGCCCGTCGGTGAGGGGCTGCAACCCGGCCAGCGCGCGTAACGCGGTGGTCTTGCCGGCACCGTTCGGGCCGAGCAGCGCGACCACCTCGCCCGGCGTGACCCGCAGCGGCACGTCGAGCCGGAAGGCGCCCCGGTCGACGACGAGCCGGGCGTCCAGGAGCCGACCGCTCATGCGCCGGTCATCCAGCGGTCCCGCAGCGCGACCAGGATGCCCACCGACACGACGAGCAGCACCAGGCTCAGCACGATCGCGGACTCCAGGTCGGTCTCCAACGCCAGGTAGACGGCGAGCGGCATGGTCTGCGTCCGGCCGGGGTAGTTGCCGGCGAACGTGATGGTGGCGCCGAACTCGCCGAGCGCCCGCGCCCAGCAGAGCACCGCCCCGGCGGCCAGGCCCGGCGCCACCAGCGGCAACGTGACGTGGGTGAAGGTGACCCACCGGCTGGCGCCCAGCGTCGCGGCGGCCTCCTCGTAACGGTGGTCGGCGGCGCGCAACGCGCCCTCCACCGCGATGACCAGGAACGGCATGGCGACGAACGATTCGGCCAGCACGACACCCGCGGTGGTGAACGGCAGGGTGATGCCGAACGTGGCGTCGAGCCAGCCGCCGAGCAGCCCACGCCGTCCGAAGACCAGCAACAACGCCACCCCACCGACCACCGGCGGAAGCACCAACGGCACGGTGACCAGTGCGCGTACCAGCCGACGGCCGGGGAACTCGACCCGGGCGAGCACCCAGGCGAGCGGCACCCCGAGCAGCAGGCAGAGCACGGTGGCCAGGGTGGCGGTCTGCACCGACAGCCGCAGAGCGGTCAGCGCGCCCGGTTCGGTGAGCCGGCCCGGCAGGGTCGCCCACGGTGCCCGGATCACCAGCCCGGCCAACGGTAGGACGAGGAACAACAGCCCCAGCCCGGCGGGGATCAGCAGCGCCGCCGGCACCCGCCCCCGCCGTCGGGGCGTGGCCGGCTGCGCGCGGGACGCGTTGTCGTCGCGGACCTGGCTCACGGAGCCTGGAACCCCGCCTCGGCCAGGATCGCCTGCGCGGGCGCCGAACGGACGTACGCGACGAAGGCCCGTGCGCCGGCCGGATTCGGCGCGTCCTTCAGCGCGACGATCGGGTAGTCGTTGACCGCCCGCGCCGACTCGGGAAACTCCACGCCGGTCAGCTCGGCGCTCGCCGCCCGCACATCCGTGCGGTAGACCAGCGCCGCGTCCACCTCGCCGAGCTTCACCTTGGCGAGCGCGCCCTTGACGTCCTGCTCCAGGGTGACCGGCGTGAGCGCGATCCCGGCCGCGTCCAGAGCGCTACGGGCCGCCGCGCCGCACGGCACCTGACGCGCGCAGAGCGCCACCTTCACACCCGGGCTGGTCAGGGCGGCCAGGCCGGTCACGCCCTTCGGATTGCCCCGGGGCACCGCGATCACCAACTGGTTGCGGGCGAAGACGCTCGGTGTGCCGTCGGCGTTGCCGGCCTCGGTGACCGTGCCCATGTTGGCCGGGGCGGCCGAGGCGAACACGTCGGCCGGTGCGCCCTGGTTGATCTGGTTGGCCAGGCCGGAACTGCCGGCGAAGTTGAGGGTCACGCTGGTGCCCGGGTTGGCGGCCTCGAAGTCCTTCCCGATGCGGGTGAACGACTCGGTCAGCGAGGCGGCCGCGAACACCGTCACCGGGCCGGTGACCCGGCCATCACCGGCGCCGCCGGCCGACCGGTCGTCGCCCGCGCCGCAGCCGGTGACCGCCAGGCCGACCGCCAGCAGCGCGGCCACCGCCAAGCGCGTTCTGAGTGCCGTCATCCGCCGGACCTCCCCCTGATCACTGCGGGCGCCGCTCGTTCCACCACCACCGTGGTCGACTTGATCACCGCGACGGCCACCGACCCGACCCGCAGGTCGAGCTCGTCGACGGCCTCCCGGCTCATCAGCGATACGACCCGGAACGGGCCCGCCTGAATGTCGACCTGGGCCATCACCGTGTCCTTGCGGACGTCGACGACGATGCCGCGCAGCCGGTTGCGGGCCGAGGAGAACTCGGCGCCCGCGTCCGGATCAGCGGCCTGGGCGCGGGCGAACGCCGCGAGGTCCACGCCGTCGACGATCCGGTGGCCGTGCTCGTCGCGCCCGGCCGTCAGTCGCCCAGCGTCCACCCAGCGGCGGATGGTGTCGGCGCTGACGCCGAGCAGGTCGGCGGCCTCCCCGATCCGGTACGTCGTCACCGGCTCACCCTAGCGCCGTAGATGCGAGCCCGAAAGCCCCAGATGGGCGGCATCCACGCGCGCTGTTGGGTAAAAGTGCCAGCAGTTGCGGTCCAGGGCCTCGGCGTTCCGGCGTTCCGGGGCTTCGGGCGTTCCGGGGCTTCGGGCGGTCCGGCGGTCCGGCGGTCCGGTGGTCCGGGGCTTCGGCGGTCCGGCGCTTGGGCCCTGGCCGCTGGCGTTCACCCGCATGATCGGGAACCAGGAAGTAGTGGTGTCGGTGTAGCGGTGAGGCCACTACATCCTGGCTCGAGCATGACCTTGACTGTTGCCGCCGATCCGCACCCCCTCCCGGTTCGGTCGGTCGGGTGTTCGTGGTCAAGGTCCGCGCAAGATCAGGGATGTTGCTGTCTCCCTGGTGTCGGAGGCAGCAACATCCGGGAAGTTGCTCGGATCTTGGGGTGGGCTCGGGGGACGGGGCACCGGGCGGCGGACAAGGTGTGCGGAAGGCCGGGCATGGGGTGCGGGGAGTCGGGGCTGCGGGTTGGGGGCGGCGTGGGGGACGTCGGGCGCGAGGGCTTGGGGGCGGTGCCTCGGACCATGCGTGCGGAGCGTCGGGTGCCGGGCGTGGGCGGGCGGGACCCGGTGGGCCCGCCCGATCGGAAGAGCGTAGTGG
>NZ_JBFAOI010000005.1:172900-412429 GCF_040675155.1 Micromonospora sp. NPDC049645
CCGGGTGGGGGTGGGGGGGGGGGGGGGGGGGGGGGGCGGGGGGGGGGGGGGGGGGGGGGGGGGGGGGGGGGGGGGGCCCGGGGGGGCCCCCCCCCCCCGACAGGGTCAGCAGTTGCGGAGTTCGGGGGACTGGTTGAGTAGCTGACCACGGGTCGACACGAAGCGGCGGTAGCGCTCCCCGTCGACGGCCGACGGGCGGAACGCGGCGACGCGATGGCAGTTCTGGAAGGCCAGGCGTACGCCGAAGTGCCGCTCCAGGCCGGCGCGGATAGCGTCGCTGGCCAGGGCGCGGAGCAGTTGACCCCGGTCGGCGTCGGTGGGCGGCGGGACGACGTTGTCGGCCACGTCGCCGTCGCCGGCCTCCAACTCGGCGACCACTCGACTGACGGTGGCCCAGGCGTACGGAAGCGAGTCGCGGACGCAGGCGATGAACGCCTCGTCGTCGACGGGGCCGCGTTCGGCGGCGTCGAGCAGGGCGGGCGGGACGGTGAGTGACATGGTTTCTCCTCCACTTCAGCTAACGATTACCGTTTTCAATAACGGCGTCGACTGAGCAGACCACGTCACCTGGGACGGCGTCAACGATGTCCCGGCGCGGCGCGGCGCGGCGCGGCGGGGCGGGGCCGCGCGGGAGCGTCCGCGAGCCAGGGGTAAGCAGCCCACGAGCTGGACGAGCGAGAGGTCAGGACCCTGGAAGGTGGAGTCCCTCGGATGGTCAGGGCCGGCGGGGGTGACCCTTGAGGTGCCGGCCCAGCTCACGGGCGATCTCCCGGTTGGCGTCGCGCTCGGCCAGCGTCTGCCGCTTGTCGTAGGAGCGCTTGCCCTTGGCCAGGGCCAACTCGACCTTGGCGAAGCCGTTCTCGAAATACATCGACAGCGGGACCAGGGTCACCCCGCCCTCGCGAACCTTGTCGAGGATCCGGTCGATCTCGGCCCGGTGCAGCAGCAGCTTGCGGTTGCGGCGTGGGGCGTGGTTCGTCCACGTGCCGTAGGCGTACTCGGCGATGTGCAGGCCGTACAGCACGATCTCGCCGTCGCGTTCGTGCGCGAACGCGTCCACCAGCGAGGCCCGTCCCTCGCGCAGCGACTTCACCTCGGTGCCGACCAGCACGATGCCCGCCTCGTACGTGCGCAGCACGGTGTACTCGTGCCGGGCTTTCTTGTTGGTGGCGATCAACCGGCGCGCGGGCGGCTTGGACGGGGTCACCAGGCGACGATATCCGGCCGCCGCCGCAGTCCTACCGGCCGGCTCAGTCGTGCGCCGGGCCGCGCCGCGCTCAGTCGTGCGCCGGGCGTACGGCGCGCAGTCGCGCGGTCAGGTCACGGACCGCCTCCGAGAACGTCTCCTGCGACTCGCACGGCAAATGCGCCACGATCGGCGGGGGAACGCTGTCGCTGGGCGGCGGCACCACGTCCTGCGGGTCGATCAACCGCCGATCCACCGTCGCCGCCGGCCCGGTCAGGGTCTCGGTCTCCCCGGGCCGGTGTGAGGCGAAGATCCAGCCACCGATCGGGTCGGTGTCGCGCCACAGGTTGATCCAGCGCCAGCCGACCCGCTCGCCGATCTCCCGTAGCGCCGGCCCGTCGGCGTACGCCGGGAACAGCCGGGAGTACAGCCGGTTCAGCGGCGACCCGTAGGTCAGCAGGGCGACCCGGTCGGTGACCCGGGTGGGCAGTTGCAGGACCGTGGCGGCGAGCAGCACCGAGCCGTGACTGTGTCCGGCCAGCAGCACCCCCTGCCCCTGCTCCACCAGGTAGGAGATCCGCTTGGCCAGCTCCGGAACGGCCCGCTCGGCATAGCAGGGCGGCGCGAACGGGTGCGCCGCCCGGGGCCAGAAGGTGCCCAGGTCCCAGAGCACTCCCACGTAGCGACGGAACGCCGCTGTCCGGTACGCGAAGATGCCGCCCACCACCAGCCCGAGCAGGATCGCGGCGATCACGTAACTACCCGACCCGATCAGGAAGTTGACCGCCCCCTCCGGCACCCCGACGTAGCGCTGCGCCACGTCCCCCGGCACTAGCTGGAGGAGGCCGAGCAGGCTGGTGGCCAGGCCGAGGGCCGCCAGGCCGGCGTACACCATGAGGAGTGGTTCCAACCGTTCGGTGAACCGAGCCCGGGCCACCGCCTGCTCAACCCGGCGCAGCCGGTCCGCCGCCTGCGGCGGCGCGTGCGGGAAGTCGGCGGCGACGATCGCTCGCGCGGCCCGCCGCCGTCCGCGCCGGGTCACCCGGGTCACCAGGCCGGCAACCAGCAGAGCGGTCACCACCGCCAGGAAAAACCCGAAGATCGCCCACTTGTACGCCAGCGGGGGGCTCGTCTCCAGCCCGTCCGCTGTCGTTCCCTCGCGATCGAGCAGGTCCGCCACCCGGTAGACCAGCTCGGCGGAGAACGCCACGGCGAGCCCGGCCGAGACCGTCATGAAGACCGGCGCTCCCAGCGCGCGCAGCGGCCCCCGGTGCTGCCCGCCACCCCGCCGCCAGAGCACCAACGCGGCGAGCGCGGCCACCAGTACGGTCTGACTGACGAACAGCCAGGCGACGATCGCGCCGTAACCGGGCAGCGCACCACCGCTCGGCCACGGTGCCGGGCTGATGACGATATGTACGATCACCAGCATTGTCAGGCCGACGGTGACCGTGCGCAGCGCGCGGAACACGCCGTCCACCCGGGGTGCCGGGCCGGCCCGGTCGATGCTCGGCACCACGGTGACGAGGGCCAGACAGGCCAGCAGCACCGCCGCGGTGATCGTCAGCAGCGCCACCATCACGCGCGAGGCGTGCTGGCTGGCCCGCGCGGCCAGCAGGCTGCCGTCCAGCGTGGCGAACGCCGCCGCGACGTGCACCGAGCGCAGCCGTCCGACGAGCGGTGCGCCGTCCCACTGACCGACCGCGCTCAGACGATGTTTCGACGTCCGGGTCGACGGCGTTCGGAACGCGTCGAACGAGTGGCCCGGGCGGGCGCCCAGCCACCAGACGAGCCCGATGGCGGCGACCGGCACGACAGCCAGCACGCCCAGGCGCAGCCCGGTGGGGCGCCCGCCGAGCCAGGACAGCCAGCTCCGGCCGGCCAGACACGACGGCGTCCCCATGCAGCGCCACGCGATCAGGTCCAGTGCCACCCCGACGATGGAGAGCACGTAGAGCACGGTGAGGGTGAGCGCGAGCACCCGGCACAACGCCATGAAGCCGCGCGCCGACCCGGTGTTCGCCGGGCGCATCCAGAGCGCCACGTTGCAGAGCATGAATGGCAGCAGGAACAGCAGCGACAGCGTCCGCACCACCGTGCCGGACGGCAGGTCGCTCCAGCGGTACGCCTCCAGCGTCACCCCGTCCGTTCCGGTGGAGTCCGGGTAGCCGGGACGTGGTCGGTAGAACCCTCCGCTGCGGTCCCCGGCGACCTGGTGCACGTGCGGCCGGTCCAACACCTGGTCCGCCCCCGCGCCGGAGACACCGTGCACGCGCAGTTCCACGATCCCGCCCGACGTCGTCGGTCCGTTCGGTGTCGCGTCCGCCATGGGCCCCCCGGAGGTGTGCGGCAACCGAGCGGGTCGTCGATGTGCGACCACCCGCGCGGCCCCCCGGCTTACCCGTCGCGGACGCGATCAACCGTGGATCCGCGCCCGGGCCATGGTGCGGTCGACCCTCGGCAGGTGATTTCATGGCGCCATGGCTAACCCGGTGATCCTGACCGTCGACGACGACCCCGTGGTGTCCCGGGCGGTGGCCCGGGACATCCGGCGCCGCTACGGCGACCGCTACCGGGTGCTGCGGGCCTCCTCCGGGCCGGAGGCACTGGACGCGCTGCGCGAGGTCAAGTTGCGCGGCGAGCAGGTGGCGCTGTTGTTGGCCGACCACCGGATGCCGGAGATGACCGGCGTCGAGTTCCTGGAGGCGGCCATGGACATCTTCCCGGCCGCCCGCCGGGTGCTGTTGACCGCGTACGCGGACACCGACGCCGCCATCGAGGCCATCAACGTGGTCGACCTGGACCACTACCTGCTCAAGCCCTGGCATCCGCCGGAGGAGAAGCTGTACCCGGTGGTCGACGGGCTGCTGGAGGCGTGGGCGGTCACCCCGGACGCGGCCAGCGTCGAGATCCGGGTCGTCGGGCACCGCTGGTCGGCGCCGTCGTTCAAGGTCCGCGACTTCCTGGCCCGCAACCTGGTGCCGTACCGGTGGCTGTTGTCCGACGACCCGGAGGGGGTGCGGCTGCTCGACGCGGCCGGGGCCACCGAGGCGGACGTGCCGCTGGTGGTGACGCCCGAGGGGAAGGCGTTGGTCGCCCCCAGCGAGGCCGAGTTGGCCGCGCTGGCCGGGCTGACCGTGGTGCCGGCGTGCGACTTCTACGATCTGGTGGTGATCGGCGGTGGGCCGGCTGGCCTCGGCTCGGCGGTGTACGGCGCGTCGGAGGGGCTGCGCACCGTCCTCGTCGAGCGACGGGCGACCGGCGGTCAGGCCGGGCAGAGCAGCCGGATCGAGAACTACCTGGGTTTCCCGGACGGCGTCTCCGGCGCGCAGTTGACCGATCGGGCCCGGCGGCAGGCGGTCAAGTTCGGCGCCGAGTTGCTCAGCGCCCGGGAGGTGGTCGGTCTCAGCGAGGCCGGCGGTGCCCGGCTGTTGCGCTTCGGCGACGGCACCGAGATCGCCGCGCACACGGTGGTGCTGGCCACCGGTGTGTCGTACCGGGTGCTCGACGCCCCGGGGTTGGCCGACTTCACCGGCCGGGGGGTGTTCTACGGCGCTGCCGCCACCGAGGCGCCGAGCTGCGTCGAACAGGATGTCTACATCGTCGGCGGGGCCAACTCCGCCGGTCAGGCGGCGGTGCACTTCTCCCGGTACGCGTCGAGGGTGCACCTGCTCATCCGTGGTGCGGACCTGACCGCCTCGATGTCGCGCTATCTGATCGACCAACTGGACCGGATCGACAAGATCACCGTGCATCCGCACACCGCCGTGGTCGGCGGCGCGGGGGAGGACCACCTGCAACGGCTCACCCTCTGCGACACCCGCACCGGGGAGGCGCGCTCGGTCGACACCTCCTGGTTGTTCATCTTCATCGGCGCCGAGCCTCGTACGGACTGGCTGGACGGGGTGCTGGTCCGCGACGGGCGTGGTTTCATCGTGACCGGCCCGGACCTGCTCGCCGGTGGGCGGCGGCCGGCCGGCTGGTCGCTGTCGCGCGACCCGTACCACCTGGAGACCAGCGTGCCGGGTGTGTTCGCCGCCGGGGACGTGCGGGCCGAGTCGGTCAAGCGGGTCGCCTCGGCCGTCGGTGAGGGCGCGATGGCGGTGTCGCTCGTGCACCGCTACCTGGAAGCCCAATGAGCCAGCCAGCCGTCGCGAACGAAGGAGCCCCTGTGAGCGCGAGGAGTGAGCCGGTGTTGCGAGCCCCGCAGTCGCGAACGAAGGAGCCCCTGTGAGCGCGAGGAGTGAGCCGGTGTTGCGAGCCCCGCAGTCGCGAACGAAGGAGCCCCTGTGAGCACCGAGTCTGACCGGCTGACACCGGCGCAGTTGCGCACCCTGTTCCTGTTCGAGGCGCTCGACGACGGGCAGCTCGACTGGCTGGCCGAGCGTGGTCGAGTCGAACAGCGCGCCGGGGGCACCCTGGTGTACGGCGAGGGTGAGCCGGCGACCTGCTTTTTCGTGCTGCTGCGCGGCGCGGTGGCGATGAGTCGTCAGGTGCGCGGCGACGACGTCGAGGTCAATCGCACCGATCAGCGCGGGGTGTACGGCGGGGCGGTTCAGGCGTACCTGGGTGATCAGGTCGACCAGGTCTACCGCAACTCGTTGCGGGCGGTGACCGACGCGGACTTCTTCGTGCTGCCGGCGGAGGACTTCGCGGAGGCCCTGCGGTCCTGGTTCCCGATGCCGATGCACCTGTTGGAGGGACTGTTCTTCGGGATGCGGGACAGCCAGGTCATCGTCGGGGAGCGGGAGCGACTGCTGGCGCTCGGTTCGCTCTCGGCGGGCCTGACGCATGAGCTGAACAACCCGGCCGCGGCGGCGGTGCGGGCCACGTCGGTGTTGCGGGACCGGGTCGCCGGGATGCGGCACAAACTCGCGATGATCGCCGACGGCCGGCTCGACGGCCGTGCCCTGCACGGTCTTGTCGCGTTGCAGGAGGAGGCCGTCGCCCGGGTCGCCACCGCCCCGAAGCTGACCCCGATGGCCACCGCCGACGCCGAGGACACCCTCACCGACTGGTTGGAGGAGCACGGGGTCGACGGGGCCTGGGATCTGGCGCCGATCCTGGTCGGCGGCGGGCTCGACCCGGCCTGGTTGGCGCGGGTGAAGGCGGCGGTCGGCGCGGCGGACCTGGAGGCGGCGGTGCGCTGGCTCACCTACACCGTCGACACCGAGCTGCTGATGCGCGAGATCGGCGACGCGGTCACCCGGATCTCCGGGCTGGTGGGCGCCGCCAAGCAGTACTCGCAGCTGGACCGCGCGCCGCACCGGGTGGTCGACGTGCACGACCTGCTCGACGCCACGCTGGTGATGTTCAAGGGCAAGATTCCCGCCGAGGTCAAGCTGGTCCGTGAGTACGACCGGGGAATCCCGCCGGTGCCGGCGTACGCGGCCGAGCTGAATCAGGTGTGGACCAACCTGATCGACAACGCGTTGGGCGCGATGGGGGAGAAGGGTGTGCTGACCGTCCGCACCGGACGGGTCGACGACCTGCTGGCGGTGGAGATCACCGACACCGGGCCGGGCATTGCGCCCGAGGTGCGTCCACGCATCTTCGAGCCGTTCTTCACCACGAAGCCGGTCGGCGCGGGCACCGGCCTGGGGCTGGACATCTCGTACCGGATCGTGGTGCACAAACACCACGGCGACATCCGGGTGGAGACCGAGCCAGGTCGCACCACTTTCCGGGTGCTGTTGCCCATCACCGAGGGTCCACCCGACGACCCGAGCACCGCGCCGACCGCCCAGAGGCAGTGAACGGCTGCGTCCCGCACCCCGGTTGCGCCGCACCGCACGGCACCGCACCGCACCGCACCGCACCGCACCGCAAGATCGTGCTCGATCTAGGAAGTAGTGGCCTCGCCAGTTTTTGATACCACTACAACAAGGATCGAGCACGATCTTGCGGGTTTGGGCCGCTCGGGGCGGCGGAATTCATGCGGGGCGGGTGGTGGGGGTCAGGCGGGGCGACCGGTGGTGAGGAAATCGGCGAGTACCCGGGTGTGGGTGGAGAACGCCAGCTCGACCGGGTCGGTGAGCACCAGCCACTCGGTCGCCTCCTCGGTCGGCGCCGACGGTGGCAGGTCCTCGGCCGTTTGTTCCGGCAGCACTCCGAAGATCATCATTGTGTCGCCGGCCGGCGCGCCGTGCACCGCGAACAGCCGGGCGTCCTCGGCCGCCGCGATCAGGCCGGTCTCCTCCCGCAACTCACGGACGAGCGCGTCGGACCACTCCTCGCCGTGCTCGATGTAGCCGCCGGGCAGGGCGAGCAAGCCGCGGGCCGGCTCGATGTCCCGGCGGACCACCACCACACCCAGACCCTCGGCCGTGCGGACCGGCAGCACCGCGACCGCCACCGGCAGCGGGTTACGCCAGACGGTCTCGCCGCAGACCGCGCAGACTCGCGGCCATCCGGCGGCCGCCGGGTAGGCGGCGCCGCAGTAGGAGCAGTGCGCGTACGGCGTGCCGGTCATGCCGCAGCACGTTACCCCCGATCCCCGCCCGGAGCGCCGCGCCCAGCCGCCGCGCCCAGCCGCCGCGCCCAGCCGCCGCGCCCCGCCCCCGCGCTGCCGCCGCTCGGCCGCCGCGCTGCCGCCGCTCGGCCGCCGCGCCGCCGCCGCGCCGCCGCCGCGCCGCCGCCGCGCCGCCGCCGCGCCGCCGCCGCGCCGCCGCCGCGCTGCCGCACTCCGCCGCCCGGTATCCCGCCCCTCGCGCCGCCGCTGCGTTGCTCAGGCCGCGAGGCGCGGTCAGGCCGCCGGGGCGCCGGTGTAGAACGCGGTGGTGCGTTCGGCGGCGGCCTTCGCCTCGTCGGCGTCGGTGCCGGCGGCGATGCTGGCCTCACCCCACAGGTGACTGCTCAGCTCGATGGCCCGTCGTCCCTCGTCGGAGGCGGTCCACTCGGCACCCTGCTCCGGGGTGATCCCGCTGCCGTCGGCGGCCAGGTGCGAGGCGAGGCCGAGCAGCCCGAGGTCCCAGCCGACGCCCACCGCGCCCGGCCCGAACTGGGCCCACCGGTCCTGGTCGACGTGCGCGATGTGGTCCAGGTCGAGGCGGGCCCGCTCGCCGTCGACCGGGGTGACGCTGACCTCGATCCAGCTGACCTCGTCGCCGTACTCCCAGGTGGCGGTGAAGCGGTGCGGCGGCTCGCAGCTCTCGACGGTGCCGTGGGCGTTGCCCTGGAGCTGGTACGTGCCGCCCAGCCGCAGGTCCCCGGTGATCGGCAGGAACCAGCGCGGGATGCGCTCGGCGCTGGTGCAGGCGTCCCACAGGTCCTCGACCGTCGCCTGGTAGGTCTGGCTGATCGTGGTCACCCGCGCCTCGCCGGCTGCCAGGGTGCGGCTGCCGACCGTGCGCTGCACGGCGTTGATCTGTTCGGTGGCGTCGAACATCAGGTGTTCCTCTCGTCTGTCGGGTCGGCGGGTCCGCGCAGTCGACGCTCGCGTCGACCTCGGGCCAGCTCGGTGGCGAGTGCCGCCAGGGGCGGGGTCCAGAACCGGCGGAAGTGCTCCAGCCAGCCGTCGACTTCGCGCAGTGGGCGCGGGTCGACCGCGTAGAGCCGCCGGGTGCCCTCCGGCCGCACGGTGGCGAAGCCGTTGTCCCGTAACACCTTGAGGTGCTGGGAAACGGCGGGCTGGGAGATGCCGAACTCCTCGCGGATGACCGCGCTGACCGCGCCGGCGCTCTGCTCGCCGCCGGCGAGCAGCTCCAGGATGCGGCGCCGGACCGGATCGCCCAGCACGTCGAAGGCGTGCACGCGGACAGTTGTATCACTGTTGGCTTATTTAAGCCAAGTCCGATACTCCGATGAGCTTGTCCAGCCGGATCGGCAGCTCCCGGATTCGCACGCCGGTCGCGTGGTGCACCGCGTTGGCGACCGCCGCCGCGGTGCCGACGATGCCGATCTCACCCAGACCCTTCACTCCGGCCGGGTTCAGCTCGTCGTCCCGCTCGTCCAGCCAGTACGCCTCGATGGACTCCACGTCCGCGCAGGCGGTGATGTGGTAGGTGGCCAGGTCGTGGTTGACCCAGTCGCCGTACCGCTCGTCGAGCAGTCCCTCCTCGTGCAGCGCCATCGACAGGCCCATCGTCATCCCGCCGATGAGCTGGCTGCGCGCCGTCGTCGGGTTCACCACCCGGCCCGCCGCGAACACGCCGAGCATCCGGTTCAGTCGGACCTCGCCGGTGTCCGCGTCCACCCGCACCTCGACGAACTGCGCCCCGTACGCGTACCGGGGACGCGCGGGCTGCCCGCCCACCTCGTCGGTGGTGTCCGCGTCGGCGGACACCTCGCCGGTCGGCGGCCCGCCGTCGCGCAGCTTCTCGCGCAGCGCCTGAGCGGCCCGGATCACCGCCCAACTCCAACTGGCGGTGCCCATCGAGCCTCCGGCCAGCGGCGCGGTCGGCAGGGCGGTGTCACCGATGTGGATCTCCACCCGCTCCGGTGGCACCCCGAGCGCGTCGGCGGCCACCTGCCAGATCGCGGTCCGGGCGCCGGTGCCGATGTCGGTGGCGTTGATCTGGACCAGGAAGCTCCCGTCCGGCCGGGCGGTGGCCCTGGCCGACGACGGCCGGGCGCGGGCCGGGTAGCTCGACCCGGCGACCCCGGTACCGATCAGCCAGCGCCCGTCACGCCGGGAGCGGGGCGCCGGATCCCGGTCCGTCCAGCCGAACCGCTGTGCGCCCTCGCGGAGGCAGGCCACCAGGTTGCGGCTGGTGAACGGCCGTCCCTGGTCGGGGTCGACCTCGGTGTCGTTGCGGATGCGCAGCTCCACCGGGTCGATGCCGAGGGCGATGGCCAGCTCGTCCATCGCCGACTCCAGGGCGTACGCGCCGGGGCACTCGCCGGGGGCGCGCATCCAGAACGGCGTGGGCACGTCGAGGCGGACCAGCCGGTGTGTGGTGCGGCGGTGGGGCGCGGCGTACATGCTGCGGGTGTAGACGGCGGTCTGCTCGGCGAACTCGCGGATGGTCGAGGTCTGGCTGATCGCGTCGTGGCAGATGGCGGTGAGTCGCCCGTCGGTGTCGGCGGCGAGGCGGATCCGCTGGATGGTGGGGGTGCGGTAGCCGACCGGCCCGAACAGCTGTTGGCGGGTCAGCGCCAGTTTGACCGGTCGGTCCACGTGCCGGGCCGCGAGGGCGGTCAGCACCACCGCGGCCTTGGCGTACCCCTTGCTGCCGAAGCCGCCACCGACGTGCTCGCTGACGACCCGCACCGACTCCGGGGACACGTCGAACAGCTCGGCCAGCGTGGCCCGTATCGACGACGCGCCCTGGTTGGAGTCGTGCACCAGCAGCCGTCCGTCGTGCCACTGCGCCGTCGTGGCATGCGGTTCCATGGGGTTGTTGTGGTACGCCGGCGTGCGGTACGTGACGTCCACCCGCAGGGGGGCGGCCGCGTACCCGGCGTCGAAGTCACCCTCGGCGGTGTCCGTCGGGTAGCTGGGGTTGACGTGGTCCGGTTGGTACAGGCCGGGGTGGTCGTCGGTGAGCACGGTGCTGTGCGGGCTGGCGTCGTAGTCGATCCGGACCAGTCGGGCGCCCTCGCGGGCCGCCTCCAGGCTGGTGGCCACCACCACGGCGACGTACTGCCCCCGGTAGTGCACCGCCGGTTCCTGCAACAGCCACAGCTCCGGCTCCGGGCTGGGCGCGAGGCGGGGGGCGTTGCCGTGGTGCAGGACGGCCAGCACGCCCGGCGACGCGAGCGCCTCCGACGTGTCGACCCGGGTGATCCGGCCCCGGACCACCGCCGACGGCACCGCCCAGCCGTAGGTGACCCCGTCCACCGGGTACTCCACGGCGTAACGGGCCGTGCCGGTGACCTTCTCGCGGCCCTCCAACCGGGGGTACGCCCGTCCGACCGCCCCGGTGCTCACGACGACGCCAGTTCGGTGAGCGCCCGTACGGTGATGGCCCGGGTCAGCGGCAGCTTGAAGCCGTTGTGCCGCAGTGGGCGGGCCTCGGCCAGCTCCGCGTCGGCGGCCCGCGCGGCCAGCTCGGGGCTGAACGGGTGACCGCGCAGCTCCTCCTCGGCCCGGTACGCCCGCCACGGCCGGTGCGCCACCGCCCCGTAGGCCAGCCGCACGTCGCGGACCACGTCGCCGTCCAGGTCCAGCACCGCGGCCACCGAGCCGACGGCGAAGGCGAACGAGGCCCGGTCGCGCACCTTGACGTACGTCGAGCGGCGCGCGGCGGGCAGGGCCGGCAACCGCACGGCGGTGATCAGCGCGCCCCGGGCCAGGGTGGTCTCCCGTTCCGGGTGGGTGCCGGGGGAGCGGTACAGGTCGGTGATCGGAATGTCGCGGCGGCCGTCGGCCTCGTGCACCTCCACCACCGTGTCGAGGGCGGTCAGCGCCACCGCCAGGTCGGACGGGTGGGTGGCGACGCACTGCTCGGACCAGTCCAGCACCGCCAGGTCGCGGTTCTGGCCGTGCAGGGCGGCGCAACCGCTGCCGGGTTCCCGTTTGTTGCACGCCTTGCCGGTGTCCTGGAAGTAGACGCAGCGGGTGCGCTGCAACAGGTTGCCGCCGGTGGTGGCCATATTGCGCAGCTGCCCGGAGGCGGCGGCGAGCAGGGCGCGGGCCAGCACCGGGTAGTCGCGGCGCACCACCGGGTGGGCCGCGAGGTCGCTGTTGCGTACGGTCGCGCCGATCCGCAGCCCGCCGTCGGGCAGCTCCTCGACGGTGTCCAGCGGCAGCCGGGTCACGTCCACCAGTACGTCAGGGCGCTGCACCCCGAGTTTCATCAGGTCCACCAGGTTGGTGCCGCCGCCCAGGTACGCGGCCCGCGGCTCGGCGGCCAGCACGGCGACCGCCTCCGCCACGTCGGCGGGCCGGTGGTAGCGGAACGCCCTCACCGCGTCGCCGTCCTCGTCGCGCCGGCCGTCGACCCGCGCACACCCGCCGTCTCGCGCACACCCGTCGTCTCGCGCACACCCGCTGTCTCGCGCACGGCCGCGACGATGTGTGGGTAAGCCGCGCAACGGCACAGGTTGCCGGCCATCCGCTCGCGGATCTCCGCGTCGGTCAGTTCGGCTGGCGCGTTCAGGTCGTCGGTGACCGCGCTGGGCCAACCGTGGGACACCTCGTCGAGCATGCCCCGGGCGGAGCAGAGTTGCCCGGGCGTGCAGTAGCCGCACTGGAACGCGTCCTGCGCGATGAACGCGGCCTGCAACGGGGACAGCTCGTCCGACCCGGCCAGCCCCTCGACCGTCACCACCGACCGACCGTCCACCGTCACCGCGAAGACCAGGCAGCTCTTCACCCGGCGGCCATCCAGCAGCACCGTGCAGGAGCCGCACTGGCCGTGGTCGCAGCCCTTCTTGGCCCCAATCAGGTCGAGGTGTTCGCGCAGCGTGTCGAGCAGGGTGGTGCGGTTGTCCAGCACCACCGCACGGGACGCGCCGTTGACCTCGAACGTCACCCGGGACGAGTGCCGCTCGTCGATCGTCGTCGCGTTCTCTGGTCCGCCCTGCACCGGCCCAGACTAGCTTTGTCGGTATATCTCAGGGCGAATAACGCAAAGCGTTCGTACGGGAGGTGACACGGGTGACCGCCGGGCTGCTGCTGGCCGCCGGTGCCGGGCGGCGGTACGGCCGACCGAAGGCACTCGTCGAGCTGGCCGGTGAGCCGCTGGTCCGGCGCGGGATCCGGCTGCTCGGCGACGGCGGCTGCGCCCCCGTGCACGTGGTGCTCGGTGCGGGCGCCGACGAGGTGCCCGATCTGGCCCCGGCGGTGCCGGTCCGGCACGACAGGTGGCCCGACGGGCTGGGCTCGTCGCTGCTGCGGGGTCTGGCGTCACTGCCGGACGATGTGCCGGCCGCCGTCGTGATCCTCGTGGACCAGCCGCTGCTCAGCCCGGTGGCGGTGCGCCGGGTGCGGACGGCGCACGCCGAGGGCGCGGTCGTCGCGGTCGCCACCTACGCGGGTCGGTTCGGGCACCCGATCCTGCTGGGTCGGCCAACCTGGCCGCTGCTGCGCGGGTACGCCGTCGGCGACCGGGGCGCCCGTGATCTGCTGCGCGACCGGCCGGACCTGGTGGTCGAGGTGCCCTGCGACGACGTCGGCTCCCCGGTCGACGTGGACACTCCGGCCGACCTGCTCCGACTCCGCCCGCTCAGCGACGGGTGAGCCAGCGGGGCAACCCCTCGCTGGTGATCGCGTGATAGGTGATCATGAGGATGACGCCGATCAGGCCCAGCACCGGATTGACGAACCAGCCGAGCAGGCCGCTGAGCCCGTAGAGGATCAGGCCGGTGATCGGCCGCAGCCGCTGCGTACGCACGTACTCGGGACTGACCCGGCGTTCGAGCAGCGCCGGATGCCGGTGCAGGTAGCCGAAGAACACCAGCCAGGGGGCCGACATCAACGCCGCGGCCAGCGCGTACAGGGCGACGGCCGCGCGTTGGTCGTCGGTGTCGCCGTGGGTGAACGCCGACGCCAGCACCGCGGTGGGAAAAGGGATGATCACCGCGCCGAAGAGCAGGGCGAGGTTGATCCAGCTCAGCGTGAGCGTGGTCCCACGGATCAGCCGCAGCAGGGCGTGGTGGTTGAGCCAGAGCACCCCGACGTAGACGAACGACACCACGAAGGCCAGGTAGGAGGCACCCTCGCCGAGCAGGCCGGTGAGCAACTCGCCCTCGTGGTATTCCGGCACCCGCAGCTCGATGACCAGCAGCGTGATGACGATGGCGAAGACGCCGTCGCTGAAGGCCGTCATCCGGTCGGTGCCGGCCACCCGCCCGTGGGGATCGGGCTGCTCGACCTCGTCGGATGTGGCGGACATTGCCGCAGGCTAGCCACTGCGCGTGGCCGCCGGTGGCGGTTTGCGCCGATCGCGACGGGTACGGCCGCCCGGGGTGTCGACCCCGGGCGGCCGTACCCCGGTGTCAGGCCACCGGCGTGGCGGTGTCGCTCGTGCGGGCGAGTTGCTGGTGGGCGCGGATCAGGTCGGCGTAGCGCAGACCGCTGGCCTTCACCGTCCGGCGCTGGGTGGCGTAGTCGACGTGCACCAACCCGAAACGCTTGTCGTAGCCGTACGCCCACTCGAAGTTGTCCAGCAGGGACCAGACGAAGTAGCCGTCCAGGGGAACCCCCCGGGCCACCGCCGACGCGCACGCCGCCAGGTGCTGCTCCAGGTGGTCGGTGCGTTCCTTGTCCTCCACCGTGCCGTCCGCGGTGACCTCGTCCGGCCACGCCGAACCGCTCTCGGTGACGATGATCCGGCCCGGCCGGTACTCCTCGTGCACATCGACGAGCAGCCGCTCCAGGCCCGCCGGGTACATCTCCCAGCCCATCGCGGTCTCCACCGAGCCGGGCACCGGCACCTGCCGGGTGTACGGCGCGGCGCCGGTCGGGTCGTCGACGACCAACTGACGGAAGTAGTAGTTCACCCCGAGGAAGTCGGTGGGCGTGGCGATGACCGCCAGGTCGTCGCCGCGTACCGGCGGCTCGACCCCGTAGGTGGCGATCATGTCGGTGGGGTAACCGCGCCCGTGGATCGGGTCCAGCCACCACCGGTTGACGTGCCCGTCGGCCCGGCGGGCCGCCGCGACGTCCTCGGGCCGGTCGGTGGCCGCCTCGATCGGGCTGAGGTTGAGCACCAGACCCACCGAGGCCGGCCGGGCCGCGTTGGCGCGGATCGCCTGGGTGGCCAGGCCGTGCCCGAGCAGCACGTGGTGCGAGGCGTGCACCGCGCGGGTGAGGTCCCGCTCGCCGGGGGCCATGTTCCCGTCGAGGTGCCCGATCCAGCACACGCAGAGCGGCTCGTTGACCGTGCACCAGTCGGCGACCCGGTCACCGAGACGGCCGGCGACCACCGCCGCGTAGTCGGCGAACGCCTCGGCGGTGGCGCGCTCCGGCCAGCCGCCGGAATCCTGCAGGACCTGCGGCAGATCCCAGTGGTAGAGGGTGACGAACGGCCGGATCCCGTCGGCGAGCAGCGTGTCGACGAGCCGGTCGTAGAAGTCCAGCCCGGCGGGGTTGACCCGGCCGACGCCGTCGGGCATGACCCGGGGCCAGGCCACCGAGAAACGGTACGCGTCCACGCCGAGTCGGCGCAGCAGCGCCAGGTCCTCCGGCCACCGGTGGTAGTGGTCGCACGCCACCGCGCCGGTGTCGCCGTTGTCGACCTTGCCGGGGGTCGCCGAGAAGGTGTCCCAGATGGACGGCGACCGGCCGTCGACGTCGACGGCCCCCTCGATCTGGTACGCCGCCGTGGCGACACCCCAGAGGAAGTCGGGTGGCAGCTTGGACAGGTCGGGCACGGGTCGGTTCTCCTCTGGGGTTGGATGACTCACTTGACCGCACCGGCGGTGAGGCCGGCGACGAAGTAACGCTGCAGGGCCAGGAACCCGACGACGACCGGGATGCTGACCACCAGCGAGGCGGCCATGATCTGGTTCCAGTAGACGTTGAACTGGGTGGAGTAGCCCTGTAGGCCGACGGCCAGGGTGCGGCTGCCCTCGTCGGTCATCACCGAGGCGAAGAGCACCTCACCCCACGCGGTCATGAACGCGTACACGGTGACCGCGACGACGCCGGGCACGGCGGCCGGCAGGATGACCTGGAACAGGGTGCGCAGCGGACCGGCCCCGTCGACCTGCGCCGCCTCGTCCAATCCCCGGGGGATCGAGTCGAAGTAGCCGACCAGCATCCAGATCGAGAACGGCAGCGAGAAGGTCAGGTACGTGATGACCAGGCCGGTGCGGCTGGCGTACAGCTCGATGCCGGTGGCGTTGCCCAGGTTGACGTAGATGAGGAACAGCGGCAGCAGGAACAGGATGCCGGGGAACATCTGCGTGGACAGCACCGTCACCGAGAAGACGCCCCGGCCCCGGAAGCGGTACCGGCTGACGGCGAACGCCGCGAAGATGGCCACCGCCACCGAGCAGATCGCCGCGATGCTCGACACCACCAGGCTGTTCACCAGGTACCGGGCCAGCGGGACGGTGCTCCACATGTCGATGAACGGTTGCAGGGTGGGCCGACTGGGCCACCAGGTGAAGCCGTTCTGCACGTCCTGCAACGGCTTGGCCGCCGAGCTGACCATCACGTAGAGCGGAATGACGACGAAGAGGGTGAGCAGGGTCAGCACGATGCGCCGGCCCCAGCGCTCACCGGCGGTCTCACGCATGGTCGTCCCTCCGACGGTTGGTGATCAGCAGGTACACGGCCGAGACGACCAGCAGGAACAGCAGCAGCGCCACCGACATCGCGGAGCCGGAGCCGAAGTCCCAGGTCTTGAAGGAGCTGCGGTAGATGTGGATGGAGATGAGGTCGGCCTGTTCGGGCGCGGAGCCGCCGAACAGCACGAACGGGGTGTTGAAGTCGTTGAACGTCCACAGGAACAGCACCAGCAGCAGCACCAGGTTGACCGGCCGCAGCATCGGCAGGGTGACCGAGCGCAGTCGACGCCAGAACCCGGCACCGTCGATCGCGGCGGCCTCGTACAGCTCGCCGGGCACGTTCTGTAGGCCGGCCATCAGGCAGAGGAACGCGAACGGCCAGTTGCGCCAGACCGACACCACCAGCAGCGACCAGAAACTGTTGTCGCCGATCAACCAGAACGGCCGGTCGTCCATCAGCCCGAGTTGGTCCACGAGCACGTGGTTGACCAGGCCGGTGTCGCGTTGCAGCAGGAAGCTCCAGGTGATCACGGCGGCGTAGACCGGCAGCGCGTACGGGGTGAGGAAGAGCGCCCGCAGGATCGCCCGACCCCGGAACGGTCGTTGCAGGACGACCGCCGCGGAGATGCCGAGCAGCCAGGCGAACCCGACCGAGAGCAGGCTGTAGGCCAGGGTCACCCAGAACGAGTGGAGCAGTTCCTTGCCGGCGGCGCTGTTCAGGTCGAGCGTCGCCCGGTAGTTCTCCAGCCCGACGAAGGGCGCGGTGGACCAGTCGCGGATGTGGAACTGGGTCAGCTCCAGCAGGCTCATCCAGACCCCGACGACCATGGGGATCACGTGGATGGCGAGTTCCAGCACGATGGCCGGTGCGAGCAGCAGGTACGGCAGGAGTGAGCGGCGGGGGCCGCGGGGCCGGCGGGCCGGCCCCCGGGCGGGCGACCCGGCCCGGGGTTCGCGCCGGTCGGCGTCCGGCGCGGTGGTGCTGGTTGCCATCGGGGTCCTCTCGGAGGCGGTGGCCGTGGCCGGGCTCAACACCCGACCACGGCCACCGGTGACGCCTGGGTCAGCGCATCTTCTGCTGCGCGTCGGTCAGCTTGGCCTTCACCGACTCCTCGGTGACCGGCTTGCCGCTGGCCGCGTCGGCGAACAACTCCTTCATCGCGGTGCCGACCAGGGTCTCGAAGGTGCTCTCGTCGGGCACCTGCGGCAGCGGGGCCGCGGTGGTGACCAGGGTCTCCTGGATGCTCTTCTGCTCCGGGGCGCTGAACGCCGGGTCGGAGGCCGCGGTCTTGACCGCCGGCAGCGAGCCGTACGTCTTGTTGAGGATCGTCTGCTCTTCGTCGCTGGTCATGAACTTGACGAAGTTCAGCGCGCCGTCCTTGTTCTTGGTGTGCTTGAAGACCGCCATGTTGATCCCGGCGACCATGCTGTTGACCTTCTTGCCGCCGGCCGGCGGGCTGGCCAGGAACGGCACCGGGGCCACCCCGTACGCGTCGGCGGGCATGTTCTGCGTCTTCAGGTTCGAGCCGGCGGACTGCCAGAGCAGCATGGCCGCCTTGCCGTTGGCGAAGTCGGAGACCGACTGGTTCTGCGCGTACTCGGCGTTGCTCGGGTTGGTGATCTTGTCGACGGCCATGAAGTCGATGTACCGCTTGATCGCCGAGACGTTCTGCGGGGTGTCGAAGGTCGGCTTGCCGGCCGAGTCGAACCACTCGCCGCCGTACTGCTGGCTGAAGGTGAAGGCGTGGTGCGCGTTCTCCGACGGGTTGGCCCCCTCGACCGCCAGGCCCCACTTGCCGCCGGTGCTCAGCTTCTTGCCGTACTCGGCGAGCTGCTCCCAGGTGGTCGGCGGTGCGGTGATGCCGGCGTCGGCGAACGACTTCTTGTTGTAGTACAGGCTGTACGCCATGCTGTAGAGCGGCACGGCGGCCGGCGGCTTGCCGGGGGCGCCGGCGGCGGCGAGCGCGGCGGGCACGATCCGGTCCTTGCCGCCGATGGTCTGCAGGGTGGCGTCGTCGAACTCGACCAGAGCGCCGGTGGCCTGCAGGGACGCCGACCAGGTGTTGCCGATGTTGACCACGTCCGGGCCCTTGCCGGAGGCGGCGGCGGCGAGCAGGCGGTTGAGCAGGTCCGACCAGGGGACGACCTCAAGGTTGACCTTGATGCCGGTCTGCTTCTCGAACTTGTCCAGCTCCGGCTGGAGGATCGTCTTGTCGGCTTCCAGGCTGGGGCCCTGGTTGCTGGCCCAGTAGGTGAGCGTCTTCGGTGCTGCGGCGGAGTCGTCGCCGGAGCCACAGGCCGTCAACGAGGCGGCGGCCAGTACGGCGGCGGTGAATATCCCGAGGTGTCGTTTCGACACGGGTCAGCCCTTCCGGTGCGTGGTGGGGGTCCGCCGGCCTTCGTCGCCGATAGGGGTCGAAGGCGACGAGCGGCCGGCTGCGGACGGGGGTCGGGGTGCGCCGTCGGGGTCCGTCGGCGTTTCCCGGGAGTTACATCACGGCTTAATTTATGTCGTCATTAAAGTTGCTGGTCAGTGGGTCGTCAAGCACGAGGCGGTTACAGTCGCCTCGAACGGCCGACGGGAACGAGGTGCCGAGTGGAGCTGGCGCGTGCCACCAACCGCAGCGTGCGGCTGCGCAACCGGTCCGCCCTGCTGACCAAGCTCTTCCTGGACGGCCCGCTCACCCGGCAGGACCTGGTGCGCAGCACCGGGTTGAGCCAGCCCGCGGTCAGCAACGTGGTGGCCGACATGATCGACGAGGGGCTGGTCGCCGAGGCCGGTGCGGCCGAGTCCGACGGCGGCCGACCCAGCATGCTGCTGCGGATCGCGCCCCGCTTCGCCTTCGTGATCGGCGTGGACGTCGGCGAGACGCGGGTCCGGGTGGAGCTGTTCGACTTCGCGATGACCCTGCTGGCCAGCATCGAGTACCCGCTCGACCCGGCCCGTACCGAGCCCGACCTGGTGGCCGGGCACGTGCTGGCCGGCATCGACGCGGTCACCGGGGCGGCGGGGGTGGCCCCCGCCGACGTGCTCGGTGTCGGCATCGGTGTCTCCGGGGTGGTCGAGCAGGGCGCCGAGGCCGTCGTGCACGCCCAGGCCCTCGGCTGGGACCGGGTACCGCTGGAGCGCCTGATCGGCGCCGGCACCGACCTGCCCCTGCACATCGACAACGGCGCGAAGACCCTCGGTCAGGCCGAGATGTGGTTCGGCGCCGGCCGGGGGGCCCGACACGCCGTGTTCGCGCTGGTCGGCTCCGGTGTCGGCGCGTCGGTGGTGACCAACGGCGCCACCTACCGGGGCGCGTCCAGCAGCGCGGGGGAGTGGGGGCACACCACCCTGGTGTACGGCGGGCGGGCCTGCCGGTGCGGCGCGCGCGGCTGCCTGGAGGCGTACGTCGGCGCGGAGGCGATCATCGATCGTTACCGGGAGGCGCGCCGGGGTCGGCCGGTGCCGGGCGAGGACGAGGAGTCCCAGATCGCCGCGTTGGTCGCCGCCGCCGGGACCTCGGCCACCGCCCGCCGGGTGCTGGACGACACCGCCGGCTACCTCGGCGCCGGGGTGGCCAACCTGATCAACCTGTTCAACCCGGAACGCGTGGTGCTCGGTGGCTGGGCGGCGATGGCCCTGGGTGACCTGCTGCCGGCCGTCCGGGAGGCCGCCGGCCGGCAGGCGCTGCGCCAGCCGTACGACCAGGCTTCCATCGAACTGTGCCGGCTCGGCGTGGACGCGGTGGCCCTCGGAGCGGCGACCCTGCCCATCGCCCGCTTCCTCACCGAGGGCGGCGTCCGCCGCTGACCGACGCGACCGTCCGGGGTGGCGACGAATTACACAAATCCTGGTTCTCGGGATAAATAACGGTGTTATAGATCGATGTCTTGACGCCGCCGCAATCTCGCCGCAACACTCCTACGAGAGCGCTCTCCTCCCCGCGGCGTCGCCTCGGCGGCACCATCCACGGCGCTACGGGCGAGCCCGTCCCCCATCCGTGCGGCAACCCGTAACCCCCTACTGACAGGCGATGTCATGACATCTCATGCTAGATCCGTACGCCCGCGTCCCCGGGCCGTGCGGCAACTGCTCGTCGGACTCACCGTTGCCCTGGTCGCGGCGCTGATCCCGGCCGGAGCCACCGCACCCGCGCAGGCCGCCCCCGTCCTGCTGTCCCAGGGCCGCACGGCCACCGCATCGTCCACCGAGAACGGCGGAACCCCCGCCGCCGCCGCCGTCGACGGCAACACCGGCACCCGCTGGTCCAGCGCGTTCAGCGACCCGCAGTGGCTCCAGGTCGACCTGGGCGCCCGCGCCACCATCACCCAGGTCAACCTGCTCTGGGAGGGCGCCTACGGCCGGGCCTTCCAGCTCCAGACCTCCGACAACGGGTCCACCTGGACCACGATCTACTCGACCACCACCGGCACCGGCGGCACCCAGAACCTCACCGTCTCCGGCGCCGGCCGCTACGTCCGCATGTACGGCACCACCCGGGGCACCGGCTACGGCTACTCGCTCTGGGAGTTCCAGGTCTACGGCGAGACCGGCGGCGGCACCAACGACCCGCCGGTGACGCCCACCGACCCGTACAACCCCAACCTCGGGTCGAACACGTTCGTCTTCGACCCGAGCACGCCGACGTCGACCATCCAGAGTCGACTGAACACCCTCTTCACGCAGCAGGAGACCAACCAGTTCGGCCCGCAGCGCTACGCGGTGCTGTTCAAGCCCGGCACCTACACCGCCGACGTCAACCTCGGCTTCTTCACCCAGGTCGCCGGCCTCGGCATGAGCCCCGACGACGTCAACCTCAACGGCCACGTCCGCACCGAGGCGTTCTGGATGGGCGGCAACGCCACCCAGAACTTCTGGCGGGCCGCCGAGAACCTCTCGGTCACCCTGCCCGCCGGGCAGACGGTGGAGCGGTGGGCGGTGTCCCAGGCCGCGCCGTACCGGCGGA
Organism: Micromonospora sp. NPDC049645; assembly: GCF_040675155.1. Classification (NCBI taxonomy): domain Bacteria; kingdom Bacillati; phylum Actinomycetota; class Actinomycetes; order Micromonosporales; family Micromonosporaceae; genus Micromonospora; species Micromonospora sp. NPDC049645. The sequence continues at coordinate 194,159 of NZ_JBFAOI010000005.1, forward strand.
TGCACCTGCGCGGTGCGCAGAACCAGATCCAGCTCTGGAACGGCGGCGACGGCTGGTCCAGCGGCGGCCTGCTGGCCGACACCCGCATCGACGGCCTGGTCGTCTCCGGCTCGCAGCAGCAGTGGTACTCGCGCAACAGCGAGTTCGGCAACGGCTGGACCGGCTCGGTGTGGAACATGGTCTTCCAGGGCGTCGTCGGCGCGCCGGCGCCGAGCTTCCCCAACCCGTCGCACACCGTCATCGCCCAGACCCCGCAGGTCCGGGAGAAGCCGTTCCTCTACGTGACGAGCAGCGGTGAGTACCGGGTGTTCGTGCCCGCGCTGCGCAGCAACTCCACCGGCACCAGCTGGTACAACAAGACCCCGGCCGGCTCGTCGCTGTCGCTGTCGCAGTTCTTCGTCGTCCAGCCCGGCACCAGCGCCGCCACCATCAACGCCGCACTCGCCCAGGGCAAGCACCTGCTCTTCACCCCGGGCGTGCACCGCGTCACCGAGCCGATCCAGGTCAACCGGGCCGACACGGTGATCCTCGGCCTCGGCCTGGCCACCATCCAGGCCGACAACGGCACCGTCGGGATGCGGGTGGCCGACGTGGACGGCGTCAAGGTCGCCGGCATCATGTTCGAGGCCGGCACGACCAACTCGCCGGTGCTGATGGAGGTCGGCCCGTCCGGTTCGTCCGCGAGCCACGCCAGCAACCCGACCTCGCTGCACGACGTGTTCTTCCGCATCGGCGGGCCGCACGTCGGCAAGGCCACCAACACGCTGACCGTCAACAGCGACAACGTGATCGGCGACCACATGTGGTTGTGGCGGGCCGACCACGCCGCCAGCGGCGTGCCGACCGGGTGGACGCTGAACACCGCCGACACCGGGCTCACCGTCAACGGCGACAACGTCACCATGTACGGCCTCTTCGTCGAGCACTACCAGAAGTACCAGACCATCTGGAACGGCAACGGCGGCCGGACGTACTTCTACCAGAACGAACTGCCGTACGACCCGCCCAACCAGGCCGCCTGGATGAACGGGTCGACCCGGGGCTACGCCGCGTACAAGGTCGCCGATTCGGTGACCAGTCACCAGGCGTTCGGACTGGGTAGCTACAGCTACTTCAACGTCAACCCCGCGGTGGTCGAGGAACGGTCCTTCGAGGTACCGACCAACCCGAACGTGCGCTTCACCAACATGGTCACCGTCTCGCTCGGTGGCGTCGGCACCATCAACCGGGTGATCAACAACGCCGGTGGCACCGCGAACGCGGCCAACCAGACGGTGTACCTGACCACCTACCCCTGACCGGGGCGCCCGCGCCGGCCCGGACCTCTGACGGACCGGGTCGGCCGGGTCGCACCGTGGGCCGAGGCCGGCCCGGTCCCGCCGAGACCGGGCCGGCCACGGTCGTGCCCGCCTCGCCACCGCCGGCCCGGCCCGGCCGGGGCGGGGAGGCCGTCGAGGCGTACCGGACGGCCGTCGCCTTGACGGACAACGCGGCCGAACGGGCCTTCCTCACCGCACGCGCGACGGCCCTGACGGCGCTTTGAGCCGGCGTTTGTCGCAGTCGCGGCCGGGAACCCGAGACACCGCCGCAGCAGGGGGATGGGAGGGGCGATGGGGTACCGTCCGACGGCCGTCGACACCGCACCCGACCTGGCCATCCTCACCCTCGGCGTCGAGGAGGAGTACCTGCTCCTCGACCCGGGCAGCGGCCGGAACCTGCCGGTGGCCGACCAGGTGCTCGCCGCGCTGCGCGGCCCCGCCCGGGAGCAGAGCCGCCAGGAGTTCCGGCACAGCATGGTGGAGATGGTCACCCCGGTCTGCGCCGACCTCACCGAACTGCGCGCGCACCTGGTGACGCTGCGCCACAGCGCCGCCGAGGCCGCGGCGACAGCCGGGGCGCGGCTGGTGGCGGTCGGCGCCACACCGGTGGCCGAACCGCACCGGACGGTGCCCGACGAACCGCGCTACCACGCCATGTCGCGCCGGTACGGGCCGGTGGCGCACGACCCGGCGGTGTGCGGCTGTCACGTGCACGTCGGGTTGCCCGACCGGGAGCTGGCCGTGCAGGTCTGCAACCACCTGCGGGTGTGGCTGCCCGTGGTGCAGGCGATCACCGCCAACTCGCCGCTGCACGACGGGTACGACACCGGGCACGCCAGCTGGCGGTCGATGCAGCTGGAACGGTGGCCCAGCATCGGCCCGACACCGTACTTCGACTCCGCCGCCGACTACGACCGCACCGTCGACGAGCTGATCGCCGCCGGCATCATGCTCGACGCCGCGATGGTCTACTGGTACGCCCGGCCGTCGACGGCGTACCCCACAGTGGAGGTGCGGGTCGGCGACGTCTGCACCGAGGTCGACGACGCGGTGCTGGTCGCCGCGCTGGTCCGGTCGCTCGTCGCCACCCTCGCCGACGACGTGCGCGACGGCGTGACCGCCCCGCCGGTGCGCGACTGTCTGGTCTCCGCGGCGCACTGGCGGGCCGCCCACCACGGGCTCGACGGCGATCTGATCGACCTGCGCGCCGGCGGCACCCGTCCGGCCTGGGCGCTCGTCGACGAGCTGATGGCGGTGATCGCCCCGGCGCTGTTGCGCCACGGCGACCTCGGGTACGTGCTGGCGCAACTGGCCCGGCTGCGGCGCGACGGCACCGGAGCGACCCGGCAGCGCCGTTTGTTGGCGCGCGCCGGGGACCTGCGCGCGGTCCTCGACGACCTGGTCACCCGCACGTCCGCCGGCTGACCCCCGGTCCCGGCGACTCAGCGGATGTCGTGCGTCTGCAGCCACAGCTCCAACAGGCCGAGCTGCCACAGCTTGTTGCTGCCGGCCGCCGCCTCCGCCCGGTCCGGCTCGGCGAGCAGCTGTGCCACGTACTCCGGGCGGAACAGCCCCCGCTCGCGCGCGGCGGGCGTCTGCAACGCCTCGGCGACCAGCTCGCGCACCGGACCGTCCACGTTGCGCAGCGCCGGCACCGGGAAGTAGCCCTTGGGACGGTCGATCACCTCGGCCGGCAGTACCTCCCGGGCGACCTCCTTCAGCACGCCCTTGCCGCCCTGGGCGACCTTGTGCTCCGGTGGGCAGTGCGCGGCCAGGGTGACCAGGTCCTGGTCGAGGAAGGGCGTACGCACCTCCAGACCCCACGCCATGCTCATGCTGTCCACCCGCTTGACCGGGTCGTCGGGGAGCATCAGGTGGGTGTCCAGGCGCAGCACGGCGTCCAGCGCGGTCTGCGCCCCGGGCGCGGCGAGGTGCCCGGTGAGCAGGTCGCGGCTCACGTCGTGCTCCAGCGCGTACGTCGGGCCGACGATGCGGCGCAGCTCGTCGTGGCCCCGGTCGAAGAACGCGGCGGCGAACGTCTCGGCGGCGCCGTGCCGGGGCGCCTCGGTGAGCGGTTGGTGGTAGCCGTAGCCGGCGAACACCTCGTCGGCGCCCTGCCCCGACTGGGCCACCTTCACGTGCTGCGCCACCTGCTCGGAGAGCAGGTGGAAGGCGACCACGTCGTGGCTGCCCATCGGCTCGGTCATCGCCAGCACCGCCCGGCGGAGGGCGGGCACCAGATCGTCGTCGGCCAGCCGGATCCGGTGGTGGTCCGTGTCGTACGCGCGGGCCACCAGGTCGGAGTAGTGGAACTCGTCGCCGGACTCGCCGCCGCGGCTGTCGAAGCCGATGCTGAAGGTGCGCAGGTGTTCCTGGCCCGCCTCGGCCAGCAACGCCACGATGAGGCTGGAGTCCAGCCCACCGGAGAGCAGCACCCCCACCGGCACGTCGGCGACCAGCCGTCGGCGTACCGCCGCGCGTAGCGCGTCGCCGATCGCGGCCCGCCAGTCGGCGGCGTCCATTCCCGCGTCGGCGGGTTCCCGCACGTAGTCGGGGCGCCAGTACACCTCCTCACGGCTGGTCCCGTCCGCCTCGATCACCCGCAGGGTGGCCGGCGGCAGCTTGCGTACGCCGCGCAGCACCGTGCGCGGGGCGGGCACGATGGAGTGCCAGGACAGGTAGTGGTGCAGCGCCACCGGGTCGATGCCGGTGTCGACGTCACCGGCGCGCAGCAGCGCGGGCAGGGTGGAGGCGAACCGCAGCCGCCCCGGTGTCTCGGCGAGGTAGAGCGGTTTGATGCCGAGCCGGTCGCGGGCCAGGATCAGTCGCCGCCGAGCCCGGTCGACCAGTCCGATCGCGAACATGCCGACCAGGTGGTCGACGAAACGGTCACCCCAGTGCGCGTACGCCACCAGGATCACCTCCGTGTCGCTGGTGGACCGGAAGGTGTAGCCGGCGTTCTGTAGCTCCTGGCGCAGCTGCGGGTAGTTGTAGATGCAGCCGTTGAAGACCAGTGCCAGGCCCAGGTCGTCGCGGACCATCGGCTGCCCGCCGGCGTCGGACAGGTCGATGATGGTCAGCCGGCGGTGCCCGAGGGTCACCCAACCGTCGGCGAACAGGCCCTCGTCGTCCGGGCCGCGTGACCGCATCGCCTCGGTCATCCGGGTTACCGCCGCCGCGTCGGGCGGGCGGCCGTCGAATCGCGCCTCCCCGCTGATCCCGCACATCGGCCGGGCCTCCTGTCACCTCGCCCCGACCGGTGTCGGCCGGTCCCGCCGACCGGACGGGGGCCGCTGGCTACCCGGGCGGCAGGGTGGCAAACCCGTCAGCCGCGCAGGGTGCGCAGGATGCGGGCCAGCTCGGCCCGGTCGTTGTCGTCGAGGTGGCCGAAGAAGCGGTCCGCCTCGGCCCGTCGGGCGGACCGGATGGCGGTGCTGACCCGCTCGCCCTCCGCGGTGAGCGCGACCAGGGTCGCCCGCCGGTCGGCCGGGTCGGGTCGGCGTTCGACCAGCCCGCGGGCCTGGAGGTCGTCGACGACCTCGGTCGCCGAGCGGGGCGCGATGCGCAGGTGCTCCGCGAGGGTGCCGGGGCGTACCTCGCCGTGGCGGGCCAGCACACCGAGCGCCCGGGACTGGCTGGGGGTGACGTCCCAGGGCACCAGCGAATCCCGCGTCTGTCGGCGCAGACGGGACGCGACGGCCCAGAACGTCTCCGCCAGGCTCTCGTCGTCGGCGCTGTCGGCGGTGTGCTCGATCACCGGAATACGGTAGCAGGAGATGTGGTTGCTACCTCATGATGAGGTAACCTCAGCAATGTTGTCGACGAGAGGTAGCACCCCTTGGAACCCACCTCGATGGGCCGCGACCGCGGCCACCGCACCGTCAGCGCCGAAGAGAAGACGCAGGCCCGCCAGGTGTCGCTGCGCCGCATCGGCCGCCTGTTCACCCCGCACCGGCCCGCGCTGGCCGTCGTCACCGCGATCATCGTGCTCTCCTCGATCATCGCGATGGCCTCCCCGTTCCTGCTGCGTGCCGTGATCGACCGGGCCCTCCCGCAGGGCGACGTGACGCTGCTGGTCTGGCTGGTCCTCGGCATGGTCGCCGTCGCGGCGGTGACGTCCGCTCTCGGCGTCGTCCAGACCTGGATCTCCACCCAGGTCGGCCAGCGGGTCATGCACCGGCTGCGCACCGACGTCTTCAGCCACCTCCAGCGTCAGTCACTCGGCTTCTTCACCCGCACCCGCACCGGCGAGGTGCAGTCCCGCATCACCAACGACATCGGCGGCATGCAGTCGGTGGTCACCTCCACCGCCACCGCCGTCGCGGCCAACCTCACCACCGTGGTCGCCACCGCCGTCGCCATGATCGCGCTCTCCTGGCAGCTTTCCCTCGTCTCGCTCGTGGTGCTGCCGCCGGCCATCTGGCTGACCCGTCGCGTCGCCCGGATGCGCCGTGAGATCACCGCCCAGCGGCAACGCGAACTCGCCGACCTCAACGTCACCGTCGAGGAGGGGCTCTCGATCAGCGGCGTGCAACTGGCCAAGACCCTCGGCACCGGCCCCGCGCTGATCGACCGGTTCACCGCCTCCTCGGCGCGCCTGGTCGACCTGGAGCTGCGCAGCGAGCTGGCCGGCCGCTGGCGGATGGCCTCGATGAGCATCATCTTCGCCGCCGTACCGGCGGTCATCTACCTCGCCGCCGGGCTGCCCGGCACCGCCGGCACGCTGAGCATCGGCACCCTGGTCGCCTTCACCGCACTGCAGGGCGGCCTGTTCCGACCGCTGATGGGGCTGCTCAACGTGGGTGTCTCGCTCACCGCCTCGCTGGCGCTCTTCGCCCGGATCTTCGAGTACCTGGACCTGCCCGTCGACGTGGCCGACCCCGCCGAGCCGGTCCACCTCGACCTCGCCCGGGTGCGCGGCCACCTGCGCCTGGAGGACGTCACCTTCGGCTACCCGGGCAGTGACACCGCCGCCCTCGCCGGGATCACCCTGGACGTGCCCGCCGGCACCAGCCTCGCCCTGGTCGGCGAGACCGGCTCCGGCAAGAGCACCCTCGCCGGGCTGGTCAGCCGGCTGCACGACCCGACCGCCGGCCGGATCACCATCGACGGCGTCGACCTGCGCGACCTGCGGCTGGCCGACCTGGCCGCGATCGTCGGCGTGGTCAGCCAGGAGACGTACCTGCTGCACACCACGGTCCGGGAGAACCTGCGCTACGCCCGGCCGGACGCCACCGACACCGAGATCGAGGACGCCGCCCGCGCCGCCCAGATCCACGACCTCATCGACGGGCTGCCGGACGGGTACGACACCATGGTCGGCTCGCGCGGCCACCGGTTCTCCGGCGGCGAGAAGCAGCGCCTCGCCATCGCCCGTACCCTGCTGCGTGACCCGCGCATCCTGGTCCTCGACGAGGCCACCAGCGCGCTGGACACCGAGACCGAACGCGCCGTGCAGCGGGCCTTCGACCTGCTCGCCCAGGGGCGGACCACGATCACCATCGCGCACCGGCTCTCCACGGTCCGCGACGCCGACCAGATCGCGGTGCTCGACCACGGTCGCATCGTCGAGGCCGGCACCCACGACAGCCTGCTGGACCGCAACGGCCGCTATGCCACCCTCGCCGCCTGAGCGGCGGCTCACAACCGTCTCATAACCGTCCCGGAACTGTCTCGTTATGGCGTGGTCAGGTGCCGGTAGACGGTGGCCCGTGAGACACCCAGCGCGGCGGCGATGGCATCCACCGAGTGGGTGCCCGCCGCGTGCATCCGTCGGGCCGCCTCCACCTGCTCCCGGCCCAGCGCGCGCGGCCGTCCCGGCCGACGGCGCTTCCCGCTGCTCCGGGTCGTGTCCGCCGGCGTCTCGCGGGCCGGCCCCGGGATCGCCGTCGTCGCGCCCGGCGCCGCCGGGCCGTCCCCGGCCGGCGCCAGCAGTCGGCGTACGCCGTCGAGCATGTCGGCCCGCAGCACCTCGTCGGACACGTCGGTGAAGAAGATGACCACGTCGCTGCACGCCGCCACCGCCTGCACGGCCCGCACCCGCTCGCGGCGCCCGGCGTCCGGGCCGGCGATGAGGTCGTTGGCCCGCATCGCGATCTCCATGAGGCGGTGGTACGTGTCGCCCCGGCCGACCAGTGCGATGTCGTGGAAGAGCATGCCGAGCGGCCGACGATGGGCGAGCATGACGTCCACCCAGCCCTCCAGCACCGTCCACCGGGCCAGCTCGGTGGGCTGCGTCCGGGCCGAGTCGAGCAACGCCTCCAGGTCGGCCACCAGCGGCTCGACCAGGGCGGCGAGCAGATGCTCCTTGGCCGGGAAGTGGTACAGGATCGCGGCCTTGGTCAGCCGCAGACGTTCACCGATCTGGCGCAGCGAGGTGCGCTGGTAGCCGTGTTCGGCGAACAGGTCGAGCGCGGCGCGCAGGATCCGGGTGCGGGTGTCGGTGTCGTCCGCGGGATCGGCGGTCATGCCGACAAGCCTAACGACGCCCTGACCGGTGGCCACCATCACCGTTGATTCGACTGACCGGCGGTCAGTACAGTGGAGTTGGTCGAGGTAGCCAACGGCAGGAGGGGCCATGCCCGTCATCACGATCGACAACCTGGTCAAGACGTTCGGCGCCATCCGGGCACTCGACGGGCTGGATCTGCACGTCGAGCAGGGGGAGGTGCACGGCTTCCTCGGGCCCAACGGCTCCGGAAAGTCCACCACCATCCGAATCCTGCTCGGATTGCTCCGCCGCGACTCCGGAGACGCCCAGGTGCTCGGCGGTGACCCGTGGCGCGACGCGGTCCGCCTGCACCGCCGGCTCGCGTACGTGCCGGGCGACGTCAGCCTCTGGCCCAACCTCACCGGCGGCGAAGCCATCGACCTGCTCGGCAAGCTACGCGGCGGCCTCGACCGACGTCGCCGCGACGAGCTGCTGCACCACTTCGACCTGGACCCGACCCGCCGCTGCCGCACCTACTCCAAGGGCAACCGGCAGAAGGTCGCCATCGTCGCCGCCTTCGCCTCCCCGATCGAGCTGTACGTGCTCGACGAGCCGACCTCCGGCCTCGACCCGCTGATGGAGGCGGTGTTCCAGGCCGAGGTCCGGCGGGTCAAGCAGGCCGGCGCCACCGTGCTGCTCTCCAGCCACGTGCTCGCCGAGGTCGAGGCGCTCTGCGACCGGGTCAGCATCATCCGCGAGGGTCGCACCGTCGAGACCGGCACCCTCACCGAGCTGCGTCACCTCACCCGCACGGCGGTGACCGTCGAGACCGCCCGCCCGGTCACCGGCCTGGACGCGCTGCCCGGGGTGCACGACGTGCACCAGGTCGACGGCCGCACCCACCTGGAAGTCGACCCCGCCCACCTCGACGCGCTGCTCGGTCGGCTCATCGGCTTCGGCGTCCGCGCGTTGACCAGCACCCCACCCACCCTGGAACAACTCTTCCTGCGTCACTACGGCGACGACCCCGCCGCCACCAACGGTCACGTCGCCGCAGCCCGGGGCGCGGACGCTTCGCGGGCCGGTGCCCGGTGAACGCGCTCGCCGGCACCACCGCACTGGCCCGGCTCGTGCTGCGCCGCGACCGGATCCGCCTCGCCGTCTGGGTCCTCGGCACACCCCTGCTCGGCTACGCCCTCGCGGGCAGCGTCGCCGGCATCTACCCGGACCAGACGGCCCGGCTGGGCTACGCCACCACTTCGGCGTCCAGCCTGGTCGCCCGCGCCTTCAACGGCCCCATCCACGGCACCGACCTCGGTGCCGTGGTGGTCGCCGAGACGTACGTGACGCTGGCCCTGATCGTCGCGCTGCTGAGCACCTTCGCGGTGACCCGGCACACCCGCCAGAACGAGGAGAGTGGCCGGGCCGAGCTGCTCGGTGCCTCCGTGGTCGGCCGGTACGCGTCGCTGACCGCCGCGCTTCTCGTCATCGTCGCGACGAACGCCCTGGCCGCCGCTCTGCTCGCGGTCGCGCTGGCCGGCACCGGTCTACCTCTCGCCGGTTCGGTGCTGGCGGCCGGCGCGATCGGTGGTGTGGGGGTCGCCTTCACCGCCGTCGCGGCGGTCACCGCCCAGCTCTCGGTGACCTCGCGCGGCGCCAACGCGCTCGCCGCCGCCACCGTCGGGCTCTCCTTCGTGCTGCGCGCCGCCGGCGACGTGCTCGGCGAGCAGAGCGCCGACGGAACCCACGTGCGCAGCGCCTGGCCGTCGTGGATCTCCCCGCTCGGCTGGGGCAACCAGGTCCGCGCCTTCGACGACGAACGCTGGTGGGTGCTCGCCCTGCCCGTGGCGCTGCTGCTCGCCGGGGTGACACTGGCGTACGCCCTCGCCGAACGACGCGACCTGGGCGCCGGCCTGATCGCCCCCCGACGCGGCCCGGCGACCGCTGCGTCACGGCTGCTCAGCCCCGCCGGGCTGGCCTGGCGGATGCAGCGCGGCATGCTGCTCGGCTGGGCGGTCGGGGTGGCCGTGCTCGGCCTGTCCATGGGCGTCGCCGCCGACGAGTTCAACGACATGATCGACGCGAATCCGGCCGCCGCCGAGGCGATCAACGCGATGGGTGGCGGCACCGACCTGATCAACGCGTACCTGGCCGCGATGCTCGGCCTCTTCGCCCTCACCATCGGCGCGTACGTGGTGCAGGCCCTGCTCCGGATACGCGGCGACGAGGCCGACGGGGTGCTGGAGGCCGCCCTCGCCACGGCGGTCAGCCGCACCCGCTGGCTCGGCACCCAGGTGCTCGCCGCGACACTCGGCGCCATCGCCCTGCTGCTGCTCGCCGGTGCCACCACCGGCCTCGGCTACGGCATCGTCACCGGCGACCCGCTCGGTCAGACCGTCGAGCTGGGCGGTGCCGCGCTGCTGCGACTGCCCGCTCTGCTCGTGGTGGCCGGGGTGGTGACCGCGATCTTCGGGCTGCTGCCCCGCTGGTCGGTGGTGCTGTCCTGGGTGGTGTTGCTGGTCTTCCTGCTGCTCGGGCAGCTCGGTGCGGTGCTGAAGCTGCCCCAGGCCGCGCTCGACGTCTCGCCGTACACCCATGTGCCGGCCGTGCCCGCTGTCGACCCGGCGGCGCTTCCCCTGGTGGTGCTGGTGGCGGTGGCCGCGGCCCTGCTCGCCGTCGGCGTGACCGCCTTCCGCCGCCGCGACGTCCCGAGCTGAGCGGCTGCCTGGCGTCCGGTCAGGCAATCGGCCTGATCCTCCGTGGCGCGTCGAAACCTCGGCTTTACTGAACCTGTCTTCCCGCCAGCAGACCGGGAGGCGTTGGTGCTGGCCGCACCGGCTCGGGCCCTCACCCCAGCGCTTGTCACGGCGGAAGGAATGGTTATGACCAGCCGGACCACTTCGACCACGCTCGTGTCCGACGGCGTGCACGTCGAGCTCACCCGGCTGGTGATCGAGCTCACCTTCAGGATCGACGCCGGTCTCGCCTCGACCGCACACGAGCTGTTCACCCCGGATGCCGAACTACGCATCGGTCCGGAACCCGTCGTCGGTTCGGACGCCATCAAAGCCTGGGGTGAGCAGCTCGATCAGGGAAACCAGTACCCGGGCATTCGTCACGCCGTGACCAACCTCCGGTTTGTCGACGAGGGGAACGGCCGTAGCAGCGGGACCTCACTCGTCACCGCCTATTTCGTCGCACCCGGCGATCCCGCGACAACGGCCCCGTTCGCGATCGGCGAGGACCGCGACACCTTCGTCCGCACCGACGGCGGCTGGCGTTTCGCCTCCCGCACCTGGGTCCAGCTGTTCACTCGTTGAACCGACTCGGCGGGGCTTGCCCGGTGCTGCCAACCGCGGCGGGGTGAGCACGCTTCTGCCGCGGCTACCGGCGCTCCTCGGCGTCCTGGTTGGCGTCGGCTGAGCGAGGCCCGGAACGGGCGGGGTGTCCTGGCGGGCGCGGGTCGACCACAATCGTGCGGTGCGGCGTCGCGGGTGGAAATGGGGATCGCTGGGCGTCGTGGCCGCGCTGGCGGCAGGTGGCACGGCGTGGGTGTGGCTGCGGTACGACTTCGAGAAGGTCAACTGGACCTGGGGCGTCGTCGCCGGGGTCATCGCCGTCTACGTCCTCCTGGATCAGGTCTTCCGCACCGGAACGGCTGGTCTCGCCGAGGCCGCCGCCCACCGGCGGGCCGCCGCCGACGAACTGGTGGAGCTGATCCGTCGCGACCCGACCGACGAGGCGTTGCTGCGCACCGTCGACGAGCCCTATCCGCTGCCGGTGCGGTGGCGCACCGCCCCCGACCGGTTGCTCCCCTCCTGGCGGGCCATCGGTCGATCAAGCGACGCCGTCCCGGTCGACCTCGACGGTGGCAACGGGACACTGTGGAGCTGCTACCGGCGAATACCCTCCGGGCGGCTGCTGCTGTTGGGGCCGGCTGGTTCCGGCAAGTCGATCCTCGCGCTGCGAATGGCCCGGGAGTTGCCCGTGCACCGCGAGCCGGACACTCCCGTACCGGTGTTGGTTCCGGCCGACTCCTGGGATCCCGACCGGCAGGGCTTCCACGACTGGCTGGTCGACCGGATCGCGCGACGCTACCCGCGGCTCGCGGCCGGGCACCCGCGCCGCGACGCCGTGCTGCGCGACCTCATCGAGACCGACCTCGTCGTGCCCGTCCTCGACGGACTCGACGAGGTGCCCGAGGACCGGCTGATCGCCTGCCTCGACGAGCTCAACGCACTGCCGACCCAGCGGTTCGTCCTCACCTGCCGGACCTCCGTCTACGAGCGTTACCTGACCCAGGGGGAGAAGCTGCGCGGCGCCGCCGTGGTCATGCTCGAACCACCCGCTCCCGGCGAGGTCGCCGACTACCTGGTGGACGCGGCACCGCTGCACCAGGTCGACAACTGGACCACGGTCGCCGCCACCCTCGGGGACGCCCCGCAGCTCACCGCCGCACTCTCCACCCCGCTGATGGTGGCGATGGCCCGCAGCGCCTTCGACCAGCCGGGGACCGACCCTCGGGACCTCGTGCCCCTGGCTCGTGAGCGGGGGCAACGCTCGGTCGAGGACGACCTGCTGACCAGGGCCGTGGACGCCGCGCTGCGGTCCCGCCGCGGCTCACACGGCCTCCAGCGCTGGGCCCCCGGGACCGCCCGGCGCTACCTGGCCTTCCTCGCCGCGCACCTGGAGTCGCTCGACGTCCGGGAGTTCCGGTGGTGGCAGTTGGCGAACGCGCAGCCCGGCCCGTTCTGGGCGCTCGTCGCCGGTGCGCGTACCGCGGTGGCGGTGTGGCTGACGCTGGCCCTCTCCGCGGACGCCCTCACGGCGACGGCGGAGCTGGTGACCCACCCACCGACCCGGAACCTCCTGCATGATCTGGTCCGCCAGACGGACGCCCTGACGCTGGCGGCTTTCCTGCTGGCCACCGTCGTGGCGCTGGTCCGCGGCTCGGGTCGGGCCGGTCGGGAACGACCCCGCCGGGTGGCGTTCGTCGGCGGGCTCCGGGCGCTCCGCGACGGGCTGCCCGGCGCGCTGTTCGTCGGGGCTTTCACGGCACTGTTCACCTTCGCCGTCCTCACGGCCTATGCGCCCACCCCGCACCTGGTCGCGCTGCTGGACCGCGTGCCGGGGCTGCCACCGTGGTCCGACCCGGTCCGGGCCGCCGTCGTGGTCGGTCTGTTGACCTGGGCGTACGACGTGGTCCTGGCCGGACTGCGGGTGGACGTCGCCGCGCCCGCCGCCGAACTCGGTGCGACAAGCGTGGTCGAGACCCTGCAAGCCGACCGGGCCGCCAGCGTCGCCTCCGCACTGGCCAGCGCCGCCACCGGCGTCCTCCGGCTGCTCATCGTCGTCGCGGCGGCGCGTCTCGCCGGGGTGCTGCCCGCCGTGCCGCCGCTGCCGGGGTTGGTCTGGGCCGGGGTGGGGCTCGGGCTGGGCTGGTGGCTGCACCGGCGCGGCGGCGGGGCGTGGCTGCGCTTCGCCCTCACCCGTGCCGCCCTCGCCGTCCGTGGCCGTACACCGCACCGACTGCTCGCCTTCCTGGCGTACGCCGAGGTCGTCGGCCTGCTGCGCGACGGCGCGGGTGCCTACCGGTTCCGGCACGCCCGCCTGCAGAGCCGACTCGCCGGCGGATCGGTGAGTGCGCGACGCGGCAGCCGGCTGCGCGAGGAGTTCGGCGTCGAGCTTGCCCGCGCCGGCTACTGGCCGGAGGCGCTCGGTGTCTTCGCCGACGTCACCACGACGCGGGCCGCGAGCATCGGGCACGCCGACGACCTCACCGTGGCGGCGCTGCGCCGGGCGCTGCTGGCCGGCGCCGCCGCGGGGGAGTGGACCGAGTTGGCGAGGCTGCTGGCGCTCATCCCACCGCCGACCGGGCCGACGCCGTTGACGGCGCAGCGGCAGCGGGTCGCCCGGCTGCTCGCGGACGGCGCGCCCGTGACGCAACTGCTGGTCGCGGCCGAGGAGCTGACCCGCGCGACCACCGCTGCCACGCCGGAATCCACTGTCCCAGCCCGCCCGGCGGCCCCCGGGATGCAGGAGTTCCTGGCCGTCCTGCACCACCTCGGCGGGGACGTCGAAGCGGCGCGTACCCACCTGGACCTGTTACGCACGGCGGCCGACCAGGACCTCGGCGACCCTTCGCCCATCGGTGCGGGACTGCTCGCCGGAATGCTCGCGGCCGACGGTGAGCCCGCCACGGCCCTGGTCGTCTGCCACCAGGAACTGCTCCTCGCCGACCAACCACCCGACCGGGTCGACCTGCTGCTGCTCGCTGAGACGTGGCGCTGGTCGGTCGAGGTGATGCGACAGCACACCGACGAACAGGCCGAGCTGCGCCGCCGCATCCGGGCGGTGCTGGCGCAGCGGCGGGACCACCCGCGGCGCATCGAGCTGGGTCGACGCGAGCTGGCCGAACTGGGGCTTCAGCTGTGCCACGCGGTGATCGAGCACCAGACGTTGGGACCGCTCGCGGTCGCGGCGTCCCGACGGCTGGCCGGCGTCCTCACCGACCCGGTCATCGTGGTGCGGACCGTCAACCGCAGCGCCCCCATGTGGCACGGTGGCTGACGGGTGTTCAGGGTGGATGCCCATTCGACGGAGATCGCGTTGGCGGATCATCGCGGTAGCGCCGCCCGTTGTCGGGAGCCGATCCGCACGCCCCCATGCAAGCCTTACTTTCACGAACTTCGATGTCCTGGTCCCGGCTCGACGTCGCGCCGTGCGCACTGTGGACGGTGATGTGAGGAGGCTTCATGCGCGGACGCAGATGGGCGACCATGGTGGCGACGATGACGCTGGCCCTGGGCGGGCTGCTCGGGATCGGCGCCACTCCGGCTGCGGCGGATCCGCCGGGCGGCACGCTGCGCGGCGTCTACTACGACGGTCAGTTCTGCAACAGCTACGGCAGTGAGGGTGCTCAGACCGGCCTGTGGAGCTGGTACTACTGCGAGTACCGCCAGTCCGGCCCCACCGGCCCCGGCTTCTACTTCCTCTGGACCTTCACCTACTAACGCGCACCTGCTCGGACGAACGCCCCCGGACCCCAGTGGCCGCCGCCGGGTTGACCAGCCCGGCGGCGGTCATTCGTCACGGGTGGGTCTACCTCGTGACGGGGTGGTAGGCGACGGGGGACGGGGTGGAGTGGGAGTGCGAGGGGGTGCGGCCTGGGTCGAGGGCTGCCTGGGCGGGGGTGTGAGTACCGACTCCGGTGAGAGGTCTGCGTGGCGGTGGCGGAGGAGTTCGGCGATCCATCGCGCCGCTTCCCGCTGCGCGGTGAGCAGGTGGTCACGGGCGTCGGCGAGGTCACTGTCGTCGGGGTGGACGCTCAGGATCGTCGCCCACCGGCGGCTCAACTCCTCGGCGTACCGGGCCTTCCGTAGCTGCTCGTCGAACTGGTACTCCAGCTTCACCAGCCGGTCGACGTGCGGCTGAAGTGCCGGCATGATCCGCTCGTCGAGGCGGACGGCGGCGTCGGGGCGGCAGGTGAGCGCAATGTCGCCCCGCTGGTAGGGCCACTGGGGATCCTCGGCGAGCGCCCGCTGCAACGCCACCTCCAGGTCCCCGGCGCGGTGCGGGGGCAGGTCCCGGGCGGCGTCCGCGGCGAGCCGGGTCAGCCGCTGGATCGCGTGCGGTTGGAAATACTGCACGTACCAGCTCAGCACCTCGGCCCGCAGGCTCGCCGGTGAGGACCAGGCGAACGTGGCGCGGACGTAGAACGAGTACACGTACCCGCGGGCCGGGACCGCGATCAGCCGGGGCGCGTCGCGTTGTTCGACGAGCGGGCCGGACGGCGACGGCGCGGCGGCGAAGCCCACGGGCGCCTCGTCCTGGAGCGCGGCGACCAGCCGATCCCAGTTCCGCGCCCACCACCGCCAGCCGCGCACACCGGCGTCGCGGGCGATGGTCACCCCGCGGATGCCCCGGTGCCGCCACTGGTCCGGGGGTCTCGGCCTCCCGTCGGGGGCGTCCGTCATGGCACCCTCCACCGTCGCGGATCCGCGTTCCACGCTAACAACCGGTGCCCGATTTGTCGGCCGCCACGCCGCACCGACCAGACCGCATACCGTTACGAACCGGACCCGCCCGCCCGCGACCCGGGGGCGGCCGAGCCGGTACGACATCGCGACGTCGCCTGTTGATCGTCGGGGCGTCGCGTGCCGGTCAGCCACGAACGACATCCTGCCCGGGTGCGCACACTGCCGACCGTCGTCGCGTACCGGCTGCTCGGGGGCGTCGGTGCCACGTTGCTGTCCTGCGCCGGTCTGGCCGCCGGGGCGCTCCCGGTCGGCGCGCACGCCGCCTGGTGGAGCGCGCTGCGGCAACTCGCCGGGCCGGGGTTGCTCTGCGGGTACGCCGGTCTGACTCTCCTCGTCGCTGCCTGGTGGTGGGCGGGACGGCACCGGCACGCACCGGACGAGGTCGTCGACCGGCGGTCCGCGATGCTCACCCTGGCCTGCTGGGCGGGGCCCCTGCTGGTGGCGCCGCCGCTGTTCAGCCGGGACGCGTACAGCTACCTGGCGCAGGGCGCGATGGTCCTCGCCGACATCGACGTGTACCGGCACGGGGTGGCCCAGTTGGGCGGCGCGTTGGCCGGCGAGGTGCCGCAGATGTGGCAGCAGACCCCCGCGCCGTACGGGCCGGTGTTCCTCGCGGTGGCGGCCGTGGTCAGTGGGGTGACCGGCGGTCAACTGGTGCTGGGTGTGCTCGGTCTACGCCTGGTCGCGCTGGCCGGGGTGGCGTTGCTGGTGGCGTACCTGCCCCGGTTGGCCCGGCACTGCGGTGTCGATCCGGCCGCCGCGCTCTGGCTGGGTGTGCTCAACCCGCTGGTGCCGTTGCACCTCATCGCCGGCGCGCACAACGAGGCGGTGATGCTGGGGCTGCTGGTGGCCGGGTTGAGTCTCGCCTTCGAGCACCGTTACGGCGCGGCCACCGTGCTGGTCACCCTCGCCGCGTTGGTCAAGGTGCCGGCAGTGGTCGGGCTGCTGGTGGTCGTCTCGCTCGCCGCGCGCCACCGCGGGCTGCCGACCGCGGTGGCCCGCACCGCCGGGTTCGCGCTGGGCACCGCCGCAGTGGTCACCTGGGCCACCGGCATCGGGTACGGGTGGATCGGCGCGCTCGGCACACCGGTGTACCGGCACAGTTGGTCGATCTCCAGCGCGCTGGGTCGGGTGGCGTCGCGCGCGGCGGGGCGGTTCGGTCTGCACCTGGGGGACGCCCCGATGCGGCTGTGCCTGGCGTTGGGCGTGGCCGCCGCGCTGGCCGTCGCGATCGGCGCGTGGTGGCATCGGCGGCGGCTCGGCCCGGCGTACGCGCTGGGGTTGGTGTTGGTGGCGGCGGCGCTGCTCGGCCCGGCGACCCGGCCGTGGTACGCGCTCTGGGGTCTGGTGCTGATCGCGGCGGCGGCGCACGGGCGGGCCCGGCCGGTGGCGGCGCTGGGCGCGGTGGTGTTGGCGTTCGTGGCGTTGCCCAGTGGCTTCGGGCCGGACGCGGCGCAGGCGGTGCTGGCCGCCGCCGGGGTGCTGGTGGGGTTGCTCGCGGTCGGTTCGCTGCGCCTGCTGGTGCCGCCCGCCCCGGTGGGGGTGCTGCGGTGAACGCGGGGCGACGGCGGGTGGTGACGGTGCTCGGGCTGGCCACCGTGCTGGCGGTGGCGATCGCGGTGCTGCCCGGGCATCGGGGCTGGTTCGACGTCGGTGTCTACCACGGTGCGGTCGGGCACTGGGTACGCGGCGGCGACCTGTACGAGTGGACCACCGGCAACGGGTACGGCTTCACCTATCCGCCGTTCGCGGCGGTCAGCATGCTGCCGATGGCCGCGCTGGCCTGGTATCCGACGATCGTGGCGAACCTGCTGCTCACCGCGTTGGCCGTCGCGTTCCTGCTGCGTCTGCTGGTGGACCCGTTGGCCCGGCGGCACGGGTGGACCCGCTGGTACGCGCTCGCGCTGGCCTGCTGCCTGCTGGCCGGGCTCAACCCGGTCCGGGACACGGTCAGCTTCGGGCAGGTCAATCTGCTGTTGGTGGCGCTGGTCTACCTGGACCTGTGGTTGTGGGAGCGGGGCAGCAGGTGGGCCGGGATCGGGGTGGGACTGGCCGCGGCGGTGAAGCTCACGCCGGCGATCTTCATCGGGTACCTGCTGGTCACCGGGCGCTGGCGGGCCGCCGCGACGGCCATCGGCACCGCCGTCGGCGCGACCGTGCTCGCGGCGGCGCTCGCCCCGGAGGCCAGCCGCGCGTTCTTCACCGAGGCGCTGTGGGACACCGACCGGGTCGGTGAGTTGGCGTACGTGTCGAACCAGTCGCTGCTCGGCCTGGTCGCCCGGGTCGACCCGGCGGACCCGGACCGGCGGCTGTGGCTGCTGCTGGTCGTCGCCGTGCTGGCGGTGTGGGTGGTGCGGGTCCGCCGGGCCGTGCGCGACGGCGACGAACGGGCCGGCTTCGCGCTGACCGGTGTCGCCGGGTGCCTGGTCAGCCCGGTCAGCTGGGTGCACCACCTGGTGTGGCTGGTACCGGGGCTGGTGGTGCTCGCCGCGTCCACGCTGCCCTGGCCACCGGTCGACGCGACGCTCCGTCGCCGGGCGTACGCGGGTGTCGCCGCCTACGTGGTGCTGTGCAGTGGGCTGGTCTGGGTCTTCGCCAACGGGTCGGCGGGGCCGGCGGGGTTCGTGGGCGCCAACGCGTACGTCTGGGTCAGCATCGGCATGCTGACGCTGCTCCCGATCGGGCGTGCCGAGCAGGATGATCATCCGGGGTTCACCGAGCATTGTGGAGCAGTTGGGGCGCCGAGGGGTGTTGCGGCCGGCCGACAGCGGTGAGACTGGGTCCGGTCCGACAATCACGCGGATCGATGAACTGGATGGTCTGGAGGCAGCCTGTGTCCACCCTCGTGTCCCCACCGGCCACGCTCGGCGCGATCCGCCGGCGTACCACCACGCTCGCCCTGCTCCTTGCCATGGTCGCCGCTGCGCTGGTCGGCCCGTCCGTGGTCTCCCCCCGGTTGACCGACCCGGCCTCCGCGGCGGTCTACAGCTCCTGCACCATGAGCCGCTGCGCCGACGCCCGCACCGCCCGCTCGGGCTGGTCCGCCAAGGGGTTCCCGACCAGCCGCGGCTGGTATTCCTGGAGCGGGGGGAAGTCCAACTTCGCCGGCGGCCAGTTCTACAACTACGAGGGTCAACTGCCCACCAACGCCACCTACTACGAGTACGACGTCTACCCGCGCACCCAGGGCGCCGCCCGGGACGCGTACCGGATCGTGGTGAACCGCAGCACCGGGGTCACCTGGTTCTCGCCCAACCACTACACCGACTTCTACCGGCTCTGACCGGCCCGGGGGCCGGCCGGTCGCGGCGGGCCGGCCCCCGGCTCGTCGCCCCGGTCAGAAGTCACACCGGTCCGATCAGGAGGCACACGATGGTCGAAGAGGACGCGGGTCGGACGCCCGACTGGCTGATCGTCCGCCGCGACGACGCCGTCGACGTGCCCGGCGCGGTGGCGCTGGCCGGAGCGGACAGCCGGACCAGGGCCGGGTTGTTCGGCGCGCTCAGCGCCGCGCTCGCCCTGCCGGCGTACCTGGGGCAGACCTGGGACGCCCTCTCCGACGTGCTCCGGGACCGGCTCGACGCCGGCCCGCTCACCCTGCTGATCACCGACGCCGGCCAGTTGCTCGCCGACGAGCCGACCGATCAGTACGGTTTGCTGCTCGCCGTGCTCGGCGACGTCGCCACCAACGCTCCGCACCCCCTGCGCGTGGTCCTGCGTGAAGCCGCGCCCTCCTGATCGGTCATCAGGGCCGGCGTGGACGAAATCTCACGGTGGGTGACGGCCGCCGGAAGCAGTTACCTCGATGAGCGTTATGACCCTGAGGTATGAATATGACCCTGAGGTATATCGCTGTTGCGAGTGGCACGCCTCCCGCGCGTGGCCGTGCCTCCTACCCGGTCACAGGCGCCTTGGCGGTGCGGGTGGGCGTGACCCGCACCGCCGGTCATCCGGCTCAGTGGGTCGCGGGCGGGACGCTCTGCTCGTACTGGAAGACGTTGTGCGGATCGTACTTTGCCTTGATCTTGCGCAGTCGGGGGAAGTTGCGCCCCCAGTAGGCGGTCTCCCACTCGGCCATGCCGATGTTCGGCACATTGACGTAGGCGCCGTCCACGTAGGGCCGTAGCGCCTGGCTGAACTCGGCGATCCAGGTCTGGGCGATCGGGGTGACGGCGTCGTCGCTGTCGGGTTCGCCGCGGGTGCCCCAGCCGACGCCGGGCTCGGAGTAGAAGAGCGCGTCACGGTGCGGGAAGGCCGCGCCACCGAACGGCTCCTGCCGTTGCGCCCCGCGACCGAATGCCTGGGTGAAGAAGTTGCTGTCGGGCGAGGGTGCCTTCTCCATGAACGCCTGGATCACGCCGATCGCCTCCTCCGGGAACGGCTCGCGGGTGAACTGGGAGAAGAACTTCCACTTCGCGGGCTCGTCCTCGGTCGGGATCTGGAAGCCGGCGTAGACGTCGCCCCAACCGCCGATCTGTGCCGTGACCGTCGGGTTGCCGATCGACAGGATCGGCGCCAGCAGTTTCCTGGCCTCTGCCTCCGACCCTTCGGCGAGCACCGCGAACAGCAGGATCTCGGTCGGGTGGACCTCGATCTGGCTGCCGAGGCGGGGGTCGGTGAAGGGCGCGACGCGCTGCCAGGCGTCGAAGACCTCGTGCAGGTCGCCGAGACCGGGCCAGGTCACCTGCAGGTAGGCGACGCTGGTGAGCGGAGCCACCTGGTAGGTCAGGGACGTGACGATTCCGAAGTTGCCGTTGCCCGCGCCACGCAGCGCCCAGAGCAGGTCCGGGTGATTCCACGGGTCCACCTCGAGGACCTTCGCGCCGTCGGCGCCCGCGGCGACGACGATCTCCGCGCCGATCAGGTTGTCGCAGGCCATCCCGAGGTAGCGGGTGAGGAAGCCGAAGCCGCCGCCGAGGGTCGCGCCGGACAGGCCGACCGTCCCCTCCGTGCCGGTCGTCGCCGCCAGGTCGTACTCCCCGAGGGCGGTCACCGCCTCCGACTGGTTGAGCCCCGCGCCCAATTTCGCCGTGCGGGTGGCGGTGTCGATGTGGACGTCCTTCAGCTCGCTGACGTCGATCACGATGCCGTTGTCGACGTTCGACCAGCCTTCCAGGCTGTGCCGGCCACTGCGTACCCGCAGCGCGACGTCGTGCTGCCGCGCCCAGGTGAGGGCGTTGACCACGTCCCGGGTCTCCTGGGCGAAGACGATGACCAGCGGATAGCGCACGAACAACTCGTCCCAGCCGAGGCTCGCCTGCGCGTACTCCGGGCTCTGGGGGCGAACGACGCGCCCGGTCAGGGTCGCGGGCGGGTACGTCGCGTCGGACGGGCCGATGCCGTCGGACGCGATCGCCGAGCTGCCGCCGGCCAACACGCCCGGCAGGGCGACCGCCCCGGCGCCCGCCGCCGTCGCCTTGAGCAGGTCGCGACGAGAAAGGTCACGCATGGCCACATCCTCTCGATTGGGGTTGCACCAGGCAATCCGGCCAGGGACTTCCTTGGCTCGCATCTGGCGCAAACCCACCGTAAGGTTCCGCACGTCCCCGATATCCGAGAACTTGTCGCGGAACCCGGTCGAGTGATGCGACCGCCGTCAGTTCGGGGCGGGCTGGTCCAGGATGGCGCTGAACCGCTCCTCGGCGAGATCCAGCTGGTCGAAGATGTGTCGCTTCACCGCCGGCGACAACGGGGTGTCCGGTCGGCCGATCAGGTCCCGGAACAGCGGCACCAGCGGTCGGTACTTGCGGGCTGACGAGATCACCTTCGGCCCGACCGTGTGGATCACGCCCACCCCGTTGTCGGTGAAGTCCGACACCTTGATCACCCGGGCCCAGGGCTCCCGCTCCAGGCTGACCGCCAGGTGCTCCCGGTACTGCGCGTTGCGGTCCCGCTCGGGGTCGTACACCGGATTGGTGACCGCCGCGACCAGGGTGGCCACCCGTGGCCCGAACCGCGCGGCTAGCGCGGCCAGCGCGGCCCCGGTCGGGTCGGCGCCCGGGTCGCCGTCGGCCAGCTCGCTGGGGTGGTCCTCGACCGCGTCGTGCAGCAGGCCGGCGACGATCACGTCCACGTCGCGCACCTGGTAGTGGTGCATCAACCGGATCGTTACCCGCAGCAGATGGTTGAGGTACGGCTCGCGGACCCGTCGATCGTCGCGGTGCAGCTCGGCGGCGAGGTCGAGCGCGGCGGTCAACCGCGCCCGGGCCGCGTCGTCGAACTGCTGGACCTCCAACCGGAAACGTTCCAGCAGGCCCGGTTCACCGTGGATCTCGGTGATCGCGTGCATCGGCATGCTGCCCAGGTGCGGCGGGAAGTCCATGCGTCACTTATAGCCGATCTTCACCACATCGATGAGCCCGAACGTCGCCGACCCGACGGTGAGTCGCGGGCGCCTCTCGCCGTCAGACCGGCAACCGGTCGGCGCCGGCGAGCGGGCCCACCAGGAGCGGCACCAGCGGCGCCGGCAGAACCGGGTCGCGGCGCAGGGTGGGCGTCCAGCCCGCGTCCGCGGCCAGGTCGGGGTCGTGGCTCGAGTTGTACGCCGCCAACAGGTCGACCGGTCGCGCCGGGCCGCCACCCTGACGGACCCAGGAGCCCCGCTCGGTCAACGCCGTGCCACCCCAGTCGTAGAGCAGGTCCGCCGGGTCGACCACCGCGTCCACCGTGAAGAAGTTGTTCTGCGCGTAGATCGCCGACTGGACGCCGACGCCGAGCGCGTACTGGAAGTCGTCCCCACCGAGCCGGTAGTGGTTGTTGTAGACGTCGACCTGACCGAAACGCACCCGGGGCAGCCGTTGCAGGACGCCGTCGAAGAGGTTGTGGTGCAGCGTGACCTTCAGCCGGCCCACGTCCGGGCCGACGGTGTTGGACGAGCCGATCAACATCAGCTTGTCCCGGCCGGTGAAACGGTTCCACGACGCGGTGACCAGGCTGGCGGTGTGGGTGACGTCCAGCGACCCGTCGTGCACCTGGTACGGGCGACCGAAGTGGACGGGTTGGGCGCTGTCCGGGTTGTCGCCGTCGGTGAAGGTGTTGTGGTCGACCCAGACGTTCTCGCTACGGCGTACCGAGATCTGGTCGTACTGGCTGTTCCAGTTGCCGGCCTCGCCGTCGGTCGGGGACCAGGCGGGGAAGCAGTCCCGGGCGTCGACGAACGTCAGGTTCCGGACGATGACGTTCGACGCCCGGTCGATCATGAGGGTGAGCCCGGTCAGTCGAGCGCCGCCCAGCCCGACGATCGTGGTGTTCGGGCCGACGTTGATCTGGGTCTGCCGGGTCTGGTTGGTCACCGAACGCACCCGGGCCTCCTCCAGCGGCCCGCTCGGCGGCACGCGACCCCACACCGCCGGGTCGTACGCGGCCAGGTAGGCGTCCAGCCGGTACCCCGGGTCCGCCAGGTCGGCGCAGCTCAGCGCCGTGCCGTCGGGTCCTTCGAAGCCGTCGATGACACCGTCGACGTAGATCAGCTTCGGGGTGGCGTCGGTGGCGTTGCCGGCGTTGTCGCCGCCCAGCGCGGCGACCAACTCGGCCCGGTCGTGAACCACCCGGGTCCGTTCGGAGGTGGCCGCCGAGCCGCCGGTGGTGCCGGGGCCGTCGGCCGCCCAGCCGTCCCGCTCAGGCAGCGTCTGCCGGCCGAGCTGCCGAGACCACCAGGAGAGCCGGTCCGCGGACGCGACGTCGGGACGTGCCGCGGCGGCGGCCGGGGCGACGCCGAACAGGAGGGCGACCACCGTGGCGCCGGTGAGGATTCTGCGCATCGACTCGCTCCATTCGTTGGTGGTGGGTGTTCGTCCCAGCTGGTGTCCGCGGCTACCCGGCCAGTTCGGCGCGGTACGCGGCGGACGCCCACGGCACCGCCAGCTCGCTCGGCAGCGCCCCCCGCTCGGCGGCCAGGCGCAACACGTCGACGACACCCCGCAGGTGGCGGACCCGCTCCCCGCCCTCGCCGTGGGTGGCCACCAGGTCGCCGTCGAGCAGCCGGGGCTCCGGCGCCGGCCGCAACGCGTCCAGCAGCGCGGTGAACGGCGCGGTACGGGCCAGCGGTGCGATCAGCGGCACGCCGGCCGGGTCGGCCCGGTGGGCGAGCAGGTTCTCCAGCAGCCCCAGCCGCCCCGGCACCCGGCGGGTCACCACGTCCCCGGGCAGCCGTAACCGGTCGGTCGGGTACTCCAGCACCGCCTGCCCCGTGGTACCGGTCACCACCACCTCGCCCGCCACGAACTCCTCGGCGGCCAGGGTCACCGCCACCAGCATCGGCGGGCCGGCGCGGAACAGGACCCGCAGCACGGCGGTGTCCTCCACCTCGATCGGGCGAACGCGGTAGCGCTCCACCTCGATGGCGACCGGCGAGGGCGTCGCCCCGGCGAGTGCCTCGGCGATCGCCAGGCACTGCATCACCGCGTGCGCGAGCGGGTTGGCGAGCGCCCCGTCCAGCACCGGTCGGCCGTCCAGACTCCGCCGACCGGCCCACGGGGAGCGGGTGTAGTAGGCGTCCGGTCGTTGCCAGGCGGCGACGGTGGAGATGCCGGTGACCGTGCCCAGTCGGCCGGCGGCCAGCGCGTCGGTCAGCGCGGTGAGGGCCGCCGAGCCGAGCGCCTGGAAGCCGACCTGGGCCACCCGGCCGGCGGCGGCGAGGGCCCAGGTCAGCTCCTCGTGCTCGGCCAGCGACAGCACCGGCGGCTTCTCCAGCAGCAGGTCCGCACCGGTGGCCAGGGCGTCGCGCGCGATCGCCAGGTGGGTGTGCGGCGGTGTGCAGATCACCACCACCTCCGGCCGGGTGGCGACGAGCATCGCCCGGTGGTCGGTGAACACCTCGACCCCGGGCGGCACCGGGGCGGCCGGGTCGTCCTCCACCGGCCGGACGTCGACCAGGGCGACCAGCCGGAGCCGACCGGCGGCGTGCAGAGGCGCGATCACCCGCCGGTGCCAGCGACCGTGCCCGTTCGCCCCGATCACCGCCACCCGGGGCGGCGGCGCGGCCCCGTTCACCGCCCACCGGCCCGCATTGCCCCGGTCATCGGGCAACCGGCCAGGGTGGCCCCGGTCATCGGGCACCGGCCAGGGTGGCCTCGACGCCGTGCCGTTCCAGCGCGGTCAGCCAGGCGATCACGTCGGCGCGGACCTCGTCGTCTCCGGCCACCTCGGCCGGGACGACGTCGCGCAGCGCGAAGACCGCGTCGACCGCGCCCGCCGGGCTCTGCGCGCCGTCGTCCAACGCGGCCCGGATCGGCCCGGCCAGCGGGTCCTGGAACGGCAGCGGCCGGCCGTCGTCGGCGTACCCGAGCGCGAAGCGCAACCAGGACGCCACGACCAGCGCGCCCCAGCGCGCGGAGCGCCCGGCCGCGCGCAGGTCGGCGATGGTGTGCAGGACGCGCTGCGGCAGCTTCTGCGAACCGTCCATCGCCACCTGGAGGGTGCGGTGGTGGATCGCCGGGTTGCCGAAGCGGGCGAGGGCCTGCTCTCCGTAGTCGACCACCCGGACCCCGTCCGGCGGGACGAAACTGGCCGCCACGTCCTCGGCGATCAGCCGGCGCAGCACGCCGACCAGGTGCGGAATCTCCAGCGCGTCGGCGATCGTCTCCCGACCGGCCAACGCCCCGAGGTACGCGATGGCCGAGTGCACGCCGTTGAGGGTGCGCAGCTTCAACCGCTCCCACGGGCCGGCGTCGTCGGTGAGTACCGCCCCGGCGTGTTCCCAGCCCGGCCGGCCACCGGGGAAGTCGTCCTCGATCACCCACTGCGCGTACGGCTCGGCGGCCACCGCGGCCAGGTCGGTCACCCCGAGCGCCCGGCGCGCCGCCTCGATCGTCGCCGGGGTGCTGGCCGGCACGATCCGGTCCACCATGGTGCCCGGGCAGGTGACGTTGCCGGCCACCCACTCGACCAGACCGGCCGGCACCCGACCCGCCCGGCCGACCGCCTGCTCGAGCATGCCGCGCAGTCGTCGGCCGTTGGCCGGCAGGTTGTCGCAGCTGACCAGGGCCACCGGCCCGGCGTCCGCGGCGGCACGGGCGGCCAGCCCCCGCAGCAACAGCCCCGGCACCGTGCTCGGTGCGGCGCCGCCGGCCAGGTCCGCGGCGAGCGCCGCGTCCGGGGACAGCTGGCCGGTCACCGGGTCGAGTTGGTACGCCTTCTCGGTGACGGTCAGGGTCACGACCCGGACCGCCGGGTCGGCGAGCAGCGCCACCACGGCGTCCGGATCGCGGGGAGCGTGCCGTACCCCGCTCAGGGCGCCCACCACCCGGGTGGCGCTGCCGGCGGCGGAGAGCGTGCTGACGCTGAACAGGTTGTCCTGCGCGGCGAGCGCGTCGACCACGGCGGTGCTGCGTGGGGCGACGGCCACGATGCCCCAGTCACCGCCGGCCGCGCCGACCGCGGCCTCGGTGTAGACGGCCTGGTGTGCGCGGTGGAACGCGCCCAGCCCCAGGTGCACCACGCCGGTCGGCACGGTGCCCGGCCGGATCAGGGGACGGGCCTCGGCGGGCAGCCGGCGCAGCATGCCCAGGCCGAGCCGGGAGGCGCCGACGGTCACCGCCACGCCGGGCCGTCCGGGAAACGGAACTCGGCGATCGACGCCGGCTTCATGGTGGCGCTGTACCCGGGCCGCTCGGGCAACAGGTAGCGGCCGCCTCGGGTCCGCACCGGATCGACGAAGTGCTCGTGCAGGTGGTCGACATACTCGATCATTCGTCCGTCCAGGCGAGTGCCCACCC
Source organism: Micromonospora sp. NPDC049645 (assembly GCF_040675155.1). NCBI lineage: Bacteria > Bacillati > Actinomycetota > Actinomycetes > Micromonosporales > Micromonosporaceae > Micromonospora > Micromonospora sp. NPDC049645. The sequence goes on from NZ_JBFAOI010000005.1 coordinate 220,662, forward strand.
GCAGGTAGTCGAAGATCGCGAGGTGCTGGACGTACTCGCAGAGGCCGACACCGCCGGCGTGCGGGCAGACCGGCACCCCGAACTTCGCCGCCAGCAGCAGCTCGGCCAGGACCTCGTTGACGCCGCCGACCCGGCACGCGTCGATCTGCATCACCCCGATCGCCTCGGCCTGCAAGAGCTGCTTGAAAATCACCCGGTTGGCTGCCACCTCACCGGTGGCCACCCGACACCGGCCGCCGGTCAGCTCGGTCACCGCGCGGGCGATCCGGGCGTGCCCGAGGATGTCGTCGGCGTGCGTGGGCTCCTCGATCCAGTACGGGTCGACCTCGGCCAGCGCCGCCATCGCGGTGATCGCCTCGTCGACGTCCCAGACCTGGTTGGCGTCCATCATCAACAGCGCGTCCGGGCCGATCTCCGCCCGGATGATCCGGGCCCGACGCAGGTCGTCGGCGAGCGGGCCGCCCACCTTCATCTTCATCGCCCGCCAACCGTCGGCGTACGCCTGCCGGGTCAGCGCCCGCACCTTGTCGTCGGGGTAGCCGAGCCACCCGACCGAGGTGGTGTACGACGGGAAGCCGTCCCGCTCCAGGGTGGCCAACCGGTCGGCCAGCCCGTCGCGCCCCTTGTCCAGGATGGCCGTCGCCTCGTCCGGGGTGAGCGCGTCGGTGATGTGCCGGAAGTCGACACTGGCCACGAGGTCCTCGGTGGGCAGTTCGGCGAGGAACCGCCACATCGGCTTGCCGGCCAGGGTGGCCCGCAAATCCCACACGGCGTTGACCAGCGCACCGGTCGCCATGTGGATGACGCCCTTCTCCGGGCCCAGCCAGCGCAGCTGCACGTCGGCGCTGAGCGAGCGCCAGAACGCCACCGGCTCGGCCGTGATCTCCTCGATCGTGCGGCCCTGCACGTGGTGTGCCAGGGCACGCACCGCCGCGCAGGTGATCTCGTTGCCCCGACCGTTGGTGAAGGTGAACCCGGCGCCGACCGGGCCGGCATCGGTGCCCAGCCGTACGTACGTCGCCGAGTAGTCGCCCCGGTTGATCGCGTCGGAGCCGTCGCCCCGGGCGGCGGTCGGGAACCGCACGTCGTGCACCTCGACGGAGGTGATGGTGACGGTCATTGAGCCTGTCCTCCGAAGTTGAAGACCCGCTTGGGCAGCCGGTACGCCAGGTCGACGATGGTCTCGGCCGCCTCGTCCAGCGGCAGCCGGTGCTCGGCGACCAGCCGGGCCAGGAAGCCGGCGTCCACCCGGCGGGCCACGTCGTGGCGGACCGGGATGGAGCAGAACGCCCGGGTGTCGTCGACGAACCCGGTGGTGTTGTAGAAGCCGGCGCTCTCGGTGACCGCCTCCCGGAACCGGCGCAGCACCTCCGGGGAGTCCAGGAACCACCAGGGCGCGCCGAGCAGCAGCGCGGCGTACCCGCCGGCGAGCGGCGCCAACTCGCGGGTGAAGGTGTCCTCGTCGAGGGTGTAGAGCACCACCCGTAGCCGGGGGTCGTTGCCGTAGCGCTCCAGCAGCGGGGCGAGCGCGTGCACGTACTCGGTGGCCTGCGGGATGTCGCCGCCGACGTCGCGGCCGTGCCGGGCGTGCAACCATCGGTTGTGGTTGCGCACCGCGCCGGGGTGCAACTGCATCACCAGGCCGTCGTCGAGCGACATCCGGGCGAACTCCACGAGCATGTGCGCCCGGAACGCCTCCGCGTCGGCGGCGTCGGCCTCGCCGCGTCGGCCCCGGTCGTAGAGCCGCTCGGCCTGCGCCGGCGTCAGGTCCAGGGTGCGCGCCGTGGGGTGGCCGTGGTCGGAGGAGGTCGCGCCGGCGGCGATGAACGCGGCGCGTCGGGCGCGCAGCGCGGCCAGGTAGCCGGCGTACGTGCCGGTGTCCTCGCCGGCTCGCTCGCCGAGCCGGTCCACGTTGGTCGACCAGCCCTCGAACTCCATGTCCACCACGTCGTCCGGGCGGAACGTGGTGACCACCCGGCCGCCCGGCCCGCCCCACCCGTCGGCGGCGAGCTTGGCGTGCTGCCCGAGGTCGTCCAGCGGCGACTCGGTGGTCGCGAGGACCTCGATGTTGAAGCGCTCGAACAGGGCCCGGGGCCGGAAGTCCGGCTCGGCGAGCCGGGCCGCGATCTCGTCGTAGAGGGCGTCGGCGGTGCTCGGGCCCAGCGGGGTGTGCACCCCGAACACGGTGCGGAAGGTCTGCTCCAGCCAGAGCCGCGACGGGGTGCCCCGGAACAGGTGCCAGTGCGCCGCGAAGCGTCGCCAGATCACCCGGCCGTCGGTCTCCACCGGGCTGCCGTCGCGGGTGGGCACCCCCAGATCCGCCGGGGGTACGCCCTGGCTGAGCAGCATCCGGGTCAGGTAGTGGTCGGGCACGATGAGCAGCTGCGCCGGGTCCGGGAAGGGGCGGTCCTCGGCGAGCAGGGCGGGGTCGACGTGACCGTGCGGCGAGATGATGGGTTGCTCCGCCGCGAGGGCGTACAGCTCCCGGGCCAGCGCGCGCTGGCCCGGTTCGGGTGGCAGAAGCAGGTCGGTGTGGTCGAACGTCGGCACGGGGTGAGGCTCCTCGTCTCCTGGGTCAGCGGGGGGTGAGCAGGTCGGCGACGCGGACGGGTTGGCCGGTTTCGAAGGAACGGTTGGCGGCCAGGCCGGTGAGCAGGGCCAACGCGCCGTCCTCGGCGGTGGCCGCGCGGCCCAACGGGTCGGGTTGACCGCCGAGGAGCACCCCGGTCATCCGGGCGTCCGCGCCGCCGTGCCCGTGCCGACTGCGGCCCGGCACCGGGATCTGCCGGGGCGGAGCCCAGAACGGGCGCAGGGTGAGCGTCGCGCTGCCGCCCTCGGCCGGCGCCTCGACGCCGTGCAGGGCGGCGCCCTTCACCGCGCCGGCGGTGCCCCGGTCGACGAAGTCGTTCTCGGTGACCTCCAGCTCCAGTCGGCCCCGGCTGCCGTTGACCATCACCCGGTAGCCCTCCCAGGGCGCGTACGCGGTGAGGTGGTAGGTCATCGTGGCGCCGGTGGAGTAGCGGGCCAGCACCGCCATGTCGTCCTCGATGCTCACCCCGGGCGCGAAGACGTTGCGGTCGCGCTGGTAGCCGTCCTCGGCCTCGGCGTCGAGGTACAGCTCCCGCAGCCGGGGGTGCGCGTCGAGCCGCAGCGCGAACGGGTCGTCGGCCGCGGCGGGGGAGCCGTGCGCGCGCTCGTAGTCGCGGGCGTAGCCGTGCCGGCGACCCTGCTCGCCGTAGAAGAAGAGCCGGCCGGCCGCGTACACCTCGACGGGTGTGGCGGCCAGCCACCAGTTGACCAGGTCGAAGTGGTGGCTGGCCTTGTGCACCATCAGACCGCCGGAGGTGGCCTTGTCGCGGTGCCAGCGGCGGAAGTAGTCGGCGCCGTGGCGGACGTCGAGCAGCCACTCGAAGTGCACCGAGCCGATCTCGCCGACCGCGCCCTCGGCGAGCAGCCGGCGGACCTGTTCGTGCAGCGGGTTGTAGCGGTAGTTGAAGGCGACCGTCACCCGGCCGCCGGTCTCGGTCACCGTGTCCAGGATCCGTCGACAGCGCGCCGCGTCCACGGTCATCGGTTTCTCGGTGACGACGTCGCGGCCGGCGCGCAGTGCGGCCACCACGTACTCGTCGTGGGTGACGTCCACGCTGGTGACCAGGACGACGTCGACACGCTCGGAGTCCAGCATGGCCGCGAAGTCGCCGGCCGGGTACGTCGGCACCGGGCGGTGACCCAGCTCGGTCAGCCAGCGGTTGTGCGCGTCCATCCGGGCCTGGTTGGTGTCGGCGAAGGCGACCAACTCGGTGGTGTCGGCGTGGTCGAGCACCAATGCCCGGACGAACATCTCGGCCCGCGCGCCGGTGCCCACGACGGCGTACCGGGCGCGTCCGGTGGCTCTGGGTGACATGCGGTCGCCTCCCGCGATCCTGCAAAGGTTTGCAATGAAGTAATCACGATCGATTCGATCTCGTCAACGACGGCGATGGGATCGGGGGTAAATGTCAGTGTTTGCGGGGCAGCGGGTCACCAAGGGGAGTCCGGGTGCAACAAAGCCGTAACCATTGACCGTTGACAGTGGAGCAACCGTTTGCATTAATGGGCCACACCCACGTGACCGCCGCCACATCGGACGAAGGGGCCGCAGTGCCAGTCACCATCCGGGACGTCGCCCGGGCGTCCGGCGTGCACATCTCCACCGTGTCCCGCACCTTCTCCGCTCCGCACCTGGTCAACCCGGAGACCCGGGTCCGGGTGCTGGCGTGCGCGGAGGATCTGGGCTATCGACCGAACCGCGCCGCCCGGGCTCTGATCACCGGGCGGACGCACAACATCGGGCTGATCATCGCGGACATCGCGAACCCGTTCTTCCCGCCCCTGATCAAGGCCGCGGAGAGTCAGGCCCGGCACCGCGACTACCACGTCTTCGTGGCCGACACCAACGAGGACCCGACCGCCGAGGAGGAACTGGTCCACGCGCTGGCCAAACAGGTGGACGGGGTGCTGCTGTGCAGCCCGCGGATGAGCAACAGCCTGATCGAGCAACTCAGCCGGGAGGTGCCCCTGGTGGTGGTGAACCGCCAGGTGACCGGGCTGCCCTGCGTGCTGATGGACGTCGGGCAGGGCGCCCGCTCGGCGATCGAACACCTGGTCGGCCTGGGGCACCGCAGCATCGCGCTGCTCGGCGGCCCGCGCAGCTCGTGGACCAACCGGGAGATGCGCCGTGCCGCCGGCACGGCCGCCCGCGCCGGTGGCGCGGAACTGACCCTGCTCGGTCCCAACGCGCCCACCGAGATCGGTGGCTCCGCCGTCGCCGAGCAGGTGCGACGCAGCGGTGTGTCGGCCGTGCTCGCCTACAACGACCTGATGGCGATCGGCCTGATCGAGGGGCTGGACGCGCTCGGGGTCCGGGTGCCGCAGGAGGTGAGCGTCGTCGGGGTCGACGACATCACCCTGAGCCGGCTGACCCGACCCAAACTGACGACGGTGGCCACACCTACCGGGGCCGCCGGCCGGACGGCCGTCGACATGCTGCTGCAACAGGACATCGAGTCACCGCGCGGCGCGCGGGGGCCCGGTGCCGGCACGGCGCTCGGCGTCCGTCGTACCACCGCACAGGTAATGCTCCAGACCGACCTGGTCATCCGCGACTCGACCGGCCCGGGCCCGCACGCCCGACCGGCACGTCCCCTGGCCGCGCCGCGTGGCCCGGACCCGCATTGCCCTGCGGGTCCGGGCATCCCGACCGCGGCCACCGGTGACGCCGTCGCCTCCTAATGCCGAGGAGTGAGCGCACATGCACCCCGCAACGCCCCCCACCACTGACGCGCCCGTCGGGCGCAATGACCGTACCCCGCTGCTTCGGCGGCGCCTGCTGCGCGGTCTGCTCGCCCTGACGGTCGCGGCGCCGCTGATGTTCGGGGCCGCCGCCTGCGGCGACGACGGCGGCGGCGGCGCCGACCCGAACGCGCCGGTCAAGCTCTCCGTCTTCTGGTGGGGCGGCGACGCCCGGGCCAAGCTGACCGAGGACGCGCTGGCGCTCTACACCAAGAAACACCCGAACGTGACCTTCGAGAAGACCTGGCAGGCCAACCAGGGCTACTTCGACAAGCTGGCCACGCTCACCGCCGGCGGCAACCCGCCGGACCTGTTCCAGATCGACGACAACTACCTGGCCGAGTACGCGGCCCGCAACACCACGCTCGACCTGACCTCGTACCAGGAGTCCGGCAAACTGGACACCTCCAAATTCCCCAAGAGCCTCTGGCAGTACGGCGTCGTGGACGGCAAGCTCGCCGGCCTGGCCGCCGGGGAGAACACGCAGGGTCTGGTCTACAACAAGACGCTGCTGACCAAGCACAACCTGCCCGAGCCGACCACCGGGATGAGCTGGGAGCAGCACATCGCCTGGGCCGAGCAGGTCACCGCCAGGACCAAGGTGCCGGGCACCCAGGATCCGAGCGCCGACTACAAGGCGTTCTGGGTCTGGCTGCGCCAGCAGGGCAAGGACCTCTACCAGGGCAAGGATCTGGGCTTCACCGCCGAGGACGTGACCAAGTGGTTCGACCTGTGGAAGGGCGCCCGCGACCGCAAGGCCACCCCGACCGCCGACGTCATCCACGAGGGCAACTCCAGTGACGTCACCAAGCAGCTGGTGGTCACCGGCAAGTCGGCGACCTCCTGGGTCTGGGCCAACCAGATGCCCGACCTGAAGAAGAACACCAAGGACGAGCTGGGCGTCGTCGCCTACCCCGGTGACCCCAGCGCGCAGTGGGCCCGCGCGTCGATGTACTGGTCGGTCTTCAAGGGCAGCAAGAACAAGGACGTCGCGGTCGACGTGATCAACTTTCTGAACAACGACGTGGAGGCGGTCAAGCTGCTCGGCACCGACCGGGGGCTGCCGTCCAACCTGGACCTGCGCCGGGTCGTCAGCGACGACACCACCGACCCGGCCATGAAGCAGTCCATCGCCGTCGAGGCCGAGCTGACCCAGAAGTTCGGCGAGTCGCCGCAGGTGCCGATCAAGGGACACAGCAAGGTCAAGTCCGAACTGATCAAGGCCGCGGAGAACGCGCAGTACGGCCGGGCCACCCCCGCCGAGGCCGCCACCCAATTCGTCGAGGCGTGCAAGTCCGCCATCGCCTGACCGCCCCGCGAGGCGAGGAGAGGAGCCGTTCGTGGCGTTGACCACGGCGCCCGACCCGACCCGACGCGGCCCCGGATCCGTCCGGGCCCATGCCGACCGGCGTGGGCCCGGACGCTTCCGGCACAGCGAAGGTCTGGCCGGGTACGTCTTCCTGTCGCCGTGGCTCATCGGCCTGATGGGTGTCACGGCAATCCCCATGCTGCTGTCGCTCTACCTGAGCTTCACCAACTACGACATCCTCACCCCCTTCTCCGAGGTGGAGTGGGTGGGGCTGGCCAACTACGAACGGATGTTCACCGCCGACCCGTCGTACTGGCACGCGGTACGGGTGACAGTGACCTTCGCGCTGATCGCCGTGCCGCTGAAGCTGGCCGCGGCGCTCGGCGTGGCATTGCTGCTCAACCGTGCCTGGCGTGGGGTGGGGCTGTTCCGTGGGTTGTTCTACCTGCCGTCCCTGCTCGGCGGCAGCGTCGCCCTGGCCATCGTCTGGGTCAACATGTTCAACCGTGACGGCGCGTTCAACTCGCTGCTGAGCCTGTTCGGCATCACCGGCAGACCCTGGGTCAACGACCCGGACTGGGCCCTGGAGACGCTGATGGTGCTGGCCATCTGGCAGTTCGGCGCGCCGATGGTGATCTTCCTGGCCGGGCTCAAGCAGGTGCCCACCGAGCTGTACGAGGCCGCGTCGGTGGACGGGGCCGGCCGGTTCCGCCAGTTCCGCAACGTCACCCTGCCGATGCTCTCCCCGGTCATCTTCTTCAACCTGGTGCTGGAGACCATCAACGGTTTCCAGGGCTTCACCGCCGCGTTCGTGCTCAGCAACGGCACCGGCGGCCCGGTCGACTCCACGCTGATGTACACGCTGAACCTCTACATCACCGGCTTCACCGACCTGGAGATGGGCTACGCGTCGGCGATGGCCTGGGTGTTCCTGCTCGCCATCGCGGTCATCACCGCGGTCTTCTTCAGCACCGGGCGGTTCTGGGTGCACTACTCCGACGGGGAGGACCGGTGACGATGACCCCGACGGCCGACGCGCCGACCGCGGCGGCGCCGGACGCGCGCCGGCGGCCCGGCGGACGGCCGCTGCTGCGACTGCTGATCCTGGTGGCGATCGTCGCCGTGGTGCTCTACCCGCTGATCTGGATGGTGGGCACCTCGCTGAAGTCCCAGGAGGAGATCGTCAACAACGTCGGGCTGCTGCCGCAACGGTTCACCCCGGGCAACTACACCGCCGGGTGGTCCAACTTCGACATCAGCTTCGGCCGGTTCTTCCTCAACAGCGCGATGGTCAGCCTGCTCACCGTCGTCGGCAACGGGCTCTCCTGCCTGCTGGCCGCGTACGCCTTCGCGCGGCTGCGGTTCCGGCTGCGGGGCATGTGGTTCGCCGTCATGATCGGCACGCTGCTGCTGCCGCAGCACGTGCTGATCGTGCCGCAGTACATCCTGTTCCGCACGCTCGGTCTGGTCGGCGGCGACTGGCCGTACCTGCCGCTGCTCATCCCACAGTTCCTGGCCACCGAGGCGTTCTTCGTCTTCCTCATGGTGCAGTTCATGCGGGGCGTGCCCCGCGAGCTGGACGAGGCGGCCCGGATCGACGGCGCCGGCCCGTACGGCATCTTCCGGCACATCATCCTGCCGCTGAGTCGGCCCGCGCTGGTCACCACGGCGATCTTCTCGTTCATCTGGACCTGGAACGACTTCTTCCGTCAGTTGGTCTTCCTGTCCCAACTGGAGGACTACACCGTGCCGGTCGCGCTGACCCTGTTCATCGACTCGACCAGTCAGAGCGCGGTCGGGCCGATGTTCGCCATGTCGGTGTTGTCGCTGCTGCCGGTCTTCCTGTTCTTCGTCGCGTTCCAGCGGATGCTCGTCGAGGGGATCAACACCAGTGGCATCAAGGGCTGACGCGGCGTCCACGGCCGAACTTGTCGACACCGGCGGGCGGCGGGACTGGCGCGACGTCGCCCGCGACGCCGCGGACCTGGCGCTGCTCGGCATCCTGCTCACCGTCGCGGCGGCGCCCCTGCTCACCGCCGCCGCGGCGGCGGGCACGGCCAGCGCGGCCGTGCACGACTGGACGCGGACCGGCAGCTGGCCGTCGGCGCGGACCACCGCCCGCCGGTTCGGTCGGTCGGTGCTGCCCGGCGTACCGGTCAGCCTGCTCGCGCTCGCCGTGGCCGGGCTGCTCGCCGCCGACCTGGCGGCGTTGGCCACCGGCCGGGTGCCGGGCGGCCCGCCGGCGTTGCTGGTGACGGCACTGGTCGTGGCCGGCCTGGCCGGGTACGCCGGGCTGGTCGTCGTCGAGGTGGGCGGCAACGGGGGCGGGCGGTGGTGGGCCTCGGCCCGGTCCGTCGCCCGCGCCTGCCTCGACGCGCCCACCCGGTGGGCCGCTCCCACCGGGGTCGTCGCCCTGGCCGCGCTGCTCGCGGTCCTGGTCACCCCGGTCGCGGTGCCGATCCTCGCCGGATACACCGTGGCCGCCCTGCACGCCGTCGCCGCCCGCCGGGAGCTGCCGTGAGTACCGAGCCGGTACGGCTGTCGGTCGGGGCCACCGGGGTGGCCGAGTACGTGCTCGACCCGGCGTTGGACGCGCGGCACGGGCCCCGGCCGTACCTGCATCCGGTACGCACCCTCGGCGGCACGGTGGTCACCGACGCGCTGCCCGCCGACCACGTGTGGCACCTCGGCGCGTCCCTCGCCGTGCAGGACGTCGACGGCAACAACCTCTGGGGTGGGCGCACCTACGTTCGCGACGTCGGCTACACCTGGCGTGACGACCACGGCGTCATCGCCCACCTCGGCGAGGTGCGGCGGTCCCCGGGCCGGTACGCGCACGACCTCCAGTGGCGCGACCGGGCCGGTGGTGTGCTGCTCACCGAACGACGAGGGCTCGCCGCGTCGGCGGTCGCGCCGGACGTCTGGCGGCTCGACCTGGACTCCGTCCTCACCGCCCCGGCCGGCCGGGAGGTGCGCCTGGGCAGCCCGGCCACCAACGGCCGACCGGGCGGGGCCGGATACGGCGGGTTCTTCTGGCGGGCCGCCGCCGGTGGCGGGGCGGAGGTGTTCACCGCCGACGCGACGGGGGAGCAGACGGTCAACGGCAGCGCGGCGCCGTGGCTCGCGCTGACCGGCGTCGGGTCGGGCGGCGGGGCGTACACCCTGGTCTTCGCGGGCCTCGGCCGGGGCGACCGGTGGTTCGTGCGGACCTCGATGTATCCGGGGGTCTGCGTGGCGTTCGCGTTCGAGCGCCCGGCGGTGGTGCCGGCGGAGGGGAGCCGGCACGGCCGGTACCGGGTGTGGGTGGCCGACGGGACCCTCGACCGGGATCGGGTCGCCGCCCTCGTCACGGCGCTGCCGTGAAGGGGCGCGGTCAGCGGGAGCGGTCGGTCAGCTCGCGGACCGCCTCCTGATACGCGGCCTGGGTGTGGTACGGCCAGTGTCCCTCGATCGGCGGTGGCACGGTGTCTTCCGGGTCGATGGTCAGGCTGCGGGGATCACGCAGACGGGTGTCGATGTCGACGTCGGGTGGTGGGCCGTCCGGGCCCGGAGGGAAGATGGGGCCGCCGATCGGGTCGGTGTCCCGCCACAGGTTGCGCCACCGCCAGCCGATCCGCCCGCCGAGGTCGTGCAGGGTCGATGGCCCGAGATACGCGGGGTAGAGCCGGGCGTAGGTGCGCCGCAGCGGCGAGCCGTAGGTCAGCAGCGAGACCCGGGCCAGCACGGACGGCGGAAGTTGCAGGATGGTGGCTGCGGCGAGCACCGAGCCGTGGCTGTGTCCGGAGATGACCACCGGTCCTCGCGCGGTCAGCCCGGTGACCCGTTTCGCCAACTCGGGGACGGCGCGGGCGGCGTAGCAGGGCGGCGCGAACGGGTGGACCGTGCGGGGCCAGAACGTGCCGAGGTCCCACAGCACCGCCACCACCCGCCGGGTCTGGGCCGACCGGTACGCCCGGAAACCGAGGATCATGAGGCCGAGGACCAGCAGGCTGATCACCCAGACGCCGGCGTCGGTGACGTAGGCGGCGAGCACGCCGGCCTCGCCACCGTGCCCGCCCAGGCGGTCCGCGAGCTGGGTGGGACCGATCCCGATCACGTCGAAGGTGACGGTCGCCAGCCCGAGCGACGCGATCAGCAGGAACGCGATCAGCACCGGGCCCAACTCCTCGGTGATCCGGGAGCGGGCGATGGTCTCCCGGACCAGTCGCAGTCGGCGCGCGTCCTGCGGCGACACGTCCGGGTAGTCCCGTTCGATGATCCGCGCCGCCAGCCGCCGACGCCGCCGGCGGCTGAGCAGGAGGGTGACCGAGGTGATCGCCGCGCCGATCAGCAGCGCGGCGAGCCCGGCGAGCGCCGCCCACCAGTAGGCCACCGGCGGTTCCAGTGGGCCGACGATCGGCGGGTTGGGCCGGATCGGATCGGGGATGTCGCCGTGGTCGAGGGTGTCCGCGACCCGGTAGACCAGGGTCGCGGTGAAGGCGGCGCCGATGCTCACCGCCGCCGCCGCCACGATCGGGGTGCCGAGCCCGCGCAGGAAGGGGCGCTCGCCGTCGCGGGCGGCACGCTGACGGGTGTACGTGACGACGGTGAGCGCGACCAGCAGGACGCCCTGCGTGGCGACCACCCCGGCGGCGGCGCCCTCGTACCCGGGCAGCTTGCCCAGGCCGACCGGTGCCGGGTCCGCGAGCGTGGCAGCGCCGAGGCAGCACCCGGTGACCACCACCGTGGCCGCCCAGAGGGGGCGCAGGAAGCGTCGGGCCCTCGCCGGGCTGGCCGGCACGGGTAGGGCGAGCAGGATCACCCCCACAACGACCAGCCCGGAGGCGATCCCGAACAGCACGTCCTGACCGGGCGCGCCCGCGCCGCCCGGTGTGATGCCGGCGAGCAGGGCGACGTTCAGCGTCCCGATGCCGAGCACCACGTGCAGCTGTCGCAGCCAGCCGGTGGTCTGCTCGTCCTGCCAGAAGCCGGCGTCGGCGAGGCCCGCGTTCCGGCCTCGCGGCGGTCGCGTCGACGACGGGCCGAACCCCTCGAAGGTCCGCGCCGAGCGGGTGCCGATGGCCCAGACGACCCGCAGCGCCAGCAGGGGTACCACCGACAGCAGGGCCAGTCGGGGCCCGGTCGGGAGGAGGTGCAGCCAGGCGAGGTAGGGGCGGCTGGCCCGGCACCCGGGGTACGGCACACACTGCCAGCCGACCAGGTCCAGCGTGACGCCCACCGCCGCCAGCACGAACGTCGCGGTGAGGGTGCCGGCGAGCAACCGGCACAGCACGCCGAGCAGCCCCCACCGGTCGTGCCCGGGTGGCCGGAGCCAGATCGCCAGGTTGCTCAGCATGAAGGGCAACAGCAGCAACATCGAGGCCGTCCGGACCGCCGCGCCGGCGGTCAGCGACCCCCAGCGGTACGCCTCGACGGCGACCCCACCGGTGGCCCCGCCGGCGGTGCCGCTGCCCGGCCGGGGCCGGAAGAAGCCGGCGTGCGTGTCTCCGGCGACCCGGACCACGGTCGGGTGGTCGAGGATCCGTTCGGCGGTGACACCGGAGATGCCGTGCACGCGCAGCTCAACGGCGTCGCGCCCCGGCGTCCTGTCCACGCCGTCAGGGTCACAGACAATCCTCTCGGGCGCTGCCGATCCAACGAAGGTCAACGGGCCGGTAGCGCGGCGGTGACCCGAATGGCCTTGACGATCGCCGGGATCGAGCCGACCAGCAGCACCAGCCCCCAGATGATCGCGATGATCGCGAAGACCAGCGCGGCCACGTCGTCGACGATGCTGACCAGGATCACCGGCACCAGGTTGTGCAGGAACTCCAGCACGAACGTGCACAGCAGCGTGGTGAGGATCAGCAGGACGAGGCCCTTGTTCTGCAGGAAACGTGGCTGGGCCAGCACCAGCAGCCCGGCCCACACCAGCTTGAGCAGCAGCACCAGCCCGAGCAGCACGGCCGCGTCGCCGACCGGGAAGAACCCCCACAGCGCCAGGTACGCCAGCGTGCCGAACGGGACGGCCAGAAAGAGCGACACCATGATCATCAGTTCCACGAACGCGATGACCAGCGCGACCAGCCCGACGATGATCAGGATGATCGAGAAGATCAGGCTGGCGACGCCCTGCACCCGGCCCTGGACGCGCTCGGGCAGCAGCAGGCCCAGACAGAACAGCCCGGTGCTCCAGACCGCCACCGCGTCGATCAACGCCAGATAGCCGGTGCCCCGACCGGACGGCTCGCTGACCCCGGACACGTCGTCGAGCTGCACGTCCAGCGTGCCGGCGCTGTCCGCGAGGGCCGCGCCGGCGTCGGCGCCCCCGAGCAGCAACCCGGCGCCCAGCTCCACGCCGATCACCAGGACGATGGCGAGCATGGCCAGCAGCAGGAACGGCTTGCGCAGGTCACCCACGGCGGGACCTTCCTTCCAATCCAGGTGATCCGGTCAGGTCGTGGCCACGACGACCGTGCAGCTGCCCAGGCCGGGGCAGACCAGACCCACCTCGGTGGCCTGGTCGACGGCGACCTTCGCCACCGCGCCGGTGCCGTCCGCCGCCGGTTCGACCTCGTCACGAATGGTGAGGTCGGCGTCGCCGGGCGCCGGGGCGACGACCGTGAACCGTGCCGGGCTGCGCAGCACCAGGGTGCGCAGCCCACCGGGGTCGGCGACCCGCAGCACGCAACTGCCGGCGAAGACCAGCCGGCCGGGCTCCTCGACGCAGTCCGCGTCGACCGTCGCCGGGTCCACCGCGGAACGCTCGCCGCCCAGCGCGCCCAGCCGGTCGATCAGTCCGTGCCGGGCGCCCGGGTCACCCCGGTCGTCGCGACCCGCGCCGACCGCGACCGCGAACAGCGCCACCAGCAGGACGGCGAACAGCCCCAGCAGCGCCTTCTGCCGACCACTCATCGCGCCACGGCCTGCGCCACGATCTCGGTGAACCGGATCTCGTCGATCCCGGCGAAGTAGCCGTTGGTGCCCTGCGTCTTGCCGACCACAAGCAGGGTCACCCGGTGCGGACCCTTGGTCAGCCGGACCGTGCCGACGTCCAGGAACTCCGTCTTGCCGACGGTCGGGGTGAAACCGAGGAACGCCCCGCCGACCTGGTCGCCGTCGATCGCGAAGACGGTGTTGGCGTAGTCGAACGAGGTGGTGCGCACCGCGGCGAACCGCCAGGTGCCGTCCGCCGGGATCTGCACCGTCACGGTCACCTGGTCGCCGATCGCCAGCCCCTGGAAGAACAGCTGCTTGTCCCCGGACCAGGTCACGCCGCAGCAGTTGGGCTGCACTCCCACGACCGCGCCACTCTTGCGCGGCGACTCCACCACCGCGCCCTCCACCAGGCTCTCCGCCTCGACCGTGACCACCCGCGGCTCGCCGGGGGCCGGCTCGCCGTCGCGGGTCAGCAACACCACCGCCACGGCGACCACCACCAGCAGCAACGCCGCCGCCGCGGCGATCCACAACCACGGGGTACGCCGGGGCGGCGCGACCGCCCGCACCTCGTAGGTGACCCGGCCGCTGGAGCGGGAACTCTCCTCCGGCGCGGTGTTCGCGGAGTACGCGAACCCGGTCATGTCGTAGCGCCGGGGCGGGGTGCCGGCCGGCACGGCGAGCTTGACCAGGAACGACACCGAGCCCTGCCCGGGTACCACCCGCTGTGGCTCGGCGACGGTGAACCAGGCCCGCTGGGAACCGTCACCGGGCGCCACGTCGAACACCACCGTGTCCGGCGCGTTGCCAGGGTTGGAGACGGTGAAGGTCAACTCGCCGCTGTTGCGCGGGTCGAGGGTGAACTGCTCGGCGGCGGCGACGACCGCCCACTCGGTGGTCATGACGACTCCTCTTCCAGGACGATCTCGACGGTGGTCGACGCGGGTTTCTCCGCCTCGACGATGCGGGTGATCACGGCGAGCTGGCCGGCCGCGGCGACGGGCACCCGCACCACGACGTGAAAGGGCCGCTCGGCGGGTTCGTCGATCGTGAAGCCCGAGATCCCGGTGGCCAGCTCCAGGGCTCGGCGCATCCCGTACGGGGTGCCGCGCCAGCGGGCCAACAGGGCGGCGTTGGCCACCAGGTCACGCAGCCGGCCCACCGGCAGCGGCAGCGGGGCGTCCGGCCGGGGCGACGCCACCACGTGGTCCATCGCCACCCAGCGGGTCAACCGCACGACCAGCCCGTCCGGTGCCCGGTACGGGTCGAACAGGGCGTCCACCTCGGCGAGGATCGCCTCGTCCGGGGCGTGCAGCCCCTCCATCACGTCCAGCAGCGCCCAGAGCACGCTGCCCGGTACGCAGGCCCGCTGATAGGCGGCGGGCAACAGCCGTTCAATCGCCGAGCGTCGCATCCTGGCGCACCACCTCGATGTCGTGCTCGCCGGAGCAGAGCAGCCAGGTATCCGGGACGGTCACCACGTCGGCGGTGGCCTGGTTGGCGCTCGGCGTCCAGGTGACGGCGTCGGCGCTGCGGTGCACGCCGCGCTCACCGCTGGCCAGGATCAGCCGCTCCGCCGGTCCGGCACCGCCGGCTGCCGAGTCCCCGGCGGTCGCGCCGGCGGGGGTCGGGCCGCTCACCGCGATGGCGTCGACCGGCACGAACCGGGTCCGGTCCCGCAACGGCAACCCGCAGTTGACCGAGACGGACTGCCACTGCGGTTGGGCGGCCAGGGTGTCCAGTCGCAGCACCCCGCCGCTCTGCGTGGCCGCCACCGCCTGCTGGCCGGCGAACGCGAGATCCCGGCAGGTGCCGCCGATCCAACCGGCCTGCATCGCCTGCCACTTCACGTCGGACTCGAACAGGCGGGTGCGGTGGCAGCCCTGGCCGGGTTTCTTCGGGTCCGGCTCACCGGCGCCGCTCCACAGCAGGGTGGCCGGCCCGTCGTACTGCACGGCGAGGACCCGGTTGTCCACGTTGGCCAGACCGACGTGGCTGAAGCTGCCGGGCCGGCCGCCGCTGGTCGACAGGTACACCCCGAAGCTGGCCTGCGCGGCCACCGCCACGCCCGGCGCGCCCCGCTCGGAGACGAACGCGCGGACCGCGTAGAAACCCCTGTCGGCGTCGGACGGGTCGACCAGGATCTGCAACGGCACCGCCCCGGGCAGCAGCGACACCTCGTACAGGCCGGTGTCGGTGGCGACCAGCAACGCGCCCGCGCCGTCGCGATCCAGCCAGGCCACGTCGGAGATCCGGGAGTCCAGGTCGGTGAGCAGTGACCACGTCTCGCCCAGGTCGGTGCTCAGGTGCACGCGGGAGCCGCCCGAGGCGCGCAGCGTCACCACGGCCACCGAGCCCGGACGCGCCACGATGCCCGGCCGCGCCGGTGCGGGCGCGGGCGCCACCCGCAGCACCGTCTCGCCGTCGAAGCGACCGGCCGGTTCCCAACCCGCGCCGCCGTTGCTGGAACGGAACAGCACCGGGCCGCGCCCCGCGTACCAGGTGCGGGGCTGGTACTGGTCGACGGCGAGGGCGCGGACGTCGGCGTCGGGCGCCTCGTCCACCACGAACCGCACCGACTCGACGTAGCGCACCCCCGGCTCGGCGTGCTCCAGCAGGCGGTAGACGTTGGACGCGCGCAGCGGTTCGCCGAACGGCCAGCCGGTCGGGTTGAGCGCGGTGGGCAGTGGGCTCAACGTCTGGTGCAGCCGGTCGTGGATGCGGCGACGGACCGCGTCCACGTCCTCCTCCCGGCGGACCACCACCCGGGCCCGTACCGACACCGCCTTGAACCGCGCCCAGCTGGCCCGGGAGCGGATGCCGACCATGCGGCGTTCCTCCAGGTCCGCCTCGACCCGGTGGCGCGCCTCGGGCACCTCGTGCTCGCGCAGCACCGCCACCGGCAGCCGACCGCCCGGACGGGCCGCCTCCGGCACGTACGGCACCAACACCACCTCGACCTCACCCGGCCGGGCGAAGCTGTACACCGCCGCCCTGGTGAACGCCCGCGCCCGCGCCACCGCGCCGGAGCCGGTCGCGAGGACCTCGAAGTCGCGTGCGGTGACCGCCCGCTGCTGGGCGAAGAACTCGTACGGGCCGCGGAGCAGCACCGACTCCAACGCCTCCATTTCCCGACCGCCGGCGGCCGGGGCGGGGTTGTCGACGCGTACCCCGGGCAGGGGGTCGCGCAGGCTGGTCAGGGTGCCCGCCGCCACGTTGCCGGTGGGCCCGCCACCGGCGCGGTACCAGAGCCGGATCTGCCGTCCGGCCGGCGGCACCGCCGCCACGGTCACCGACGTCGACCCGAGCGGCGCGGGCCCGCCGTCCGGGGCCGGCCCGGCCGGCGGGCGCAGGTCGAGGGCCGGGGCGAAGGTGACGGTGCCCGAGCAGCGGTCGACCAGGTACGCCTTGGCCTGCGGGCCGAGCCCGGCGAAGCTGTCCACCGGCTGCCAGATCTCGAACGTGCGACCGTCGTGTTCGCGGGCCGCCGCGCCCAACTCGACCGTTCCGGTCGGCACCTCCACCCCGAGCAACAAATCCAGCGCCTCGGCCGTGTGCGCCAGCGGGGCGTGCGCGGCGCGCAGCACCTGCCCCGGCTGGCCGGTGCCCACGCCGAGCAACTCCGCCTCGACCGGTTCGCAGTGGTGCATCCGTACCGTCACCGACATCTCGTCGGCGGGCAGCAGCGTCGGCTCGGTGGTGACGAACAGGACCGGCCGGGGGTCCGCGCCCCGGGCCGCCGCGACCCGCAGACCGGCCGGGATCCGGATCGCGGCGCGGTCGGTGCCGGTGCGGCTGAACCGGACGTCCGCCCAGGCCGCGGTCGGCGCGTGCCGGGTGACGCCGAGCAGGTTCAGAAACGAGACGTACGCCTTCTCCGGCAACTGGTTCAGCCGGTAGATCATCACCTCGGTCAGGTGCGCGAACGTCTCCACCAGCGCCATCCCGGGGTCGTGCGCCGACAGGTCCGTCCACGCCGGGCAGGACTGCCGGATCCGTTCCCGGGCCTCGGTGACCAGGTCGAGAAAGCCGCGATCGTCCAGGTGCGGCACGGGCAGCGTCATGACGTTCCTTTCTGAGCGGGCTCGTCGGCCGGGAGCAGGTCCACGGAGAAGATCAGCTGCCCCGGTGTCAGGCTGGCCCGCACCCGGTAGTCCAGCCGGATCACCAGCCGCCACGCGTCGTCCGGGTCCGGCCCGGCGTCCACGTCGATCACCTCGACCCGGGGCTCCCACCGGGCGATGGCCTGCCGGACGTAGTGGATGGCCAGACCGGCCGTGGTGTCGTCGTTCGGTGCGAAGACCAACCGGTGCAGCCGGGAGCCGTACCCGGGTCGCATCAGCCGCTCGCCCGGGGTGGTGGACAGGAGCAGGAACAGCGCCTGTCGTACGCTCTCGTCGCCGTCGGTCATCGCCAGGCCGCCGGCCGCGGTGAGCGCCAACCCGCCGGTACGGCCGGCGTCGAAGCCGGCGCCGACGAAGCGGAACGCCCTCATCGGTCCGCCCCCAGGAACCCCTGTCGGGGGTCGCGGACCGTGTGCTTGACCAGCCCGGGTGGGGTGCCGTTGGTGAACCCCTCCAGGTGCGACAGCACCACCCGGTGCCCGTCGACCCGGACCCAGTCGCTGTAGCCGACCCGGACGGTCATGGTCTTCGTGCACGGCTTGATGGTCGGGCCGTAGTTCGGACAGGCGATGATCTTGCGGCCCTCCGGGTCGTCGTCGACGAGCACGGGCACGCCGGTGACGGTCACCCACTGCCGCGAGGGTCGGTTCTCGACCCGGCCGTCGTGATCGCAGGTGATCACGGAGTCACGGTGGATCCAGCGCATCAGCCGCCTCCTTGATGGTGGGCGCGGGCGAGCGAGCGGGCCTGCTCGGCCGCGGTGCTCGGGTCCTCGGTCGACTCGGCGTGCAGGAAGTCCACGCTGCGGGCGCGCACCACCATGGCCCGTCCGGGTGCGGAGATCACCAGGTCGGACGCCGCGTGCAGGGTGGCCAGGTCGGGGGTCAACTCCAGGAAGCTGCCACCGTCGATGGCCAACCGCAGGCTGCGCCGCACGTCGTCGACGACGATCGACTGCCCGCCGGCGGTGCGCATCGTCCACCGGCGGGCCTTCCCGTCGTCGATGCCCGCGTCGTACGGCTCGACGGCGCCGAACAGCGAACCGAGCACGATGCCCGAGGCCGGCTCGCCGCCGGGCAGCACCACCAGCACGGTGTCGTCCGGATCGGGGAGCGCCACCAGGCCCTTGCCCCGCCCGGCCCCGGGGCAGAGCACGGCCAGCCAGCCGGCGTCCAGGTCGCCGTACGCCGGCAGGGTCAACCGGACCCGGCCCAGCCCGTCCGGGTCGGCGACGTCGGTGACGGTGCCGAGGGTGACCACCGCGCCGCCGGCCGGTGCCGCCGGAGTCACCGGCGGCACCGTGGAGAAGCGGGTCAGGTGCCCGTTGCCGTCCACGGTGTGCACCACCTCGGTCAGCACGTACGCCCCGGCGACCGGGTCGGGCACCCCGCCCAGGTCGACGCGGCGGCCCGGTCGCAGCGCCGGGTCACCCTCGGCCACCCCCTCGGCGGTGACCAGCGTCGCGGCGCGGGTGTCCAGGCGGGCCTGGGCCAGCGCCGCCAACTCGTCGTCGCTGCGGCCGGGCTGGTCCACGGCGGTGCGAACGCCGTCCGCGCCCACGTCGGCCGGGTCCGGGCGGTCGTCGGCGGGTCGGCCGCAGCGCGCCTCGTCGACCTGCTGGCTGATCACCTCGGCCCGCTGCGGGTGCCAGCCGAGCGCCGCGCTGGCGCCACCGGCCTGGTCGGTGTTGGTGGACAGCCGCAGGGTGTGCACCCCCGCGCCGAGCGTCACCGCGACCGGCTTCCCGTAGCCGGCGAGGGTGACCAGCCGGACCCCGTCGCCGTCGGCGGCCAGGTGCAGCCCGGCCCGGCCGGCCACCTCGCGGAGCAACTCCAGATCACTGTGCCGGTGCTGGAGCAACCGCTCCAACCGGGGGCCGTCCACCTCGGCGGTCACCGCCAACCCCACCGCGCCGCACAGCTCACGGGCCAGCTCCACGGCGGTCACCGAGGTGAAGACCCGCAACCCCTGCCGCTTGCGCAACCGGTGCAGCGGGTCGTACGCCCGCAGCCGCAACACCGCCGCCCCGTCGGCGGCGTACTCCACCTCCACGCAGGTGACCTCACCGGTGAACAGGGCGTCCGGGTGGTCGGCGAGTCGTACGTCGAGCGCCGTGCCGGGGCGTACCGCCGGGTCGAACGCGCCGGTCCCGGCGGTGGTGGCGAGCACCAACTCGGCCTGGGTGGGCTGGTCGAGCCGGGCCGCCACCCGCAGCGAGCGGATCCGCTGACGGGCCGGCCCGGCCAGCTCGGCGCCGTCGAGCCGGACGATCAACGCGCGGGGCGCGACGCTGGTCACGGCGTACCCCCGGGGTTGCCGGACCCGCCAGGGCCGGTGCCGGTCGGGCCGGTGGTGGCGCCCCACGGTCCGGGCGCCCCGGCGATCGAGGCGCCCAGGTACGACGCCCCCGCTGCCACGGCACCGGCCGGTACCACCCTCGCCGTCCCGGCCAGCGCACCCGTTGCCCCGGCGCCGGTGCCGGCGGCCGGCGGGACGGCGAGGGTGGTACCGGCCGGCACCGCCAGGGGATCGGTGATCCGGTTGTGTTCGGCAAGCAGTCGCCAGCGCAGCGGCGAACCGAGCGCGTCGTTGGCCAGCAGGTCGAAGCGCACACCGGATCGACCCGGCTCGGCGGCGCCGTCCCCGGCGGCGATCACCGCGCTGCCCGGCGCGGCGGTCGGGGTGCTCGCGGCGGCCAACTCCTCGGCGAAGCCGGCCTCGGCCTGATCCGCCGTCTCGGCGGCCCGGACCAGCTTGAGCCGCAGCCAGGACCGTCGCGGTGACCCGGTGCCGGTGAACGCGTCGAAGCGTTCCGCCACCGCGATGATCACACCGGGCACGTTCCAGGTCTTGCCCCAGACCAACCGGACCAGCGGCGGTCGCAGCCAACCGTGCTCGGCGGTGGAGTTCTCCGCCAGCGTCCACAGCGGACGGGTGAGCACCCGCACGTCGGCCGGACGAAGCTGCGCGTCCACGAAGTCGACGTCGAAGAGCAGGTCGAGCACCAGCTCGGTGCGGCCACCGCCGGTGAAGACCAGCGGGTCGTCGGCCAGGCCGGACCCGGTGAGCTGCCCGCCGTCGACGCCCCGCCGGCGTACGCCGGCGAGCCGGGTCACCTGCACGGTCTCCGGGTTGAGCAGGCAGTCCACCCGAACGCCTGAGGAGTCGATGAGGAAGGCGACGCGTTCCATCAGTCACCCGCCTGTTCCCGGTCCAGCCGGGTCAGCTGGGCGGCGTCCAGCGGCGTACCGGCGACCGACCAGAGTGCGGTGTCGTCGGGCAGGGCCGGCCACGGGTCGCCGTTCCGCGCCGCCGCGCTGGGCGGCGGCCCGTCGAGACTCGGCGCTCGTTGGCCGCCGGCCGCTCCCGTGCCGGCGTCGGGCAGCGCGGTCGGGCGCCCGCGTGGTGCGGGTTCGCCGGGCAGGGCCAGCCAGGGTCCACCACCCATGACGCGCGCCAGGTCCCCGCGCCCGGAGGCCGGCCAGTTCCCGCCGCTCGTCACCGTCGAGCCGGTCCAGGGCGCGTCGACCCCGCCGAAGTCCGGCCAGGCCGGACGCCCGAACGACGCGTCAACCGCCGCCGCCGGGTCCACTCGCGGCGTCCGGGCCGCGCCCAGTGCCGCACGACGCGTCTGCTCGCGCTGGTCGCCTCCGGGCCGGGCCGGGCCGTCCGTCGAGTCGCCCCGCGACCCGGCGCGGCCACCCGAGAGCCGGTCGGCGGCGGGTAGTGCGGGGGACGAGCCGGCGGAACGCCAGCGGTCGGCCTCGCCCGACCACCGCGCGTCGCGGGACGGGCGTGAAGCGGTTCGGGTGGCTTCGGTCTCCGCCCGGCGCGGGCGGCTGCTCGGGACGTCGTGCGACCCGAAGACCATCGAGCGGACCGGCTGCCGGGGCCCGTCCGCCGGGGGTGGACCGCTCGCGTCGGCGGCCATCGCGCTGCTTCGGGCCGCCTCTCGGGGCGGGGGCACCGCCGCGCCCGGTTCCGTCGGCCGGGTCGATGCGCCAGGCCGGGTTGCCCCGTCCGTTCTGGTCGATCCGGTAGGGGTTGTCGCGTCCGGACTCGACGACGGCGTCCCGCCGCCGGATGGGCCGGCAGCACCGGCCCCCGTACGGTCGGGCTGGTCACCGGAGTGTGACGGGCGGTCCGACCGGCCGGTGCGGATCCCGGCACCTGACCTGGTCGGCCCCTTGTCCCCGCTCGCACCGGGACCGCCCACGTCGGCACCTCGCCCGGACCCGCCGGACGTGGCGTTCGAGACCGGGTCCGCACCGTCGGCGTCGACCCGACCGGTCGATTCGCCCGGCCCACCGGCACCGGCACCGGCACCGGCACCGGCCCCGGCCCCGGCCCCGGCCGCGACGTCGACGGGCGGCGCCGAGTCGAGGTCCAGGTCGTGCAGCAGGCCGGGCGCGTGGGCGGCGACCAGGTCCAGCCAGTGCTGCGGAGGTTCCCCGAAACGGCGTGGTGTCGCCACGGGCGTCGGTGACGGCGTCGGAAGGGGCGCGGCCGGCTCGACCCGCCCGGCGAGGCGCTGCACCGCGCCGGCCGCCGAGCGCAGGCGGCCGGCCAGCCAGCTACGCGGGCGTCGGCGCGGTGGCACCGCCGGTCTCCAGCTCCAGGCCCTCGTAGCGCAGGGTCAGCGAGGCGATGGCGATCTCGTGGCTGAGGGTGTTGAGGTGCGCGCCGCGCCACCGGGTCGGCCAGGCGTCGATCAGGTTCCACCGCAGCACCTCGGCCGTCCCGACCGAGTCGAGCAGCACCACGGAGACGTTGCGACGGTTGAGGGTGCCCTGGGCGGTGGCGTTCACCCAGTCCCACAGCTCGCGGGAGGCGGTCAGGCCGAAGTGCAGCGTCACCGGCTCGTACTCGGCCTGACCGGGCACCATCCGCATCCGACCCAGGCCGTGCTCCCGGTACGGCTGCCCGGGGATGTTCACCTCCAACCCGGTCATCTCGGTGAAGTGGCCGTTGGTGACGCCGTTGATGAGCAGTCGGAAGTTGTACGCCCGGTACGGGTCGACCGGGGCGCCGGGCTGCGGGGTGGCTGTGGTGGGCATGTCAGCCTCCGATCGTCTCGGTCTCGGTGCCGCCGGCCCACTGGCTCAGCTTGAACACCACGAACTCGGCGGGTTTCACGACCGCGATGCCGATGTGGGCGATCACCATGCCCGCGTCGCGGACGTCCGGCGGGTTGGTCTCCTCGTCGCACTTGACGAAGAACGCCTCCTCGGGGCTGCGCCCCAGCAGCGCGCCGTCGCGCCACACCCGGGTGAGGAACGCGCCGATGTCGCGCCGGATCGAGCGCCAGAGGGTGAAGTCGTTTGGCTCGAACACCATCCACCGGGTGCCGTTGGCGATGGCCTGCTCGATGGCGATGCTGAGGCGTCGGACGTTGAGGTAGCGCCACTCGCTGGCCTCGGCGGCGAGCGTACGGGCGCCCCAGACGCGGATGCCCTCGCCGGCGAAGTAACGGATCACGTTGACGCCCTTGGGGTTGAGCACGTCGTGCTCCGGCCGGGTGACCAGGTAGCCCAGGTCGACGGCGCCGCGGACGGGTTCGTTGGCGGGGGCCTTGTGCACCCCGCGCAGGGCGTCGGTGCGGGCCCAGATGCCGGCCAGGTGCCCGCTCGGCGGGGTGAGTTCCAACTCGCCGCTGATCGGGTCGCGGACCCGCAGCCAGGGATAGTAGAAGGCCCCGAACTCGGACTGGCGCGGCCGGTAGGCGGGCCCCTCGTGCCCGCCGGAGCCACCCGGCTGGGCCGCCCCGCCACCCGCCCCACCACCCGACCCGCCGCCCGACCCGCCGCCCGGTCCGCCGCCCGCGCCCTCGGCGGGCTTGGCGGGTTTGCCGGACGACGGCGTGGCGACGCGGGTCAACGCGGCGATGTCGTCGATGTCCGGTGCCGGGTCACAGATCGCGACCATGGTGCGGGTGCGCTCCGCCATGCTGAGCAGCGCCTCGTGCGACACCACGTCATGGAAGCCGGGCGCGGCGATGATGGAGATCTCGTCGACCGCCTCCAGCAGTTGCAGGCCGCCGCGCCGCTGACCGGTGCCGGTGATCGCGCCGCCCTCGCCGACGTTGACCACCCAGCACCGGGCGCCTCCGTTGTCCAGGAAGCCGAAGACCGCCCGCGCCAGCGGGGTGCTCTCCACCCGCTCCCCGTCGGCGAAGAGCCGCAGGAACTCGGTCCAGTTGTTCACCGGTACCGCCTTGCCCAGGTGGGCGGAGCGGTTCGGGGCGACGCCGACGAAGGCGGCGATGCTGGTGCTCGCCGGCCCGATCGGTCGGGCGCCGCTGGGGACCTCCTCGACGTAGATGCCGGGGGAGAAGTAGCTGGGCATCGGTCCTCCTGTGCGGGTGGGTGTCAGTGGGTCGGTGGCGCGCAGACGATGACGACGTCGTCCTCACCCGCGTCCACGTCGGCGGTGAGGACGAGCCCGCGTCCGGTCAGCCGCAACCGGACCGGGCTCGGGTGCTCGGGGTCGTGCGGGACGCCGACGATCAGGAACCGGCCGTCCGGGTCGGTACGGGTGGCGGATCCGGTGCCGGCGAGCTCGACCCGCATCGCGGCCAGTGGTTGGTCCTCGGGGCCGACCACCCGTCCGCTGAGGCTGCGTACGTCGAGTTGCCGTAGCCGCAGCGGTCGCAGCACCGGCGGCGCGGCCGGGGTCGGGTGGTCCACCTGCGCGGGTACGTCGATCAGCAGCGCCGGTCGGGGCGCGGTGCCGAACGCCGTCCACAGTGGTGGGTCACCGGCCTCCAGAACGACCGGGTAGCTGCCGTCGCTGGTCGCGGCGGCGAGCACCCGGTCCAGCCGGGGCAACCCGGCCGGCCCGGTCACGCAGAGCAGGTGGCGCACCGTGAACCGGTACGGCTCGCGGACCGCGCCACTGGAGCGGGTCTGCCGGGCCGGGCGCAGGTCGAGGGGCCAGAGGGTGAGCCCGTCGGCGTCGTCGCAGGCCCGGGGCGGGCCGATCGGGACGGGTTGCCCCGCCGCGTTGGTCACCCAGGCGACCAGCTCCGCGGTGGCCGCCTCGATCGGTCCGCGCCCGTGGTCGGTCATCGCGGCGGCGTCCCCTGGATCCGGTACGCGATGGCCTCGTTCCACACGTGCGGGTAGACGCCGATCTCGAAGTACCGGGTGAAGCGGTTGATCGGCGCGTTCGTGTGGTCGTGGTACAGCAACCACACCGGGGCGATGGTGAACAGGACGTAGTTCGCCAACACCAGCGGGATGTAGAGCGGGCCGAGCAGCCGACCCTGGAAGATGTGCACGTCCTCGTGCCGCTGGATGCCCGAGCTGGAGCCGGCGCAGACGGTGCCGATGGTGGTGGCGTAGCGGGGCGAGACCCCCTCCACCACGCTGACCCGGCCGCTGCCCAGCGACGTGGGCCGGTCCAGCGAGTGCCCGAAGACCAGGTGCACGGTCAGGTAGATGGCGCCGACGACCGTGTTGAGCAGACTCCAGGTGTGGTCGACGACGAAGAGGAAGACGCCGCGGGCGTCCGAGGCGTACACCCCGGCGGAGGCTACCGACCAGCCGAAGACCGCGCCGACCACCAGGCCCACGACGGCGCCGATCAGCAACCCGATCGGACCGCCGGCGAGGAAGCCGAGCAGTGCGCCGAAGGCGACCTGGATCGCCGCGCTGAGAATTCCGAAGACCATGACGACACCCCTCAGACCCAGGAGCGGAAGACTCGGGGTTCACGGCCCTGCGCGACCTGGGTCGGCGACGGCTGGGTCGCCTGCCGGTTGCCGGGCGGGAACTGGTTGACGCCGAGCGCGGCGGAGAAGATGACCAGCGCGTTGAAGAACGCGATGACCCACTTCTCGCCGCCGGCGTCGTCGGCGAACGCCGCCGTCACGTAGGACAGCAGCAGCGCGATGGCGATGGCGATCCACTTGCGGAGTTTGTCGCCGCTCGGGCCGATCAGCCCGCCGATGACGTTGGTGGCCAGCAGGGTGGCGGCGCTCGCGCCGGCGATGGTCCCCAGGGCTGCCCAGGTGAAGAGATCGTTCATGCCGATCCCCCTTTTCTGCGATGGTGCGACCGGGACGTGGTGGTGAGATTCGGTGCTCCGGGCGCGAAGCACCGGGGCCGGTCGCCGTCGTCTCGGGGGCGGCCGGGGCCGGGCGTGGCCGGCTGCGCCGACCACCGGGTGGATCAGCCAGGCCCCGGGGCGCCGGCGGGTGGGCCCGGCGGCGGGGTCGGTCCGGGTGGGGTCGGTCCGGGTGGGGTCGGTCCGGTCGCCGCCGGGTGCCGGCGACGCATCAGGAGTACGCCCACCGCGGCGAGCAGGAGCAGGAGGAGTACGCCGCCGACGACCAGCAGCCAGGGGAATCCGCCATTGGCCGCGGCGGCGGCCGGCGAGGCGGACGGTCGGGGTGGCGCCTCGGCCACGGCCCGCAGTTCGGTCGGCTTGTCCTGGTTGGAGTCGACCTTCCAGCTGACCGACCGGCCGTTGACGGTGCCGTTGGCGTCGATCACCCTGCCGGGAAATGTCACCGAGATCTCGAACGACATCAGCTTGAGGAACGCCTGCTGTTGTTGCGGATTCTGCTCGGCAATCTTTCCGCCGTATTTGTTGGGGTCGAGCGGCAGCGTGAAGCGGTAGAAGTCACCGTCTCGGACCAGTTTCACGCTCTCCGTGTCGAAACCCGCCAGCGGCGCCTTCCGGTAACTGATCTGGGAACCGAAGACCCTGCCGTCCTCGTATCCGGTCTCTTCACCGGCCGGCAGGGCGGGAATGTTCTGTCGCAGTTCCGCGAAGGCGGCCGGAATGTTCTTGTTCCGCGCGCTCAGCACGGACTTCTGGGCCGTCAGCAGCAGCTGACCGTCGACCGTGTCGTCGGCGTTGACGGTCAACCCCATGTTGAGTTCCATGCAGCCGCTCAACGCGGCGAGAAGGAGCAGACACACCGCGACGCGGAGTGCCTTACCGCGGTTGACTCTCCTGTTCATGGGCTCAGTGTGTGTGATCGCTTTCACCATCAGCAGTCAGCGATCGGTCACAACGAAGTCGCCGATTTTACCGGCGCACTGTCGCCTTTGATTAGCTCGGGCGACGACCCGAATGACTATTCTGGAGCTTTGCGCGGGCGATCAGCCCACCGGTGGTCGCCAGTCGGCGTAGCGGGCCATGCTGCGCAGGGCGACCCGGCCCGGGGTGAGCCGCAACGCGGCGGCCCGCAACGCGAGGGCGATCGGGTGGTGCAGCCGCTGTCCGAACCGGCCGGCGACGACGGAGGCCCGGGCCACTGCCTGACTGCGCGGTCGACGCTGCGCGTCGTACGCGACCAGGGCGGCCGGCAGTCCCTCGGCGCCGCGGGCGCAGACCGCGCCGAGCACCACCGCGTCCTCGATGGCCTGCCCGGCTCCCTGCCCGAGGTTGGGTGTCATCGCGTGGGCCGCGTCGCCGAGCAGCGCCACCCGCCCCTGCACGTACGAGGGCAGCGGCACGGCCAGGTGATGGATGTCGTTGCGCAGGACGACGTCGGGTGGGGTCGCCGCGAGCAGCGCCGGGATCGGGGCGTGCCAGTCGCCGAAGTGGTCCCGCACAGCCGCCCGTTCGTCGGCGGCGTGGCCGCCGGGCGGGGCGTTCAGCGCGCCGTACCAGTAGAGCTGGCCGTCGCCGATCGGCACCATGCCGAACTCGGCTCCCGGTCCCCAGGTGATGGCGGCCGGCACCGGGTCCGGGAACGCGATGGCCGCCCGCCATGCCGTCGACCCCTGGTACACCGGGGCGGGGTGTTGCGGCCAGAGTTGGGCGCGGACCCGGCTGCGCAGGCCGTCGGCGCCGACCACCAGGTCGGCGTCGAGGGTGTGCGGGCCGTCCGGCCCCCGGTAGCGCACCTCGGCCCGGTCCGGGTCGGACTCGACGTGCTCCACCTCGGCGTTGGTGTGCAGGGAGGAGGCGGGCAGGGCCTCCCGCAGGGTGCGGTGCAGCGTGGCCCGGTGCACGCCGAGTGCCGTGGTGCCCAGCTGGCGGACCATCTCCGCGGCGTCCACCCGGGACAGCCACCGCCCGTGCCGGTCGCGGATGCCGCCGGGCGCCTCGCCGTGTCCGCTGCGGCGCAGGGCCGGGCCGAGACCGAGAGCGTCCAGGCCGCGTACCGCGTTGGCCATCAGGCTCAGGCCGGCACCGACCTCGCGTAGTTCGGCGGCGCGCTCCAGGACGGTGACCCGCCATTCGTGCCGGTGCAGGGCGAGGGCCGCGCTCAACCCGCCGATGCCGCCGCCGACCACCACCGCGTGTGCGTCGTTCATCTCGACCGCCTTTCTACAGCTGTAGAAGAGCGATACTACCTGCGGACCCCGGAAGGAGGAATGCCATGACGGCGCGGGCGAACCGGATCGCGGTGCTGACCGACGCGGCCATCGAACTCATCGCCGACGGCGGCATGCGGGCGCTCACCCACCGGGCGGTCGACGGCCGCGCCGGGATGCCGCCGGGCACCACCTCCGCCTACCTGCGCACCCGCCAGGCGCTCATCGAGGCGGTGGTGGGACGGCTCGCCGAGCGGGACCGGGCCGACCTGGCGGCGTACGACCTGCCGACCGGGCCGCCACCGCCGACACCCGCTCCCCGGCTCGGCAGCGACGACCTGGACGCGCTCGCCGGCGGCATCGCCGACCTGCTCGACCGGTGGTTGAGCGTCGAGCGCAGCCGAAGCCTCGCCCGCTACGCCTGCCTGCTGGAGGCGGTGCACCGGCCCGAGCTGCGCGGCATCCTGCAACACGGCACCGGGCTGCGCGCGCAGGCCCGGGACCTGCTGACCCGAGCCGGGGCACCCGACCCCGAACGGCAGGGCGACCAGTTCGTCGCTTTCGTGGACGGGCTGCTCTTCGACCGGCTGGCCGGCGCCGGCGCGCTCAGCGCCCCCCAGCCCGGCAGCGCGGCCAGCCGCGCCGACCTGGGCGCCGCCGTCCGTACGCTGCTGCGCGCCCTCACCGGAGCCTGACCCAACCGCCCGCGCGGACCCGGCAGCGTGCGGGTCTGGTGGTGTGCGGGCCCGGCGGTGCGCGGGCCTGGTAGCCGGGTCCGGCCGCGCGGGTCTGGCGGTGTGTGGGGCTGGCGGTGTGCGGGCCTGGTAGCCGGGTCCGGCCGCGCGGGTCTGGCGGTGTGGCGGGCATGGCAGCGCGCGGGCACGGCAGGCCGCCCGGCGGGGCGTGGAACAGCCCGGTGGGCAGGTCCGACGCGTCATGAGAGACGATCGCGTCGGATGCCGTGGACCGGCGGCGTGATGCAGTGGACCGGTCCTGGGGAGCTGAGTCGTTTACGGCATCGAGCCTGAGGCGTTGACGGCATCAGCTCCGAAGGCGGAGCGGACGGCGGGTTGCGGCGAGCCGGCGGCGTGGTGTCGGACCAGGGGCACGCAGGCCGGCCGGCGCGGAGGGGAGAGGGTGGGTGATGGTGCGGTTCAGCGGCCTGCGGACGGCCGGCGGCCGACTGCGGCACGGCTGGCGGCCGGTGCTGGAGGCGACCGTCGCGGCGACCGTGGCCTGGCTGCTGGCCACCCGGTTGCTCGGGCATCCGCAGCCCTTCTTCGCGCCGGCCGCCGCGCTGATCGTTCTCGGTCAGGCCCGGGGGCAGCGCATCCGCCGCGCCGTCGAGGTCGTCCTCGGGGTCGCCGCCGGGGTGCTCGTCGCGGACCTGGTGGTGCAGGCGCTCGGTCCGGGCAGCACCTGGACGGTCTTCACCGTCATCCTGCTCACCGTCCTGCTCGCGGTGGCCTTCGGTGCCACCGGTGTGACGTTGGTGCAGGCCGCGGTCTCCGCTCTCTACCTGGTGGTGGTCGCACCGCCGGACGGGTCGTTGGTGCCGTTCCGTTTCGTCGACGCGTTGATCGGCGGCGCGGTCGCGCTCGCGGCCAGCCTGCTGGTCGACGCCCGGCACCCACTGGCTCCGCTGGTCGCCGAGGTGCGGCGGACGTTCGACGAGTTGGCCGGGCTGCTGGGCGGGATCGCCGATGCGCTGGACCGGCGCGACGAGCCGGCCGCGGTCGCCGCGTTGGCCCAGGCCCGGGGGATGGACGCCCGGGTGGATGGGCTGCGCGACGGCGTGTTGGCCGCCGGTGAGGCGCTGCGATTGAGCGTCCGCCGACGCCAGCACATCGGTCGGCTGCGTTCGGTGGACGACTCGATCCGGCAGATCGACTACGCGGTCCGCAATGTCCGGGTGCTGGCCCGGGCGGGCGTGACCCTCAGTCGGCTGCACACTCCGGTGCCGCCCGAGCTGGGCGTCGCCCTGCGGTTGCTGGCCGACGCCGTCCGCGAGGCCGGCGCAGCCCTCGCCGCCGAGCTGGACGGGCAGGACGAGACCGCCGACCGGCACGCCACCCGGGCCGACGAGTCGGCGTTGGCCGCCGTGCACGCCGCCGGACGGCTCTTCGGCGCCGGGCAGGCCCTCCCGCTGGCGATGATCATCGGTCAGGTCCGGGCCACGGCCATCGACCTGCTGCGCGGCGTCAACCCCGAGGACGACGCCGCCGTCCTGGCCCGCGTCGACGACGCCCTCGGTCTCCCCCCAGTCTGACCCCCGACCGCCCCCACCCCACCCCACCCCGTCCCCGCCCCGCCCCACCCCACCTCGCCCCGGCCCCCACCCCGACCCACCCCGTCCCCACCCCGTCCTGGTCGATCAAGGACTTGTGGTGCCTCACGTAAGCCACTTTCCGGCATCAACTGCCCACCACAACTCCATGATCGACCGGGGCGGGGCGGGGCGGGGCGGGGCGGGGCGGGGTAGGGCCGGTCGGGGGGCGGGGCGGGGCGGGGTTGGGGTTAGGTGGTTAGCCAGGTGGTGGCTGAGTCGCGGATCGGGGTGGGGATGACGTGCCCCCCGGGGAACTCCTGGTAGGTCACGTCGTAGCCGAGGCCGTGCAGGTGGGGGACGAGGCGACGGCTGCACACGTCGATGGGCAGCACCCGGTCGTCGACGCCGTGTGAGATGAAGATCCGGGGCCGGCCGTGGGTGACCGGTGGCGCGGCGAAACCGGGGGAGAACGCCAGCACCGCGTCGACCAGGTCCCCGTTCGCCAGGCCGAGCGACAACGCGTACGAGGCGCCGTCGGAGAAACCGCCGAACGTCACGTCCCGCACCGGGTAGCCGTCGAAGACGGTCGCCAACAGGGCGTCGATACGCTCCACGTCCGCCCCGAACCCACCGGCGATCAGGTCCCAACTGGCCGCTGACGACTCCGGGGCGACCAGCAGCAGATGGTGCGCGTCCGCGACGGGCGACAGCAGGTCCAGCCCCTGTCGCGCCGAGCCGCCCGCACCGTGCAACAGCAGCACCAACCGGTACGCCGAAGCGTCGGTCGCCGGCTCCGGGGCGTACGCCAGGGCCAGCTGGTCCCCGTCGGGGCCGGTCATCGGCACCAGCCCGGTGGGCGCCGGTGCCAGCGGTGGGTGGCGGCGGGCGGTCAACCGGCCGTTTCGGGGGCCCGGCGCCGAGTCCCAGTGCGACGGCGCGGAGTCGGACACGGGTCGGCACTCCTCGCGGTGGACGAAAGGTCCGAGGCGGTTACCCGGCCCGTGCGCGGTTAACCGTCGGCGTGGCGCTGAGCGCCGACTCAGGCGCTGGCCCGGGTGATCAGGGCGGACGGGAAGAAGGTCACTGGAGCGACCGGGCGCCCGTCCAGCAGGGCGGTGGCCGCGGCGACGGCGATCCGCCCGACCGGGTGACTCGCCGTGGTCAGGGCCGGGGTGGTCAACCCGGCCACCGGGATGTCGTCGAAGCCGGCCACCGCGACGTCACCGGGCACCTGCGCGCCGGCGTCCCGCAGGCCCGCGATCACCCCGAGCGCGGTGTCGTCGCTGATCGCGTAGATCGCGTCGACGTCCGGCCAGTGGCGCAGCGCCTCCCCGGCCGCCGTCCGGCCACGCGCCGCCGTGAAGTCCCCGGTGAGCACCCGCTCCGGCAGGCCCGCCTCACCCATGAGGCGGCGGTACGTCCGCACGGGGCGTTGCGCGCAGGGCAGCCACCGGGGGCCGGTCACCATGGCGATCCGGCGGCGGCCCGTGGCGTACAGGTGGCGCAGCACCGCTTCCGAGCCGGCGGCGTTGTCGACGTCGAACGACGGCACGGTCGCCGAACCGACGCCGATCGACACCACCCGCCCGCGCATCGACCGGGGCACCGCCTCCAGCAGCTCCTCGGTGGTGTTGACCAGGATCACACCGCAGACGCTGCGATCACCGTCGAGCTGGTCGAGCGCGCGCGGGTCGCCGATCGGCAGCCAGTGCAGCGCCACCCCGACACCGGAAGGTGTGCACACCCGGGCGGCCGAGCCGACCACCTGGTGCACGTACGGGTCGTCGAGCACCGCCGCGCTGGTGCCCAGAACGGCCACGACCAGGCGTACGCCGCCGCCGCGCACCAGGGCCCGCGCTGCCGGGTTGGGGACGTAACGGAGCTGGTCGACGGCGGCCGAGACCTGTTCCCGGGCGGCCGGCGAGGCGAACCCCGTGCCGGCGATCACCCGCGACGCCGTGGACCGGGACACCCCGGCGACCCGGGCCACGTCCTCGAGAGTGGCCCGTCGGTGTGCCGCTGCCGTCATCGTTCGCCTCCTGCGGCTGCCCGTCCGGTCGGGCAAACGCCCGTTCACATCATGCCTCGGGCGAACCAACAGCGGTAAGGGGCGATACCCGGTTGTGGTGGTAGCGCTCTCAGGTGTGCGATCGTGCCAGGAGATCACCCCGAGAAAGAGGAACTACCCCTCGTGAGCGCCCCCACCAGCCGACCGTTGGCTCCGGACACCGCATCGCCGTCCCTGCGCACGGTGCGGCTCGCCCGCAACGGCGTCGCTGTCACCTTCACCCTCAACGGGCTCGCCGTCGGCAGCTGGTTCTCCCGCGTCCCGGCGGTCCGCGAGGCGTTGGACCTCTCCGCCGGCCGACTCGGGCTGCTGCTGTTGGCGATGAGTGTCGGCGCGCTGCTCGCCATGCCCACCTCCGGCCTGCTCGCCCAGCGATTCGGCGCGGCCCGCACCGTCACGATGGCCACCGTGCTGGTCGCGATCGGCCTGACCGTGGCGGGGCTGGGCGCGACGGTGACCGGGTCGTTCGCCGTCGTCGCCGTGGGGTTGGTCGCCCTGGGCTACGGCTCCGGCGCCTGCGACGTGGCGATGAACGTCGAGGGCGCGGCGGTGGAACGTCGACTGGGCCGCACGATCATGCCCCGTTTCCACGCGGGTTGGAGCCTCGGTTCGGTGGCCGGCGCGGCCCTCGGCGCCGGGGCGGCCCGCTTCGACGTGTCGGTCGGCGCCCACCTCGTGGCGGTGGCGGTGGTCGTGTTGACCGGTACCGCGCTCGCCGCCCGGATGTTCCTGCCCGTGGGCAGCGATCACACCGGCGACCCGGCGGACGCCACACCGGCAGCCCGCCGCCGGGCGCAGCTCGCCGCGTGGCGGGAGCCGCGCACCCTCCTGATCGGGCTGTTCGTGCTGGTGGCGGCGTTCACCGAGGGTGCCGCCAACGATTGGCTGGCAGTGGCGTTCATCGACGGACGGGACCTCAGCGAGGCTGCCGGCGCGGCGGTCTTCGCGGTCTTCGTGGTGGGCATGACCGTCGGGCGCACCCTCGGCACCATCGCGCTGGACCGGTGGGGTCGGGTGCCGGTGCTCAGCGGCACCATCGGGCTCGCCGTGGTCGGCGCCGGCCTGGCCGTGCTGGCGGGCTCCGGGCCGGTGGCCGTCATCGGCGTCGCGCTGTGGGGCCTCGGCGCGTCGCTGGGCTTCCCGGTCGGGATGAGCGCCGCGGCCGACGACGAGGCGCACTCGGCGGTGCGCGTCAGCGTGGTCGCGGTGATCGGCTACACCGCGTTCCTCGGTGGCCCGCCGCTGCTGGGGCTGATCGGTGACCAGGTCGGCACCCTGCGCGCACTGCTGGCGGTGCCGTTGCTGCTGCTGCCGACCCTGCTGCTGGTGCCGGTGCTGCGCCAGCCGCAGGCCGCCGAAACGGCTCCGTCGGTAGCTAAAAACTAACCCAACCCGCCGTCGGGCGGTATCGGGTGCGTGGCCGACTGCGCCGCGCACCCGTGCTGGTTACGGTCGCCCGATGCCAACCGACGAGATCACCGCCGCCGCGGCGGGCACCTGGACCCTGGGCGACCGCACCGTGCACCGGATGGGCTTCGGCTCCATGCGGATCACCGCGAACCCCGACCGTGACCGGGCCGTGGCCCTGCTGCGCCGCGCCGTGGAGCTGGGCGTCAACCACATCGACACCGCCGCGTTCTACGTGTCGCCCGGCGGCACCCTGGGAGTCGGCACCGGCCCGGCCCGCTACGCCACCGAGCTGATCCGCGCGGCGCTGGCCCCGTACCCACCGGATCTGGTCATCGCCACCAAAGTCGGTTTCGGGTACGACCCGGAGGCGGGCTTCACCGAGGCGCTCACCCCGGTGCAGTTGCGGGCTCAGGTGCAGGAGAACCTTCGCCGGCTCGGCCGCGACCAGCTCGACGTGGTGAACCTGCGCCTCGGTCGGGGACCGGGAGCGGTGCCGGTGGCCGACCGGTTCGGCGCGCTCGCCGAGCTGCGTGCCGCCGGGCTGATCCGGCACCTCGGGCTCTCCAACGTCCGACCCGAGCAGCTGGACGAGGTGGCGGACATCGCGCCGGTGGTCTGCGTGCAGAACAACTACGGGGTGGACGCCTACCGTGAGCAGGACGACTTCGTCCGGCTCTGCGGGGAGCGGGGCATCGCGTACGTGCCGTTCTTCGCGCTGGCCGGCACCGGGCGGGAGGCGGGCGCGAGCGCCGCGCAGGGCGAGGCCGTCGAGGCGGTCGCCCGCGCGCACGGCGTCACCCCGCAGCAGGTACGCCTCGCCTGGACCCTGCACCAGGGCCCACACGTGCTGGCCATCCCCGGCACCGCCGACCCGGATCACCTGACCCAGAACATAGCCGCCGCAGCCCTGTCCCTAACCCCCGAGGACCTGTCCGACCTCTCCCACTCCACCCCCTAGCCTGCGTTGATCATGAGGTTAGCGGCACCGATATCGGCGTGTCGCGCCGCTAACTCCATGATCGACGGCACGGGGGGCGGGGGGAGCGGGAGGGCGGGGAGCGCGGGAGCGGGTGGGTGGGGGCGGATCAGGGTGCGTAGACCAGGTCCATCGTGTCGGTGTGCCCGGACCAGCGCAGGTCGAGGTG
Organism: Micromonospora sp. NPDC049645; assembly: GCF_040675155.1. NCBI lineage: Bacteria > Bacillati > Actinomycetota > Actinomycetes > Micromonosporales > Micromonosporaceae > Micromonospora > Micromonospora sp. NPDC049645. The sequence continues at coordinate 255,510 of NZ_JBFAOI010000005.1, forward strand.
CCAGCATCCAGCCTGCGGCATGTCGATGCCCGACGGGCCCGGACCGCCGGCGACCTCCCGGGTCACCCGGGTGTCGGTGCCGTCCAGTGTCGCGGTGATCACCAGGGTTGCCGGCGCCGCCGGGTCGGGCGACGTCGTGGCGGCACGGGCCACCCAGAGGATCTTGTTGGTCGACCCGTCCGTCCGGACCTGGCGCAGCGGATGGGAGAACAGCACCGCCACGATGTCTCCCTTCGTGCCGAAGACGTGCGGAACCCGTGCGTCCCCGCTGAACCCGGCGTCCGCCCAGTCGGGCAGGGACCCCGTCTCGACCCGCGAACCGCAGCCCGTCGCGGCGCTCGCCGCGCTCGCGCTGGCCGTCGTTGCCGTGGTGGCAGTCGGTGCGGCCGACCCGCCGCTGGTCGTGGCCGTGCATCCCGTCAGAAGGACCACCGATGACACCAGCATCAACCTGCCCCGTGAACCCATCTCCACCCCTCCGGTGCACCGGCCGCCACCTCGGGCTGGAACAGACCGAGGTGGCGGCGACTCGTCGTGTCTTCAGGACACCGGCCGGTCCCGCCAGGTTCCCTAGCGCAGCGAGCGGGCGATCTCGATCGCCTCGGTCTGGGTGAGCGCGCCTTCGAGCCGGTAGCTCACGTCGGCGTCCTGCCAGATCAGGGTCGAGGCGGCCAGCCGGGCGCTCTCCTTGCGGACCTGCCCCGTACGGTCCGCGTAGGACAACACGTGCGGGCCGTCGACCCACACGGCGAAGTCGCCGTTGACCTGGACCCAGTCCGCCCCTGGCGGGGTGACCTCCTTGTGGAAGGACAGGTCGAGACGACCGTCGAACGCGTCAACGCGTAGCGCGCCCCCGTCGTAGAGCAGCGTCGCCACCCGGCATCTGCCCGTGGCGTCCGGGTCGGCGACCAGCACCTGCTCGGGTGGGCCCAACCGCGCCGGTATGCGGATCGGAAACCGTACCGCCCGTTGCGCCTCGTCCACGGTGACGGCCCGCTGCCCGGGCAACGGCGACGGGGTGCCGCCGGGCGGCGTCGGGGCGGCCGAGGTGGCGATGCTGACACCGGCGAAGCGCAGCAGCCCGGTGACGGCGTCGGCGATGGCGGACCGGGTCGGCGGCAACGCCGCCACCAGCAGGGCGACGAGCGCCGCCACGGCGAGCGAACGCCACCGGCGCCGCCGGGGCGCGGGCGTGCTGAGCCGTACGCGGACAGCGGCCGTCACGTCGGGCGGCTCGGGCGTCTCCAGCCAGGCGGCGAGGTCGCGCAACTCCCGTTCGAGGTCAGCCATGCCGTACCTCCTCGCGGTCGAGCAGGCCGCGAAGCTTCGCCAGCGCCCGGGACGTGCGCGACTTCACCGTGCCTCGGGGCCAGCCGAGGGCTGCCACCGTCTCCTCCTCGGTGAGGTCGAGGAAGAACCGGCAGACGATCACCTCGCGGTCACGCACGGGGAGTTGACGCAGGGCCTCCACCAGCACGGCGCGGCGCTCCCCGGCGAGAACCGCGCCGACCGCGTCGTCCTCGGCGACCTCGGACGACGGATCCGCGGCAGCCGCCCGCAGGACGAGCCCGTCACGTCGGCCCCGGGAGCGGTGCAGGTTGCGGGTCTCGTTGGCGACGATCGTGAGCAGCCAGGACCGGAAGGACGACTCGCCGCGGAAACGGGACAATTTGCGGTACGCCTTCACGAACGCCTCCTGGAGGACATCCTCGGAGTCCGAGCCCGCGCCGAGCAGCACCGCCGTCCGGTACGCGGACGCGGTGTGCCGGGCGACCAGGAGGTCGTACGCCTCCAGGTCGCCTGCCCGAGCGCGGGTGACGAGCGCCTCGTCGTCCAGGGGAGCCTCCGATCGATCACACTCATGACACCGCCCACCCGCCGCGGGTTCCACCCGCCGCGGGTTCCACCCGCCGCGGGTTCCACCCGGCGCGGGTCAGCGTGCTCCCACCCGGCGTGCAGCGTATTGCCAGGAAACGGTGCTGCACTGGGGGGCGTCGAGGAGAGGGGTGGGGCATGAGCTGGTTCAGTCGCCGGTCACGGGGTGCCGAGACGACCCCGACGAAGCTGGACCGAGAGGCGACCCGCGACGACCTCGCGGCGCTGGAGTCGTTCGTCGCCACGCGACGCGGGGTGGAGTTCTACCTGGAGCCGGAGACGACCGCGACGGACACCACGGTGGTGGCGATCGCCCATGACGGTGAGTGGATCCGTCGCCGTACCGGCACGCCCCGTGCGGCCGGCGCCATCGCCCGCAAGCATGCGGTGCCGCTCTACGAGGCGGCGCGCACCGGCTACCCGGAACGGATGCGCACCTGGAACCGCGCCCACCCGGAACGCCACGCCCGCTGATCGGCGACGCCAGCGGTTGACGACCGGCGGCCGGGTGCTTCAGCTCATCAGCTCAGCACCCCCACCGACTTCTGAAGCAGGTCTAGCCCGGCGATGGCCGTCCATCCTGGCGGGGTTCCGCACGCCTGAGTGATCGCTGAACGAGCGTGAGCAGGGGCGGAAGAAGCAGGTCGTTGCCGCCGACCGTGGCGAGAGCGTCCACGCTGTGGGGCGTGCCGTCGATGTCGACGACCAGGGCTCCGGCTTCCCGGGCGACGGCGACACCCGCGACGGTGTCCCAGGGATTGTTGTTGAGCATGACGAACGCGTCGATCCTGCCGTGAGCCAACCAGGCGAGGTCGATTGCGGCAGAACCGTGCATGCGTACCCGTTGAACGTGCTGGGTGAGTTGCTCGGTGATGGCAAGTCGTTCGGTGTTCTTCCGGCTGGCCTCGGTGCCGACCGCGTAGTCGCCGATGGCGACGACGGCGTCCTTGAGGTCCGTGACCCCGCTGGCGTGGATGCGTCGATCGTTGGCGTAGGCGCCGTGTCCCTTCACGGCGTGGTAGCGAGTGCCGAGGAACGGAAGGTCGATGACGCCGAGGACAGCGTGGGTGGCGTGGATGAGCCCGAGGGAGATCGCGCACAGGGGCGAGCCGTGGACGAAGTTGACGGTGCCGTCAATGGGGTCGAGCGCCCAGGTGAGTGTGCTGGTGTCGCCACTGCTGCCGTACTCCTCGCCGAGGAATCCGATGTCAGGAGCTTTGGCGGCCAGATGCTCGCGGACCTCTCGCTCGATCGCGTAGTCCAACTCGGAAGCCATGTCGCGGTCACCCTTGAAGGTCAGCGCACCGGGCTGGAGTGTCCGCATCAGGTCGTGCGCCAGGTCGACGGCCTCCTTCGCGAGGGGAAGGAGACGGGCGTAGTCGGTCATAGCTGGCGGCTGCGATTCCAGAGTGAGCTGAACATCTCGTCGAAGATCGGGTAGAGGCCGGAGGTGCTCGCGTTGCGCTCGATGACCATGGTCGGGCAGTCGACGCCTCGCAGCTGCGGTAGGTAGTGCTGAACGACGCAGAGCCGGTCATCGATCAGAAGTAGGTTGGCGCGAATGGACTCGTCATAGACCCCGATGGCGAGGTTGTCTCGGGCACTGGCGGGGAGTCGGTCTCGAATGCGGCGGGTCAGGTTCTGGATGTTGAGTTCGGTGAGCGCGCTGAGTTGTCCGTCCGGGTAGTCGTCCTCACGCTCCTGCCGCCTGATTGCCGCACCGGCGGGATCGAGGAACAGGCACCGGAGGCGGGTGCCGGCGGCGAGGAGCTTCAGGAGGTGGTTGTCGGCGTACTGCTGACAAATGAGGTTGAGCGACAGGCCGGACGCCCGGATGTCCGTGGCATGGTCGAAGAGGACGTGCGGCGGCAGGTCCGCCACGAAAGCTGACCGGCTGGAATAGATCGCGGTGACATCGGCGCGCCTGTCCCGCAGAACCTTCGTGACCTGCGGGCCACTGGCGTCCCGTTCGGTCGGTGTCTGGTCGCGTTCGCCGAGCAGGAACGTCATCCGGGCGTGGCGTGGCATGGACAGGCCGGTGCAGATGCGGGCGAGGACGTCGATGCTGCTGACCCGGCGAGCACCGCTGGTGATTTCGCTGACCTGCGCCTGGCTGAGCCCGGTGGCGACACCCAGGGTGGTTTGGCTGACGTGGGTGGCTCGCTGGACGAGGCGGAATACCTGCGCGACATCGCGGGCGGCCAAGGCGTCGAGCATGTCGGTGCGGTCCCACAGCAGGTCGGAGATGGTAAGCGCGGCAGTTGTCCGGACGCTCACGGATGGCTCCCTTCCCGCTCAAGTGTGAGGGCCAGCTTATCCACTGACCGGATGGCCGCAGCGGGAGGTCATCCGGGGAGCGGAAGAAAGTCATCCGTCGAGGGATCACGGCCTGTGATGGATAGCGGCGGTTGCGGTGAGCAGGCTCATGGTGTGAGTCTTCGGTCCCGACCGCACCTACCCATGCGTCCCGCCTGGTTGTGCCGCAACTGCGCCGCCGCGTGGCCGTGCTCCCGCGCGCAACTCGATCTCGTCGCCGAGTTCTACGGCCACTCGCTGGCGCTGGCCCTGTACCTGACGTCCTGCATGAACGAGGCCATCCACGACTTGTACGAACTCGGCGGTCGCCCCGACCTTGCCGTGCTGCACGCGCGCTTCCTCGGCTGGCTGTCACTGACCCGCCGGCCGCGACGCCTTGAGGAGTAACCCAGGGCGGAGCCCTGCCGTCGGGGCGATGAGACAACCCTTGCGCGCCGATATTTCCGCAGGTCAATCTCGTGATCGCGGGTAGGTGACGCCGGGGCCTGCGTTGACCGGCGGCGCGCCGATGTGGCAGCATTCGCGGCCTGACGGCAGTGAAGGAAGTCGGTGCAATTCCGACGCGGTCCCGCCACTGTCACCGGGGAGCGATCCCCCCTCGTGAGTCACGGCCGTGTGTCTGCGGTTGGAAGGCCGGGGGAGAGCGTCGATCCGGAAGCCAGGATACTTCGGCCGTCGGGACGTACCCCAGGGCGTGGACACCCGAGGAGGACCCGATGACGCACGGCGTCTCATTCATCGACGAACATCGTCGTTTTGCGCTCCAGGCAGTGCGCTCCGAGGACACCGGCCACCGGCACCACTGAGCCGGGCGCCCGCCGCTGACCGACCCCGACGCCCGCGTCGGTGTGTCGTCCACCCGGGCCGTCGTACCGGCTGACGCATTACCCACCCGCATCGTTCCGGTCACCCGTGAGGGTTCGGGGCGTCACTTTCCGGAGCCTGCCGTGCGCATTCTGCTGCTCTCCACCGCCGACACCGACCTGCTGGCGGCCCGCGCCAGCGACGCCGACTACCGGTTGGCCAACCCCGCACGGGTCGCCGCCGACGAGGTGCCGGCCCTGCTCGACGGGGTCGCCCTCGTCGTCGTACGCCTGCTCGGCGGTCGGCAGGCGTGGCCCGACGGTCTCGACGCGGTGCTCGCCGCCGGTGTGCCGACGGTCGTGCTCGGCGGCGAGGCGCTGCCCGACGCCGAGCTGATGGCCATCTCCACCGTGCCGTCCGGGGTCGTCACCCAGGCGCTCGCGTACCTGGTGGAGGGTGGGCCGGATAACCTCGGGCAGCTGGCCCGTTTCCTCTCCGACACGGTGCTGCTCACCGGCGAGGGCTTCGCCCCGCCCTCAGCCACCCCGGCGTACGGCCTGCACGGTGAGCACGTCACGAATCCGGATCAGCCCACCGTGGGGATCGTGTTCTACCGGGCGCACGCCCTCGCCGGTAACACCGGGTTCGTCGACGTGCTGGCCGAGGCGGTACGGGCGGCCGGCGGCAACCCCCTGCCGATCTTCTGCGGCTCGCTGCGGGGGCTGACCGGCCACGCCGGCCCGCTCGAACTCTTCAGCCGCTGCGACGCCCTGCTGGTCACCGTGCTCGCGGCCGGCGGCGCGGTCGCCGCGGACGCCTCCGGGGGCGGCGACGAGGACGCCTGGGACGTCGGCGCCCTGGCCGCCCTGGAGGTGCCGATCATCCAGGCGCTCTGCCTGACCAGCACCCGCGCGCAGTGGGCCGACAGCGACGCCGGACTGTCCCCGTTGGACGCGGCGATGCAGGTGGCCATCCCCGAGTTCGACGGCCGGATCATCACCGTGCCGTTCTCGTTCAAGCAGATCGACGCGGACGGCCTCTCGATCTACGCCGCCGACCCCGAGCGGGCCGCCCGGGTCGCCGGGATCGCGGTGCGCCACGCCCGGCTGCGGTATGTGCCCAACCCCGACAAGCGGATCGCCGTGGTGCTCAGCTCGTACCCGACCAAGCACTCCCGGGTCGGCAACGCCGTGGGGTTGGACACCCCGGTCTCGGCGGTCCGGTTGTTCGCCGCGCTGGCCGAGGAGGGCTACGACCTGGGCGACGCGCCGCCACCCGCCGACGGGGACGCGCTGATCCACGCGCTGATCGCCGCCGGTGGTCACGATGTGGAGTGGCTCACCCCGGAGCAGTTGGCCGCGGCCGAGGCCCGGATACCGGGGCAGACGTACCGGCGCTGGTTCGACCAGATCCCGGCCGAGCTGCGCGAGCGGATGCGGCAGCACTGGGGTGAACCGCCCGGCGAGCTGTACACCGACGGCGGGGACATCGTGCTCGCCGGGCTGCGCTTCGGCAACGTGGTGCTGCTGATCCAGCCACCCCGCGGTTTCGGGGAGAACCCGATCGCCATCTACCACGACCCGGACCTGCCGCCCAGCCATCACTACCTGGCCGCGTACCGCTGGTTGAGCGCTCCCGTCGCGGACGGCGGCTTCGGCGCGGACGCCGTGGTGCACCTGGGCAAGCACGGCACCCTGGAGTGGCTGCCCGGCAAGGGTCTCGGCCTGGCCGCCGACTGCGCGCCCGACGCGGTCCTCGGCGACCTGCCGCTGGTCTACCCGTTCATCGTCAACGACCCCGGTGAGGGCACCCAGGCCAAGCGGCGGGCGCACGCAGTGGTCATCGACCACCTGGTCCCGCCGATGGCCCGCGCCGAGACCTACGGCGACCTGGCCAAACTGGAGCAGCTGCTGGACGAGTACGCCACCGTGCAGGCGCTCGACCCGGCCAAGGTGCCCACCGTGCGGGCCCAGATTTGGGACCTGGTGCGCGCGGCCGAGTTGCACCACGACCTGCACGCCGAGGCGATGCCCGACGCGGACGACTTCGACGACTTCGTGCTGCACCTCGACGGGTACCTCTGCGAGGTCAAGGACGTGCAGATCCGCGACGGTCTGCACATCCTCGCCGACGCGCCCACCGGTGAGCCCCGGGTCAACCTGGTCCTCGCGGTGCTGCGCGCCCCGCAGATCTGGGGTGGCGCCCGCGCCCTGCCCGGCCTGCGGCAGGCCCTCGCCGTCGCCTACGGGCTCGACGAGCAGGAACTGCTCGCGGCGCCGGGTCAGCGTCTGACGCTGCCCACGGCGTTGACCGACGTGGCGGACGGTCCGGCCGGCACCGCCGCCGACGCGATCGACCTCATCGAGGCCGTCGCCCGGCGGTTGGTCGTCGGCATGGAGACCCTGGACTGGGCCGTGGACGCGGTCGACGCGGTGGTCGCGGAGGTGACCGGCCAGCCGATCCCGGACGTCGCCGCGGTGCTGCACTTCGCCGCCACCGAGCTGGTGCCCCGGCTGGACCGGACCACCGACGAGCTGACCCACACGCTCGGGGCGCTGGACGGGCGGTTCGTGCCGCCCGGCCCGTCCGGCTCACCCACCCGGGGTTTGGTCAACGTGCTGCCCACCGGCCGCAACTTCTACTCCGTCGACCCGAAGGCCATCCCCAGCCGCAACGCCTGGGACGTCGGGGTGGCCCTCGCCGACTCGCTGCTGGCCCGGCACCTCGCCGACACCGGGACGTACCCCCGCTCGGTGGGGTTGACGGTCTGGGGCACCAGCGCCATGCGGACCCAGGGCGACGACATCGCCGAGGTGCTCGCGCTGCTGGGCTGCCGGCCGGTCTGGGACGACCGGTCGCGACGTGTCACCGGCATCGAGGTGGTGCCGACCGCCGAGCTGGGTCGGCCCCGGGTGGACGTCACCGTGCGCATCTCCGGCTTCTTCCGCGACGCGTTCCCGCACGTGGTGGCGTTGCTCGACGACGCCGTCCGGCGGGTCGCCGCCCTCGACGAGCCGGACGAGGAGAACTACCTGCGCGCGCACGTCGCCGCCGACCTCGCCGAGCACGGCGACGAGCGGCGGGCCACCGCCCGGATCTTCGGCTCCAAACCGGGCGCGTACGGCGCGGGGTTGCTGCCGCTGATCGACGCCCGGACCTGGCGCAGCGACGCCGACCTGGCCGAGGTGTACGCGGTGTGGGGTGGGTACGCGTACGGCCGGGGCCTGGACGGGCGGGAGGCGCGCGCCGACATGGAGCGCTCCTTCGCCCGGATCGCGGTGGCGGTGAAGAACCAGGACACCCGCGAGCACGACATCGTCGACTCCGACGACTACTTCCAGTACCACGGCGGGATGGTGGCGATGGTCCGCCACCTCACCGGCACGTCCCCACAGGCGTACGTGGGTGACTCGGCGATGCCGCACGACGTGCGGACCCGCACGCTGGGCGAGGAGACCCGGCGGGTGTTCCGGGCGCGGGTGGTCAACCCGAAGTGGATCGCCGCGATGCGCCGGCACGGCTACAAGGGCGCGTTCGAGCTGGCGGCCACCGTGGACTACCTGTTCGGCTACGACGCCACCGCCGGCGTGGTCGACGACTGGATGTACGAGCACCTGGCCGCCGCGTACCTCTTCGACGAGACCACCCGGGAGTTCCTGGAGCGGTCCAACCCGTGGGCGCTGCGCGGCATCACCGAGCGGCTGTTGGAGGCCGCCGACCGGGGGCTGTGGGCCAAACCGGAGCCGGCCACCCTGGACCGGCTGCGCGACACGTATCTGGCCAGCGAGGGTGACCTGGAGGATCGGGCATGACCGAGACCGTCGCCACGACCACGTACCCGTTCAGCGCGGTGCTCGGTATGGCGGACATGCGCCTGGCGTTGCTGCTCAACGCGGTCTCCCCGGCGATCGGCGGGGTGCTGGTCCGCGGCGAGAAGGGCACCGCCAAGTCGACCGCCGTCCGGGCTCTCGCGGCGCTGCTGCCGCCGGTGCACCGGGTGGCCGGCTGCCGCTTCGGTTGTGATCCGGCCGAGCCCGACCCGGCCTGCCCGGACGGCCCGCACCCGGCCGACGCCGACGCCGAGACCCGCCCGGCCCGCCTCGTCGAGCTGCCGGTGGGCGCCGCCGAGGACCGGGTGGTGGGCGCACTGGACCTGGAGAAGGCGATCGGTGAGGGCGTCCGCGCGTTCGAGCCGGGTCTGCTCGCCGCCGCGCACCGGGGGGTGCTCTACGTCGACGAGGTCAATCTGCTGCACGACCACCTCGTCGACCTGCTGCTCGACGCGGCGGCGATGGGCCGCAGCCACGTCGAGCGCGAGGGCGTCTCGGTCAGCCACGCGGCCCGGTTCCTGCTGGTCGGCACGATGAACCCGGAGGAGGGGGAACTGCGCCCGCAGCTGCTGGACCGGTTCGGGCTCACCGTGGAGGTGGGTGCCAGCCGGGATCCGGAGGTCCGGGTCGAGGTGGTCCGCCGCCGGCTGGCCGCCGACGCGGACCCGGTCGGCTTCGCCGCCCGGTGGGCCGACGCCGACGCCCAGATCGCCGCCCAGGTGGCCGCCGCCCGCCGCCGGCTTCCCGGGGTACGACTTCCGGACGCCGCGTTGCGGCAGATCGCCGAGGTGTGCGCGGCGTTCGACGTGGACGGGATGCGCGCCGACATCGTCACCGCCCGTGCCGCCCTCGCGCACGCCGCCTGGCACGGCCGGGACCGGGTCAGCGTCGACGACGTCCGGGTGGCCGCCCGGTTGGCCCTGCCGCACCGCCGCCGCCGCGACCCGTTCGACACCCCGGGGTTGGACGAGAAGCGTCTCGACGAGGCGTTGCAACGCGCTCAGGACGCCCACCCCGACGACCCGGACGACAACGGCCCCGACGACCGTGGTCCGGATGGTGGCGGCCCGCAGGGTGGTGGTCCGGCCGGCGGCCCGAACGGCGGCGGGTCGACCGGCGGCGACGTCCCGGGCGACGGCGGCGGTGACCCCGCCGACCACGGCGGACCCGAGTCGGCCGGGCGGTCGGCGGCGCGCGACGACGCCGGCCCGGACGGGCGCACCGACGGCCCGGACGGCTGGCCACAGCAGCAGGCCGGCGACCGGGGTGACGACGGCTGGCCGCAGCGCCCGGCGGGCGACCGCAACGGCAACGACCGCAACGGTGACGACCGCAACGGCAGTGGCCGCGAATCGTCGGCCGGTGACGACCCGGCCGAGGGCGGTAAGTCCCAACCGGTGGCGGTACCCCGGGGTGGGCTGAAGGCGCGGACGCTCACCGCGCCCGGTCTGGGTGACGGGGTGCCGGGTCGACGGTCGCGGGCCCGTACCGGGCGGGGTCGCACCACCGGCGCCCGGGTGCCGGCGGGCCGGGTCGGCGCGCTGCACCTGCCGGCCACGATCCGCGCCGCCGCGCCGCACCAGGCGGCCCGGGGCCGGCTCACCGGCCCGCTCCGGCTGCGCCGCGACGACGTCCGTGAGGCGGTTCGCGAGGGACGCGAGGGCAACCTGGTGCTGTTCGTGGTGGACGCCAGCGGCTCGATGGGCGCCCGGCAGCGGATGGCCACCGTGAAGGACGCGGTACTCGCGCTGCTCACCGACGCCTATCAGCGGCGGGACAAGGTGGCGGTGATCGCGTTCCGGGGCGCCGACGCCCGGACCCTGCTGCCGGCGACCTCGTCGGTGTTGGCCGCCTCGACGCGGTTGGCCGAGTTGCCGACCGGTGGGCGTACGCCGTTGGCCGAGGGGCTGCTCGCCGCCGCCGACCTGTTGCGGGTGGAGCGCCTGCGTGACCCGAAGCGCCGCCCCCTGGTCCTCGTCGTGACCGATGGTCGTGCCACCGCCGGCACCCGCCCGCTGGACCGGGCGGCGGCAGCGGCGGCGGTCCTGGCGGCCACCGGGGCTTCGTGTGTGGTCGTCGACTGCGAGTCCGGCCCCGTCCGCCTCAACCTGGCCGCCCGCCTGGCCACCCAGCTGAACGCCCCGAGAACCGCCCTGGAAGCCCTGACCCACCCCGACTCCCGCGATCGCGCACGTCCGGTCGCGGCATGACGGGCAAAGCACGCATATGACCAGCAGAAACTGCACGATCGCGGGATACACCGACGAGGGACGGGGGACGAGCTGATGCCGCAGGGACAGCCGAGCACGGTGCCCGCCGACGGGTTGACGACCCGGCAGCGGCGACACCGGCCCTTGCTGATGGTTCACACCGGACAGATGAAGGGGAAGTCGACGGCGGCCTTCGGGTTGGCGTTGCGGGCCTGGACGGCCGGTCTGCCGGTCGGGGTGTTCCAGTTCGTCAAGAGCGCCAAGTGGCGGGTGGGGGAGGAGAACGCCTTCCGGGCGCTCGGCGAGGTGCACGAGCGCACCGGCCAGGGCGCGCCGGTGGCCTGGCACAAGATGGGCGAGGGCTGGTCGTGGATCCAGCGCGGCGGCGAGGCCGACCACGCCGCCGACGCCCTGGAGGGCTGGCGGCAGATCCAACGTGACCTGGCCGCCGAGCGCTACGGGCTGTACGTGCTGGACGAGTTCACCTACCCGATGAAGTGGGGCTGGGTGGACGTCGACGAGGTCGTCGCCACCCTGGCCGACCGACCCGGCTTCCAACACGTCGTGATCACCGGTCGGGACGCCGACCCGCGCCTGGTCGCCGCCGCCGACCTGGTCGCCGAGCTGACCAAGATCAAACACCCGATGGACGGCGGCCAGAAGGGCCAGAAGGGCATCGAGTGGTGAGCACGCCCTGGCCCCTGCCCCGGGTGGTGGTCGCCGCGCCGGCCAGCGGCCACGGCAAGACCACGGTGGCCACCGGGCTGCTCGCCGCGCTGCGTCGACGCGGCCTGACGGTCAGCCCGCACAAGGTCGGACCCGACTACATCGACCCCGGCTACCACGCCCTCGCCGCCGGGCGAGCCGGGCGCAACCTCGACCCGTTCCTGGTCGGGGCCGACCGGATCGCCCCCCTGCTGCGACACGGCGCGAGCGTTCCCACGCCCGCCGACATCGCGGTGGTGGAGGGGGTCATGGGCCTGCACGACGGGGCGGTCGGCCGTCGCGACTTCGCCTCCACCGCGCACGTCGCCCGGCTCATCGACGCGCCCATCCTGCTGGTGCTGGACACCACCGCGCAGGGCCGGTCGGCCGCCGCGCTGACGCTGGGCATGGCCGCCTTCGACCCGGCGGTACGGATCGGCGGCGTGATCCTCAACCGGGTCGGCTCACCCCGGCACGAGACACTGCTGCGCGACGCCCTCGCCGAGGTGGGCGTACCGGTGCTCGGGGCGGTCACCCGCGCCGCCGAGGTGGCCGCACCGGCCCGGCACCTCGGGTTGGTGCCGGTCGCCGAGCGGGCACCCGAGTCCGTCGCCATCGTCACCGCGCTCGCCGAGCTGGTCGAGGCCACCGTGGACCTCGACGCCGTGCTCGACCTGGCCCGCACCGCCCCGCCACTGACCACCCCGGCGTGGGACCCGGCCGCCGCCGTCGGCGGGCCGGCCGGCACCGGACGACCCCGGGTCGCGCTCGCCGGTGGGCCGGCCTTCACCTTCTCCTACGCGGAGACCACCGAACTGCTCGCCGCGGCCGGCGCGGACGTCGTCACCGTCGACCCGCTGCGCGACCCCAACCTGCCCGCCGGCACCCGCGCGGTGGTGATCGGCGGCGGCTTCCCCGAGGCGTACGCCGAGGCGCTGGCCGGCAACACGGCGCTCCGCGCCGAACTGGCCGACTTCGACGGGCCGATCGTGGCCGAGTGCGCCGGGCTGCTCTACCTCGGGCGGTCCCTGGACGGCGTACCCATGTGCGGTCGGCTGGACCTGACCGCCCGGATGACCGACCGGCTCACCCTCGGCTACCGGGAGGCCCTGGCCGTCACCGACTCGGCGGTGGCACTGTCCGGCGAGCCGGTACGCGGCCACGAGTTCCACCGCACCACCACCGACCCGGGGCACGGCGACGCACCGGCGTGGCACTGGGACGGCACCGACCACGGTTTCGTCACCGGACGGGTGCACGCCTCCTACCTGCACACCCACTGGGCCGGCCACCCCGCCGCGGCCCGCCGCCTCGTCGAGGCGTGCCGATGAGCGCCGACGCCACGCTCACCGGGGTCGGCGTCGGGCCGGGCGACCCGGAACTGCTCACCCTCAAGGCGGTGCGGCTGCTGCGCGAGGCCGACCTGGTCTTCGTACCCGTGATGGCGGACCGGGCCGAAACCGCCACGACCGCCGGCCCGACGCCGCCGGGCGCCGACGCCGGGCGGGCAGAGGCGACCGTGCGCGCGCACGTCGCGGCAGAACGGCTACGCCGGCTGCCGTTCGCCCTGGACGACCGGGGTGGGGTGACCGCCCGTCGGGTGGCGGCCTGGGACGACGCGGCCCGGGTGGTGGTCGAGGCGATCGACGCGGGCGCGCGATCGGTGGCCTTCGCCACCATCGGCGACCCCAACGTCTACTCCACCTTCGGCTACCTGGCGCAGAGCGTCCGCGCCCTGCGCCCGGCGGTGCGGGTGGCGACCGTGCCCGGCGTCACCGCCATGCAGGAGCTGGCGGCGCGCAGCGGCACCCCGCTCTGCGAGGGACGCGAACCGCTCACCCTGCTGCCGGCCACCGCGGGCCTGGCGCTCTTCGCCGACGCCCTCGCCGGGCCGGGCACCGTGGTCGCCTACAAGGGCTGGCGGCGGCACCCGGAACTGCTCGCCGAGCTGCGCCGGCAGGGCCGCCTCGCCGACGCGGTGCTCGGACGCAGCCTCGGGCTGCCCGGCGAACGGGTCGGGCCGGTCGACGACACCGAGCACGACCTGCCGTACCTGTCGACGCTGCTGGTTCCGGCCCGCCGCGAACACCGAGGAGGAAAGCTGTGACCAGCGACGGCAAGGTGTGGTTCGTCGGCGCCGGCCCCGGGGCCGCGGACCTGCTGACCCTGCGGGCCGCCCGGGTGATCGCCGAGGCGGACATCGTGATCTGGGCGGCCAGCCTGGTGCACGCCGACGTGCTCGACCACGCCCGCCCCGACGCGGAGATCGTCGACTCGTCGCAGCTGCCCATCGAGGGTGTGCTGCCGCTCTACCGGCGGGCCGCCGCGCAGGGGTTGACCGTGGCCCGGATCCACTCCGGCGACCCGGCGCTCTGGGGTGCCGTGCAGGAGCAGCTGGACCTGTGCCGGGCGCTCGACCTGGCCGTCGAGATCGTGCCCGGAGTCTCCTCGTTCACCGCCGTCGCGGCGATCGTCGGGCGGGAGCTGACCGTGCCCGAGGTCGCCCAGTCGGTGATCCTCACCCGCCTCGAAGGCGGCAAGACGCCGATGCCGCCCGGCGAGCGGGTCCGCGACTTCGCCCGGCACGGCACCACCATGGCGCTGTTCCTCTCCGCCGCCCGGTCCGGGCAGGTGCAGGCCGAGTTGCTGGCCGGCGGCTACCCCGACGACACCCCGGCCGTGGTGGCGTACCAGGCGACCTGGCCCGACGAGCTGGTGGTGCGCTGCACGGTCGGCACCCTGGAGGCCACGGTCAAGCAACACAAGCTGTGGAAGCACACCCTGTTCCTGGTCGGGCCGGCCCTCGCCGCCGAGGGCACCCGCTCGCACCTGTACCACCCCGGGCACTTCCACACCTTCCGGCGGGCCGAGCCGGCCGCCCGCGCCGAGCTGCGCCGCCAGGCCGCCGCCCGCACCGGGGGGACCGCCACACCGGGGCCCACACCATGACGTACAACGAGCCGCCGCTGCGCGAGCCGGACCTGCCGCGCACCGCGAAGGTCCGGCCCACCGCGCTGCGCACCGGGTGGACCACCGGCGCGTGCGCCACGGCCGCGGCCAAGGCCGCGGTCACCGCGCTGGTCACCGGCACCACCCAGCAGGAGGTGGAGATCGGCCTGCCGGCCGGCCGGCGGGTGCGCTTCCCGGTGGAACGCTGCGAGCTGACCGGCACCCCACCGGTGCGCGCCGAGGCGGTGGTGGTCAAGGACGCCGGGGACGACCCGGACGTCACCCACGGGGCCGAGCTGACCGCCACCGTGGACTGGACCGACGTCCCCGGCCTGCGGCTCGCCGGTGGCGCCGGCGTCGGCACGGTGACCAAACCCGGCCTCGGGCTCACGGTCGGCGGCCCGGCGATCAACGACACCCCCCGCCGGATGATCGGCGAGGCGGTGGCCGAGGTGGTCGACCTCGGTGAGGTCGGTGTCCGGGTGGTGATCAGCGTGCCCCGGGGCGAGATCATGGCCCGCAAGACCACCAACCGGCGGCTCGGCATCCTCGGTGGCATCTCGATCCTCGGCACCACCGGGATCGTCCGCCCCTTCTCCACCGCGTCCTGGCGGGCCAGCGTCGTACAGGCCGTGCACGTGATGGCCGCCCAGGGCGAACGGACCGTGGTGCTCTGCACCGGCGGGCGCACCGAACGGGCCGCCCGCGCGCTCCTGCCCGAGCTGCCCGAGGTCTGCTTCGTCGAGGTCGGCGACTTCACCGGGGCCGCCGTGACCGCCGCCGTCGGTGACGCGATGACCGGAGTGGTCTTCGTCGGCATGGCCGGCAAGCTCGCCAAACTCGCGGCGGGCATCCTGATGACCCACTACACCCGCTCCAAGGTGGACCTCTCCCTGCTCGGCGCGGTGACCGCCGACGCCGGGGGAGACCCGGCGCTCGTCGCCGCCGTGACCGAGGCGAACACCGGGCGGCACGCGTACGAGCTGTGGGAGGCCGCCGGTCTGCTCGGCCCGGCCGGTGACCTGCTCTGCCAGCGGGTCCGCGACGTGCTGCGGCGCTTCGCCGGGCCGACGGTCACCGTGGACGTGGCGATGGTCGACTTCGCCGGAGCGCACGTCGTCGCCTCGTCCGGCCGGTGGCCCCGATGACGCCGACGATCCCGGTGAGCGGGGTGACCGTGGTCGGTCTGGACGCCGGGGGCGCCCCGCCGCACCCCGCGCTCACGCCGGTGCTGGCCGCCGCCGGGCTGGTGGTCGGGGCCGCCCGGCACCTGGCCGCGGTGCCGGTACCGCCCGGCGCGGACACCATCGCCCTCGGGCCGCTCGACCCCGCCCTGCGCCGCCTCGCCGAGGCCGTCGCCGCCGGGGTGCCCGCCGTGGTGCTGGCCAGCGGGGATCCCGGCCTGTTCGGCATCGTCCGGCGGCTGCGTACGGCCGGGCTGCCGCTGCGGGTGGTGCCGGCGGTGTCCAGTGTGGCCGCCGCGTTCGCCCGCGCCGGACTGCCCTGGGACGGCGCCGCCGTGGTCACCGCGCACGGGCGTGACCCCAGACCGGCCCTGAACGCCTGCCGGGCGCTGCCACTGGTCGCGGTGCTCACCGCGCCCGGCGCCGGCGCGGCCGAGCTGGGCGCCGGCCTGATCGGCTGGTCCCGCCGCCTGCTGGTCGCCGAGCACCTGGGCACCGACGCCGAACGGATCCGCGCGGTCACCCCCGAGCGGGCCGCCGTCGAGACCTGGGCCGACCCGCACGTCCTGCTCAGCCTCGCGGACGCCGTGTCGGCCGGAGCCACGCCGGCCGATGCGGTGGCCGATGGGGGTACGGCCGGCGGAATGCGCTTCGACAACCAGCCCGCCGCCGCGCCGGCCGGTGGCTGGGCGCTGCCGGAGACCCGCTACGTCCACCGCGACTCCATGATCACGAAGTCGGAGGTGCGCGCCCTCGTCGTCGCCCGGCTGCGCCCCCGACTGGGCCGGCTGATCTGGGACGTCGGCGCGGGCAGCGGCTCGGTCGGCATCGAGTGTGCCCTGCTCGGCGCGGCCGTGCTCGCCGTCGAACCGGACCCCGCCGCCGGCGCGAGCATCCGGGCCAACGCCACCGCGCACGGCGTGCACGTCCGGCTCGTTCCCGGACGTGCCCCGGCGGCGCTGGCCGACCTGCCCGAGCCCGACTCGGTCTTCGTCGGCGGTGGCGGCGTCGACGTCCTCGCCGCCGTGGTGGCCCGCCGACCCGAACGGGTGGTGCTCACCCTGGCCGCGCTGGACCGGATCGCGCCGGCCGTGGGTCTCCTGCGCGCCGCCGGCTACACCGTCGAGGGCAGTCAACTCTCCGCCGCCCGCCTCGCCGACCTGCCCGGCGGGTCGTTACGCCTCGCGGCCACCAACCCGGTGGTCGTCCTCACCGGGGAGCGCCCGTGACCGACCAGCACCCAACCGCCCGGATCGGCCTGGTGGCGGCCACCGCCGCCGGCCGGCGGCACGCCGAGACCCTGGCCGCCGCGTGGCCGCACGCCCGCCTGGTGCAGGGGGAGACCGTCGCCGACGCGCTGCGGACCGCGTGGGCCGGCACCGACGCGGTGATCGCGTTCCTCGCCACCGGGGCGGTGGTACGCATCCTCGCGCCGCTGCTCGGCGACAAGCGCACCGACCCGGCGGTGGTGGTCGTCGACGAGGCGGCCCAGCACGCCGTGGCGCTGCTCGGCGGGCACGCCGGCGGCGCCAACGCGCTCGCCGAGCAGGTCGGCGCGTTGCTGGACGCCCGACCGGTGATCACCACCGCCACCGACGCGGTCGGCCTGCCGGGTCTGGACACCCTCGGCTGGCCCGTGCAGGGCGCGGTCGCCGCGGTGTCCCGTGCCATCGTGGACGGCGAGCCGGTCCAGCTGATCGCCGACGCCGACTGGCCGCTGCCCGCCCTGCCCCCGAACGTGCGCCCCTCCGCCCCCGCCCCGGCCGATTCCGCCGCCGACAGCGTCACTGCCGACAGCGTCACCGCCGACAGCGCCGCCGCCGACAACGCCGCCGTCGGCAGCGGCGCGGCCGGATACCGGTTGCTGGTCACCGACCGGGTGGTGCCGATCGACGACCGCACCGCAGTACTGCGGCCACCGTCGCTGGTCGCCGGCGTGGGCGCGAGTCGAGGCGTACCCGCCGCCGAGGTGGCGGAGCTGCTGCACCGGGTGCTGGCCGAGGCCGGCCTCGACCCGGCGAGCCTGCGCTGCCTGGCCAGCGCCGACGTCAAGGCCGACGAGGCGGGCATCCGCAGCACCGCCGACGCGCTCGGCGTACCCCTGGTCACCTGGCCGGCGACGCGGCTGGCGGCGGTCGACGTGCCGCACCCCAGCGAGGTGGTCCGCGCCGCCGTCGGCACGCCGAGCGTGGCGGAGGCCGCGGCCCTGCTCGGCCCGGACGGCCGGGCGGACGACGCGACGCTGCTGGTCGCGAAGACCGCGACGGCGATGGCCACCGTGGCGGTGGCCCGGCACGCGCCGCGCGGCCGGCTCGCCGTCGTCGGCCTCGGACCGGGCGCCGCCGACCTGCGCACCCCGCGCGCGGTGGCCGAGCTGCGACGCGCCGCCGTGGTGGTCGGCCTCGACCAGTACCTGGACCAGGTCCGCGACGTGCTCCGCCCGGGAACCCGGGTGCTGTCCAGCGGGCTGGGCGCGGAGGAGGCGCGGGCGCGGGCCGCCGTGGCCGAGGCCGCCGCCGGTCGGGCGGTCGCGCTGATCGGCTCCGGCGACGCCGGGGTGTACGCGATGGCCAGCCCCGCCCTGGAATACGCCGACGAGCGGATCGACGTGGTGGGCGTGCCCGGCGTCACCGCCGCCCTCGCGGCCGGCGCGCTGCTCGGCGCGCCGCTCGGCCACGACCACGCCTACCTGAGTCTGTCCGATCTGCACACCCCGTGGGACGTCATCGAGCGGCGGGTGACCGCGGCGGCCGAGGGTGACTTCGTGACACTGTTCTACAACCCGCGCAGCCGGGCGCGCGACTGGCAGCTCGGCAAGGCGCTCGGCATCCTCGCCGCGCACCGGCCACCGGACACCCCGGTGGGGGTGGTGCGCAACGCCAGCCGCCCCGGCGAACGGGTGCACCTGGCGACCCTGGCCACACTCGACCCGGCCGTGGTCGACATGTACAGCGTCGTGGTGGTCGGCAGCAGCGACACGAGACTGGTGGCCGGCCGGATGGTGACACCCCGGGGGTACCGGTGGCGTTCGTGACCATCGGCGCCTGCCAGGGCTGCGGCGCCTGCCTGCTCACCTGCCCCACGCACGCGATCCGCCCGGTCGCCGGTGGCCTCACCGTCCGCGCCGACCGGTGCACCGGCTGCCTGGAGTGCGTGGAGGTCTGCCCGGTCGACGCGATCCGCGTGCTCGACACCACGGAAACTGGAGGAGCCCGATGAGCCGGGCCGTGCACCCGATCGAGGTCGAGTCGTACCGCATCCTGCGCGAGCGGGTCGACCTGTCGCACCTGCCGCCGCTGACCCGTGCGGTGACCGAGCGGGTGGTGCACGCCAGCGCCGACCTCGCGTACGTCGATGACCTGGTGTGCGACGAGGCCGCCCTGGAGTCGGGGTTGGCCGCGCTGCGCGCCGGGTCGCCCGTGGTGACCGACGTGGCGATGGTCGCCGCCGGCATCACCCGGGCCGGCCTGGAACTGGTCTGCCCGGTCGCCGAGCCGGCCGCCGTCGACCTGGGCCGCTCGGCCGGCATCACCCGCTCGGCGGCGGCCGTCCGGATCGCCCTGCGACGGGTCGGGCCCGGGGCGGTCTGGGTGGTCGGCTGTGCGCCCACCGCGCTCGTCGAACTACTCACCCTGAACGCCGCGCCGGCGCTGGTCGTCGGCCTCCCGGTCGGCTTCGTGGGCGCCGCCGAGTCGAAAGCGGCGCTGCGGGCCAGCGGCCTGCCGGCCGTGTCCAACGTGGGGGAGAAGGGTGGCTCGGCGGTCGCCGCCGCCGCCCTCAACGCCCTGCTCTACGTCGAGGAGAAGTCATGACCGGGTTGGTCATCGTCGGGCACGGCACGCGAAGCGCGGCCGGGGTCGACCAGTTCGCCGCCCTGGTGCGGCGGGTCCGCGACCGCGGGACCGTCGGCGACGTCGAGGGCGGCTTCATCGAGCTGTCCCGCCCACCGCTGACCGACGCGGTCGGCGCGCTCGTCGCCCGTGGGCACCGGGCGTTGGTGGCGCTGCCACTGGTGCTCACCGGCGCCGGCCACGGCAAGGGCGACATTCCCGCCGCGATGGCTCGGGAGCAGCAGCGCCACCCCGGCCTGACCTACCGCTACGGGCGTCCGCTCGGCCCGCACCCGCTGCTGCACACCGCCCTCGAAGAACGCATCGACGCCGCGCTGGCGGGTGCCGACCGGGCCGGCACGTGGGTCGCGTTGATCGGGCGGGGGTCCACCGACCCGGACGCCAACGCCGAGGTCGCCAAGGTCGCCCGGCTGCTCTGGGAGGGGCGCGGCTACGCGGGCGTGGAGCCGGGGTTCATCTCCCTGGCGCAGCCGTCCGTGCCGGCCGTGCTGGAGCGGCTGCGCCGCCTCGGCGCGCGGCGGATCGTGGTGGCGCCGTACTTCCTGTTCGCCGGCGTGCTGCCCGACCGGATCGTCGCCCAGTCGGCCGAGTTCGCCGCCGTTCACCCCGACCTGGACGTCCGCGTCGCCGAGGTGATCGGCGACTGCGACGCCCTCGCCGACCTCGTCCTGGAGCGGCACGCCGAGGCGCTGGGCGGGGACATCCGGATGAACTGCGACACCTGCGCGTACCGGGTGCTGATGCCCGGCTTCGCGGACAAGGTGGGTCGCCCGCAGCGCCCGCACGACCACCCCGACGACCCGGTCGGCGGCCACCACCATCACCACGACCACGGCGGGCACGACCACGACCACGGCCACGGCGACCACGGCCACGGCGGCCACGGCCACGGCCACGAACACGGCGGGCACGGCCACGGTTCGGTCGCGGTGATCGGCGGCGGGCCCGGACCCGACGACCTGATCACGGTACGCGGGAAGGCGCTGCTCGACGCCGCGGACGTCGTGGTGGTCGACCGGCTCGCCCCGCAGGGTCTGCTCGCCGGCCTGCGCCCCGACGTGCTGGTGGTCGACGCCGCGAAGGTGCCCCGTGGCCCGTCGATGGCGCAGGAGGCGATCAACGAGGCCCTCGTGTCGCACGCCCGCGCCGGTCGCCGGGTGGTCCGGCTCAAGGGTGGCGACCCGTACGTCTTCGGGCGCGGCCACGAGGAGGTGCAGGCGTGCGTGGCGGCCGGCGTGCCGGTGACCGTGGTCCCCGGGGTGAGCAGCGCCCTCGCCGCCCCGGCGCTCGCCGGCGTGCCGGTGACGCACCGTGGTGTGGCGCACGACGTCACCGTCGTGTCCGGGCATCTTCCGCCCGGGCACCCCGACTCGCTCGTCGACTGGGCGGCGCTGGCCCGCACCCGGGGGACCGTCGTGCTGCTGATGGCCGTCGACACCATCGCCAAGATCGCGGCTGCGCTGATCGAACACGGTCGCGCCCCGGAGACGCCGGTGCTGGCCGTGCAGGACGCCGGGCTGCCCGACCAGCGGTCCCTACCCGCCCGGCTGGACGAGATCGGCGCCGTCGCCGCCCGGGAGGGCATCGGGCCGCCCGCCGTCTTCGTCCTCGGCCCGGTGGTCGCCCTGGGCGCCACCGGGCCGACGGTCTGACGACTACTCGCTGCGGGCGGTCTCCGGCCCGGTGATGCGTTCCAGCAGCGGCAGGGTGGACGCGATGACGCCGAGGCAGGCGGCCAGGCCGACGACGACGATCGCGTAGAAGCGCGGCTGCGGCGCGACGAGCGTGTAGTCCATCTGCGCCCGCAGGAACAGGTGGGCGGCGAGCAGGCCCATGCCGATGGCGACGGCGGCGACGGCGAGCATCGGTACGGCGCTCTCCAGCGCCACCACCCGCCGCAGGACGCGCACCGGCGCGCCGCTGAGGCGCAGCAGGCTGAACGGGCGTCGGCGTTCGGTGAGACCGCCGATGACGCTGACCGCGAGGCTGCACCCGCCGAGCGCGAGGCTCGCCACGATGATGACGTTGGCCAGTTGTTCCCAGCCGCGCAGCGTGTCGGCGAAGTCCGACTCGAAGTCGCCGGGCACGTTCGGCCCCACCCAGAAGGTCGGGAAGGCGACCTCCAGCACGGTGCGGACGCGTTCGACGGCGGCGGCGGAGCCGTCGGTGCCGACGACCATCGCCCCGACCGGTAGCCGTTGGAGTTCGTCGAGGGTGAACGACGCGGCGGGCCAGACCGTCGCGGGCGACGCCGACTCCCGCCAGCGGCTGAGGCCGAACGGCACCTCGATGACGTTCGCGCCGTCGGCGCACCGGCCGTACGCGCTCGGGAGGTCGACGCACGCGATCACCCCGACCTCGCCACCGTCCATGATGTTCGGGTTCTCGCGGATGGCGGTCGCGGACCGCACGCCGCTGATCGCACGCAGCTCGGCGACGAGCGGGTCGGGCACCGACGGCATCGTCTCGTCGAAGACGGTGGTCACCGTGCCCGCATCGGTCGAGCCGATCGGCGCCGGGCCACGGTTGTCGACGATCGTGGTGATCACGCCGACGGCCACGCTGGTGACGAAGAGCGCGAGCATGATGCCGCTGATCGCCCGGAAGCCCGCCTTCGGGTTGTCGGCGAGGCGACGCGCGGCGATGAGCGTGGCCGGGCGGTTGGCGTACCGGGCCATCACCCGGGCGCCGACCATCGTCAACCACGGGCCGGCGAAGACCAGGCCGGCCATGATGAGCAGCAGACCGGGTAGGAACACCGCCGCCTGGCCGTCGGAGGTCGCCGGCCGGAAGCCGATGGCGAAGAACAGCACGGCGACGCCGAGCACCATCGGGATCAACCGGTACGCGCCGGGTGCGCGGGGGGTGACCCGCCGGGTGACGCCCAGCGGCGAGATCCGTACGCGGCGCAGCGAGACCTGGGCGGCCACCGCCGCGCCGGCCGGAACGCCGAACGCCACGAGCAGGGCGTCCAGCGGGCCAAGCGACATGTCGCTGGGAAAGAACGGCATGCCGGTGAACGGGATGCCCGCGAGCGGGTCGCGGAAGGCGTAGAACAGCCCGAAGCCGACGGCGGTGCCGGCGACGGCGGCGGTGGTCGCCTCCACGGCCGCGACGATCGAGATCTGCCTCGGTGTCGCACCGACCAGACGCATCGCGGCGAAGCGCTGCTCCCGGCGGGCGGCGCTGAGCCGGGTGGCGGTGCCGATGAAGATCAGCACCGGGAACAGCAGCCCGCCGGCGATCACGCCCAGGATCAGGTTCATCGTGGTCTCGGGAAGCGCGGGTTTGTCACCGATGTCGCTGACCTGCCTGGCGTTGGGCAGCTTGCCGACGCTGTCCGGGGTGCCGCCGATGATGGCGAGCAGGGTGTCCGGTGAGGTCAGCCCGGCCGGGCCGACGGTGCCGAGGTCACGCCCCGGGTAACGGTCGCTCAACTGGTCGGCCGGGTGTGCGGCCAACAGTTCCCGCAGCGCCGGCGAGACGTAGAACTCGCCGGGGCCCGGAGTGGTCGGGATGCCGACCGGGGTGGGCGCGGTCGATCCGGTGGCGGCGACGTCGATCCGGAGGATCTGCCTGCCGTGGAAGAAGTCGTCCCGCGTCGACCACCAGAGTGGATCGGCGGCACCGGCGGTGGAGGTCTGGGGATAGATCGACGCGTAGCGGGTGAGTTGGGCGTCGACGGCATTGACCCCGGCGAGTGTGGTCAGCAGCAGACCGCTGCCGATCGCGACGGCGGCGGCGATGACGACCAGGCGGGTGAGCGCCTCACGGCCGCCCGCCACGGCGAGGCGGAGCCCGAAGCGGATCATGAGGCGATCCGGTCCGGCGCGTTCACGCGCCCGTCGCGGACCATGACCTCGCGGTCGGCGTACGCGGCGATCCGGGGCTCGTGGGTGACCAGGATGACCGTGGTGCCCTGCTCGCGGGCGGCGCCGACCAGCAGGTCCATCACCTGTTCGCCGGTGAGTGAGTCGAGCGCGCCGGTCGGCTCGTCGGCGAAGAGCACCTGCGGCTCGGCGACCAGGCCGCGGGCCAGGGCGACGCGCTGCGCCTGGCCGCCGGAGAGCTCACCGGACCGGCGTTGCTCCAGGCCGTCCAGGCCGAGGCGGGCGAACCAGGCCCGTGCCTTCGCCAGCGCCTGCGTGCGGTGTACGCCGCTGAGCAACAGCGGCAGGGCGACGTTCTCCACGGCGGTGAGCTCGGGAACGAGCTGGCCGAACTGGAACACGAAACCGAACCGGTCCCGACGAAGGCTGCTGCGCGCGGTCTCCGCCATGGCGTGCACCCGGGCCCCGTCGAAGAGGATCTCGCCGGAGTCGGGCACCAGGATGCCGGCCAGGCAGTGCAACAGGGTGGACTTGCCCGAGCCGCTGGGGCCCATCACGGCGAGGATCTCGCCCGCCTCCACGGCGACGCTGGCGCCGCGCAGGGCGGGGGTCTGACCGAAGGAGAACTCCACGTCGCGCGCTTCGATCACGATGCTCACGGCCGCACCTCTTTCCGCAGGGCGTCCAGTCGGGCGCCGGTCATCTCGATCCACCGGAGGTCCGCCTCCAGGTGGTACAGGCCGTGGTCGGCGAGGAGCGCGTCGACCAGGTTTCCGGCGCGCTTGATCTCGGTGAGCTCACGCATCCGGCGCAGGTGCGCGCTGCGCTGGGTGTCGAGGTATTCGGCGGCCGGTCGGTCCAGCATCAGCGCGAGTACGACCTTGGCGAAGAGCACCGTCTGCAGGTGCGGTTCCGGGTCGACCGGCTGGGTCAGCCACTGTTCGACCTCGGTCGCGCCGACGTCGGTGATGATGTAGCGCTTGCGGTCGGGGCCGGAGCCGGGGGCGACGTCGCTGATCACCACCTTGCCGTCGCGGGCCAGTCGGCTGAGGGTGGAGTAGACCTGGCCGAACGGCAGCGGCTTGCCCCGGCCGAAGAAGGCGTCGTAGTCGCGCTTCAGGTCGTAACCGTGGCTGGGCTCCCGTTCGAGGAGGCCGAGAAGAGTCAGTGGCACGCTCATGCCGGTAGACTACACCGAGGGTATACCTCGCGTATATATCCTCAGGGTGTTCGTCGAGATCGCCTGGTCCTGGCGTTGGTGTCGAGGGAGTCGGTGCGGCGCGGCTGCCGCGCGGTCAGCCGGTCAGGGCGCGGATCAGGGCGTAGCCGGTGGCAGCCGCGCCGAGCGCGGCGGCCACGCTGCCGAGCACGTTGGCCAGCGCGAGGAACCGATGGCCACCCTTGGCCAGTCGCAGCGTCTCGTAACTGAACGTGGAGTAGGTGGTCAGCGCGCCGCAGAACCCGGTGCCGAGCAGCGCGGTGACCGCCGGCCCGGTCGGCCACCCGACGAGTACGCCGAGCAGTAGCGACCCGGCCACGTTGACGGTCAGCGTGCCCCACGGGAACGCCGAGTCGTGCCGGGACTGCACGGCCCGGTCGGTCAGGTAGCGCAGTGGCGCGCCGACGGCCGCGCCCAGGGCGATGAGCAGCACGGTCATCGGGCCGCCCGCCCCAGCAACCCGGCGGTGACGGCGTCGCCCAGCCCGACCGCGACGAGCGCGCCGAACACCGTCGCGGCGAGGTACGCCAACGCGATGCCCGGCGCGCCGTTCGCGAGGGCCAGCTGGATGTCCACCGCGTAGGTGGAGAAGGTGGTGAACCCGCCGAGCACCCCGACCCCGAGGAACGGGCGAGCGAGGGGGTGCCCACCGCCGAGGTGACCCAGCGTCGCCATCAGCACGCCGATCAGCAGGCAGCCGGTGGTGTTGACGGCGAACGTGGCCCACGGAAACCCGGTGGGCGGGTGCGGAACGGCGTGTTGCAGGCCGGCTCGGGCCAGCGCGCCGAGCACCCCGCCGGCCGCGATCGTGGCGAGAGTCGTCGCGGGGCGCGCGGTCAGCTCGCGGCGGTCGGCGGGGACGCGTACGTCGACGTCGGGGTCGGTACGCGGCTCGAACGGCTCTGGCACGGCTTCTCAGCCTAGTGCCGACGCCAGCGGCGACATTGCCGCGCTGCCGGTGACCGCGTCAGCGCACTGCCGGCGACTGGTCGGCGCGCTGCCGGTGTCAGCGCACTGCCGCGACCGCGGCGTCCGGGCCGCCTCGCCACACCGTGCCGACCTCGCTGAAGCCGGCCGCGGTGAGGGCGGCCAGGTGCCAGGAGACCGGCGGGTTCCACTCGGGGCTGTGCCCGGTCGGGTAGATGGCCTGCCGCTGGACGACCAGTGGGGCGAGCGCGGGGTCGGCGCCGGCCCGTTCCCACCAGTCCGACCAGGACAGCGTCGAGCCGGCGGCGTACCTGGCGTTGCGCCGCTCGCGAGCCCGGTCCAGCAGTCGTTTGGTCAGCTCCGGCAGGGTGTCGTCCGGCATGTGGTCGGCGTTGACGAAGACGCCGCCGGGCCGCAGCACGTCGCGCACCTCGGCGTAGAGCTGGCCGAGGCGGTCGGCCGGCAGCCAGTGCAGGGCGGTGGCGGTGAGCACGGCGTCGTACTCGCGGTGGGGGAGCGCGGCGCGCCACTCGGGGGTGCCCAGGTCGGCCGGGACGATGGTGGCCCGGTCGGCCAGCGAGGCGCGCGCGATGGCGAGCAGCGCCGGGTCGAGGTCGACCAGGGTCGCCTGGGCGTCGGGGAAGCGTGCCAGTGTCCGCAGCGAGATGGTGCCGGTGCCGCCGGCCAGATCGAGCACGCGCGGCGGGCGATCGTCGAGGACCGCGTCGACGGTGTCGAGCATGGCGGTGAACCGGTGTTCCCGGTCCGGCAGGTATGCCTCCTGCTGGCGGTTCCAGCTCTCCTGCCAGGCCCAGGGATCCGCGATGTAAGGACTCATGGCGATCAGGCTAGTTACGCCGCGAGGGCATTGTCCAGACCTTGTTGCACATAATTTGCAAGTGCGGGAAGATGGCAGCGCGATGATCAGAGCATCGCCGGGCCCGGGCAGCCGCCCGGCCCGGCGATGTCTTCCGACCGGTCAGACCGTCGCGTCCACCAGTGCCTCGTCAGCCGCCGCCGGCCGGTCGCGCCGGGCCAGCCGCGGCGCCGCCCGCCGGCGCGGGCGTACCGTACCCGCAGCCCCACCGGGACCGCCGCGCCAAGGAGGCAGCCGATGCAGGACCGCACCCCTCGTCCGGAGGAGCTGGAGCCGATCGAGCGGGCCGGCATCGACGAGCTGCGCGCCCTGCAACTCGACCGACTGCGCTGGTCGCTGCGCCACGCCTACGACAACGTGCCGCACTACCGCCGGGCGTTCGACGCGGCCGGGGTGCACCCCGACGACTGCCGGGATCTCGACGACCTGGCCCGCTTCCCGGTCACCGGCAAGGCCGAGCTGCGGGAGAACTACCCGTTCGGCATGTTCGCCGTACCCCGGGAGCGGGTTGCCCGCCTGCACGCCTCCTCCGGCACCACCGGCCGCCCGACGGTGGTCGGCTACACCCGCGACGACCTGCGCACCTGGGCGCGGCTGATGGCCCGTTCGATCCGGGCCTCCGGCGGCCGTCCCGGCGACCGGGTGCACGTCGCGTACGGCTACGGGCTCTTCACCGGCGGCCTGGGCGCGCACTACGGGGCCGAGGAGCTGGGGTGCACGGTCATCCCGGTCTCCGGGGGCATGACCGAGCGGCAGGTGATGCTGATCCGCGACTTCGAGCCCGAGGTCATCATGGTGACGCCCAGCTACCTGCTGGCCATCGTCGACGAGATGCGCCGCCAGGGCATCGACCCCCGTGCCACCTCGCTGCGGGTGGGCATCTTCGGGGCGGAGCCGTGGACCGAGGACATGCGCCGGGAGATCGAGCAGCAGCTGGACATCCACGCCGTCGACATCTACGGCCTCTCCGAGGTGATGGGCCCCGGCGTGGCCACCGAGTGCGTCGAGACCAAGGATGGGCTGCACCTCTGGGAGGACCACTTCTACCCGGAGATCATCGACCCGGTCAGCGGGGCGGTGCTGCCCGACGGTGAGCGGGGTGAGCTGGTGCTGACCTCGCTGACCAAGGAGGCGATGCCGGTCGTGCGTTACCGCACCCGCGACCTGACCCGGCTGCTGCCCGGCACCGCCCGGCCGATGCGCCGGATCGAGAAGATCACCGGTCGGACCGACGACATGATGATCCTGCGAGGGGTGAACATCTTCCCCACCCAGATCGAGGAGCTGATCCTGCGGACCCCGCAGCTGTCGCCGCACTTCCAGTGCGTCCTCGACCGGCACGGCCGGTTGGACACCCTGACGGTGCGGGTGGAACGCCGAGCCGGCGTCGCCGTGGACGCCGCCGAGCGGGCCGGTTCCACGCTGGTTCAGCTGGTGAAGAACACCATCGGCGTCAGCGTGTCGGTCGACGTCCTCGCCCCGGACGCGGTGGAACGGTCGATGGGCAAGATGCGCCGCATCGTCGACCAGCGGCCGTCCGCCTGACCCACGCCGGGTCTCGTCCCGGATCGGGCCGCTGCCCTCGTCTCCTGTAGAGCTGCCCCGGAGGTGGGGCAGGCGCCCGCCCGGGTCGGGAGCGCACGGTGGGCCTGCCTCGGGCACGGCTGTCGACATAGGATCCCGCCCATGCGCGTGCTGGTGGTCTCCGCCCCGCTCGTCGGGCACGTCTTCCCGTTGGTGCCGCTCGCGGTCGCGCTGCGCGACGCCGGCCACGACGTGCTGGTGGCCACCGGCGGCGGTGGCCTGACCGTCGCCGACGCCGGTCTGCCGGTGCGTGACATCGCGCCCGGCTTCGACCTCGGGCGGACAGCGCTGCGCGTCCTGCCCCGCCATCCGTTGATCGCCCGCGCCGAGTTGGCCGGCACCGCCGGAACCAAGGGCGCCGGCCTGCTGTTCGGCGCGCTCAACGACCAGCTCACCGATCCGGTGGTCGACCTGGCCACCCGGTGGCGACCGGATCTGGTGCTGTACGAACCGTTCGCGGTCGCCGGCGCGGTGGCCGCCGCGCGGCTCGACGTGCCGGCCGTACGCCAGGAGAACGCCCTCTTCGACGGCCGGGAGTTGGTCCGCGCCGTCGTCGCCCGACTCGGCGCGGCGCTGCGCCGGCACGGTCTCACCGAGTTGCCCGCGCCGGCCGCCGCCCTCGCCGTGGCCCCGCCCAGCGTTGCCACGCAGGGCGGCTGGCCGATGCGCTACTCGTCCTACGTGGGTGGCGGAGAGCTGCCGGCCTGGCTGCGCGAGCCGGGCGGGCGCCCCCGCATCCTGGTCACCCGCAGCACCCTGACCGGCCCCGGCGACCGCGGGCCGATGCCCGCCGTGGTGGCCGCCGCCGCCCAGGTGGACGCCGAGATCGTGCTGGTCCGCCCGGACGAACGGTCGGCCCGCTCGTTGCCCGGCAACGTGCGGGTGGTCGACTGGATTCCGCTCGACGAGGCGTTGCCGGCGAGCGCCGCGCTGGTGCACCACGGCGGGGCGGGTAGCGCCTTCGGCGCCCTCGCCGCCGGCCTGCCCCAGCTGGCCACCACGGGGCCGGGGGACCGGCGGCACAACGCCGAGCTGGTGGCCCGCCGGGGCGCCGGCCTGGCGCTGCGCCCCTCGGCCATCACCGCGCGGACACTGACCCAACTGCTCACCGACGACGGCCTGCGCACCGCTGCCGCGCAGGTCAGCCGCGAGATGGC
Organism: Micromonospora sp. NPDC049645; assembly: GCF_040675155.1. NCBI lineage: Bacteria > Bacillati > Actinomycetota > Actinomycetes > Micromonosporales > Micromonosporaceae > Micromonospora > Micromonospora sp. NPDC049645. The sequence continues at coordinate 284,828 of NZ_JBFAOI010000005.1, forward strand.
CGCGATGCCGCCACCGACCGACCTGGTCGCGCGACTGGCGGCACTGGTCTGACCTCCGCCCCGCGTGGCCACACCGGACGGGCCCTCGGCTGCGGCAGGATGACCGGATGCGACACGTCGTGCTGTTCCACTCCGTGTACGGGCTGCGGCCCGCCGTGCGCGCCGCCGCCGACCGGTTACGCGCCGCTGGGCACCAGGTCAGCACGCCCGACCTGTACGGCGTTCCGGCCGCCGCCACGGTCGAGGAGGGCTTCGCGCTGCTTGACAAGATCGGCCACGACGTGGTCCTCGACCGGGCCCGCGCCGCGTTGGGTGACCTGCCAGCGGAGACGGTGCTCGCCGGCTTCTCGATGGGCGCTGGTGTGGCCGGGGCGCTGCTGGCCGAGCGCCCCGCCGCCGCCGGTCTGCTCCTGCTGCACGGCACCGGCGGCGCCCCGGACGCGGTCCGACCCGGGTTGCCGGTCCAGCTGCACCTCGCCGACCCCGACCCGTACGACGCGCCGGACGAGGTCGACGAGTGGCGGCAGGCCATCACCGACGCCGGTGCCGACCTGACGGTCTTCCACTATCCGGCCGTGGGCCACCTGTTCACCGACCCGGAGCTGCCCGATTATGCCCCGGACGCCACCGCGGCGGCCTGGCCGCGCGTGCTGGCCTTCCTGGCGGTCTGCTGATCGCCCGGCGTCGATGCTTGCGATGCCTCCGTAGCGTGAGGACAGACTTTCCCATCGAAGGGCGTGCCGGCGTGAACGAAACGGTCCTCAGCGTCATCGGTCTGGTTCTGGTCGCGGTCTCGCTCGGCTTCTCCGCGATCCAGACCCGGGAGGTCGCGAGACAGAGCCGCATCAACAACCGCATCGGCTCGGCGAACGCGATCCTTGAGATCAACAACGTGGGCCAGGCGTGGCACGATCGGGTGCTCGAAGATCCGGCACTTCGGCCGTACTTCTTCGACCGGAAGCCCTGCACGCCCGACGACCCGGCGCGCGCGAAGGTGGTGACCCTGGCGGAACGTCTCGCGGACCTTCTCGAGTGCAACCTCCAGATGGCCCCGCTGCTGCCCGCGTTCACGTTCGCCCACACCTGGCATCTCTGGCCGGCCCAGATGTTGCGGCAGAGCCCCGTGCTCGTCGAGGTGGTCGAGGGTCACCCCGGCTGGTGGGAGGCGCTCGACGACCTCCAACAGCAGGTCCGCGCCGGCGGTCCGCTGACCCATCCGCTGCTTGGCGCACCCCGACGCCGGTGGTGGCGCTCCCGTTCCCGGATCGGGGGAGACCTACGTCCGACGCGCGACGAGGACGCCGCGACGGTGACCCCGGCGGGCGGCGCGGCCGCGATCCCTTCGCAGCGATGACCGGCATGACCAGTCGGGCCGGCAGCGACGCCGCCGGCCTCGGCGTCCGTGCCGTGGCCGGCCGGACGGCGACAAACTGGTTCGACCGGGCGGGCCGGGCTGCCGAGAATGACGGGCATGGAGTTCCTGTGCTACCACCGTGACCGGCCCGGCTCGGCGGCGTTGCGCGACGAGATGCTGCACGAGCACTGGTCCTACATGGACCGGTACGCCGCCGAGCTGATCGCGCGCGGCCCGACCCTCGTCGGTGACACGGCCACCGGCAGCGTGCACATCGTCGATGTGCCCGATCCGGCCGCCGCGCGGGCCTTCGCCTTCGAGGAGCCGACCTACCAGGCCGGCGTGTACCGGGACGTGTTGGTGCGCCGGTGGCGCAACGCGCTGGGCCGCACCATGTGGGACTTTCCCGGCGGGCGCACCGGCGGCAACCGGTATCTGGTGCTCGGCCTCGGCGCCGGGCCGGCGGCCGACCTGGCCGTGCCACCCGATCCGGACGAGCTGATCGCGTACGGGCCCCTGCTGTCCGACGACGGCGCCACCTGGCTCGGCACCGCCGCGCTGCTCCGGGCGCCGAACCCGGACGCGGCGCGCGCGGTCCTAACGGCGCACCGGTACGCCGACATCGAGGTGCACAACTGGCAGTTCGGCGGGCGACCCACAGCCGCTGACGGGTAGTCAGGCGGAGGCGGCCAGGCCGTCCGGTCGGGGGATCACCGACGGGCGGGGTATCGCCCGCACCGTGCCGGGCGGGGTGTCGACGTCGGTGAGCGCCCAGCGTCCGGCGGAAATGGCGGGCGTGGCGAGGATCGACGCGGCGGACCGTCCGACGCCCCGGGGCGCGTTGCCGCCCGCACCACGGGGAGGCCCGGCCGCCGCCGGGGGCGGCGTCGGCGGTACGTCGCCCGCCGCGGCGACCGCTCGGAGCCGGGGTGAGCCCGCCGCATGGTTGCCGCCGGGACTCGACGCGGCTGGACGGGCGGCCATCGTCGGGGCGGGGTTACGTCGCCTCAGCGCGGCCGGGGCGGTGGCACCGTCCGGCCCGACCGGGGTCAGCGCCGCGAAGACGGCGTCCAGCCGGCCGGCCCGGGCGCCGACGGTGTCGAGGCGCACGATCTCCGCGCTCCTCGCCGCCGAGCCGTTGACCGCGCCGGCGCCCGTACCCTGCTCGGGCGGGGTGGCGTCCCGGCGCACGGGGTCGAGGTGCGGGACGTTGGCGGCCCGGCCCTGGAAGACGGCCCGCAGCGCGCGGGGCAACCGTTCGGCGGCGACCTGGCGCAGCGCGGGCGCGGCGAACGCGTACCCGTCGACACGGTGGGGGAGTAGGAGCCCGGCGGCGACCAGCCCGCGCAGGGCGGGCGCGGACCGGCCGGGCGTCCAGCCGAGGGCGCGGTCCACGGCCGCGCCGGAGATCAGGCCACCGAGGGTGCCGGCGGCCATCAACACCGCCCGCCGTTCACCGTCGAGGTGGTCCAGTTCCGCGCCGACGGTCCGGCGTACCGCCTCGGGCAGCGGGAGCGCCACCGGATCGGCGCCGTCGACCACCGATGTGACGTACGCCTGCGCGTGCCCGGGGCGGCCCCCCACCAGCGGCAGCAACCGGTCGACCAGGGCCACCGGCTGCCCGGCCCGGGTGAGCAGGGCGCGCAGCAGTCGCCCGGACTGCACCGTGGCCAGCGGTCGGATCGTCAACCGTCGGGCCGGGCCCGGCCGGGTGTCGTCCCACTGCGGTTGGTGCAGGGTGAGCAGGGCCAGCGGCAACCCGCGCTCGGTCGCCGCGCCGAACAGCGCGCGCAGGAAACGGCTCACCACCGGCGCGGCCCGGTCCACGTCGTCGACGGCCACGATCACCGGCCCGTCGGCGGCCAGCCGCAGCAGGACCTCCCGGCAGATCGCCGCGCCGGCCAGCGCCGCCGCCGAGTCGTCCGGGGTGGCCAGCATCCGCTGCAACGCCGGGACCGCGGTGGCCACCCGGGTCGGCGGAAACAGCGGCGTCAGCGCGGCGACGAGTCGGTCGTGGGCCGCCGCCGGTCCGTCGCCGTGCCGGATCCCGGTGAGGCCGCGGAGCAGCTCCGCGACCGGCGCCAACACTTGATCGGGGTACGGCTGGCAGGTCGCCACCGACCAGCGCACCGGCACACCATCCACCGTGGTCAGCCCACGGGTCAGCTCGTGCAGCAAGCGGCTGCGGCCACTGCCGGTGGGGCCGACCAGGGAGATCCAGCGGGGTCGTCGCTCCCGGATGGCCCAGCTCAGCTGGTCCCGGATCGTGGCCAGCTCGCGGCGTCGACCGATCAACGGGCCGTCGTGCCGGTCGGCGCCGGGGCGTACCGGGCCGACGGCGTGCCAGACCGGCACCGGCGGCACCCGGCCGGCGACCGGCACCGGCGTCAGCTGACGCTGGGTGATCAGGCCGGCGGTCGCGCGGGCGGTGGCCGCGCAGAGTGCGACCGCGCCGGGTGGGGCGTACTCCTGCAGGCGGGCCGCGGTGGTGATCACCGCGCCGCTGGCCACGCCGTGCCCGCCGGTGACGACGTCGTCCAGGTCGACCACGACCTCGCCGGTGGCGACACCGACCCGGACGCGCAGCCTGATGTCGGCGACCATGGGCCGGCGGTCCAGCGCGGCCTGGATCTCCAGCCCGGCGCGCACCGCCCGGTACGCGTCGAAACCGTCGGAGTGCCGGGCGCCGAAGAGCGCCATCACGGCGTCGCCGACGTACTTCTCCACCACCCCCTGCCAGCGGTGCAGCACACCGGCGACGGTGTCGAAGTAGGCCCGCTGCAACTCCCGGACGTCCTCGGGGTCGAGCCGGTCCACCAGGGCCGTGGATCCGACGATGTCTGCGAAGAGGACGGTGACGACGCGCCTCTCCTGGGGTACCGGCCACAGCGGGGTCACGGTCCGTTGCGCGTCGATGACGTTGCTGGTGGTCATGGGTATCGCACCGGCCTTTCTCCCCGCTGTTGCCTGATCACCTCCGGAGATTGGCATTCCTGGGCCGACGGGGGATCTGCAGAACGACGTATGTCGGCCACCTGCAACCTTTAGTCGCAAAGTCGACGCGAGGAGTACCACAAGCGGCAGATGGCCGTAGAACGGTGTGGGGCCCTGTGATTAGGCTGCGTGGCATGGTCAGCGATGTGGACACCGCACCGCTCGTGGGCCGGGCCGAGCTGGTGCAGACGGTTCGGTCCGCGTTGCTCGGTGACGCCGCGCACGGGCAGACCGCGGCGGTCTTCCTGACCGGTGAGAGCGGTGTGGGAAAGACCCGGCTGTTGGGCGAGATCGGCGACCGCCTGCGGGAACAGGGCGCCGTGGTGCTCACCGGCAGCTGCCTGGACATCGGCGACGCCTCCCCGCTGCACCCGTTGTTGCAGGCGCTGCGCCGCTTCGACACCGAGGTGTCCGCCACGCACACCCGCACCTCCTCGGCCGTGCGGGGGCTGTTGCAGATGTTCGCCGACGAGACCGCCGGCCCGGACGGCGCGGGCGCGTTGCTGGAGCGGGTCTCGCGCGGTCTGCACCTGATCGCCGAGGGCCGCCCGCTGGTGCTGATCCTCGACGACCTCCAGTGGGTCGACCGCAGCACCCGGCAGCTTCTGCTCTACCTGCTCGCCGGCCTGGGCGACCTGCAACTGTCGGTGCTGGCCGCGGTGCGTGCCGAGTCGTTGCAGGGCGCGCACCCGCTGCGCCGGGTGCTCACCGAGCTGCGTCGGCTCCGCACGGTGCGGGTGCTCGACCTGGCGCCGCTGGGCCGGGCCGACACCGAGAAACTCGCCGCCGCGGTGGTCGGTCGGGCGTTGGGCGCGGACGCGGCCGAGCAGGTGTGGCAGCGCAGCGGTGGCAACCCGTTCGTCATCGAGGAGCTGGCGCGCGATGTGCGCGACGGCCGCGACGGCCTGTCCGAGACGCTGCGGGAGATCTTCCTCGACCGGGTCGACGCGCTGCCCCAGCACGCGCACGCCGTGGTGCACGCGGTTGCCGCGGGCGTGGAGCCGGTGCAGCACTGGCTGCTGGCCCAGGTGCTGCGGATGCCGGAGGACGAGCTGATCGCCGCGGCCCGCGCGGCGGTGGCGCACCGGCTGCTGGTCGGCGCCGACGACGGCTACCGGCTGCGGCACCGCCTCGTCGCCGAGGTGCTGGCGCACGAGCTGCTGCCGGCCGAACGCTCCGGGCTGCACCGCCGCTACGCCGAGGCGTTGACCGCGGCCCCGGGTGAGCTGCACCAGGCCCGGCTGGCGCACCACTGGCGACTGGCCGGCGAGCCGGCGCGGGCCCTGCCGGCGGCGGTGGCCGCCGCGCAGGAGGCCGAACGGTTGCACGGTTACGCCGAGGCGCACCGGCACTGGTCGGCGGCGTTGCAGTTGGCCGCCGACCCGGGCCCGCTGACGGTGGACCGGGTCGAGTTGCTGGAGAACGCCGCCGAGGCGGCCCACCACTGTGGGGAGCACGCCCGCGCGTTGGCCCTGCTGGAGGAGTTGGCCGCCCTGCGTGGTGGCGAGCCGAGCTGCGCGCTGCACATCCGCCGCGCCCGTTACCTGGCCGCCGCCGGTCGCTCCGCGCTGGCCGAGGAGGAATACCAGCGGGCGCTGAAGGCCGAGGACTGCTCCGCCCGGGACCGGGCGACGGCCGCCGCCCGCCTGGCCGAGCTGCTGCTGCACCTCGGCCGGTACGCCGACGCCGGCGAGCGGGCCCGAGAGGCGCTGGCGCTCGCCGAGAACGTGGAGGGCTCGGCGACCGAGGTCGTGCTGGCCAGCTCGGCGCTGGGTTTCAGCGACGCCTGTCTGGAGGACCCGGACGCCGGTCTGGCGGTCATGCGCGACGCCCTCGACACCGCCGAGCGCGCCGGTCAGCCCGAGGACGTGGCGTGCGCGTACCTGCACCTGGCGGAGCTGCTCACCGGGCCACTGAACATCCTCGAGGAGGGCGTGGTGGTGGCCCGCCGGGGCGCCGAACGGGTGACCGAGCTGGGGCTGGGCCGCACCTGGGGCACCCGACTGCTGGCCATCGCCATCAACGGGTTGTTCCGGGTGGGCCAGTGGGCCGAGGCGGAGAAGGTGGTGGCCGCGGCCCTGCGGCACCGACCGTCCGGCGCGGACGCCGTGGAGCTGCTGCTCGCCCGGTGCCGCCTCTCGGTGGGCTACGGCGACATCGAGGCCGCCGGTCGCGACCTCGACGCGGTGGCGACCCTGCTCGCCGGCGGCGGGGCGCGACACGTGATCCCGCTGCTCACCCTGCGCTCCGGGCTGGCCATGTGGGAGGGCCGGCACGACGTGGCGCGGTTGGCGGTGCAGCGCGGCCTCACCGAGAGCCGCTCCGACGACGTGATGATCCTGTCCGCGTTGGTCTGGCACGGCCTGCGGGCCGAGGCGGAGGCGCACGCCAGCCGTACCATCGAGGTGGACCCGACGGCGGTGCGCCGGCTGCGGGACGTGGCCGAGCGGGTGGCGCGCAAGAGCGCCGGCGCCGCCCGACCGGTGCGCTCGGTGGTGGAGGGCTTCCTGGCCCTGTGCGCCGCCGAGGTGAGCCGTCTCGACGGCAGCGACCCGGAGTTGTGGGCCGTGTCGGCCGCCGAGTGGGACCGCCGTAATCACCCGTATCCGGCGGCCTACTCACGGCTGCGGCAGGCGGAGGCGCTGCTGGCTCGCCGCAGCCGGGTGGCCACCGCCGGCAAGCTGTTGCGGGAGGCGTACCAGGTGGCGCAGGGGTTGGGCGCGGTGCCGCTGACCTCGGAGATCCGCGAGTTGGCCGGGCGGGCCCGGGTGTCGCTGGACGAGCGTGACACCACCACCGGCGGCACCCGGAGCGTGCCGGCCGAGGCGTCCGACGACGAGTTGGCGGCACTCACCGCACGGGAGCGGGAAGTCCTTGCCCTGGTCGCGGAGGGGTTGACCAACAAGGAGATCGGGCAACGGCTGTTCATCAGCGAGCGGACCATCGGTGTGCACGTGTCGCACATCTTCGACAAGCTCCAGGTCCGGACCCGCGTGCAGGCCAGCGCCATCCAGTTGCGCAACCAACGGGGCTGAGAGCCACCACTTCGTATCCCGGCGCGTGCGCGCGCCGGGATACGTCGTTCTACTGATCCGGCGTACGGGTGTCGGCTGGAAGGCTGGGCCGCGTCGACGACGGCACGGGGGATGCCGCCGACCACCATGGAGGAGAGATGACCGAACCCGTCTGGGGACCCGTGCAGCGGGACATCGTCGACCTGCTCGCCGACCATCCTGCGGACGTGCCGGCCGTGGTCGATCATCTGACCAAACTCCAGGACATGCTGGTTCGGCTGCCTCCGTTGGAGGAGAGTTGCCCGCTCGCCGACTTCAACAGGCTCTACCTGACCATCACCAGCAGCGTGCTGGACGGGCTGTACGACGACCGCTTCGTCGACCCGGTCTTCCTCTCCCGGCTCGACGTCGAGTTCGCCGCCCGGTATTTCGACGCCATGCGGTTGTGGACCGACTCCAGCCCGGGCACCCCGAGGGCGTGGTCGTGCCTCTTCGAGCGGATGCGGGGACCGGACGCCCGCCCGTTGCCCTCGGCGGCGGCCGGGGTCAACGCGCACATCAACTTCGACCTGCCGTTCGCACTGGTGACCACGTTCGACCACCTGGAGTCCGAGCCGGTCGACGGCAGCGACCAGCACCACGACTACCTCGAGATCAACAACATCTTCGCGGACAAGATCCCTGGCCTGCGCCGTGGCTATCTGGAGCGGTGGCAGCTGCTCATCGACATGCTCAACGGTGACATCGACGACTGGTACCAGGGGGAACTGGTCGAGTACACGCGCGATGTCGCCTGGCGCAACGCGCAGAAGATCTGGCGGTGCCGGCACGATCCGGACGCCCGAGAGTGTGAGCGCACGCGGTTGGACGACAACGCCGCGGCGCTCGGCCGGCTGCTGCTCTCGCCCCTCGGGGCGTTCCTGCAGTAGCCGGGACGGGGGGTCCCCGCGCTCCGCCCCGTGGGGGGCGGCGGAGCGCGGGGGCGCGTCCCACCAGTTCCACCCCGCGTGGCCGCCCGAGGTCGGGTCGGTCAGGCAGGGGGACAGCCGGTCGGCCCGGGGGGTGTCGACCGTCTGCCACCGTCGGCCGGCCCGGGGGGTGCCGGCCGGCGGTGGGGGAGCGCCGCACGGGGGTCACGCCGACGGGGTGCGGATCCGGGGGTGTCGGCGGGCTCGGATCGGGTACGCCCGCGCCATGACCGTCCTGGCCCGGCGTCGGCCCGCCGCCCGCCCCCGCCCCGCGCGGCCCGGCCCGCTGCGGCCGGGTGGTCCGGTGCCACGACCCACCGCTCGGCCCGGTGCCCGATGACCGACGTCGCCACGCGCTTCCCGTTCCGCTTCGATCCGGTCTTCCGCCCGTTGCTGGCGCTGCTGGGAGTCCGTCCGGCGACCGCCTGGGTCGCCCTCACCGAACGGACTCTGCTGATCCGGTACGGGCCGTGGCGGCTGCGGACCGACCGGGACAACGTCACCGCGGTCGAGCTGAGCGGGCCGTACCACTGGTGGCGGGCCATCGGTCCGCGCCTGTCACTCGCCGACGGCGGTGCGACCTTCGGCAGCAGCGCGGCTGGCGGGATCTGCCTGCGCTTCGGCGTACCGGTGCCGGCGCTGGTGCCCGGGGGTCGGCCGGGGCACCCGGCGGCCACCGTGACCGTCGCCGACCCGCCCGCGCTGGCCCGTCTGCTCGCCGTCGCGGACCTGCCCTGAGCAGGTCGAACAGGTGCCCGGTTCCGCCGACCGGGTGCCCGGGGACCGCCTACCGTCGGATCAGGACCTGTGAGGGTGGGACTGGCGATGGGTGACGAGCACCGGCAGAAACCACGACGTTGGGGCGGACGCCGCCACGCGCCGACCGGGCCGGACCCGGCACTGCGGGCGGCCCGCGATCCGGCTCGCCCGCACCGGGGCGGCCGGCAGGGGATCGTGGTGCCCGAACGGGTGCCCACCCCGGCCCGGTCGGCGCCGCCGGCCAGCCGGCTGCGCCGGTGGCTCTTCCAACACCGGGTGCAGCCGCCCGGTCCCGAGGCGACCGAGGGGCAGAACCGCCGGCACGCCTGGTGGCAGGTGATGTGCCTGACCGGCGTGGACTACTTCTCCACGCTGTCGTACCTGCCGGGCATCGCGGTGGTGGCGGCCGGTGCGCTCTCCCCGCTGGCGACCCTGTTGATCGTCGTGCTCACCCTGTTCGGCATGCTGCCGATGTACCGGCGGGTGGCGCAGGAGAGCCCGCACGGTCAGGGTTCGGTGGCGATGCTGGAGCGGCTGTTGCCGTTCTGGCGGGGCAAGGTCTTCGTCCTCGTGCTGCTCGGTTTCGTGGCCACCTCCTGGATCATCACCATCACGCTCTCCTCGGCCGACGCCACCGTGCACCTGCTGGAGAACCCGTACCTGCCGGACAGCCTGCACGGGCCGCTGGTGCCGGTCGTGGTCACGGTGGTGTTGCTGCTCGTCCTCGGCGGGGTCTTCCTGCTCGGCTTCCGGGAGGCGGTGGTCGTGGCCATCCCGCTGGTCGCGGTCTTCCTGGTGCTCAACGCGGTGATCGTCGTGGTCGCGATCGCCCGGATCGCCGGCGACCCGCGCATCGTGTCGGACTGGACGGCCGCGCTGACCGCGACCGGCGGCGGACCGGCTCACGTGCTGCTCACCGCCGTGTTGGCGTTCCCGCTGCTGGTGCTGGGTCTGTCCGGTTTCGAGACCGGGGTCAGCATGATGCCCCTGGTCGCGGCCGACGGCCCGGACAAGCAGGCCCGCCTCGCCGCCCGGATCCGCAACACGCGTCGACTGCTCACCACCGCCGCGCTGATCATGTCGGTGTACCTGATCTCGACGACCTTCGTGACCACGGCGCTCATCCCGAAGGAGGAGTTCCGGCCGGGCGGCGCCGCGAACGGGCGCGCGCTGGCGTTCCTGGCGCACACCTACCTGGGTGAGGTGTTCGGCACCGTCTACGACGTCAGCAGCGTGCTCATTCTCTGGTTCGCCGGCGCCTCGGCGATGGCCGGGCTGATCAACATCGTGCCCCGCTACCTGCCCTCGTACGGGATGGCGCCGGAGTGGGCGCGGGCGGTGCGCCCGGTGGTGATCGTCTACACCGTCGTCAGCGTCGCCATCACGATCGCCTTCCGGGCCGACGTCAACGCCCAGGCCGGGGCGTACGCCACCGGGATCCTGGCGATGATGGTCTCCGGCGCGGTGGCGGTGACGATCTCCGCGATCCGTCGCCACCGGCGTGCCTCGGCGATCGGCTTCACCGTGTTGACGCTGGTGCTGCTGTACGCGCTGCTGGAGAACGTGATCGAACAACCGGACGGAATCACCATCTCCGCCCTGTTCATCCTCGGCATCATCGCGGTCTCGTTGGTCTCCCGGGTCACCCGGACCACCGAGCTGCGCGCCGAGCGGATCGAGTTCGACGAGCCGGCCCGTCGGTTCATCACCGAGTCGCTGGCGCACGACGGGCAGCTGCACCTGATCGCGAACAAGCGACAGACGGGGTCGGTGAAGGAGTACACGCTCAAGGAGCGGGCGCAGCGCGGGATGAATCCGGTGCCCGGGGCCGCGGACGTGTTGTTCCTGGAGATCGAGGTGGTGGACCCGTCGGAGTTCAGTCAGGTGCTGCGCGTGCACGGGATCGAGGTGGGCGGCTTCCGGGTGCTGCGGGCCAACAGTCCGGCCGCGCCCAACGCGATCGCTGCCATCCTGCTGGCCCTGCGCGACGCCACCGGGGTTCGGCCGCACGCGCATTTCGAGTGGTCGGAGGGGAGCCCGATCGCACACCTGGCCCGCTATCTCATCCTGGGCAGGGGAGACACCCCGCCGGTGGTGCGGGAGATCATCCGCCGGACCGAACGGGACCCGCTGCGTCGGCCCGGCATCCACGTCGGCGGGTGACGTCGATGCGGGTCTGACGGCTTTTGAAGATGAAAGAGGGCACTATTCACGTTCACACCTTCCTGTCCGTATTGCGGACCTATCGTGACGTTTGGTGGTCGGCGAGCACGTCGAGCCCCCGCGCCCGGATCGGCGCGCGGTCGCGTCAGGTAGGCAGGAAGGTAGGCACCGTTGATGTCCACGTACCGAGAGGGAGACCGCGCGACCCGACCCAGACGGCGGTCCCGATGGTTCTTAGCCAGCGGTCTGCTCGCGGGGAGCCTGGTCGTGGGAGCGGCCGGGGCGGCTGCCGCCGCCGACCGGGCTCTCACCCTCCCAGGTCTGGCCCGGCTGACCCCGGCGGCCGACGACGACCGACGCGATGGCGACCGCCGGGCGCCGCAGCAGGGCCAGGACGGCGCCGAGCAGGCCCGCCCGGGCACCGGCAAGCGGGCCGTGGTGTCGGTGCCGTGCGACGCCGCGAAGCTGGTGGCGGCGTTGGTCGCGGCCAACGCCGAGGGCGGCGGCGAACTGCGGCTCGCGCCCAAGTGCCGCTACACCCTCACCGAGGCGTTCCACGAGACGGACCAGTACGACGGCGGAATCCGCGACGCCCGGGAAGCGGCCGACGCCGCGGAGACTCCCGGCGACGCCGACGCGCCGCCGCACAACCCGGCCGACGACACCGCCGGCCTGCCGGTGATCTACCAGGCCATCACGATCGACGGCGCGGGCGCCACCATCGCCCGGGACGCCCAGGCCGCCCCGTTCCGCTTCTTCACCGTCCGCGACGGCGGCGAGTTGACCCTGCGGGACGTGGAACTGCACAACGGCCGCTCGGCCATCGAGGGCGGCAGCGTGCACGTGGTGCACGGCGCCACCGCCGTGGTGGAACGGGTCACCGTCTCGCAGAGCACGTCGCTGTCGCCCGAGGGTGGCGGCGGAGGAATCTTCAACGACGGCAACATGGTGGTCACCGACTCCACGTTCGTCGGCAACAGCGCCTCCGGCGCCGCGGGCAAGGGCGGGGGCCTGCTCAACGGTGGCGTACTGACGCTGAAGCGCTCCGAGTTTCACCGCAACAGCGCCAACGCGTACGGCGGCGGACTCGGCAACTACCGTGGCGCCGCGGACGTGGAGAGCGTCTCCTTCAGCCAGAACAGCGCCGCCCAGGGTGGTGGGCTGGCCAGCTTCTCGGCCCGGACGAAGGTCTCCGACACCGAGCTGTTGAACAACACCGCGCAGGTCGGCGGTGGTGCCGCCAACTCCGACGCGGTGCTGGTGATGCGCACGATGACCATCCGCGGCAACACGTCCACCCTCAACGGCGGCGGCATCTCGACCGTGAAGGGCCTGACGCCGATCGACGACAGCGTGGTCGAGGGCAACACCACCCACGGCATCGGTGCCGGCATCTACGCCGAGAAGGCGAACCTGCTGGTACGCGGCAGCGACGTGACCCGTAACGAGGCCGTCGGCGCGGCGTCCCAGGGTGGCGGCATCTACGCCAACGCGGGCTCGGTGGCGATCTACACCAGCAAGGTCACCCGCAACGCGTCGACGGTGAAGCCCGGCGGCATCTTCGGCATGCACGCCCAGGTCAAGATCGACGACGAGAGTGTGGTCGTCGAGAACGAGCCGACCAACTGCGAGGGCAGCCAGGTGCCGATCGCGCACTGCTTCCGCTGAGCGTCGACCGCGTACCCATCCCGAGCGCGCAGGCGAGCCGCCCCGATGAACGATCGGGGCGGCTCGCCCGTGCCTGCGCTGGTCGGCCGCGGTCCCGCCGTCGTCCGGGTTGGCGTCAACCCACCGCGCGTACGCGGTCGGAGAGGTCGCCGGCGAAGAAGTCGAGGAAGCCGTCCGGGTCGGGGCCGGCGTTCTGCAGGACGATGTGGTCGAAGCCGGCCTCGACGTACGACCGGACCTTGGCGACGTGCGGCTCCGGGTCGGGGCCGACGGCGAAGAGCTGCCGGATGTGCTTCTCCTCGACGTACGCGCTGGCCGCGTCGAAGTTGACCGGGTTCGGCAGCTCGCTCATCACCTTCCAGCCGGTGACCAACCACCGGCTCGTCTGCAACACCGCCTGCACCGCCTGCTGCTCGTCGGTGGCCCAGGCCAGCGGCACCTCCGCGTAGCGCGGGCCCGAACCCCGCGCGCGTCGGTAGTGCTCGACGATCGACGGTTCCGGTTCGGTGGCGAACAGGCCGTCGCCCAACTCGGCGGCGAGCCGCGCCGACGCCTCGCCGCTGGCCGCCACCGCGATCACGGGCGGGGTGTCCGGCAGATCGAAGATCCGGGCGTCCTCCAGTTGCAGGTGCCGTCCCTCGTACGACCGGTAGCCGCCCTGCCAGAGCAGCCGGATGATCTCCAGCGCCTCGCGTAGTCGCTCGTGTCGCCCTCGCACACTGGGGAAGCCCTGCCCGATCACGTGCTCGTTGAGTCGTTCGCCAGCGCCCACCCCGAGGGTGAACCGGCCGTCGGAGATCAGCGCCATGGTCGCCGCGGCCTGCGCGATGATCGCCGGGTGGTAGCGGGTGGTCGGGCAGGTGACACCGGTGGCCAGGCGCAGGGTGGTGGTCTTGGCCGCGATGGCGCCGAGCACGCTCCAGGTGAAGGACGAGTGGCCCTGTGCGTCGAGCCAGGGGTGGAAGTGGTCGCTCATCTCGACGAAGTCGAAGCCGGCCTGCTCGGCCTTGACCGCCTGTCGGATGATCTCCTGTGGGCCGTATCCCTCCGAGGCCAACTTGTAGCCGATCTGCATGCCACGCTCCCGACTCCATCCGGCGACTGACGCCCGATCGGTTCCCGGCTGCGGCACAGACAAACGCCACCGACAAACGCCGCCGACAAAGGCGCCGCACCCTGCGAACCAGCCTCCTAGGATGGCTTACGGAGTGTGGTGGTGTCCACGTCCCGCCGCCGCGAACAGGTCCGAACACGGTGCTGAGCAGCCCGGACATCCCGGCGCCTGTGCGGAACAGGGCCCAACCCTTTCTCCGGTCAACGTCGGGCCACGACACTTCCTGGCATCCGAAAGGGCCAGACGGGGGCGAGCGCGGGCACCTCAGAGGTGTGCACCTCGCGGTGGTCGACCCCCGACCGGACCCGACGGATACCGATCAGTGCCGGCGCCCGGACAGGTCGCGGCAGAGCCGACAGGGGAGTGACCGATGACCAACAGACTGTTTCGCCGTGCCGCCGCCGTGGTCGTGGCGGCCGTGCTCGGGGGCGGTGTGGCCCTCGCTGCCGCGACACCAGCCCAGGCAGCGGTTTCCTGCAAGCACGGCGAAGCCACGGTGGCCAGCCCGACCGGCGGGGCGGGAGCCACCGCGGCGGCCGGCATCTGCATCGACAGCACCGGCCACGCCTGGATCGACTGGTACGACTACAACTACGTCAAGGACCGTAAGGCCGACGGGTACGCCGCCCGCGCGTACGTCTACTGGGCGACGCGGTACACCGGTGCGATCGCCGTCGACGACACCTCCACCTCCCAGGGCGCCTCGCTGAGCTGGGAGTCCAACGGCGGCACCCAGTACCGCTGGACGGAGGTCTGGGTCTGCCTGGGCTTCGCCCAGCCCGAGGACGGCAGCGGCCGCTGCGCCCTGGTCGTCTACCACACCTGATCGGCCCCACACGAAGCGCGCCGGCCCGTGCCCCTGTGTCAGGGGCACGGGCCGGCGGGCGCATGTCCTACCTGGAGGGCTCGGGCAGCTTGCAGTCGACCTTGGGGTTGGCGCCGATGTAGTTCAACGGCCCGGCCACGATGGTGACCAGGATGGTGCCGGCCTCGGCGCAGTTGGTGTCGTCGCCGCTGTAATAACCGCGCTGGCCACCGGCGATCGCGCCGATCACCAACCAGATCACGACGATGACTCCGAGAATCGAGGTGCCGCGCATCGCTGCCTCCTGAGGTATGTGGTGGATCTGAGGTGCAGGCGTTGTACCCAATCGGGTCGCGCGGCTAACGGTGGCGTGCTAGGGCCCCCGGTGGATCCTCCATCCGGCCGATTGCGGTCCGTCGTTGCGTACCGCCCGGGCATCCGCCGCCCGCCTCGGGTATCGCCTGTCGGCTATCGGATCGGCGACCGACCTCACCGTGGCACGGGTCAGTGGACGTAGAACTGCCTCACGGCCCGCCGAGGAGGACTCATGGACGCCCCGACACCGCCCCTGTACATCGATTGCCCCGAGGACGTCGCGGTCGCGGCCCGCGCGCTGGCCGGCGGCGCGATCGTCGCGGCGGCGTTCGCCAACTTCTACGTCATCGTCACGCGTCCCGACCCGGCCACCGTCCGCCGGGCCAACCTGGCCAAGGGCCGGCCGGTTCACCAGATCGGCAGCATCACCACCGCGATCGGCCGGATCCCGGGGATGTTCGACTGGACGCGGATCTCCCCGCGGTTGCCGGTCGGTCGGGTGCGGGCCCTGATGGACGCCCTCTACGGAGCCGGGCCGTTCGGCTTCCGTGGGCCGGCGGCGGAACGGCTCCCCGAACACCTCACCCAGGTCGACCAGGGGTTGCGGACCACCCAGGTGATAGCGCCGGGCCTGACCTGCCCGTCCAACGCCTTCTTCGAGCGGGCGCTCGCCGAGATTGGCTCGGACCACCTCTACATCACCTCGGCGAACCGGTCCCGGCATCTCACCGGATCGGCGGAGGAACCGGCGCACTGGAAGGCGGGTGCCCTCGCCGCCGACTTCGCCCATCTCGACGACCTGGTGCTGCTCGTCCACCGGGACGAGGCCGCGGCCCGCGCCGCGTACCCGGCCTATCTCACCACCTCGGTCACCCTGCTCTCGTTCCACGCGCCGGAGGGTGACCTTGAGGAACCGCCGGTGCTCACCGTGGACCGACACGGATCGCTGCACCTGGACGACGTCCGCCGCGCCGCCGCGCCGCTGGGCCTGCAGGTGCGCCTGGCCGGCGGAGCGCGGCAACGACTGCGGGTCCGGGGGTACGCCGGGGCGCTGGTGTGAACGGTGGGTTCAGTGCGGAGGGGAGGGGTACTCCGGTGGCTTGCCGTGGCTGCGCCGAAAGTCCGCGTAGGCCACGCCGGCCAGCACCAGCAGCGCGCTGAGGGAGGCGTACATCGGCGGCAGGTACAGCGCGCCGGGCGCGATGGTCAGCAACGCCAGCACACCGGCGGGCCGGGACCACGACACTCGACTGAACACCTCGTACTCGAAGGCGGACCGGCCGGCCAGGAACAGCGCCGGACCGCCGAAGATCACCGCCAGCCAGGCCGGCGGGATCCGCCCAATCGGCTCGTGGAGCACCAGGTGGAAGCCGGCCGCCGTGGTCACCACGCCGGCAATCATCAACAAATGGGTGTACGGCGCGCTGAACAGGAACTTGCTGGGGGACTGGGCCGCCTTGATGGCGGTCGGCAGCAGCTCGCCGGACTTGTGCACGTAGATCCGCCAGAGCAGCAGTGTGGTCAGGAACGCCACCGCGAACGCCCCGATGTTCTCGGCCTCGTTGTGCTCCATGCTGAACATGGTGCCGATCGTCAGAATGGCGTCGCCGAGCGCGATGATGAAGAACTGCTGGTAGCGCTCGGAGAGATGCTCCGCGGTGACGTTGCGCTGCTGCTCCGGCACCACGCCGAGACCCGGCACGGGGTACGCGAGCCGGAAACCGATGTAGTCGATGGCCAGCGCGATGGTCCAGCACACGATTCGCGCGTCTCCGCTGACGAACGCACCGATGAGCCACGGGATCGCCGACACCACGAACCAGAGGAAGATGCGGGCCGCTCGACGCTGGGTCTGCGGTTCGCGACGCACCGCGGGCATCAGGAACAGTCCGCGTCCCAGGTGGATCGCCACGTACGTGCCGGCGAACACGAGCCCCCGGTCGTTGAACGCCTCCGGAATCGCCGTGGTCATCAGCAACGCGCCGAACATGACGGCGCTGATCAGTAGCTTGATCTCGGTGCGTTCCGGGTTGTACAGGTCGGTGACCAGAGTCGTGATCGTCCAGGTCCACCAGACTGCCGCCAGCATGATCAGTGCCTCGGCGGCCCCGTGCCAGTCGAGCTGGTCGACCATGGTCCGCGAGATGAGCGCCAGCGCGACCACGTACACCAGGTCGAAGAAGAGTTCGAGGAGGGTCACCCGGCGCGGGGCCTCCGGGTCGCGCACCGGCGGGCGGCTGGCCCGGTGCGACCCGGGCTCCGGCGCGGGGAGGTGCACGGAAACTCCTGCGGAACCGGTCGACTCGTCGGACCTGTCCGGTCCGCCTCCACGGACGGTAACGAGCGGTCGGCCGCGGCACCCCGGGTTCGGCCGGTCGTCCCCCAACCGGGTCGATCGACCCGGGTTCCTCCGAGTCTGAGTGTCCGGACGGGTGGACACCCGGTTCTCCCGAAACCGGGCGGGTACGGCCGAGCCCCCGGCGGGCCGTCGCGATGGACGGCCGCCGGGGGCTCGAACGCTGCGTCAGACCTGGTTGCCGTCGGGCAGCACCGCGGCCATCTCGTCGCCGGCCCCGGCGAGCACGCGCGCCTGCTGCGGCCAGCTGGCCAGCCCGGGTGCGGCGCGCAGGCCCGCGGCCCGGATCAGGTCGCGCAGCGCCGGCTCGTCCAGCTCGCCGAGCTGGCCGTACGTGCGCACACCGGCGTCCTGCAGCGCGGCGGCCATCTTCGGCCCGATCCCCTGGATCCGGCGGAAGTCGTCGGCCGGGCCGGTCGGGTCGCCGTCGCCGATCGTGTCGGTAGCCGTACGGACCGCAGGGGTCGCGGCGGTGCTCGGCCGCACCGGAGGCGTCGCCACCGCCGGCCGCTCGGTCTCCCCGGCGGCGGCCACGACGTCCACCGACTCGGTGGTCACCGGCTCCGCTGCCGGCGTCGGGTCGAGCACGGTGGCCCTGGTCTCCGCGTCATCATCCGACGAAGCGGCGGTGACCGGAGCGGCGTGCACCGGCGCATCGCCGGCCGGTGCGGCGTCGGCCGGAGCGTCGTCGACCGGCGTCGGGTCGATGGGCGCGGCGTCGGGCGAGGTGGCCGCGACCGGCGCTTCGTCGGCCGTGGTGCCGGCCGCGGTCGTGTCGACCGTGTCGGTGGCCGGGAGGTCGTCCGCGGGCTGGCGGGGTGCGACCACGGCCGTCGGGGCGGGCTGCTCGTCGACGGCGACCGGCTCGGTGGCCGACTCGGTGGCGGGCTCCGACCGCAGCTCGGCGGCGTCGGACTGCTCGGCGACCGGTGCGGGCGGCGGCTCCTCGGTCAGCGCCATGTCCGCCGGGTCGGCGGCGCTCGGGGCGTCGTCCGCCGGTACGGGCGCCGGTGCGGGGCCGTCCGGGTTGGTTATCGCGGCCGGCGCGCTGACCGTGTCGACCGGCACCGGCTCGTCAGCGACGGCGGTGGGCGCCGGGTCGATCGCGGCCGTGGGCTGGGCCTCGTCGGTGGTGGCAGCCGGTGTTGGCGTGGAGATCACGGCCAGGCCGGCGACGGGGTCACCATCCACTATCGACTTGCCCTGCACGCCCCGCCGGCCGCGTAGCAGCCACCCGGCGGCCAGGCCCAGCAACAGTGCCAGTACCACTATCAGCGAGTGTCCGATAGACCACGCCACGGCGAACCTCCCTCTCAGCTCGTTGAAGAAGTCACGAGAAAAACTCGCCGCAGCTTTGCACACGCGTGTTGCCGACGACAGAGAGGATCCACCGAGGCCGGTGCGGGCGGGTCGGCCACCTCAGCGGGTGCCGACCAGGTGACACAGCGTCGCGCGATTCCCCGCGAAGCCCCCGTACGACGAGACCCGGGCCCGGCGGAGAACGCCGAGCCCGGGTCGGGTCGATGCCCGGTTCAGTCCCGGTCACCCTCGTAGGTGTGGAAGTCGTCGACGAACCGGCGACGCAGCCGTGGTACCCGGCTGGTCACTCCGAAGTAGCCGCGGGCGCCGAGCAGCGCGAGTCGGCCCACCACCGGCCGGTACATCCGGTCGTCGCCGCTGGTTCCGCTGCGGTTCAACGATTCGGCGACCCGCGCGAAGCCGTACGGCGCCATCAGGGCCTCGTAGTCGGCGACCGCCTGAAGCAGCGTCTTGTCGCCGGCGGCGGCGCGGGTGAGCTGCTCGCAGAGCAGCCGGGCGTCGCGCAGCGCCGTGTTCGCGCCCACACCGCGACCGGGGGTCATGGTGTGGATGGCGTCGCCGAGCATGGTGACGGTGCTGCTCTTCCAGGGTGGCACCGGTTCGGACGTGGACACATTGATCGGCAGGGCGCTGGCCGGGTCCGCGTGGGCGAGCAACTCGCGTAGGTGCGGGTGCCAGTTCGAGGTGAGCTCCAGGGCGACCCGCACCAGGTCGTCGCCACGGCGCTGCATGATGTCGGCCGGGAACCGGCGGGCCGCGCTCCAGATGATCAGGTTGATGTTGTCGGTGGTGGTGTCGTGCGCCAGACCCGGCCAGTCGCGCAGCAGCGCGGCGTCGGTGGCGTTGACGCCCGGCTTGACCTTCCGCTCGGTGTCCCACTTGAACTCCATCACGTGCAGCACCCCCATCATCCCGCCGACACCGAAGATCAGCGAGATGCCCTGCTGGACCCGCTCCGGAATGAGGCCGCGGGTGTGCGGGGTCAGCGGAATCCGGGTCGCGATGTTGATCGTCCCGGCGTCGCGGGTGACGGCGTGCGGCAGGTACTGGCGTCGTACGGCGGAATGGGTGCCGTCCGCGGCCACCAACAGGTCGCCGGTGGCGCTGGTGCCGTTGGCGAAGTGCGCGGTGACGGTGCCGTCGTCGCGCTGCTCGTACCGGATGAAGGTCCTGTCGAAGTGCACCACGTCCTCCAGGCCGGTCAACAGGACCTGGCGCAGCACCATCCGGGCCACCGAGTGTTCGGTGCGTACCGGGTCGGCGGTCGGCCGGAGCGCGAACGACGCGGTCTGCCGCAGCCCCTGGGTGACCACGTTGAAGTAGTGCGGCGGTCGGGCGCAGGT
Organism: Micromonospora sp. NPDC049645; assembly: GCF_040675155.1. Classification (NCBI taxonomy): domain Bacteria; kingdom Bacillati; phylum Actinomycetota; class Actinomycetes; order Micromonosporales; family Micromonosporaceae; genus Micromonospora; species Micromonospora sp. NPDC049645. The sequence goes on from NZ_JBFAOI010000005.1 coordinate 305,001, forward strand.
GGCCAGGAAGGTGGCGAACAACTCCGGAGGCAGGCACTCCCGCAGCGCCCGGCTACCGGTCGGGCCGATGCCGACCCGGTAGCCGAGCAGCCCCTCGGCGCGGTCGCGATGCCGTTCGTAGACGGCGACGCTGATCCCGGCGCGGCGCAGGCCGTGTGCCAGGCACAACCCGCCCGTGCCCGCGCCGATGATCAGGACGTGCGGTGCCGCGGCGGACATCTCAGCCGGCCGGGTGCGCGGCGGGTGCCTCGGTGCCGGCCGGACGCGGCGCGGGCGCGTCGGTGCCGGTTGGGCGCGCCGTGGGCGCGTCGGTGCTGTCCCACCGGTAGAAGCAGCCGGCGATCGCGTCCCGGGGAGAGCGCCAGGTCGGCAGGTACGGCGACGTGTGCGCGGAGAGCCGCTCGTTGACCTGCTGGAAGAGCGGGTGGTTGCGGGCCGCCGCGAGCGCGTCCGGGTCGACGTCCGAGGTTTCCATCAGGTGGACGCACAGGTCGTGCAGGCAGTACAGGGATCGGTGCGTGACGCCGGTCAGGCCGGGCAGTTCGGTGGCGTCGGATTCGGCGAATATCTGCGCGACTCGCCCTTCCGCTCCCGGGATGATCCGGCTGACGATCAGTAGACGACTCATGGGGCCCCTTCCGCCGGTGGCGTGCCCGACCCCCGGGGCCGGTGCCACGTGCTCGTGCGCTCACCGTGCCGCAGGGCCTGTCACGTCACCGTCACGTACGCCGACCGGCCGGTGACGGGCGGTTGGTGTGGGCCTCGCGACTGGCCTGGCGGATCGGGGCGAGGGTGTCGTCGAGCAGGGCGCTCATGGCGGGGCTCGGCTCCAGCCGAAGCTCGCGGCGCAGCAGGTCCCGGTAGACGTAGAAGGCGTGCACGGCTTCGAAGGCGTTGCCCTCGGCCAGGTGGATGCGGACCACCAGCCGGTGTGGCGTCTCCCGTAACGGCTCGGCGGCCATCGCCTCCAGGGCGGCTTCGAGGGCCTCGCCGTGGCGTCCCGCGGCCAGGTGGTGCCCAGCCACCTGTTCGAGCATGTGCAGGCGTAGTTGGCGCAGGCGCTCCCGGTCCAGTAGGACCCAGTCGTCGTACCAGCCGGGGAGGAGGTCGTGCCGTCCGGCGGCGAGCGCCCCGGCCGCGGTGCGAGGGTCGTCACCGTCGCGGACCCGGGCCGCGGTGCCGACCAGGTCGTCGACGTCGAGCCGGACCGTCGGGCCGAGACGTACCGTGTCGCTGGCCACGGTCATCGGGCAGCACGGGTCCTGGCGCAGCCGCCACAGGGCGGTGCGTAGTGAGGAGAGCGCCCGCTCCTCGGAGGCGTCGGGCCAGAGCAGCCCGGCGAGCTGGCTGCGGGTGGCGCCGGGGCGCAGCCCGATCAGCGCGATCACGCGTTGCAGCCCGCGCGGCACCACGACCGGCACGGCGTCGCGGAGCAGTCGGAAGCCACCGAGCAGGTGGAGTGAGACGCCCTCCTCGGGCGGATCGCCGGCGGTCGGCACGGACGGCTCAGCGGCCACGGCGGCACCCCCTGCGGAACGCTCGTCCCGACTGTCTGCTGTGTCTTGGACAGGTTGCCCGTGACGCCACTGTCGACCCCACCGATCACGGCGCGGCCGGGCGCGGCCCTGCCCCCGAGGCCGCCGGGCGGACCATGGTGAAGATTATCAATCGCAGTCACGTTCAGTCAACGTTTGCGTGCACCTTCTATTGCCGACAGTCAACCTGAGATCGGTTCTGAACTGCTGAAACATTGCCGGGTGACGTACACCGGACGCATAGCTGATACACAGGTTGCGTCAACGCAGCGTCACCGTCAGGCGTCCTTGACCGGTCCGGCACGGTGACGCCGTGGTGACGAGGATCGGCGCATCGTGGCGGCAGTCGTCCAGTGCGTCCGGGGGCCACCCGTCGCCGGCCGGACGCCGTGGGGGGAGGCCCAGTATGGACCGATCGCTGATCGTCGCGAAGGTGGATCCGACCGCCGAGGAGCGGGTCGCCGAGATCTTCGCCGAGTCGGACGCGACGGAGCTGCCGCGCCTGGTCGGCGTCCGGCACCGCTCGCTGTACCGACTGCACGACCTCTATGTGCACCTGCTCGAGACCGCGCAGCCGGCGGAGGGCGCGGTGGAGGCCGCTCGCGACCACCCGGAGTTCATCCGGGTCAGCGACCGGCTCCGCCCGTACGTCTCGCCGTACCTGTCGACCTGGCGTTCGCCGCGTGACGCGATGGCACGGTGCTTCTACCGGTTCGACGCCCCGGGCACCGGGCGGCGGCCGTGACGGCCACCGCGCCACGCGAGGAGCAGCTCTGGTCCCGATGCGCGGGCTGCGCCAGCCTGCTCTACCGCAAACGGTTGCGCCGCAACCTCGACGTCTGCCCCGAGTGCGGGGAGCATGCCCGACTCGGCGCGCCGGAGCGCCTGCGCCAACTCGTCGATCCGGGTTCGTTGCGCCCCCTGCCCGACCGGCTGCCGCAGACCGATCCGATCGAGTTCGTCGACGTGCTGCCGTACCCGTACCGGCTCACCGGCGCGCGGGCCAGCACCGGCCTGTCCGAGGCGGTCGTCTGCGCCACGGCCACCATCGGCGGCCACCCGGTCGCGTTGGCGGTGATGGACTTCCGCTTCCTCGGCGGCAGCCTGGGCTGCGCGGTGGGCGAGCTGATCACCCGGGCGGCCGAACGGGCGCTGGACGACCGCACCCCACTCATCCTGATCACCGCCTCCGGTGGCGCACGGATGCAGGAGGGCGCGTTGTCGCTGATGCAGATGGCCACCGTCAGCCAGGCCATCGCCGCGCTGCGCGAGGCGGGGCTGCTCACGGTGAGCGTCCTCACCGACCCGACCTACGGCGGGGTGGCCGCCTCGTTCGCCACCAACACCGACCTGGTGCTCGCCGAGAGCGGCGCGCGGATGGGCTTCGCCGGCCCCCGGGTGATCCGCCAGATCACCGGCCGGGCCCTGCCGGAGGGCTTCCAGACGGCCGACTTCCTGCTCCGACACGGGCAGGTCGACATGGTGGTGCAGCGCCGCTCGCTGCGCGGACGGCTGGCGGCGCTGCTCGCCGCGACCCGCGCCGGTCGTCCGGCGCGTCCGCCCGTACCCCGGCAGGAGCCGACGCCGCGCCGCGAGCGCCTCACCGACGACCCTGCGACCCTGGCACACACGGACGCCGCCGCGGCGTCCGTCCCGGGCGCGGGCGACACCCCGGCGGTACGCGACGCGTGGGACACCGTCCGGATGGCGCGGCACCCCGGCCGACCCACCACACTGGACTACCTCGACTCGGTCTTCGACGGGTTCGTGGAGCTGCACGGCGACCGGCTCGGCGCGGATTGCCCGGCCATCGTGGGTGGGGTCGCGCGGCTGGCCGGCCGGCACGTGATGGTCATCGGCCACCAGAAGGGGCACACCACCGCCGAGCTGGTCGCCCGCAACTTCGGCATGGCCAGCCCGGCCGGGCACCGCAAGGCGCTGCGGCTGATGCGCCTCGCCGCCCGGCTCGGGTTGCCCGTGGTCACCCTCGTGGACACTCCCGGCGCCGACCCCGGGGTGAGCGCCGAGGAGCAGGGCCAGGCTGCCGCGATCGCCGAGAACATCCTCACCCTCACCGTGCTGCCCACCCCCGTGCTCGCGGTGATCACCGGAGAGGGCGGCAGCGGCGGAGCGTTGGCGCTGGCGGTTGCCGACCGGGTGCTGATGCTGGAGAACGCCGTCTACTCGGTGATCAGCCCCGAGGGGTGCGCGGCGATCCTCTGGCCGGACCGGTCGGCGGCGCCGCAGGCCGCCCGCGCGTTGCGGCTGACCGCGCCCGACCTGTGCCGACTCGGCGTGGTCGACGAGGTGGTGTCGGAGCCGCCGACCGCCGCGCACGACGACCCGGCCGAGACCGCCCACCGGTTGCGCGCCGCCCTCCTGGCCAACCTGCTGCCGCTGCTGGAGGTGCCCCCCGCCATGCTGGTCCGGCTGCGCCGGCAACGCTTCCGGCGCTTCGGCGCCACCCGGGCGGGCGTCAAGGCGGTCCAGCGATGACCGCCGGGGACGCGGCGGTGACGACCGTGCAGGCGTCCGACGACGTCGGGGTGGGCGGCGAGGAGGCGCTGGCCGGGCTGCGCCGGCAGGCGCAGCACCTGATCGCCGAGCTGGCCGGGCCGGTCCGTCGGATCCGGCTGCGCAGCGGCCCGGCCGTGCTGGAGGTCGAGTGGCACCCCGACGACCCCACCCGGCCCGATGCGCCGCCCCCGCCGGGCGTGGCCGCGTCGCCGGGCGTGGCCGCGTCGGCGGGCGTGGCGGCGTCGCCGGGGTTGGCCGCGTCGGCGGGCGTGGCGGCGTCCGACACACCGCCGGCGGTGATCCGGCCGCCGGTGCCGGGGCGCGTCGCGGTGCGGGCGCCGATCGTCGGCACCTTCTACCGGGCGCCGGAGCCCGGCGCGCGGCCGTTCGTCGCGGTGGGCGACCTGGTCCGCCCGGGCCAGCCGGTAGCCATCGTCGAGGCGATGAAGCTGATGAACGAGGTGACCGCCGACCGCGCCGGGCGGGTGGCCGCGATCCTCGTCGAGGACGGCCAGCCGGTCGAGTACGACCAGCCGCTCGTCGAGCTGGACCCGGCGTGACGGCGCGGGGTGGTTGACCATGTTCGAGACCGTGCTGATCGCCAACCGGGGTGAGATCGCGTTGCGGGTGCTACGCGCCTGCAAGGAGCTTGGCGTGCGAACGGCGGTCGTCTACTCCGCCGCGGACGCCGACTCGGCGGTGGTCCGCCTCGCCGACCAGGCCGTCCGGATCGGACCCGCGTCGAGTCGGCGCAGCTACCTCAACGCCGCCGCCATCGTGGAGGCGGCCCGGCAGGTGGGGGCGCAGGCGGTGCACCCCGGCTACGGGTTCCTCTCCGAGGACGCCGACTTCGCCGAGATCTGCGCCGACAACGGGCTGACCTTCATCGGCCCGCCGCCGACCGTGATGGCCGCGCTGGCCGACAAGTCCTCGGCCCGGGCACTGATGAGCCGCGCCGGCCTGCCGCTGTCACCGGGCAGCGTCGCGCCGGTGCCGACCGCCGCGGCGGCGGCCGAGGTGGCCGAGACCGTCGGCTACCCGGTGATCGTGAAGGCCGCCGCCGGAGGTGGGGGCCGGGGAATGACAGTGGTGCGCACCCCGGGAGAGCTGCGCCGGGCGTACGCCCGAACCCGGGCCGCCGCGCAGGCCGCCTTCGGCGACGACCGGGTGTACGTCGAGCGCTACCTCACCGAGGCGCGACACGTCGAGGTGCAGGTGCTCTGCGACGCGCACGGAAACGGGGTGCACCTGGGCACCCGGGACTGCTCGGTGCAGCGCCGGCACCAGAAGCTGGTCGAGGAGGCGCCCGCCCCGGCGCTGCCCGCCACCGTCCTCGACACCATCGCCGAGACGGCCCTGCGGGGTGCGCTCCAGGTCGGTTTCGTCGGCGCCGGCACGTTGGAGTTCCTGGTCGACGCCGAGGAGAAGTTCCACTTCCTGGAGATCAACTGCCGGATCCAGGTGGAGCATCCGGTCACCGAGATGGTCACCGGGATCGACCTGGTGCACGAGCAGCTGCACATCGCCGCCGGGGTGCCGCTGCGCTGGCGGCAGGAGGAGATCCGACTGCACGGCGTCGCGGTGGAGTGCCGCGTGAACACCGAGGATCCGGAGCGGAACTTCGCCCCCACTCCCGGCCGGCTGGACCGTTTCACCCCGCCCGGCGGCCCGTTCACCCGGGTGGACACCCACGCCAGCGCCGGTTACCTGGTCGGCCCCTGGTACGACTCGCTGCTCGCGAAGGTGATCGTCTGGGCGCCGGACCGGGAGCTGGCCCTCAACCGGCTGGAACGTGCCCTGGACGAGTTCGACGTCGCCGGTCCCGGCGTGCGGACCACCATTCCGTTCGTCCGACGGGTGCTCGACGACGCGGCCTTCCGCAAGGGCCGCTACACCACCGGCCTGGTCGACCGTCTGCTCGCCGCGCCCGCGCGGCCGGCGACGCCCACCCCCGCACCGCGCACCGCGCCCGCCGCGGAGCCCGACGCAACCCACAGGAGGACCCGATGACCGTCACTGATGGTCGCCCGATGACCGCCGAGATCACCGACATCCTGGTGGCGCACTGCGGACTGGACGCCGACGCCGCGGCCCGGGCGCCCGCCGCGTCGCTGGAGGAGTTGGGAATGGACTCGCTCGCCCTGCTGGAACTCTCCGCGGTCGTCGCCGACCGCTGGCAGGTGAGCATCCCCGAGCAGGCCGCGCAGTTGAGCATCCCTGCGGTGGCCGACCTGGTCGCCCGCCGCACCGACCCGCCCGGACACACCGAGAACAGCGTGGTCATCGACGCGCCGCTGGGGCTGGTCTGGGAGGTCACCAACGACGTGGCGAACTGGACCGAACTGTTCACCGAGTACGCCGTGGTGGACATCCTGCACCGCGAGGGGCACACGGTGCGGTTCCGGCTCACCATGCACCCGGACGAGAACGGGGTGACCTGGAGCTGGGTCAGCGAGCGCACCGCCGACCCGGTGAGCCGGCAGGTGCGGGCGCACCGGGTGGAGACGGGGCCGTTCGAGTACATGCGGATCCACTGGCGCTACACCGAGGAGGCCGGTGGCACCCGGATGACCTGGACGCAGGACTTCGCGATGAAACCGACCGCGCCGGTCGACAACGCCGCGATGACCGAGCGGATCAACACCAACAGCGTCATCCAACTCGCCGTGATCAAGGACCGGGTGGAGCGGATCGCCTGGCAGCGCGCCGACCAGGGCGGCCCGACGACCAGCCACGAGCCGACGGAGGCCGACGATGAGTGACCTGAGCACCCGCCCGATCGCCGCCCGGGACGTACCCGCCGACCGCCGTCGCGGCGGTGAGCTGCGGGTGCTGCTCGGTCCCCGCACCGTCGGCAGCACCTCAGGCTTCCTCGGGGTGGCCGCGCTCGCGCCCGGCGAACGGATCGCCGAGCACTACCACCCGTACAGCGAGGAGTTCCTGTACCTCGTGCGGGGCACGATCACCGTCGACCTGGACGACCAGCCGACGCTCCTGGCCACCGGCGAGGGGCTGTTCGTACCGGTCAACGTCCGGCACCGCCTGCGCAACACCGGCGTCGAACCGGCCGAGGTGGTCTTCCATCTGGGTCCGCTCGCCCCCCGGCCCGAGTTGGGGCACGTCGACACCGAGCTGGTCGAACAGCGGGGCACCTCATGAGCGCGAGGAGTGAGCCGGGTTTGCGAGCCCCGCAGTCGCGAATTGTCGGTGGCGTCATGAGCGCGAGGAGTGAGCCGGGTTTGCGAGCCCCGCATTCGCGAACAGGGGTGGCGCGATGACCGGGCGCCGCACGGTGGTGACCGGGATTGGGGTGGTCGCCCCGGGTGGCGCCAGCCGGGACCGCTTCTGGAAGACCATCACCGAGGGCAGGACCGCCACCCGGCGGATCAGTTTCTTCGACCCGTCGGCGTTCCGGTCGCAGATCGCGGCGGAGTGCGACTTCGATCCGGTCGCGGCGGGGCTCACCGAGGCCGAGCTGCGGCGGGCCGACCGGTACGTGCAGTTCGCGCTGGCCTGCTCCGCCGAGGCGGTCGCCGACGCCCAGTTGGTGCTCACCGACGCCGAGCGGGACCGGGCCGGGGTGGTGTTGGGCACGGCGGTGGGCGGCACGATGGCGTTGGAGCAGGAGTACGTCACGGTGAGCGAGCACGGCCGGCGCTGGCTGGTCGACGGGGCACGCGGTGGCCCGTACCTCTATCAGGCGCTGGTGCCCAGCAGCCTCGCGGCGGACGTGGCGTGCCGGCACGGGTGGCACGGCCCGGCGCAGGTCGTCTCCACCGGCTGTACCTCCGGCATCGACGCCATCGGGTACGCCCACCAGATGATCGTCGACGGTGAGGCGGACGTGATGCTGGCCGGCGCGTCCGACTCGCCGATCTCGCCGGTCACGGTCGCGTCGTTCGACGCGATCAAGGCGACCAGCCCGGACAACGACGACCCTGCGCACGCCTCCCGCCCGTTCGACGCCGACCGGCACGGGTTCGTGCTGGCCGAGGGCGCGGCGGTGCTGGTGCTGGAGGAGGCCGGGCACGCCCGGCGGCGTGGGGCGCACATCTACTGCGAGGTGGCCGGCTACGCCAGCCGCAGCAACGGCTACCACATGACCGGGCTGCGTCCGGACGGTCTGGAGATGGGCCTGGCCGTCACCGACGCGCTCCGGCAGGGCCGGATCCTGCCCGAGCAGGTCTCCTACATCAGCGCGCACGGCTCGGGCACCCGGCAGAACGACCGGCACGAGACCGCCGCGTTCAAGCGGGCGTTGGGCCAGGCCGCGTACCGGGTGCCGATCAGCTCGATCAAGTCGATGGTCGGGCACTCGCTCGGGGCGATCGGGTCGATCGAGATGGCCGCGTGCGCCCTGGCCATCGAGTTCGGTGTGGTGCCGCCGACGGCGAACTGGAGCACCCGGGATCCGGAGTGCGACCTGGACTACGTACCCAACGAGGCGCGGGAGGTCCCGGTGGACGTGGCCCTCTCGGTGGGCAGCGGGTTCGGTGGGTTCCAGTCGGCGATGGTCTTCCGCCGGATGCTCGGCGCGGTGCCGGCGTGAGCGGGCGTAGCGAGCGAGCCATCGGGCACACCTGCGTGGCGTCTCGCGGCGGCGCGCAGCGAAGCGGAGTGCTGGCGTGAGCGCCGCGGTCGCTCGCGCCGTGGTGACCGGCATCGGGGTGGTCGCGCCGAGCGGCATCGGCGCGGACGCGCACTGGCGCACGGTCCTCGACGGCACCCGCCGGACCGGGCCGATCACGTTGTTCGACCCGTCCGGCTATCCGACCCGCTTCGGCGGGGAGGTGTCCGGCTTCACCGCCGACTCGTACGCGGACAGTCGGCAGTTGGTGCAGACCGACAGGTGGACCCACCTCGGCTTCGCGGCCACCCGGCTGGCGTTGGCCGACGCCGGCCTGCCCGAGCGGGCTCCCGACCCGTACGGCTACGCGATGACCCTGGCCAGCTCGTCCGGGGGCAACCTGTTCGGTCAGCGGGAGCTGCAACGCCTGTGGGGCGGCTCGTCGCGCACGGTGGGGGCGTACCAGTCGATCGCCTGGTTCTACGCGGCCAGTGTCGGGCAGCTCTCCATCCACCACCAGTTCAAGGGCCCGAGCGGGGTGCTGGTCGCGGAGTCGGCCGGCGGGTTGGACAGCCTGGCGCACGCCGCCCGCGCGGTGCGCCGGGGCACGCCGGTGGTGATCGCCGGGGCCACCGAGTGCCCGTTGAGCCCGTACGCGCTCGCCTGCCAGCTGCGCTCGGGGTTGCTCAGCGACGTCGCCGACCCGGAGCGGGCGTACCGGCCGTTCGACGCGACAGCCAGCGGCTACCTGCCGGCCGAGGGCGGAGCGGTGTTCGTGGTCGAGGAGTTGGGGCACGCCCTGGCCCGGGGCGCCCGGGTCTACGGCGAGGTGAGTGGGTGGGGTTCCACCCACGACGCCGCGCACACCACCGAGGACAGCGCCGGTGACCCGGCCCAGTACGCGCGGGCGATGCGGCTGGCCCTGGACCGGGCGGGCGTCGCGGCGGCCGGGATCGACGTGGTGCTGCCCGACGCGCTGGGGGTGGCCCGTTACGACCGCAGCGAGGCCGAGGCGTTGCGGGCCGTGTTCGCCGACCGGCCGCCCCCGGTGACCACGCAGAAACCGCTGACCGGCCGGGCGTACCAGGGCGGCTCGGCGTTGGACGTGGCCACCGCCCTGCTCGCCTTCGCGCACGACACGTTGCCCGCGTCGGCGGGACCGGATCAGGTGGCCGAGGGTTGCGAGCTGGACTTCCTGCGCGAGCACCGCCGACCGCGCAGCCGGCTCGCGTTGGTCTGTGCGCGGGGCTTCGACGGGTTCAACAGCGCGCTGGTCCTGCGCGGGGCAGCGCCGATGAGGGGAGAGGCGTCATGAACGAGCAGCGGGCCCGGGTGGTTTTTCTGGTGCGGGTGCCGGTGCCGCGCACCGAGCAGTTCCTCGCCGCGTACGAGCAGGTGCGGCACCTGGTCGCCGGTGGGGTGCCGGGGCACCTCGTCGACCAGGTGTGCCGGTCGTCGACCGACCCGGAACAGTGGTTGATCACCAGTGAGTGGGCCAGCCTGGCCGCCTTCGAGGACTGGGAGCGCAGCCCGGAGCACCGCGAACTGGTGCGCCCGATGCGGGAGTGCTTCACCGACGCCCGTTCGCTGCGCTTCCACATCCACGCCCAGACACCGGCGCTGACCTGACGGCGTCAGGATCGCCCGCTGCTTCCACCCCGTCGATCATGGAGTTGTGGTGGGCGACAAAATGTCTCCTATCAGGACGAAATCAGGCACCACAACTTCATGATCGACAGCCCTCTCTCCGCGATCTTGCAGTTTCTGTCGCGGCATAGGGGGCAAGTCGGGCGTTTCAACTGCCGAAAGTGCAAGATCGGCGCGGCGGCACAGGGTCGACAAACTCTCAGGAGCGCGTAGGTTCTGGAGCCGTGAGGGTTCTGATCTCAGTGGACATGGAAGGCACCTCGGGGATCGTCCACCCCACCGAGACGAACCCGGGCCGGTACGACTACGAGCGCGGTCGGGCGTTGCTGACGGCCGAGGCAAACGCCGCGGTCGCCGGTGTTTTCGACGCCGAACCCGATGCGGTGGTGTGGGTCGCCGACGCACACGGATCGTTTCGGAACATCCTGCCGGAGGACCTCGACCGCCGTGCGCACCTGGTGCGCGGCCGACCCCGCCCGCTGGGAATGCTCGCCGGGCTGGACGAGCACACGGATGCCGTTCTGCTCGTCGGCTATCACGCTCGGGCCGGTGCCGGGCCCGCTGTGCTGGCGCACACGATGAGTGACGCCATCCTCGACGTGCGGGTGGCCGGACGGTCGCTGGGCGAGATCGGCCTCAACGTGGCCATGGCGGGACACCTCGACGCGCCCGTCGTACTGCTGAGCGGGGACGACTCCGCCTGCGCGGAGTTCAGTGCGCTGGTGCCCTCGGGGCTCACCGTCGCGGTCAAGCAGACCCTGGGGCAGGCCGCCGCGGTGGCCCTACATCCGCAGGAGGCACGGGAGCGGCTGCGCCACGCTGCCGCCGAGGCCATCGCCCGGCGCGCCTCGATATCCCCGGCGAAGATGGCCGGGCCGTTGGATGTCGAGGTCGACCTCTACGGCCCCTACATGGTCGACCTCGCGACCCTGGTGCCAGGTGTGACCCGCGTCGACGGTGGCCGGACGGTCGCCTTCCATGCCGCCGACGTCGCCGAGGCATACCGGCTGGTTCAACTGCTCGTCCAACTGGCCAGCATCAAACCGAGCTAGCGCGCACCCTGGCCGACGCCGCCGCCATCGCACCTGACGAGGGCCGCTGCCGGCCTGCCGCCCGTACCGTCATCGCCGAAACCGCCCACAGCGGCCTGGTAGCTGCGAGCGTGGCGCGACTGGCCACGCTCGTCGGGCTCACCCGGTGACCGGGACGCCATCGGCCGTCCGGCTGGGGCCGCGCGACGGTTGTACGAGGCGTCATGGCTCGGTGACGCTCTGCCTGATCGGCCGCCCGATCCTGTCCGCCGAACGGGCTGTCGGCAATCCGGCTGGCCGCTGCTTTTGATCCATCCATTCGCATCTAGCAATGGTCATGTGCGCGTCGTATGGTTCCCCGCAGCACCCCGACAAGCGTACGTGATGGGCGGATTCGCCCTCTTTCATGCTGGGCGGTGAACGGCAGTGGCGGCAGAAGATCCTACGGCGACAGACCCCGGATGGGTGGACGAATTCCTGTTCGCCGGTCACCCCACCGACGTTTGTCTCCGCCTGCCGGAGCCCGTCGACCGGGCCACCCTGCACCGGCTGGTCACCGCCGCGCAGGACCGCCTCACCGCCGCCGGACTGCGCCGCGGTGGCGCCGCCGCGCTGCGGCTGCCGCCCTCCCTGGCGTACGTGGTGAACCTGTTGGCCACCTGGCGCGCCGGAGGGCAGGCGATCCTGCTCGACCACCGGCTCACCGACCACGAGGTCGAGCGGGCGCTGCTCCGGTTGACCCCGCAGGTGGTGGTCGCGCCGCTGCATACCGGTGGTGGCGCGTTGAAGGTCTTCGTCGACGTCACCGAGGGCGTCACCCGGTACGCCGACCGGCCGGCGGTCAGCGGCCACGTTGTGATCCAGCTCAGCTCCGGCTCCACCGGCCCGTCCAAGGTGATCGGCCGTACCGCCGCCGACCTGGTCGCCGAGGTGCACCGCTACACCCGGATCGACGGGGTGGCGCTGCCCGGCGAGCGGATCATCCTGCTGCCGTCGATGGTGCACGTACTCGGCCTGGTCGGCGGTCTGCTCTACGGGTTGCACGCCGGGGTCGAGCTGGTCCCGCCGCAGCGGCTCAGCGGCGACGCCGTGCTGGCCGCGATCAGCGCCGACGAGTCGCCCGCCACCGTGCTGGGCGTCCCGTTCCACATCGGACTGCTCGCCTCCACCCGACCGGCCGGTCCGCTGCCGCAGCTGCGGCGGATGACCACCGGTGGCGAACTCGTGTCGGCCGCCGTGGCCCGAGCGTTCACCGACCGGTACGCAGTGCCACTGGGCAACATGTACGGGATGACCGAGGTCGGGGTGATCGGCACCGACCTGCACGGGGCGCACCGACCGTCGATCGCCCCGGCGCCGGGCATCGAGGTCCGGGAGTCCGGCGGTGAGCTGTGGGTCTCCTGCCCGGCGTCGCCGTACGTCGGACTGAGCGACCCGACCCGCTGGGCGGACGGTTGGCTGCACACCCGCGACGCCGGCACCGTCGACGAGGACACCGGCCTGGTCACGGTGCGCGGTCGACTCGACTCACAAGTCTCGGTGGGCGGCATGAAGGTCGACCTGACCGAGGTGGAGGCCACCGTCGCCGAGCTGCCCGAGGTGGCCGCGGCGGTGGTGGTCTGGGACGACGGCATCACCGCGTACGTCCAACCCGACGGCCCGCTGTCGGAGGAGACACTGGACAAGCTCCTCGCCGAGCGGTTGGCCGGCTACAAGCGGCCCCGGGTGCTGCACCTGCTCGATCAGCTGCCCCGCACCACCACCGGCAAGCTGGTCCGCTCGACCGACGCGCTGCGTTCGGCGGTCACGCCGTGACCGGCCCGCTGCACCACCTCGACGTCGACCGGCCCGCCCGCCCGCGCGGCGACCGCCAGGACGAGGCCGCCGCCCAGCGGCGGGTGGCCGACCCGCAGGGTCTCGGCACCGGGCAGCGGTCGCAACGGCAGCCCCGGCGGCGGCATCGGCCGGCGCAGCCCTCCGTCGCGCAGCCCCAACCCGAGCGCCTTACCGACCGACTCCTTCGCGGTCCACAGCCGCAGGAAGTCCACCACCCGGGCCGCTTCGGGCCGGTCGGCCAACCAGGCCAGCTCGGCGGGCGGGAACCAGCGGCGGGCCAGCGCGAGCGCCGGCAACTGCCGGACCCGTTCCACGTCCACCCCGACCGCCCCGGCCCGTCGGGCGGCGACCACCACCAGCCCGGCGGTACGGCTGACGCTGACCGCCACCTCGACCTCGTCGACCCGGACGGACGGCCGTCCGTCGCGGTCGTGCGTCAGCACCACAGCGGTCTCCGCGCGCCCGAGCAGCAGAGCGCCGGCCCGTCGCAGCAGCACCACGGCCGGATCCGGCTGACCGCCGGTGTCCCGGTCGACCCACACGTGCACGGTGTCCCGACCGGACGCCGTCAGCTGACCCACGCAGAGAGGGTATCCATGAGAGCCGAGGTCCGCGCCTTCGTCGTCGAGCAGCTCGCCGACATGAACTACGACGTCGAAGGGCTCGACGACGACACCACCCTGGGCCCCTCCGGCATCGACCTGGAGTCGCTGGCCCTGGCCGACCTGTCCGTCCGGGTCGAGGACCGCTACGGTCTGACGTTCGCCGACGACGAGTCGGAGCAGCTGGCCCTGATGACGGTCGGCGAGTTCACCACGATGGTCGCCAATCGCGTCGCCGAGGCGACAAGCGACAGATCCTGATGGGCGGTCAGCCCGATCTGGGGCGAGCTGACCTGCTGACCATGCTCGCCGAACTCACCGCGAAACCCGCGGCCGAGGTGCCCGACCGGATCGGCTCGATGGAGCTCGCCTGGCTGGTGCATCTCGTCGAGCAGCGCTACGAGCGTCGGCTCGACCTCACCGACGACGAACTGGCAGGCATCCGTACCGTCGACGACGCCCTGGTGGTTTTCCGGGCGTCACTGACCGCCGCCGCAGATGGCTGAGGCGCGCGTCGCCCAGCTCACCGGCGTACACGCCGTCAGCGCCCTGGGGCGGGGTGCCGACGCGCAGCTCGGCGGCGTGCTGGCCGGTGTGCCGGCATTCGGCCCGGTGCGCCGGTTCGACACCGCCGCCCGCCGGGTCACCGTGGCGGCCACCCTGCCCGACGTCGGTACGCTCACCGACGAGTTGGCCGCCGCGATCGACGCGGCCTGCCGGGCGGCCGGCCTGGACCGCGCCCGGCGTACGGAGTGCGCCCTGCTGCTCGCCGTGCACGGCGGCCCGGCCCCCGGTGCGGGCCCGGCCCCGACCGCGCTCGCCGGTCAGCTCGCCGCCCGATGTGGCCTGTCGGGTCGTACCCGGGTCTACACCAGCGCCTGCGTGTCGGCGAGCACGGCGGTGGCCGACGCCGCCGCCCGGATCACCCGGGGTGACCTGGGGCGGGTGGTGGTCGCGGCCGGGTATCTGGTGGAGCCGGACCAGTTCGCGCTCTTCGACGCCGGTCGCGCCCTCGCCCTCGACGGGGCGGTCCGCCCGTTCAGCGCAGGCCGCCGGGGGTTGCTGCTGGGCGACGGCGTGGCCGCGGTGGTCCTGGAGTCGAGCACCGTCCGACGACGGGGTGTCGATCCGGTGGCGACCGTGGCCGGGTGGGGGCGGGCCGGCGACGCGTACCATCCCTGCCAGCCGGAACCCGGCGGCACCGGGCTGGCCCGCGCGGTGGACGGCGCGCTGCGTCGGGCCGGGCTGCCGCCACAGGCCGTCGGCTACGTCAACGCCAACGCCACCGGTACCGCGCAGAGCGACGCCGCCGAGGCGGCCGCACTGGGCCGGGCCCTCGGCGCGTACGCGAGCCGTGTCCCGGTCAGCTCCACGAAGTCGGTGCACGGGCACGCGCTGGAGGCGTCCGGGCTGCTCGAACTCGTGGTCACCGCGCTCGCGCTGCGCCGGGGTGAGCTGCCGGTCAACGCCGGCTGGCTGGCCCCTGACGAGTCCTGCCCACTGAACGTGGTCAAGGACCGTCCGCAGAGGACGACGGCAACCCACGCGCTGACCCTGAACGCCGCCTTCGGCGGTGCCAACACCGCTCTGCTGGTCGGCGTCGGATGACCGCCCCCAACTCCCCGCGATCTTGCACTTTCTGCCCCGACGAACCCGACCAACCACTCGAATCGACGACCGAAACCGCAAGATCGACGGCGGAGAGGGCGAGGGCTGCGTGGCCTGGAGGCGCGGCGCCGGGGGTGCCGGGGTTCGTGCACTCGGACTTCGCGCCGGTGGTGGTGGCCGTGGCGCAGCGGTGTCTCCTGCGGCGGTACGGGTCGACGGGGGTACCCGCCGGGGTGCGGACGGGAATCGTGCTGGTCAGCGCCAGCGGTGACCTCGCCAGCGCCCAGTACGTCCGGGCGAGCGTCGAGACCGGCGGGCGGGTCGGCCCGCTGTTCTTCTTCCAGTCCGTGCCCAACAGCGTCGCCGGGTACGTCGCGGCGCGCTGGGGGCTGCGCGGACCGGTGGTCTGCCTCAGCCCGACCGGTGACCCGTACGCCGACGGGGTCGCCGAGGCCGACCTGCTGCGCGACGACGGCGACGCCGACGAGGTGTTGCTGATTTTGATCGAACAGGCACCCGACAGGCCGACCGAGGCGGTCGCGGTGCTGCTGGGGGGAGGAGCACGACCATGAGGACAAGGGGATGGCGCGGCGCCCTGGCCGCCGACACCGAGCTGGGGGCGGGCAACGTCCTGGCCCGGGTGCTGGCGCACGGCGCCGACCCGGGCGGGCCCGGGTTGACCTTCGACACTGCCGTCGACGGGCACCCCGCCGAGACGCCACTGACGCTGGGACAACTCGACGAGCGGGTCGCCGCCCGAGCCGCCTGGCTGCACGAGCAGGGGGTACGCCCCCGCGACCCGGTCGCCGTCTGGGCCACCGCCGCCGCCGACATGGTGCTCAGCTACCTGGCGCTGGCCCGGCTCGGGGCGATCCCGGCGCTGATGAACGGCAAACTCCGTCCGGAGATCGCCGCCGAGTACATCCGCCGCCTGCGCGGTGTCGGTGTCCTCGCCGACGACGCGCACACCGCGCTGCTGGCGGGCCACGAGCTGGGCGTACCGCTGCTCGGCACCCCCGCGCAGGCCGGCACGGGTGACCCGACCGCGGCGCCGGCGCACCACCGGCACCACCCGGACGACCCGATCGTGATCACCCACACCTCCGGGACGACCGGGGTGCCGAAGGCGGTGCTGCACTCGCACGCCAGCCTGTTCGCCGCCACCCGGCACCTGCTCACCATGCCGCAGGCGCAGGGCACCACCCGGATCCTCAACGCGCTGCCCGCCCCGCACACCGCCACGGTGCTGATGGTCAACCAGGCGCTGGGCAACCGCGCGCAGATGTTCCTGCTGTCCGAGCAGGGCGGCGAGCGGGTGCTGGACGCGATCCAACGCTGGCGTCCGGACGGGGTGTTCGGTTTCTCCGTCACCTGGGCGGAACTGGCCCGCTTTGACCTGTCCGGATACGACCTGGACTCGGTGCGGCTGTGGTTCAACACCGGCGACGCCTCGCACGAGCCGCACATCCGTCGCCTCGTCGCCGTCGGTTGGCACGACACCGTCACCCGCGACGGGGTGGCGAAGGTGCCCGGCTCGGTCTTCATCGACGGGCTGGGTTCCAGCGAGATGGGGCATTCGATGTTCCACATCACCCATCGCGCCGACACCGACCGGTACGGCCGCTGCATCGGCCGCCCGTACCGGTTCACCAAGGTCGCGGTGCTCGACGCCGACGGCGCGCCGGTGCCGGTCGGCGAGGTGGGCTTCCTCGGCATCGACTCGCCGTCGCTGTTCCGGGGCTACTGGAACGACTCGGTCACCACCTACCGTTTCCGCCAGCGTGGCTGGTACCTCACCGGCGACCTGGTCCGGGCCGACGCCGACGGCCGCTACTACCACCTGGACCGGGCCGTCGACTCGGTCGACGCCGGTGACGGGCGACGCTTCTACACCGCGCTGTCCGAGGAGCGGATCCTCGCCGCCTGCCCGGACGTCACCGACTGCACAGTGGTGATCGTCGCCGAGGCCGGCGGGGTGGTCACCGACGTGCTGCTGGAGTTGACCGCCGGTGCCGACGAGGCCGAGGACCGCACCGAGCGGGTCCGTGCCGCGCTGGGCCCGGACGTCGGCGCCACGCTGCGCCGGGTCGTGCCGGTGCGCTCCGCCGACATCCCGGTCACCGTGACCGGCAAGGTCCGCAAGGTGGTCCTGCGCGAGCGCTACCTGACCGAGGCCAGTTCATGAGCGAGCGGAACGGGCGAACCAGGCGGCTCGGCGTCGCCACGGAGCGAAGCGGAGCGGCGGCGTGACCGCCCTCATCACGGGCATGGGTCTGTTCACCCCGGTCGGGCGGGGCGTCGAGGAAACCTTCGACGCGCTGACCACCGGCCGGTCCGGGCTGACCCGCCCACCCGAGGGGCACCCGGCGCGGGTGTCGCTGGACGTCGCCGGCCTGCTGCCCGACATCGACCCGCGTACCGTCGCGTCCGGCCCGGAGACCCGGGTGCTGGACCGGATCGTCGTGCTCGCGCTGCTCGCCGCCGCCGACGCGCTCGCCGACGCCGGCATCGAGGTGGGCCGCGACGTCGCACCCGACCGGATCGGCGTGATCGTCGGTGGTGTCGGGGGGATGGCCACCCTGGAGTCGCAGGTGCTGGCCCGGGCGGCCCGGGGCCGGGCGGCGATCAGCCCGTACCTGCTCACCGGGATCCTGCCGAACATGCCGGCGGCGCGCATCGCCATCGCGCACGGCATCCGCGGCTACAGCTCGGCGGTCGGCACCGCCTGCGCCTCCGGCGCCCAGGCGATCGCCGACGGGGTCCGGCTCATCGCGACCGGCGAAGTCGACGTGGTGCTCTGCGGGGCCAGCGAGGCACCGCTGTTCCCGACCTTCGCCGACACCTTCGGCAACGCGCGGGCGCTGGCGCGGGCCGGCACCGACCCGGGTCGGGCGAGTCGGCCGTTCGACACCTCCCGCAGCGGTTTCGTGCTGTCCGAGGGCGCCGCACTGCTGGTGCTCGAACGCGCCGAGCACGCCGCGGCGCGCGGCGTCGCCGGGTACGCCGAGGTGGCCGGCCACGGAGTCACGACGGACGCGTACCACCCGACCGCCCCCCGCCCCGACGGCGCCGGCGCGGCGGCCTGCATCCGCCACGCCCTGCGCAGCGCCGGCGTGCCGGCGGCGGCGGTCGGCTACGTCAACGCGCACGGCACCGCCACGAAGCTCGGTGACATCGCGGAGACCACCGCCCTCGCGGACGTCTTCGGTGTCGGCGGGGTGCCGGTCAGCTCCACCAAGGCCCTCACCGGGCACCTGCTCGGCGCCTCCGGGGTGCTGGAGGCGGCGGCCACCGCGTTGGCGCTCGGTCGGGGGCTCCTGCCGCCGACGTACCACCTCGACGACCCGGACCCGGCCTGCCCGGCGGACCACATCCGTGGCACGCCCCGCAAGGCCGACCCGGAGTACGCGGTGACCAACTCCTTCGGGTTCGGCGGCCAGAACGTGAGCTTGCTGCTGGCGCGCGTCGCCGAGCCGAGGAGGTGATCGCCGCGGCATCCCGGACGGGGGCGTCCGGACGGCAGCACGGGGGGAACCGGGTGGGAAGGGGTTTCAGGGACATGGACATCCGTGGTATCGACCACATCGAACTCTACGTGGGGGACGCCCGACAGGCGGCCTTCTACTTCAGTACCGCCGTCGGCTTCGAGGTCTGCGGCCAGGGCGGCCCGGAGACCGGGCTGGCGGGGCAGCGTTCACTGCTGCTCTGCCACGGCGACATCCGGTTGCTGCTCACCTCCGGGTTGAGCGAGGAGCATCCGGCGGCACGGTACGTGCGGCGCCACGGCGACGGCATCGCGGTCGTCGCGGTCGAGGTCGACGACGTGTCGGCCGCGTACGCCGAATTGGTGGGCCGGGGCGCGACCGGGGTGACGCCGCCGACCACCCGCGCCGGCGTGGACGCCGAGGTGGTGTTCGCCGAGGTGGACGGCTTCGCCGACGTGCGGCACCGGCTGGTGCAGCGCCGGGGTGACCGGGGCGAGTTCCTGCCGGGCGCCATCACCCCGACGGCGTCCACGAAGGACGGCCATCCGCCGGTGCTCGCCGAGATCGACCACCTGGCGGTGTGCGTGCCGCCCGGTCAGCTCGACGACACGGTCCGGCACTTCGAGGCGCTGTTCGACTTCGCGCAGATCTTCGAGGAGCACATCGAGGTCGACGGGCAGGGGATGAACTCCAAGGTGGTGCAGAGCCCGTCCGGGCGGGTCACCGTGGTGCTGCTGGAGCCGGACCGCGCTCGGCGGCCGGGGCAGATCGACGCGTTCCTCGACCAGCACGCCGGTGGGGGGGTGCAGCACCTGGGGTTGCGCACCGACGACATCGTCGCCGCCGTGGAGGCGCTGGGCCGGCGTGGTGTGCGTTTCGCCGGCACCCCCGCCAGCTACTACGACGCGCTGGAGGCGCGGGTCGGTCCGGTGGACGCTCCGCTGGAGCGGCTGCGTGAGCTGGGCGTGCTCGTCGACTCCGACCACGACGGTCAGCTGTTGCAGATCTTCGCCGAGTCGATGCACGTGCGCCGCACGCTCTTCCTGGAGCTGATCGAGCGGCGCGGGGCGCGGGGTTTCGGCAGCGGCAACATCAAGGCGCTCTACGAGGCCAAGGAACGGGAGTTGGCCGCCGTGGCGGCCACCCCCCAGGGGGTGGGTGCGTGAGCGCGAGGAGTGAGCCGGGTTTGCGAGCCCCGCAGTCGCGAACCAGGCAGGCCCGGTGAGCGCGAGGAGTGAGCCGGGTTTGCGAGCCCCGCAGTCGCGAACCGAGGAGGTCCGATGACGTCGACCGAGTACGAACCCACGCTGACCGCCGAGGAGCGGGCGCTGCTGCCGTCCGACGACGACGTACGGCACTACGCCGAGCACGGCTGGTACCTGTCCGGGAAGGTGTTCACCGACGACGAGGTGGACGCCCTCGCCGCCGCCGCGCGGCGCTACTACGACGGGGAGCGGGACCGCCGGCTGCCGGTGCGACCGCCGAAGTTGGCCTACTGGGACCCGTCGAAGGGGCCGGTGCAGCGGCACAACGACTACGTCCACCACGAACACGACGGGCTCGGCGCGATCCTGCGCAAGCCGCTGATCGGTGCGGTCGCCGCGCGGCTGGCCGGGGCCGACGAGATCCGGGTCTTCCAGTCCACGCTGATCTACAAGCCGGCGATCTCCGGCGAGCCGAGCAACATCGTGCCCTGGCACTTCGACAAGCACTACTGGGCGTCCTCGTCGTCGGAGAGGATGCTCACCGCGTTCATCCCCTTCCACGACTGCGGGGAGGAGATGGGCACCATCACCATGGTCGACGGTTCGCACCGGTGGAGGGAGATCGGGGCGGACGACACGGTGGTGCGGCACTTCGCCGACCGGGACCGCAGCCAGCTGGAGGAGATGCTGGCCGAGAACGCCGCGTACAACGGCGCGGAGATCCGCAAGATCCCGATGGTGATCCCCAAGGGGCACGTGAGCTTCCACCACTGCCGCACCTACCACGGCAGTGGCCCCAACGTCAGCGGTCGGCCGCGTCAGGCGATCTCGCTGCACCTCCAGGACGGCGACAACGCCTGGCGGGAGTATCCGCTCTCCGACGGCACGCTCGCCGCGTACAACCACGACGTGCTGGTCCGCCGCACCCACGACGGGCGGCCGGACTACGCGGACCCCGACTACTGCCCGGTCATCTGGCGCCACCGCGCCCAGCAGGGAGGCTGACATGTCACGGTACGACTGGGGTAAGACGCACCCGGGCATCGAGCGGTTGGAGCGGGCGGTGACCGACCGGCGCGACGCCGTGGTCAAGCACCCGCTCTACGCCAACCTGGACAACCACCAGGCGTTGGTCACCTTCATGGAGCACCACGTCTTCGCGGTCTGGGACTTCATGTCGCTGCTGAAGTCGCTGCAACGGCAGTTGACCTGCGTCAGCGTGCCGTGGATCCCGACCGGTCCGACCGGCAGCCGCCGCCTGATCAACGACATCGTCATGGTGGAGGAGAGCGACGAGCTGGGCGGCGGCTACATCAGCCACTTCGAGTTGTACGTGCGGGGCATGGCCGAGGCCGGCGCGGACACCAGCGCGGTGAACGCCCTCGTCGACCTGCTGCGCGCCGGCCGTCCGGTCACCGAGGCGCTCGCCGAGGCAGGGGTACCCGCCGCGTCGGCGAGGTTCGCCGCGACCACCTGGCAGATCATCGAGTCCACCCCGGTGCACTGCCAGGCGGCGGCCTTCGCGTTCGGCCGGGAGGACCTGATCCCGGACATGTTCACCCAGGTCGTCTCGGTCAACGAGGTCAGCAACCGGCTGCACACCTTCGTCGACTACCTGGAGCGGCACATCGAGGTCGACGGCGAACAGCACACCCCGATGGCCATGCAGATGCTCGCGGACCTGTGCGGCGACGACGACACCAGGTGGCAGGAGTGCGCCGACACGGTCAACACGGCCCTCGCCGCCCGGGCCCGACTGTGGGACGACATCCTGGCCGCCATCAAGGGGCCCGCGTGACCGACGCCGACCCGGTCCGGCTCTACCGCACGGTCCGGCTGATCCGCCGGTTCGAGGAACGGGCGGTGGAGCTGGTCCACGGCGGGCAGATCGTCGGCGGCATCCACCCGTACCTCGGTCAGGAGGGGATCGCCGCCGGCGTCTGCGCCGCGCTGGGTGCCGACGACGTGCTCGCCGGCACCCACCGCGGGCACGGGCACGTGCTGGCTCGCGGGGCCGACCCGGCCCGGATGCTGGCCGAGCTGTGCGGCCGGGTCACCGGCCTCAACGCCGGGCGGGGCGGTTCGATGCACGCCGCCGACCTGAGCATCGGTGTGCTCGGCGCCAACGCGATCGTCGGGGCGTCCGGGGCGATCATCACCGGGGCGGTCTGGGCACACCGCCGCCGGGGCCGCGACACCGTCGGGGTGAGCTTCTTCGGCGACGGCGCGGTCAACGAGGGGATGCTGTTGGAGGCGTTCAACCTGGCCGCGCTCTGGCGGGTGCCGGTGCTGTTCGTCTGCGAGAACAACGGCTACGCCACCACCATGCCGGTCGCCGGCGCGGTGGCCGGCAGCATCGCCGGCCGGGCCGCCGCGTTCGGCATCCCGGCCGCTCAGGTCGACGGCCAGGACCCGGAGACGGTACGCGTCGCCGCGTCCGCCGCCGTCGACCGGATGCGCGCCGGCGGGGGCCCGGAGCTGGTCGAGGCCCGCACCTACCGCTTCGACGCCCACCACACCTTCGAACACGCGGTACGCCTCGACTACCGGCCGCCGGACGAGGTGGCCCGGGGCCGGGCCCGGGACCCGGTGGACATCCAGGGTGCACGGCTCAGCGACGCCGACCGGGCAGCCGTGGACGCCGAGGTCGAGGCGACTCTCGACGCGGCGGTGCGGTTCGCCCTGGGTAGCCCCGAACCCGACCCGGCCGACGCGCTGACCTACCTGTACGCCAGCGGCCTGACCGCCCGAGCCGGAGGTGGGTGAGGTGCCTCGACTGTCGTACCGGCGGGCGTTGACCCGGGCGCTCGCCGACGAGTTGGCCCGCGACGAGGCGGTGTTCCTGCTCGGCGAGGACATCCAGGTCGGGGCGTCGTTGGTGACCACCGGGCTGGCCAAGCGGTTCGGGGCCGAACGGGTTCGCGACACCCCGCTGTCGGAGCAGGCGTTCACCAGCTTCGCCACCGGGGCGGCGCTGGCCGGGCTGCGGCCGGTGATCGAGTTCCAGATCCCGTCGCTGCTGTTTCTGGTCTTCGAGCAGATCGTCAACCACGCGCACAAGTTCCCGTTGATGACCGGCGGGCAGTGCGGCGTTCCCGTCACCTACCTGGTGCCCGGCTCCGGCTCGCGTACCGGGTGGGCCGGGCAGCACTCCGACCACCCGTACAGCCTCTTCGCCCACGTCGGCGTGGTGACCGTCGTGCCGGCAACCCCGGCGGACGCGTACGGGCTGCTGGTCACCGCGATCCGGCACGACGACCCGGTGGTGGTGTTCGCGCCGGCCGCTGCGATGGACGTGCGTGACGACGTCGACGACCTGGCACCGGTGCCGCTGGGCCGGGGCCGGATCCACCGCTTCGGCGACGACGTGACGGTGGTGGCGATCGGACACCTGGTGCACGACGCGCTCGCGGTCGCCGAGGAGCTGGCCGGCCAGGTCTCGGTGGAGGTGTTCGACCCGCGCACCCTGTACCCGTTCGACATCGACGGTCTCACCGAGTCGGTGGCCCGCACCGGACGCCTGGTGGTGTTCGACGACGCGAACCGCTCCTGCGGGATGGCCGCCGAGATCATCGCCTCGGTGCTGGAGCGGGTGCCGCTGCTCGCCCCGCCGCGCCGGGTCACCCGACCGGACGGGGCGGTGTTGCCGTTCGCCCCGGCACTGGACCGGGCCGTCCAGCCCGGCCGGGACCAGCTCGTCACCGCCATCCACCTGACCATGAAGGACGGATCATGATCGACCCGAACTACCCGTGGCCGGCGGCCGACCGGGCCTGGACCGACCTGCCGGAGCCGTCGCGTCGGGCCATGGTGGCCAGTGGGGCGGCGGCGTGGGAGCAGGTCTTCCACGGTCGGGCCACCTACAACAAGCAGTGGCGACTGGCCCGCCCCCCGGTGCTCACCGCCGACGCCTGGCGGGAGCTCAACGAGGTCTGCGACCGGCTCGCCCAACTCATCCTCGACGCCTGTCGCCGTCGGGCCGGCACCGCCGGCGAGCTGCGCCGGCTGCTCGGTGTGCCGGCGGGGGAGACCCGCCTGCTGGACGAGTCGGAGCCGCTGACCGAGGCGCTGCTGGCCGCGTACCGGCCCGATGTGATCTTTTCGGAGGGGGTGCCGAAGTTCGTCGAGTACAACATCGACAGCAGCCTGGGCGGCGGGTTCGACGCGGACACCGTCATCCAGAGGTTCGCGCACCTCTACCGGGAGCGCGGCATCCTCGACGACCTGGCGGTGCGGGCCGCGCCGTCCCTGCTCGACCAGCGGTTCGTGGCGATCCGGACGGAGTTGCGGCTGCCCGAGGGCGCCCGGGTGGCGTTGCTGATGGACTTCGACGCCGACTACCCGGGCCTCGACGACCCGCAGACGTTCATCCGGATCCTCGACCCGCTCGCCGTGCGGGCCCGGGACTTCGGTATCGACCTGGTCATCGCCCCGGTCTCCACCGCCAGCCTGGACGGCGACAACCGACTGGTCGTCGCCGGCGCGCCGGTCGACGCGCTGTTCCGGCTGTTCGTGCCGAACCGGGTCACCCCGACCGCCGGCCTGGACGCGGTGGCCCTGGCCCTCGCGGCCGGCACCCTGCCGATGTTCGTGTCGGCGGCGGCCTGGCTGCTCGGCAACAAGACCACGTTCGCCTGGCTGTGGGAGGACGTGGACGGGCTGCCCGCCGACGACCAGGCGCTGATCCGCCGGCACGTGCCGTACACGGTGCCGTTGACCGTCGCGGTGCTCGACCGGGCCATCGCCGAGCAGGCGGCGCTGGTGGCGAAACCGGCCGACGGCTCCGCCGGGCACGGTGTGCTGCTCGGCCCGGAGTTGAGTGCGGCGGACTGGACCGACGGCCTCCGCGCCGCCGTCGACCAGGGCGGCGCGATCCTGCAGGAGTACCTGCCGACCGACCGGGTGTCGATGGACTTCGTCCAGATCGAGACCGGTGAGACGGTCACCGCCGACGTCCCGTACTCGCTGGCCCCGTACCTGTTCGGCCGCCACGCCTCCGGCGGCCTGGCGAGGGTCGGCTACCCCGGCTGCGACGGGGTCCTCAACCTGGCCCACGGCGTCCTGCTGACCGGAATCCTCCTCACCGACTGACCCCAACTAACCCCACCCCACCCCGTTGATCGTGAAGTTGTTGCCCTCCACGGCGGCGTGTCGTGGCGATAATCATGATCAACGGGGTGGGGTGGGACGGGGTGGGGCGGGTCAGCGGGTGCGGTGGGGGGAGAGGGCGCGGAGGGTTTCGGCTGTTGCTATGGCGTCGCTGCGGGCGCTGCCGTGGCGGCCGTCGGTGCTGTAGAGGGTCGGGTCGGCCGTCAGCGGGTGGTCGGTCAGGTGCACGTGGACCGTGCCGAGACGTTCGGCCAGCCCTGCCGTGTGGGCGGACAGGCGGCGCATCCGTTCACCCAGGCCGGCCCGGAGATGCTCGGGGACCGCCGGGCTGTGCGAAACGTCGAACATGCCCACGGTGATCACGTCGGCGCCCGCGTCGCGCAGCGCCGTGATCATCGCGGTCAGGTCGGCGTCCACCGCGTCCGCGTCGTACGCCGGATGGAACGCGTCGTTGCCGCCGCAGACCACCAGCGCCAGGTCCGGTCGGAAGGCCAGCGCCGGGGCGAGCTGGGTGGCCCGCACCTGGTGCGCGCGCAGCCCGCGTCGACCCAGATTCGAGTACGCCAGCTCGGGGCGGACGGCCGTCAGCTCGGCGGCGATCCGGTCCGCCCACTGCACGTCGGGGTAGCCCGGTGTCGGCTCGCACATGCCCTCCACGACACTGTCGCCCAGTGCCACGAACCGCCGCCACGGGTGCCCGCGCAGCAGGTCGGCGGCCTCCCCGGGGCGCAGGCAGTACGGGTCCGTCGATTCGGCGAGCGTCGATGGCATCCCGGCACGCTAGCCGACCGTCGGGCCGCCCGGCCAGGCTCAGCCCGGTCAGGGTGACCTCGGCCAGGTAGACACAGGTCTGTCCCTCGTGCGACGAGTAGTAACTCACCCACAGCAGGTCGTCGTGCCAGACCAGGCCGGGGTAGCTGGTGTCGCCACCGGAGGGCAGCGCGGCCAGCTCGGTCAACTCGCCCCGGTCCGGGTCGACCACACAGATCGCGGTACGGACCGCGCCGTCGTGCCGGCGCACCCCTGCCAGCAGCCGCCCGTCGGGCAGCCGCAGCAGCGTCGGCCCGCCCACCTGGACACCCAGGTCGGTCCAGGTCCACTCCCGGTACGGCGGCGCGGCCCTGCCGAGCTGCGCGCTCGCGGTGGCCGTGTCGCGCCGCAGCAGGCAGAGGGCGGTGCCGTCCGGGGTGAAGACCAGACCGGACTCGTTGGGGTACCCGTCCTCGAACAGCGTCGGCACCCACGGTCGCAGGTCGAGCCCGTCGGTGCTGCGGTAGAGCCGCGCGAACCTCGGCTCCCGGGTGGCGTAGCCGACGCCGTACATCGCGTCGTCGTGCCAGGCGGCCCGCCACACCCAAACGCCCGGCTCACCAACCGGGGTGGGATTGCCCCAGGCGTGCCCGTCGGTGGAGAGCCAGGTCACCGTCTGGAACGTCTTGGTCGCCTCGCCGACGGCCGCCGCCGCGAGCAGTTGCAGCCGCCCGTCGGGTCGCGCGACGAAGCGCGGGTCGCGCAGGTCGACGCCGGTGTGCCGGATGACGGCCGCCGAGATCCACGACCGACCGTCGGTCGACGTCAGCACCCGGAGCGCGCCGTCGTCGCTGAGGTGGGTCCGGGCCTCCCGGAAGGCGCAGAACCACTGCCCGGCGTACCGGACGAGGTCGGTGAAGGCGCTGTGCGGCGCCCGGTCGCCGATCCGACGTACGGCGGTGACCTCGGCGGTGGGGCGACGGGTGGGTGACGACGTCATACGCGGCGGCCTCCAGGTGCGGTGACGACGGCCGACGGTAGACGTCCCCGCCGACGCCCACGCGGCCAGCAGCCGAACGTCCGACGAACAACGCGACCAGTGTCGGATTGGCGTCCCTCGGCACGGTGACGCCGGCGCGCTGGGCCAGGACGGTGGCGTGGACCGCGCACGATGGACGGTGGGCCGACCCGGTGGGAGCCGGGGCCCTCGGCGAGGGAGGTGGCTGCCGTGCTCGGTTCGTTCCTCCAGGCCCTCGCGTCGAAGCTGGTCGAGGAGATCCTCAAGCTCCTGGTCCAGTGGCTGGCGCCGAAGGCGCTGCGGTCCGTGCCGCACCGCGCCTCGCCGAACTGCCCACGCTGCGGTGGGTACGGGGTCCGCCGGTGGGCGCCCGGCGGCATGTGGATGTTCCTGCCGGCCGTGCTGGCCTTCGCCTGGGGCTTCGGGTTCACCCTGCTCAGTGTGCCGGTGGTGGTGGTCGCGGTGGTCGTCGTGTTGGTGAGCGCCGGCCTCGGCGGAGTGCTACCCGCGCTGCTCGCGCTGCTCGGCCCGCTGCTCCCCGCCGCGCTGATGGTCGCGGGCGCGTTCGGCCTGGCCCACTACCACAGCTACCCACCGAAGTGGTGCGCCCGCTGCCACGGCCGGTGGCCACGGCGGGACCGGGACGAGTACCTGCGGGCGTCGGCTCCGGTGGTGCGGTGCGGCTGCGGTCAGCGGCTGCGGGTGCCCCGGGCGCGGGCGCGGCTGCGCTGCCCCCGCTGCCGATCCGAGCTCGTCACGGCGGCTCCAGCCGACCGGTGACCGGCCTCGGCCGGCACGGGATCAGGGGGCCACGCTCTGCTCGGCGAGCAGTTCGTCGAGGACCTGTCGGGCTCCGGCGGCCTTGGCCGGGTCCTGGTCGCCCAGGGTGATCAGCGACTTCCACAGCGCCCACCCCCGACCCCGGGCCCAGGTGGCGTCGTCCAGGCCGAGGGCCTCGCGGAAGGCGGACCGGCTCGGACCGTGCAGCAACGTCCAGGCGATCACCGTGTCGCAGGCGGGGTCACCCACGCCGGAGCAGCCGAAGTCGATGACGGCGGCCAGCCTGCCGCCGCGGACGAGGAGGTTGCCGTGGGCGACGTCGCCGTGGAACCAGACCGCCGGCCCGGCCCACGTGGCGTCGAGGGCGGCCTGCCACATGCGGGTCACCGTGTCGACGGGCACCTGATCGCGGTGTGCCACGATCGCCCGCCGGGTCTCGCCGTCGTACGTGGACAGGGGGCCGCCGCGCCAGGCGCTGTGCGGGCCGGGCGCAGGGCCGTCGGTGGCGTCCACGTCGCGCAGCGCGCGCAGGAAGGCGGCGAGGTCGGTGGCGAACCGGGTCAGGTCGTCGATCCGCTCGGACTGGGCGATCCGCCCGTCGATCCACCGGTAGATCGACCACGGGTACGGGTAACCGGCGCCGGGCTGCCCGCACGCCAGCGGCACGGGGATCTCCACCGGCAGTCGTGGTCCGAGCACCGGCAACCAGCGCTGCTCCTTGGCGACCTGGAGGGCGTACCCCTCGCCGCTGGGCAGCCGCACGCTCATCGTCTCGCCCAGGCGGAAGGTGCGGTTGTCCCAGCCATCGACCTCGACCGGCCGGACCGGCAGATCCGCCCACCGGGGGAACTGCTCGGCCACCAGGCGGCGGACCAGGGTCGTGTCGATCCGCTCGGCCACGGCGGGGTCGGTCTCGGGTACGCCCGGCGTGGGCTGCGCTTCCATTGGTCCGAGCCTGCCGCAGCCGGGCCAGGCCCGCAACGGCTTTACGGGGCGGCGACGGGGGTGGGTCTCGCCGGTGTCTCCGGGCCCGATGCCCTGCTCAGCAGCGGGTACGCGGTGACCGCCAGGCACGCCGCCGCCATGGTCAGCAGGGCCGGGGTGAGCCCGAGGGCGTCCACCGACCAGCCGCCGAGCAGCGCGCCGACCGGCAACCCGACGAAGGCCAACGAACCGGCGATGCCGATCACCCGGGTCTGCAACTCCGGTGGCACCCGCTCGTAGAGCGCCACCCCGAGCAGCGGGTTGACCGCCGCGATGCCGATTCCGGACAGGAACGTCACCACCAGCACCACCGGCAGCTCGTCGCTGATCGCCAGCGCCACCAGCCGGGGCGTGCCGGCGACCAGCGCGCCGAGGAGGAACGTCAACCGTCGCGGTAGCCGGGGCCCGAGCGCGGTGAACGCCAGGTTGCCCAGCAGTGCGCCCGCCGAGAACGCCGCCAGGACCAGGCCGAGACCGCTCGGGCCGGGCAGCTCCCGGGCGACCCAGACCGGGATGTAGACGGCCACGCTGGCGTTGGCCACCATGTTCAGCGCCGAGATGACGACCAGCATGCCGAGCAGCGGCCGGTCCCGGCCCAGGTAGCCGAAGCCGCCGCGCAGCGCGCGCAGGTAACTCTCCGGCGGGCCGGGCGGTGTCGCGGCGGCCGGCGCGCGGACCAGGACGCCGATCAGCAGCGCGCAGACCCCGAAGCTGGCGGCGTCGATGAGGATCGCCTCGGTCACCCCGAACGCGGCGATCAACACACCGCCCACGGCGGCGCCGAACAGGGTCACCACCCGGCTCAACCCGTCGTACGCGGAGGTCAGCCGGATCAGCGGCACCCCGGCGGCCTCCGCGGCCGGGCGGAACATCACGTGCTTCACCCGGTCCCCGATGCCGCGCAGCGCGCCGGCCACCGCGACCAGCGCCACCAGCGGGGCGAAGCCCAACCAGGGCGTCAACGCGACGACGACCATCGCCACCGCGCTGCCCAGGTCGCAGAGGATCGAGGTCCGGCGCAGGCCGATCCGGTCCGCCCACGGCGTGCCCAACGCGCTGGACAGCAGGTACGGCAGGGTCTCCGCGAACGCGACCAGGCCCATCTTGGTGGGGCTGCCGGTGGTGACCAGCACCAGCCAGGGGATGGTCACCACCGAGATGCGGGTGCCCAGGTTGGAGATCAGGTCCGCGCCGACCAGGACGACCAGTTGCCGGCGGGGGGTCACGCCCCGACCGCCGCCGCCCGACGGGTCGCGTACCGTTCGCGCAGCGCCCGCTTGTCCACCTTCATCGACCGGTTCACCGGGAGCCGGTCGAGGAACTCCACAGCGGCCGGCGCCCACATCTCGTTGAGTTCGGCGGTCACCAGGTCGATCAGCTCCACACCGGTGACCGTCGCGCCCGGGGCCGGCACCACGTACGCGTACGGGACCTCGCCGTCCGTCTCGTCGGGTACGCCGATCACGGCGGCGGACCGTACCTGCGGATGCCCGGCCAGCACGTCCTCGATGGGACGGCAGAAGATCGGCCAGCTCCGCCGTTGCGTGAGGATCGCGTCGTCAGCCCGGTCGACGAGGTAGAGGTAGCCCTCGTCGTCGAGGTGACCGATGTCGCGGGTCCGCACCCAACCGTCCACGAGCGTCTGCGCGGTCAGCTCCGGCTGGCCGTGGTAGCCGGCGAAGCTCAGTCGGGTGCGCACCCACACCGTGCCGTCGCGGCCCGTCGGCACCACCGCGCCGTCGTCGTCGCGGATCTCGATGCGCACGTCCCCGTACGGTCGGCCGCAGGACCGCAGCCGCTGCGGGTGCTCCGGATCGTCGGTCAATCCGGGCAGCGCGGTGATCACGACCGCCTCGCTGAGGCCGTACACGATGCGCAGCACCGGGCCGAACCGCGCGATGGCCTGGCGCAGCCGGGCGGGCGCGGCGGGCCCGGCGCCCACGTTGAACATGAACATGGCGGAGAAGTCCGCGCCGACGAGCGCCGGATGGTCCAACACCTCGTACAGCATCGGCGGGGTGACGAAGGTCGAGTTGATTCGCTCCCGCTGCACGGTGCCGACGAAGGCCACCGGGTCCCAGTCGTCGCGCAGGAACAGCACCCCGCCGGTGAACAGGTTGAACAGGGTGGTGATCTGGCCGCTGGCCAGCCACATCGGCGAGTGCGACAGATGCCGCAGCAGCGGGAACCCGGCGGCCCGGAACTCGGCGGCCAGGGTGAGGATCTGGGCGTAGAAGCTCTCCCGGTGGTGCACCAGCTTCGGGCTGCCAGTGGTGCCACTGGTCTGCAGGAACGACTCGGGCGCGGGCAGCTCGGGCGCCGGCAGCTCGGTCGCGGGCAGCCCCGTCGCCTGGGCGTCGGCGGTGAGGTCGGGGCCGGCGCCGCCCGCGCCCAGGCAGCACACCGGCGTGCCGGGCAGCGCGGCGGCCAACTCCGGGCCCAGGCTGGCCGGGTCGCGGGCGTCGTAGACGAGAGCGTCGGGGCGGGCCAACCGGATGAACTCGTCGACCTCCCGGCGTGCGGTGACCGGGGCCACCCACATCGTCCGGCAGCCGAGCAGATGCAGGGCGAGCTGGAGCAGCGGGCCCTCCACCGCGTTCGCGACGGTCACCAGCACCGCCGACCCGGGCCGTACGCCGTGCCGGGTCAGCGTCGCGGCCATCCCGTGGACCTGAGCGGCGGCCTCGGTGTAGGTCAGTCGCCGGCCGCCGCCGACCAGCGCCTCCCGGTCGCCGAATTCGGCGAACAGGTCCAACACCCTGTGCACGTAGGTCGTGTGCCCGGGTCCGTCAGTCATCCGGCAGCCCCCATCCGAGAAATCGGCGGTCCCCGGGCAGCCCCCGGGAACGACGCGACGGGTGGCGCGCACGGGCGACCGCACCGCCGCCGCCTGGAAGCCTAGGCGCGAAACGGCTGGTAGGAACCGTGCCGACGGGCGATCCGAGCGGCCCGCCGGACATTTGATGGCGTCGATCAGGTTGATTGACGCCCGTCAGCGGCGGCGGCTAGGTTTCTGGACCATCGTCCAGGCGGGCGCCGTCAGCGGACGGCCCTGGGCTGCCACACGATGGAGGTTCCATGGCAACGGCAACCCCGAAGAGATGGCATGTCATCGCCGCCGCGACCGCGCTGTTGGTCGTCGGCGCACCCGCCGTCGTCGCCAGCGCCGGCCCGTCCGCGACCGCCGCCAGCCGGCCCGACCGCGTCGAGTGGGCGGGCAGTTGGGCCACCGCGGTCACCCGGGGCAACTCGGTCGGGTTGACCAACACCGGCCTCAACGACCAGAGCGTCCGGATGATCGTGCACGTCTCGGTGGGCGGCCCGGCGCTGCGGGTACGCCTGAGCAACCTGTACGGCGAGCAGGCGGTCAAGGTCGGTCGCGCCACCGTCGCCCGACCCAACACCGCCACCCCGGACGATTTGTCCGACATCGACGCGGCGTCGGTGCGCCCGCTGACCTTCACCGGTGCCGCCTCGGCGACCATGAACCGGGGCGCCGAACTGCTCAGCGACCCGTTGGCCTTCCCGGTGGCGGACGACAGTGACCTGGTGCTCACCGTGCACTTCCCGACGCCGACCGGCCCGACCACGTTCCACGGGCAGTCCCAGCAGGCCAACTTCATCGGCGCGGGGGACCTGACCGGAGCTACCGGGGGCGCCGGGTTCACCACCCGTCCCACCTGCTGCTGGTTCTTCCTGTCCGGCATCGACGTGCAGCGCAGGGGCAGCCCCGGCGCGCTGGTCGTGCTCAGCGACTCCATCGGGGACGGCAACGGCAGCACCGTCAACGCCAACCGGCGCTGGCCCGACCTGCTCTCCGACCGGCTGCTCGCCGACCGGCCGGACAAGCACACCCCGGGTGTGCTCAACCTGAGCCTGGCCGGCAACCGGCTCAACCACGAGGGCACCGAGCCGGGCGACGGCAACTACCCCGGCTACTACCAGCTCGGCCCGAACGCGGCGGCCCGACTCAACGAGGACGTCTTCGGCCAGACCGGGGTGCGTACCGTCGTCACCCACCTGGGCATCAACGACATCTGGATGTCGAACGACTCGCCCGACGCGATCATCGCCACCCTGCGGCAGATCAACCAGCAGCTCCAGCAGCGCGGGCTGACCAGCCTGGTGGCGACGCTGACGCCGTACGAGGGGCACGGCGCGCCGGGCGTGTGGACGCCGCAGAAGGAGGCCACCCGCCAGGCGGTGAACGCGTACCTGCGCGGCAGCCGGGAGTTCGACGGGCTGCTCGACTTCGACCGGGTCCTGCGCGACCCGGCCCGGCCCAGCCAACTGCTGCCCGCGTACGACTCGGGTGACCACATCCACCCGAACGACGCCGGCAACCAGGCACTGGCCGACGCGGTGCCGCTGCGACTGCTCGACCTGTGACACCGGTCGGGGGCGGCGGGTGACCCCGTCGTCCCCGGCCACCGACATCGGCGGGGAGGAGTTGGCCGTGGACGTGGAGGAGATACTCACCGGCCTGTACAGCGAACAGGGCAGGCAGGACCCGTACCCGTGGTACGCGCAGTTGCACCGGCTCGGCCCGGTCAGCGCGGTGCCGGCGCGTCCCGAACACCCGACGGTGGCCGCGGTCGCGGTCGGCTACGACCTCGTCGACGGGTTGCTGCGCGCTGCGGAGTGGACGAAGCAGCCGCCCCCGGGGTGGGAGGAGCAGGAGATCCTGCGTACCTTCCAGACCTCGATGATGTTCATCAATCCGCCCGATCACACCCGGATGCGGCACGTCTTCTCCCGCACCTTCACGCCGCGCCGCCTCGGCGCGCTGGAACCGGTGATCCTGCGGGTGGTCGACGAGTTGCTGGACCGGATGGCCGACGCCGGGGATGGCGTCGTCGACTTCGTGGCCGACTTCGCGTACCCGATCCCGGCCCTGGTGATGGCGGAGTTCATCGGCATTCCGGCCGGCGAGTTGCCCTGGTACCGCGAGTGCGTGGAGCGGATCGACGAGTTCCTGGACGTGGCGGGGAAGACCCCACAGCGGCTCGCCGCGGCCAACGCCGCCGCGCGGGACCTGGGGGTCTTCTACCGGGAGTTGCTGGGGCACCGCCGCCGGGTGCCCGGCGACGACCTGCTCAGCGGGTTGGTCGAGGCGCTCGACTCCGGGGAGGTGGAGCTGACCGAGGAGGAGTTGATCAGCAACCTGATCGTGCTGTTCAACGCCAGCTTCGTCACCACCGTCTACATGTTCAGCAACGGGCTGCCGCTGCTGTTGGCCCACCCGGAGACGGTCGCGGCGCTGCCCACCGACGCGACGCTGGCCACCGGCTGCGTCGACGAGGTGCTGCGCCTGGCGAGCCCGGTGCACTTCCTGGCCCGCGCCGCGCCGGCCGACACGGCGCTGGACGGCGTGCCGGTCGCCAAGGACGCCAACGTGCTGATCATGATCGGGGCGGCCAACCGGGACCCGGCCCGCTTCCCGGCCCCGGACACCTTCGACCCGACCCGTTCCGGTCCCGCGTCGCTGGCCTTCGGGGCGGGCCTGCACTTCTGCCTCGGCGCGGCGGTGTCGCGGTTGGAGGGACGCCTCGCGCTGCCCCGACTGTTCGCCCGGTTCCCCGCACTGGCGGTCACCGAGACGCCGACGTACAGCGGCAGCCTGTTCCTGCGCGGCATCGACAAGCTGCTGGTCAGCACCGGCGGATAGGAGCGACATGGCAGTGCACCCGGAGGTGGCGGCGTACCGGGCGGCCCGTGCCGCAGCCGGCACCCCACCGCTGTACGCGCAGACCCTCGGCGAGGCGCGCGCCGCGGACCTGGCCGCGATCCGCGCCGGCACCGGCGCGGTCGAGCCGGTGACCGAGGTACGCGACGAGCGCATCCCCGGCCCCGCCGGGGACCTGCCGCTGCGGGTGTACCGGCCGGCCGGGTCGGGTCCGCTGCCCACCCTGCTGTACCTCTTCGGCGGCGGCTGGACGCTCGGCAGCATCGACACGGCCGACGGCATCTGCCGGCGGCTGGCCAACGCCGTGCCCTGTCAGGTGATCACCGTCGGCTACCGACTCGCCCCGGAGCATCCCTTTCCGGCGGCGGTGCGCGACTGTCACGCCGCCGCCTCGTGGATCGCCCGGCACGCCGACGAGCTGGGCGTGGACCCGGCCCGGTTGGCGGTGGGCGGCGACAGCGCCGGCGGGAACCTCGCCGCGGCGGTCACCCTGCTCTGCCGCACCGACGGGCCACCGCTCACCGCGCAGCTGCTGGTCTACCCGAACACCGACCAGAGCGGCGCGCCGAACGACCCGACCGGCGACGATGACCCGACGCTGTTCAACCGCCGCTCGGTCGCGTGGTACCGGGCGCACTATTTGCCCGACCCGGCGCACGCCCGCGATCCGCTGGCCTCGCCACTGCTCGCCGACGACCTGTCCGGGTTGCCGCCGGCGCTGGTGGTCACCGCCGAGCTGGACCCGCTGTGCGCCGAGGGGCAGCGGTACGCCGAACGGCTGCGCGAGGCCGGTGTGCCCACCCGGCTGGAGCACTACCCGGGCATGATCCACGGCTTCTTCGCCATGCCGGGGCTCTTCACCGACGGGCGACGGGCGCAGGGGAGCGCGGCGGCGTTCCTGCGCGAGCGGTTCGGACTGCCGGTCCGGCCCGCCGGTTCCGACGGGGCTGCCGCGGCGACCGGCCCGGCGGTGGGCGATGGGTGAGCGGGTGCTGACCGGCCCGCCGGCCGTGTCGCTCGCCGACTACGCCGAGCGGGCCCGGGCCGTGCTGCCGCCGGACGTGTGGGACTACCTGGCCGGTGGCAGCGCGTCCGAGGTGACCCTCGCCGCGAACCGGCACGCGTTGGACCGGGTCGCGGTGCTGCCCCGGGTGCTGCGCGGGGTGGACACCGTCGACCTCGGCACCCGGCTGCTCGGCCGTTCGTACGCCATGCCGGTCGGCGTGGCGCCGATGGCGTACCAGCGGCTGGTGCACCCGGACGGGGAACGGGGCCTGGCGGCGGCGGCCGGCGCGGCCGGTATCCCGTACCTGGCGAGCACGCTGGGCAGCACGCCCATCGAGCAGGTGACCGGCGCGGGAGCGGACGTCTGGTTCCAGCTGTACTGGCTGCGTGACCGGGGTCTCGTCCGCGACCTGCTGGACCGGGTCGTCGCGGCCGGCTGCCGGGCGTTGGTGGTCACCGTGGACGTTCCGGTGCTCGGTCGACGTCCCCGGGACCTGCGCAACGCGTTCCGGCTGCCGGCCGAGGTGGTCGCCGCGAACCTCTCCGAGGGTCGCGACGCGCTGGCGCACTCCGGTGCCCCCGGGGTGTCCGCGATCGCCGCGCACACCGCCGCGTCGTTCGCGCCGGCGCTGCGCTGGGCGGACCTGGCGTGGCTGCGCGAGCAGGTCGACCTGCCGCTGGTGGTCAAGGGGCTACTGGACCCGCGTGACGCGGTCGAGGCGGTCCGGGTCGGCGCGGACGCGGTGGTCGTCTCCAACCACGGCGGGCGGCAGTTGGACGGATCGCCGGCGAGCGTCACCATGTTGCCGGAGGTCGTCGACGCGGTCGGGGACGGTTGCCAGGTGCTGCTGGACAGCGGCATCCGGGGCGGCACCGACGTGCTGCGGGCGCTGGCGTTGGGCGCGGCCGGGGTGCTGGTCGGCCGGCCGCTGCTCTGGGCGCTGGCCGTCGGTGGCGAGTCGGCCGCCCGGGACGCGTTGGCGCTGCTCGCCGCCGAACTGACCGACGCGCTCACCCTGGCCGGCTGCGCGGACACCGGGGCGGCCGGTCGGCTGCGCACCCTCGGGGTGGGTTGAGTGGTGACCGCCGCCGAACCGGTCGACCTGACCGTCGCCGACCTGCATCCCGCGCTGGGCGATCCGGCGCTGACCTCGATGAACTTCCTCAACGAGGTGTCCGAGCGCTACCCGGCGGCGGTGTCTCTCGCGGCCGGCCGGCCGTACGAGGAGTTCTTCGACCTCGCGGCGGTGCACCGGCACCTGGACACCTTCCACCGGCACCTCGTCGACGACCTGGGGCACCCACCCGAGCAGGCCCGGCGGCTGCTGCTGCAGTACGGCCGCACCAAGGGCATCGTGCATCACCTGATCGCCCGCAACCTCGCGGTCGACGAGCAGATCACCGTCGACCCGGAGGCCGTGGTGGTGACGGTCGGCTGCCAGGAGGCGATGTTCCTGGTGCTGCGGGCGTTGCGGGCCGGGCCGACGGACGTGCTGCTCGCGGTGGCCCCGACCTACGTCGGGCTGACCGGGGCGGCCCGGCTGGTGGACCTGCCGGTGTGGCCGGTCGCCGGTGGGTCGTCCGGAGTCGATCTGGCCGACCTGACGCTCCAGGTACGCCGGGCGCGGGCGGCGGGGCTGCGACCGCGCGGCTGCTACCTGATGCCGGACTTCGCGAACCCCTCCGGGGTCAGCATCGACACCGCCCACCGGCGACGGCTGTTGGAGGTGGCCGCCGAGGAGGATCTGCTGCTGCTGGAGGACAACCCGTACGGCCTGTTCCACCTGGACGACGGGCCGCGTCCGCCCACCCTCAAGGCACTGGACACCGAACGGCGGGTGATCTACCTCGGCTCGTTCGCCAAGACCGTGCTCCCCGGCGCGCGGGTCGGGTACGTGGTCGCCGACCAGCGGGTGGCCGGCGCGGACGGTCAGATCGGCCCGTTCGCCGACCACCTCGCCATGATCAAGAGCATGGTCACGGTGAACACGTCCCCGATCGCGCAGGCGGTGATCGGCGGCCGGCTGCTGGAGCACGGATGCAGCCTGGTGGCCGCGAACGGCCGGGAGCGCGCCGCGTACGCCCGGAACATGCGCCACCTGGTGACCGGCCTGACCCGGCGCTTCCCCGATCGGCCGGACCGGCCGGCGGCGGTGCGCTGGACGGTGCCGGCCGGTGGGTTCTTCGTGGTGGTGACCGTGCCGTTCCCGGTCGACGACGCGTTGCTGGACCGTTCGGCGCGCGACTACGGGGTGCTGTGGACGCCGATGGCGCACTTCTACGACGACACCGCGCCGGTCCGCGCCTTGCGGTTGTCGGTCAGCGCGGTGACGCCGGAGCAGATCGACGTCGGGTTGGATCGCCTCGCGGCGCTGATCACCGACCGGTTGACGGGCCGGACGGGTTGACACACCGCGTTCATCGGATGGCAATGCGCGACGACCCGCCTGCCGCCGTCCTGGTTGGACGGTCATAATAGGCCGCATGGTTGCCTGGGAGTACGCCCTGCTCGTCCGCCGCTATCAGGGACAGGGCCGCAATTTTCACGTCTCGTTCGTCTGGTACGCGCCGGACGGGTCACGTAAGGACATCACCGCCTACGGCGACACGGCCATCGCGCACCTCAACCGGGCCGGCCGCGAGGGGTGGGAGCTGGTCTCCGCCGCCGAGGACGTCAACAACGTCCAGGGCAGCACCGAGGTCCACCGCTACCACCTGAAGCGCCCCATGTCCTGACCCCCGGGGCCGCCACCCCGGCCCGCGTCGATCATGGAGTTGTGGTGGTGGACAAAAGCCGCCACTCACCCGGACTCGGGCACCACCACTCCATGATCGACGCGGGTCGCTGAGTCAGCTCAGGTCGACCGCCGGGTAGAGCGGGTGCGTGGCCAGCAGGTCGGTGGCCTGGCGGGCGACCTTGTCGGCCAGGTCGGCGTCGAGGGTGTACTTCGCCTTCGACGGGGTGCCGTCGGCGTTGGCGCCGGCGGTGGTCTGGGCCAGCACGGTGTGGATCAGCTCCGCGGTCTGGTCCATCTCGGCGGTGCCCAGGCCCCGGGTGGTCAGCGCCGGGGTGCCGATCCGGATGCCGGACGTGTACCAGGCGCCGTTCGGGTCCTGCGGGACCGAGTTGCGGTTGGTGACGATGCCGGAGTCCAGGAGGGCCTGCTCGGCCTGCCGGCCGGTGAGCCCGTAGCCGGACACGTCGATCAGCACCAGGTGGTTGTCGGTGCCGCCGGTGACCAGCGTCGCGCCGCGGCGCAGCAGCCCCTCGGCGAGCGCCTGCGCGTTGTCCACGATCCGCTGGGCGTAGTCGGCGAAGTCGGGCCGGCGGGCCTCGGCGAGCGCGACCGCCTTGGCGGCCATCACGTGCGGCAGCGGACCGCCGAGCACCATCGGGCAGCCCCGGTCCACCTGGTCGGCCAACTCCGGCTGGCAGAGCACCATGCCGCCGCGCGGGCCGCGCAACGACTTGTGCGTGGTGGTGGTGACGATGTGCGCGTGCGGCACCGGGTCGAAGTCGCCGGTGAACACCTTGCCGGCCACCAGGCCGGCGAAGTGCGCCATGTCGACCATGAAGGTCGCGCCGACCGAGTCGGCGATCTCGCGCAGGATCCGGAAGTTCACCTTCCGGGGGTACGCCGAGTAGCCGCCCACCAGGATCAGCGGCTTGAACTCGCGGGCGGCCTCGGCCACCCGGTCGTAGTCGATGAGCCCGGTCGCCGGGTCGGTGCCGTAGCTGCGCTGGTCGAACATCTTGCCGGAGATGTTCGGCCGGAAGCCGTGGGTGAGGTGGCCACCGGCGTCCAGCGACATGCCGAGCATCCGCTGGTTGCCCAGCTCGCGACGCAGCGCGAACCAGTCGGCCTCGGTGAGGTCGTTGACCTGACGGACCTGGGCCTTCTTCAGGGCGGGGGACTCCACCCGGTCGGCCAGCACCGCCCAGAACGCGACCAGGTTGGCGTCGATGCCCGAGTGCGGTTGCACGTACGCGTGCGCCGCGCCGAACAGCTCCCGGGCGTGCTCGGCGGCGAGCGCCTCGACGGTGTCGACGTTCTGGCAGCCGGCGTAGAAGCGGCGGCCGACGGTGCCCTCGGCGTACTTGTCGCTGAACCAGTTGCCCATGGCCAGCAGGGTCGCCGGGGAGGCGTAGTTCTCGCTGGCGATCAGCTTGAGCGACTCCCGCTGGTCGGTCAGCTCGGCGCCGATGGCGTCGGCGACCCGCGGCTCGACAGCCCGGATCACCTCGAGGGCACTCCGGAATGCGGTGGACTCGGCGTTGCGGGACATGCGACCTCCAACAGACAAGCGGGAAGGCCCAGGCGCTCGGCAAACGTCCACGTGACGAGGCCGCTCCCCGATGGTTCTCCATCCCCACGCGCCAGTAACGGCCCGGGCCGATCCTACCGGGCCGGAACCGGCCGTTCGGGCCGCCCTCCGGGAGGCGACCCCGCCGACGTGATTGGGCGTTGCGTCGCGGGGCACACGGTAGGGGACCACCGCACCGTCACGGGTGCGGCCAGGGTTCGCACAGAAGGAGTCGAGAACATGACCACACCCACCTCCGACCGGCCGCTCGCCCTGGTGACCGGGGCCTCCAGCGGCATCGGGTACGAGCTGGCGGCGCAGTTCGTCGAGCACGGCTTCGACGTGGTGATCGCGGCCGAGGACGAGGGCATCGAACTGGCGGCACAGAAGCTGCACCGCGACGGCGGCCCGCAGATCTGGTCGGTCCGCGTCGACCTGGCCCGCGAGCAGGGCGTGACGGAGCTGGTGGCCGCCGTGACCGCGACCGGACGGCCGCTGGACGCGCTGGCGCTCAACGCCGGTCGCGGTGCCGGCGGCGCCTTCGTCGGCGGCACCGACCTCGCCGACGAGCTGGAGATCGTCGACCTCAACGTGCGCTCGACGGTGCACCTGGCGAAGCGGCTGCTGCCCGGGATGGTCGAGCGGGGCGCCGGCCGGGTCCTCTTCACCTCGTCGATCGCCTCCACCATGCCCGGGCCGTTCCAGGCGGTCTACAACGCGTCGAAGTCGTTCGTGCAGTCCTTCGCCGAGGCGCTGCGCAACGAGTTGAAGGACACCGGCGTCACGGTGACCTCGCTGATGCCCGGGCCGACCGACACGGAGTTCTTCGACCGGGCCGAGATGGAGGACACCCGGGTGGGCTCGGGCCGCAAGGACGACCCG
This sequence comes from Micromonospora sp. NPDC049645, assembly GCF_040675155.1. Classification (NCBI taxonomy): domain Bacteria; kingdom Bacillati; phylum Actinomycetota; class Actinomycetes; order Micromonosporales; family Micromonosporaceae; genus Micromonospora; species Micromonospora sp. NPDC049645. The sequence goes on from NZ_JBFAOI010000005.1 coordinate 345,553, forward strand.
GCGAAGGTCGCCGAGCAGGGCTTCGAGGCGATGATGAGGGGTGATCAGACGATTACCGCCGGCTCGCTGCTGAACAAGGTGCAGACCGCAGCCGGCAAGATCATCCCGGACCGGCTCAAGTCCGAGCAGCACCGCCGGATGGCCGAGCCGGGATCGGGGAGCTGACCTGTGGTGCACGACGAAGGGCCCGGCGTACTGCCGGGCCCTTCGTGGTGAGCGGCGGCCTCAGGCCGTCACCGCGTCCATCGCCTTCTTGATCGCCTTCGGCTCGGTGGGGGTACGCGGCGCGTCCGCGCGCAGCGCGATCATCTTCTCGCCGATCTCCTGGAGCTGCTTGCGGCCCAGCGCGTCGCGGACCTTGGGGAACCACTCCTGCTCTTCCTCCTCGACGTGGTGTGTGACGTTTTCGATCAGCACCGTCGTCTTGGCGTTGAACCGCTCGTCGGCGGCGTCCATGCCGGCCAGCTCGGCGCAGAGCACGTCGGCGACGTGGTGTTCCTCGTACGACTCGAGGATGTCGTCCTCCAGGTCGGGCAGCAGCCGGCGGACCTCCGGGTACATCACCTCGTTCTCCAGATAGGTGTGCACCGTCAGCGCCTCCAGGATCTGGTCCACCAGCTTCTGCCGCTGGCTCGCCGGACCCTCCTCGGCGTCCTGGAAGGCCTTGAACAGGCGGCGCATTTCCTTGTGGTCCTCTTTGAGCAGGACGATGGCATCGGTCGACACCGGCATGACCTCCCTGAAAATCGTGGCTGGTGTGGCTCCGGTACCCCGACGTCGAATGCGGAAACAAGCTGAAAACGCCTCAGACCATGGCCAGGGTGCGGGGGATCTCGTCGAGCAACTCCCGAGCCAGAAAACCGATCCGGCCGTAGCGGGGAATCAGCCGCTGGCCGCTCACCGAGTGCGCGAACGAGCCCCAACAGGCGGCCTGAGCCGGGTCGGCGCCCCGGGACAGCAGCCCCGCCAGCAGCCCGGCCAGCACGTCCCCGCTGCCGGACGTGCCCAGCCCGGCATCGCCGCTCTCCTCCCGCCAACCCCGCCCGTCCGGGGCCGCCACGTGCCCGTACAGCGACACGACCGCCTCGTACCGGACGGCCAACTCGGCCGCCTCGGCGTCCAGGTCGTCGCCCGGGTCCCGCCCGAGCAGGTGCTCGGCCTCGGTGACGTTGGGCGTGAGCACCACGGGCCGACCCGAGCCGATCAGCAGGTCCGGCGCGTGGCTGAGCGCACCGAGGGCGTACGCGTCGAGCACCAGCGACGTGTCCGGGCGGGCCGCCTCCAGGACCAGGCCCAACAGCCGGTTGGTCTCGTCGATGGCCTTCAGGCCGGGGCCGATCGCCACCACGTCTGCCTGCGCGACCAGGTCGCCGAGCTGACCGTCCCGGTCGGCGGCCACCGCGCCGTCGGCGGTCTCCGGCAGACCGACCACCAGTGCCTCCGGCACCTGGATGCTCAGCGCGGCGGCGGTGGACTCGGCGGCGGCGAGCTGGAGCACCCCGGCGCCGGCGCGCAGCGCGGCCACCCCGGCGAGCAGGACCGCGCCCGGGGTGAAGCGGGAGCCGCCGACCACCAACACGGTGCCCCGGCTCTCCTTTCCACCGGCCGGCACCGGCAGCGCCCAGTCCCGCAGCAGCCTCGGCGTGATCACCTTCACCTCAGACCGGTTCGGCATGGATCTCGTCCTCCCTGGTCGGCTGGGCGCCCTGCTGACGCAGGTGCTCGACGTGGTTGAAGGCGGTGAGCGCCAGGCGGTCCTCGGCGTCCGCCGACCACTCGGTGATCGAACAGTTCGCGATCACCTCCTGCTTGGTGAGCGCCATCAGCTCGTCCTCGGTCAACCCCTCCACCAGGTAGCGAAGCAGGAAGACCAGCGCGTCGTGGCCGAAGAGCAGCACCCGGCATCCCTCGTGGTCGCGGCGCAGGTCGCCCAGCAGCGTCCGCAGTCGTAGTGCCACGTCGGTCCAGGACTCCCCGCCCGGCGGCCGGTAGTAGAACTTGCCCAGCCGGGCCCGACGATCGGCCTCGTCCGGGTAGCGTCGCCGCACCCCGTGCCCGGTCAGCCCGTCCAGGATGCCCAGTTCCCGGTCGCGCAGCCGCTCGTCGCGGTGGACGGGGATGCCGGTGCCGGCCAGCGCCAACCGGGAGGTCTGCACCGCGCGCAGGTACGGCGACACCACCGCGACGTCCGGGCGCTTCGCGTCCGGAAGCTCGGCCAGCCAGCGGCCGGTCGCCCGAGCCTGGTCCTCGCCGGTCGCGGAGAGCGGCACGTCGGCGTCGCGGTGGGTGAGGTCGATCAGCTCCGCGCCCGACGCCTCGGCGTGCGTCGCCGCGACGTTCGCGGTGCTCTCGCCGTGCCGGACGATCCAGAGGGTTGCCAGTTCCGCCATGCGGCCCCCCTACCCGGGTGCCGTCACCGGTAACCGTGTCCGGCCATCCGCCCTGCCGATGTCCGTTCAGTGGGCGTCCGTTGTCCGCGCAGGTCGTACCCTCGGTGACGTGGCGACGGCGGCGCAGGAGATCCAGGTGGGGGAGCGGCTGGTCCGCGTCTCCAGCCCCGACAAGCCGTACTTCCCGGAGCGGGGGCTGACCAAGCTGGACGTGGTCCGCTACTTCCTGGCGGTGGGTGACGGCATCCTGCGCGCTCTGCGGGACCGGCCGACCATGCTGGAACGCTGGCCGCGCGGTGTCTTCGAGGGCGCGACGATCGCCACCCGGCAGACCAACCGGGGTGACGCGTTCTACCAGAAACGGCTGCCGGCCGGTGCGCCCGACTGGGTGCGGACCGCGCACATCACCTTCCCCAGCGGGCGCACCGCCGACGAGATCGCGCCGAGCGAGTTGGCCGTGGTCATCTGGGCGGCCAACTTGGGCACCCTGCGGTTCCACCCGTGGCCGGTCACCGCCGCCGACGTGGAACGCCCCGACCAGTTGCGCATCGACCTGGACCCGATGCCCGGCGTCGGTTTCGAGCAGGTGGTGCCGGTGGCGCACGGGGTGCGGGCGTTCCTGGCCGAGCTGGGCATGACCGGTTACCCGAAGACCACCGGCGGTCGGGGCCTGCACGTCTACCTGTCGATCGAGCCGCGGTGGAGCTTCGGTGAGTGCCGTCGGGCGGTGCTCGCGCTGGGCCGGGAGATGCAGCGCCGGCTGCCGGAACTGGTCACCACGACCTGGTGGCGTGAGCAGCGCGACCGGCCCGTCTTCGTCGACTACAACCAGATGGCCCGGGACCACACGGTGACGTCGGCGTACTCGATCCGACCGACGCCGGCCGCGCTGGTCTCCGCGCCGCTGGACTGGTCGGAGTTGGACCAGGTCCGCCCGGAGGACTTCGACGTGCTCAGCATGCCGGCCCGGTTCGCCGAGCGGGGCGACCCGCACGCCGGCCTGGACGGTGACCGGCACTCGCTGGAACCGCTGCTGGAACTGGCCGACCGGGACGGGTTGGAGGCCCCGCCGGAGCGCTGAGCCCCGGCGGTCACGCCCAGGGGCTGCCGGCCCCGTCGAACTCCTCGAAGACCAGCCAGGTGCGGGTGGACAGCACCCCGGGAATGCTCTGCACCCGCCCCAACACCACGTCGCGCAGCGCGGCGTTGTCCGGCGCGCGGACCAGCGCGAGCACGTCGTGGTCACCACCGAGCAGCGCGGCGTGCTCGATGTAGCGCACCCGGGCCAGTTCGGCCGACACCTCCCGCCAGGTGTTCTGCTCGATGGTCAGGGCGATGTACGCCGAGGTGCCCAGCCCGGCCGCCTCGGGCGCCACCTGGGCCCGGAACCCGGTGATCACCCCGTCGCGCAGCAACCGCTCCACCCGGGCGTACGCGTTGGTGCGGGAGATGTGGATCCGTTCGGCGAGGGTACGCACCGACGTCCGACCGTCGCGGACCAGCTCGTCGAGGATCCGCCGGTCGACCTCGTCCAACGCTCGTGCCGATCGTCCCGATCCCGCGCCCCGGTTCGCTTCGTCGGCGGTCTCCTGGCTCACCGGTGTGCCCTCCGCATGCCAACCGTCCCGCCTTCTGTGTCGATCTTGAGTCAATCATCCACAAGCGGAAGCATAGGCTCACCACACGTCCCAGGAGGTTCCGCCGTGACGACCACTCCCCAGGCGGTCCGCAGGGCATCCCCGCGCACCCGTCGGGCGGTCACCCCGCCCGACCCGGCGCGCTCGTTGCTGCCGGACGCCGAGCCGGTCCGCCTGCTCGCCGAGAACGGCACGCCGCTGCCCGCCCGCACCGACTACCCCGAGCCACCCGTCGAGGTGCTGCGCGAGCTGTACCGCCGGATGGTGCTCGGTCGCCGCTTCGACACCCAGGCCACCGCCCTGACCAAGCAGGGCCGCCTCGCCGTCTACCCGTCCTCGCGGGGCCAGGAGGCATGCCAGGTCGGCGCGGTGCTCGCGGTCCGTGACACCGACTGGGTCTTTCCCACCTACCGCGAATCGATGGCGCTGGTTGCCCGGGGCATCGATCCGGTCGAGGTGCTCACCCTGCTGCGCGGCGACTGGCACTGCGGGTACGACCCGACCGCTGCGCACACCGCACCGCAGTGCACCCCGCTCGCCACCCAGTGCGTGCACGCCGCCGGGCTGGCGCACGGCGAGGCGTACCAGGGTCGCGACACGGTGGCGCTGGCCTTCATCGGCGACGGCGCCACCAGCGAGGGCGACTTCCACGAGGGGGTCAACTTCGCCGCCGTGTTCAAGGCGCCGGTGGTCTACTTCGTGCAGAACAACAGGTACGCCATCAGCGTCCCGCTGTCGCGGCAGACCGCCGCGCCGTCGCTTGCCTACAAGGGCGTCGGCTACGGCGTCCCGAGCGAGCAGGTCGACGGCAACGACCCGGTCGCGGTGCTCGCCGTGCTCACCCGGGCGGTCGCGCACGCCCGCGCCGGCAGGGGGCCGTTCCTGGTCGAGGCGCACACCTACCGGATGGAGCCGCACACCAACGCCGACGACGCCAGTCGCTACCGCGACGGCGCCGAGGTCGACGCCTGGCGGGACCGGGACCCGGTCGCCCGGCTGGAGACCTACCTGCGGGCCCGTGGGGTGCTCGACGACGCGGCGGTCGCCGAGATCGCCGCGCAGGCCGAGGCGTACGCGGCGGACCTGCGGACCCGGATGCACGAGCAGCCGGCGGTCGACCCGCTGAGCCTCTTCGACCACGTCTACGCCGAACCCACCCCGCAGCTGATCGAACAGCGCGAGCAGGTCCGCGCCGAACTGGCCGCCGCCCGCGACGAGGAGGGGGACGCCTGATGGCCACCACCATGGCGAAGGCGCTCAACGCCGCGCTGGCCGACGCGCTCGCCGCCGACGACCGCGTCGTCGTCTTCGGCGAGGATGTCGGCGCGCTCGGCGGCGTCTTCCGGATCACCGACGGCCTGCAGGCCCGCTTCGGCGACAAGCGCTGCTTCGACACCCCCCTCGCCGAGGCCGGCATCGTCGGCTTCGCCGTCGGCCTGGCCATGTCCGGCCTGCGCCCGGTGGTCGAGATGCAGTTCGACGCGTTCGCGTACCCGGCGTTCGAGCAGATCGCCTCGCACGTGGCGAAGCTGCGCAACCGCACCCGGGGCGCGCTGAGCGTGCCGATCGTCATCCGGGTGCCCTACGCGGGCGGGATCGGCGGGGTCGAGCACCACTGCGACTCGTCCGAGGCGTACTACGCGCACACCCCCGGGTTGAAGGTGGTCACCCCGGCGACCGTCGACGACGCGTACTCACTGTTGCGCGAGGCGATCGACGACCCCGACCCGGTGGTCTTCATGGAGCCCAAGAAGCTCTACTTCGCCAGCGCCGACGCGTCGCTGCCGGCCCGCACCGAGCCGTTCGGCCGGGCCGTCGTGCGCCGTCCGGGGCGGGACGCGACCCTGGTGGCGTACGGACCGGCGGTGCCGGTCGCGCTGGAGGCCGCCGAGGCCGCCCGCGAGGAGGGGTGGGACCTGGAGGTCGTCGACGTCCGCACGATCGTGCCGTTCGACGACGCCACCATCACCGCCTCGGTCCGACGTACCGGCCGGTGCGTGGTGATCCAGGAGGCCCCCGGCTTCGCCGGAGTCGGCGCCGAGATCGCCGCCCGGGTGCAGGAGCGCTGCTTCCACGCGCTGCACGCCCCCGTCCTGCGGGTCGCCGGGCTGGACATCCCGTACCCGGCGCCGATGCTGGAGCACACCCACCTGCCCGGCGTGGACCGGGTGCTCGACGCGGTGGCCCGCCTACAGTGGGACGACCAGCCGGACGCGCGTTGGGCGGCGGCATGACCATCGCCGAACGGACGCAGGTCTTCCTCCTGCCCGACCTGGGCGAGGGGCTGAGCGAGGCCGAGATCGTCGAGTGGCGGGTCGCCGTGGGTGACGTGGTCACGGTCGACCAGAGCGTGGTCGAGGTGGAGACCGCCAAGGCCGTCGTCGACGTGCCCTGCCCGTACGCCGGGCGGGTGGTCACCCTGCACGGCGCGGTCGGTGAGGTACGCCCGGTCGGCCAGCCGTTGATCACCATCGCGCCGCTGGACGGGGGCGACGAACCCGCCGGGCACGCCACCTACCGCGAGGAGGAGCGGGCCGGCTCCGGCAACGTGCTGATCGGCTACGGCACCGGGCACGGCGGGGCGACCCGCCGTCGGCGCCGACCGCGCCTGGCCCTGGCCCCCGAGCCGGCCGATGCCGCCCGCGCCGACGCGACCGGCGGTACCGCCGAGACAGTGTCCGGCGCCCCGGCCGGAGACGCGGCCTCGACGAGCGCCCTGGTCATCTCGCCGATCGTGCGGCGGCTGGCCCGCGAGCACGGCGTGGACCTGGGCACGGTGCGGGGCACCGGGCCCGGCGGCGTGATCCGCCGTGCCGACGTGCAGGCCGCGCTGACCGTGCCCGCCGCGCGGCTCACGGCCGTGCCGGACCCGCGGGCCACGCCGAGCCCGGTCGGGGACGGCGACGTCATCGTCCCGCTCACCGGTGTCCGCAAGGTGATCGCCGACAAGCTCTCCCGCAGCCGGCGGGAGATCCCGGAGGTGACCATCTGGGTCGACGTGGACGCCACCGGGCTACTGGAGACCCGGGCCGCGATCAACGCGGCGACGCCCGACGCGCCGGTGAGCATCCTGGCCCTGCTGGCCCGGATCTGCCTCAGCGGGCTGCGCCGGTTCCCGCAGCTCAACGCCCGGGTCGACACCGAGGCGCAGCGGATCGTCCAGTCCGCCGGGGTGCACCTGGGCATCGCCGCGCAGACCGACCGGGGTCTGCTGGTGCCGGTGCTACGCGACGCCCAGCGGCTCACCACCGCCGAGCTGGCCGCCGAGCTGGCGGCGACCACCGCCGCCGCGCGCGCCGGCAGCCTGCCGCCGGCACGGCTCACCGGCGGCACCTTCACGCTGAACAACTACGGCGTGTTCGGCGTCGATGGCTCCACGCCGATCATCAACCACCCCGAGGCGGCCCTGCTCGGGATCGGTCGGATCGTGGACAAGCCGTGGGTGCTCGACGGTCAGCTCGCTGTCCGCAAGGTGACCCAGCTCAGCCTCACCTTCGACCACCGGGTCTGCGACGGCGGGGTGGCCGGTGGCTTCCTGCGGCACGTCGCCGACTGCGTGGAGCGCCCGGCGTTGCTGATCGCCGCCGTCTGACCCGTACCCCCTCGGCCCCGGCGCTGCCCCCACGGCGCCGGGGCCGACGCACGTCCGGGGTTTCCCGGCGGCGTCATCGGGAAGTCGGCCCCGCCGGAGCGAACCGAACGCGTCGAAGGGAGCCGGCCCGTGGCGAACGAGCTGCTACTCAACTCGATCCGGGTACGCCGGCCCGCCTCAGCCGGCGCGCCGCTCTACTGCAACGCCCTGGATTACGGGCTGACCGGGGACGGCTCGACCAACGACCAGCCGGCGCTGGCCGACCTCGTGGACCGCCTCGGCGCCGGGTACGCCTCCGACGGACGAGCCCGGGTGATCTACTGCCCGCCGGGCATCTACTCGATTCGGGACGCGGGCACGGTGTGGCGCAGCGGCGTGTCGCTGATCGGGGCCGGCCCGGCGGCGACCCGGTTCATGCTCAGCAACGAGGGCAACCGGGCCGACCCGACACCGTTGGCCTTCTGGACCACCGTGCAGCACGGCGCCGACCGGGACCGGCACATCGCCGACTGCACCTTCGCCGACTTCCAGATCGACGGCTCCGGGGTCGCGATGGCCGAGTACAACTACCTGGCCAAGGGCCTCGGCCTCCAGTACGTCGTGCGGGGCGTCTTCCGCAACCTCTACATCCACCACACCGCGGCCACCGGGCTGGGCTGCGACTTCCTCCAGGACTCGCTGATCGACGGCGTGATGGTGGTCGGCTGTGGCCGACTGGACAACGGCGAGCAGATGGGCGGCGCCGGCATCGGGATCGGCATCGGCGGCTGGGGAGTGGTGGAGCGGCTGACGATCGCCAACTGCACCGCCCTGGCCAACGGCACCAACGGGATCTTCCTGGAACTGCAGAAGGACTACTGGCCGCCACCGCGCGGCTACCGCATCGTCGGCTGTCACAGCCAGGGCAACCGGTTCGGCATCTCCGACTGGGGCGCCGACGGACTGATCGTCTCTGCCTGCACGATCACCGGCAACCTGGAGACCGGCTTCGACGTGTCCGCGCAGGGCACCTCGTCCGTGGCCGGTCGAGGTGGTCTGCTCACCGACTGCGTCATCGACGGCAACATGTACGACGGGGTCAGCATCGGCAACAGCCCCGGCCCGTACACCGTGCGGGGCAACCGGATCAGCGGCAACGGCCGGCACGGCTACCACGCGCACGACCTCGGCCGCGGCTACCGGGGCACGATCCGGGACGTGGTGGTCGAGAGCAACGAGTTCTGGGGCAACGGGCTGGACGCGGTCCGGATCGACCACCAGATGACCGACGCGGTGCTGCTCAACAACCGGATCCGCAACAACGGGCGGCAGTACGGCGAGGGCACCGGCGGCTCGGGTGAGGCCGTCCGCTACAGCGAGCGGTGCCTGGTGGACCGGACGGCCGACTGGCCGCACGACGGGCACCGGGGCAAGGTCCTACGGGTCGGTCGAGCCGTGGCCATGGTGGCCTCCAACACCGGCGACGAACTCACCCTCGCCCCGGTCCGCCCGGACGCGATCAGCGCGTGGAGCGGTGACGTGCCGCCGCCGGGCTGCGCGTACGAGTTGGCCGCCGCACCCCGGTGGCGGGCCGGGATCACCATCGACGCGCCGTTCGACTCGGCCACCATCCGGGGTAACCGGATCTGGGACAACCACGACGACCAGACCCAGACGCACGGGCTGTGGATCACCGGGCGCGGCAGCTGCGTGGACTGCCGGGTCGAGGACAACGACCTGGCCGGCAACGCCGTCGAGGGGATGCGACTGGACACCCCGCCGGTCGGCGGCCGGTGGCGGGACAACCACCTGGACAACGACTGGAGCTGACCGCCCGCCCCCAGCGCGCGTCAGCGCAACGACGTGCGGCGGCGGCCGGAGTGATCCGGCCACCGCCGCTGTCATGGTTGAGCTGGTCAGCCGGCCAGGCCGGCCACCGGGGTCGGGTCCAGCACCACCGTCGCCGAGGCGGACTGCGGCGGTACGCCCGGCTCGGTCGGCGCGTCGGTGTACTCCGCGACGAACACCGCGGTCAGGTTGTCCGCGCCGCTGTGTCCACCGTCCACGAAGGTGGGGATGGAGCCGGAGCAACCCGTCGAGGTGGAGAGCGGGTGCCCGTGCTCATCGTGCCCGAGCACGTAGGTGACCTTCACCCGGGAGCAGTCCACCGGCAGGTCGTCGGTGACCTTCACCTCGTACGCGACCGTCTGCCCGAACTGGAACGGCTGCCCGGCCTCCGGAGTGACGAACTCGATGACCGGCGCGGTCGGCCCGACCACCAGCGGCAGGGACGCCGAGGCGGACCGTCCGGTGCGGTCGGTCACCTTCAACGTCGGCGTGTACGAGCCGTTCTCCGGGAACGTCCAGCTCGCGTTCGGGTCGGTGCTGTCCACCGAGCCGTCCGCGTTGAAGTCCCACGCGTAGCTCAGCTTGTCACCGTCCGGGTCGGTGGTGCCGGCGCTGGAGAACGCGACGGTCAGCGGGGCCTGCCCGACGGTGGGGGTGCCGCTGATCTTCGGGATCGGCGTCCGGTTGCCGCGCACGAAGTCGATCCGGGACAACTGCGCGTCCGGGTTCTCGGCGAAGTAGCCGTCGCCGTACTCCAGGACGTAGAGCGCGCCGTCCGGGCCGAACTCCATGTCCATCGGGTTGTCCACCACCAGCGACGGTGCCACCGGACGGATGTCCGTCACGTCGCCGTCGGAGTCGAGGCGGAACTCCTTGATGTAGTCGCGGGTCCACTCGTAGAACAGCGGCACCCCGTCGTAGTAGGCCGGCCAGCGGGTGCGAGACGTGCTGGTGCCGTCGTACTCGTACGCCGGGCCGCCCATCGGAGCGATGCCGCCGGTGCCCAGCTGCGGGAACTCGGCCGAGGCGGCGGCCGCGTACCAGACCTCCGGCTGCTCGACCGGCGGCAGCACGCGCTTGCCGGTGTTGTGCGGTGAGTCGTTGACCGGGCGCTTGCAGTTGAACTTGGCACCGGACTCGCCGGTGGCGAAGTCGTAGTCGCGGTAGGCGATCGTCGGCGTCACGCAGTACGGCCAGCCGTAGTTCGCCGGCTTGTCGACGAGCATCCATCGGCCGTGCCCGGCCGGGCCGCGCTCCGGGTTCGGGTTGGAGGCGTCCGGCGAGTAGTCGCCCACGTACACGTTGTCGGTACGCCTGTCGACGGCGAACCGGAACGCGTTGCGCAGCCCCATCGCGTAGATCTCCGGACGGGTTTGCGCCGTGCCCGGCTTGAACAGGTTGCCGGCCGGCACCGTGTAACCGCCACCGTTCTTCACCTTGATGCGCAGCAGCTTGCCGCGCAGGTCGTTGGTGTTGGCCGCGGTGCGCTGGGCGTCGAAGGCCGGGTTGCGGTCGGCCCGCTCGTCGATCGGGACGTAGCCGTCGGAGGCGAACGGGTTGGTGTCGTCACCCGTCGACAGGTACAGGTTGCCCTTGCTGTCGAAGTCGATCTGGCCGCCGACGTGGCAGCAGATGCCCCGGTCGGTCGGCACGTCGATGATCTGCTGCTCGCTGGCGAGGTTCAGCTTCGTCCCGTCCAGCTTGAACCGGGACAACCGCAGCGCGCCCTTGAACCGCTGCCAGTCCGCCGCGGTGCCGGTCTCCGGCGCGTCCCCCTCGTTGACGCCGGGGGTCGCCGGGTCGTCCACCGGCGTGTCCAGCGGCGGCGAGTAGTAGAGGTACACCCACTTGTTCTGGGCGAAGTTCGGGTCGATGGCGACCCCCTGCAACCCCTCCTCGTCGTGCTCGTACACCGGGATGTCGGCGGCGAGGGTGTTCAGCCCGGTGCGCGGGTCGTGGATGCGGACCTCACCGGTACGGGAGGTGTGCAGCACCCGCAGGTCGGGCAGGACGGCGAGGCTCATCGGCTCGCCCGGGAAGTCGTTCAGTGTCACTTTCTGGAAGCTGCTGTCCGGCGGCGCGGCCGGCGCTGCGGCCGCTGCCGCCGGTGGTACGGCCAGACCGGCCGTCACCAGCAGCAGGGCGGACGCGAATGCGGTCCTTCTCATCAGGTGTGTCCCCCGGGTGTTTTCAGTACCGAAGTGAAGCGAGATAGTCGAAGCCGACGCGAGCGGTGTCGAGGGCGTCGGCGGGGGAGCGCGGCGCGGTGCCCGCGTCGTCACGCTCCACGATGTACTCCTCGATGCCGGCCTCCCGCTCGTGGGCGAAGATGCGGCCGAAATCGATGACGCCGTCACCGAGGTCGGCGAAACCAGCCTCGGCGTCGAGGTCCTTGACGTGCACCTGGCGGATCCGGCCACGGTTGGCCCGGATCACGTCGACCGGGTCGTGGGCGCCCCGCCAGGTCCAGTAGAGGTCCAGCTCGAAGTGGACCAACCGGGGGTCGGTCTGCGAGGTGAGGATGTCGAACCCGGTCGAACCGCCGGTCAGCGGCACGAACTCGAGCTGGTGGTTGTGGTAGCCGAACTCGAGCCCGGCCCGTTCGGCGAGCCGACCGGCGCGGTTCAGGTCCCGGGCCAGGGCCCGGTAGACGGCCGGGTCCCGGATCGGCTGACCGCTCGCGTCCCGACCGAAGTACGGGTGGACGATCTTCTTGCAGTCCACCACGTTGGCGTCGGCGAGGGATCGTTCCCAGGCGGCGTCGTCGAAGGGCTGCGGAATGCCGGTGTGCCCGGAGGTGGCACGCAGCCCGGCCTCGTTGAGCGCGGCCCGGAACTGCGCGGCGGTGCGTCCGACGAAACCGGCGTGCTCCACCCGCCGGTAGCCGATCCGGCGCAGCGCGTCCAGGGTGCCGGGCAGGTCGGCGGCGAGCTGATCGCGCAGCGTGTAGAGCTGGATGCTGATCCGGTCCACCGGCACCCGGCGGCGGCCCTGGGGCTGTCCCGAGGGTGCGGCGGTGGCCGGGCCGGCGAGCAGACCGGCGGCGCCGACGGCGGCGGCGGAGACGGTCGCGGCGCGCAGCACGCCACGCCGGCTGACCGGCTCGGACGCCGGTGTCGGCCCCGGTCGGTTGAGTTGTTGATCCATGGTGGTGGTCCCTTCCTGACGGCGGGTACGCCGTCGGCGGCGGTCGACCTGACTGCCGTCTGCCGGGCGCGCCGAACCGGCCGGAGGCGGGCTCCGGCTGGACGGTGAGGGACGGCGCGCGGGTGCGGCCCGGACCCATCGGGAGCGGTACGCGGCGACCCGGCAGAGGTGGCGGCAAGTTGATCGACGAATGGGCAACCCTCTATCTAGATCGAGACCCTACCCTCGCCCCCTGACGAAGGCAAAGCTTCGTCGCGTTCGGCAGAAGTTTCGCTCCAGCTGACAAAAGTCCGCCCACGACGTGCGCCACCCGGCCTGACCTTCTACTTCCGGAGCTGGCCGGGCCGCCTCGGTCGGGCCGCCTCGGCCCCGACGCCGCCTCGGTCGGGCCGCCCGGTCGGGCCGCCTCGGCCCCGGCGCCGCCTCGGTCGGGCCGCCTCGGGCCCCGGCGCGTGATCCACTCGGTTTCACGGAAGTCGCGGCATCCGGGGCGTCCTGATACCGCGACTTCAAGAAACCCGAGTGGATCACGCGCCGGTCGACCTTGGTCCCCGCCGCGGCCGACCGTCAGGTCCCGGCTACCGGCCCGGATGCCGGCCCGGATGCCGGCCCGGCATCCGGACAGTCGACGTCGCGTCGCTCATGCGGAGCGAAGCGCACGACACGGGTCGGTTGAACCCCTGTTCCGCCAATGGGAACATTGCCGGAAAATGCGGCAATAAATGGGCCACCGATTATTGCCGAATGCCGCGAATGGCAGCCGCAGGCGGGCAAGAATGTGGCGGAGGGAAGCCGAAAACGGGGGGACTGAAACATGACGTCTAGGCGGCGATTGACGCTGTTGGCGGTAACCATCGCAGCCGCACCACTCGTCCTGGGTGGGTGCACTTTCGACCGGGAGTCGGCAACCGGCTCGGCCAAGAAGCACGCCGCCGCGCCGGAACTCGCCGTGACACCGGGGGACAAGGCCCGCGACGTCCCGGTCAGCGCCGAGGTGGGCACCGTGGTCAAGGGTGGGCGGGTCACTGGCGTACGCCTCACCGACGACAAGGGCAAGCAGGTCAAGGCCGAGCCGCGCGAGGACGGCTCGGGGTGGGTGCCGAGCGCGCCGCTGCAACCACGACGGACCTACACCGCCGAGGTGACCGCGACCGGTGACTCCGGTGCCAGCACCACCCGTACCACCACGTTCACGACGATGGCCAAGTCGACCAAACCGCAGATCACCAGCACGCTCTATTTCGTCGGCAATCGGACGTACGGCACGGCCATGCCGGTTACGGTCGCGTTCGACCCGGGAATTCCGAAAGAGGCCAGAGCGGATGTGCAACGGCGGTTGTTCGTAAAGACGAATCCACCGCAGCCGGGCACCTGGTCGTGGCTGGAGGACGGTAGTCAGGTCTATTACCGGGCGCCCGATTTCTGGAAGCCGGGAACCACGATCAGCGTTCGGGCCGGTCTGGAGGGTCTGCCGATCGGCAAGGACCGGGTCGGCGACGCCGAGCGCACCGCGACCTCCAAGATCGGACGACAGGTCTCGCTGGAGATCGACAACGCCACCAAGCAGATGACCGTGCTGCGCGACGGCAAGCAGGTCCGCCGGATCCCGGTCAGCCTCGGTAAGCCGAGCACGCCGAGTTCCAGCGGCAAGATGGTGATCATGGAGAAGCACGAGCGGGTCACCTTCGACACCCGGGGTGAGCCGGACGGTGGCTACGTGGTCGACGTCGACGACGCCCAGCGCTACACCTGGGGTGGCGAGTTCATCCACTCCGCCCCCTGGTCGGAGGGGGACCAGGGCAACACGAACGTCTCGCACGGTTGCGCGAACGTGTCCGCCACCGCGGCCGACTGGTTGATGGGGGTGACGCAGGTCGGTGACCTGGTGACCGTCAAGGGCACCGAGGTGGAGCTGCAACCGGGCAACGGGTGGACCGCGTGGAACGTGAGCTGGGACGAGTTCGTTCGGGGCAGCGCCCTGCCGGTACCGCCCGGGCTGAAGCCCGCCCCGGTCGCCCCGGCACATCCGGGCGCGGTGGCCGGCGGATCGCCCGCCCCGGCGCCTTCGGTCAGCGGCCGCTGACACCGCGCCTTTGGTCAGCGGCCGCTGACACAGCGCATGCGACACGACCGGGCCGGCCCGTCACGACGGGGACCGGTCCGGTCGCCGCCGGTCGCTCGCCCGCGCAGGTGCGACCCGCGGCGGCGGGCGCAGCCAGGGAGGCCGTCGAGCGCCAAGGGTCGGCGCGTAGGCGGGCGGTGGTCTTCCGGCCGTCACCCCAGGGGTACCCGGGCCACTCCGGGCCCGGTCAGGCTGCCCAGCCAGAGCTGGTCGCCGTGCTGACGTACCCCGGTGATCATCGAGTAGTGCCCGTTCGGGCCGTGCAGCGTCCGGCGGACCGCGCCCGTGCCGTCGACCAGCGCGACCAGCCCGTAGCGGCGTGGTTGCGGCTGCATGGCATCGGGCAGTAGGGCGGCGATCTGGCGCAGCCGCGGATGGGGCAGCAACCGCTCGGCGATCGGCACGCGTGGGCTGGGCAGCGCGATCCAGTACGTTCCGTCGCCCACCGAGGCGAGATTGTCCGGGTACGCGGGCAGGTCGGCGAGGACCCGCACTCCGCCGCCCAACTCGACGCGCAGCAGGCGGTGGGTGCTGGTCTCCACGAGCATCAACGCCGACTCGTCCGGGGTCAGGGCGATCCCGTTGGGAAAGTACAGCCCGTCGGCCACGACCTCGGTCCGGCCGCTGCCCGGATGGTGGGCCAGCACCCGGCCGTTGGGGCGGTGCTCCAGCAGGTCCCGCTTCCAGTGCGAGACCGGGAAGCGGTCGGAGCTGTCGGTGAAGTAGATGGTGCCGTCGCGGCCCACCGTCGCGTTGTTGGCCAGGTGCACCGGCGGCGCCGTCCCGGTCAGTTCGCGTACCGCGCCGTCGGGGGTGACCCGTAGCAACCCGCGGTACGCGTCGCAGACCACCAGGGCCTCGCCGGACGGGTCCAGCTCGATCCCGAGTGGACGGCCACCGGTCTCGGCCAGCAGTTGGGGCCGAGTGCCGGCCGGCGCGTCGACCGGCCACCACCACAGCCGACCGTCCTCGTCGCCGCTGACCACCCGGCCGGCACCGTCGACCAGCACGTCCTCCGGGCCGGCCGCTCCCCGGGGGAGGGGCAGCAACTCGGCCTCGTCGAGCCGCCGGTCGGTGGGCGCCCACGGCCCGGCCAGCGCGGGCGGACTGGTCGCCGGCTCGCGGACGGGACGGATCAGCCGGGGCGGCCGGGGCCGGGGGATCAGCATCGGCCTATTCTCCACCGGCCATGACGCCCGACTCCGAATCCTCGCCCGCGTGGCGTGCCGGCGTCCGTGCCCGCTACCGGGTCGGCGGTGTCGGCGGTCCCGGCGAGCCGGGCGGGAGAACACGCTCGGACT
This sequence comes from Micromonospora sp. NPDC049645, assembly GCF_040675155.1. Lineage (NCBI taxonomy): Bacteria > Bacillati > Actinomycetota > Actinomycetes > Micromonosporales > Micromonosporaceae > Micromonospora > Micromonospora sp. NPDC049645. Next base: position 361,569 of record NZ_JBFAOI010000005.1, read on the forward strand.
CGCTGGCCGGCCGGGACCCCGACTCCACCCCGAGTGGGAGGGGGGACAGCTCGGGGTAAGCCCCTGGCCGTACCCGGAATCACTCCCGGGAGGGGCGAAAGTGTCGGGGGTGGGGACTAGATTTCTGGTCATGGAAGAGCACAGCGACCGGCTCGACGTGCAGGTCAGCGTGGGTGACCGGATGGTCCTCATGCGGGTGGCCGGCGAGGTCGACATCGCCACGGTGGCCGGGTTCCGGTCCGCGCTGTGGTCCGCGCCGGCCCGCCCGGTGCTCCAGCTGGACCTGTCCGAGCTGCGGCTGCTCTCCGCCGCCGGCGTTCGGGCGCTGCTCGCCGCGCATCTGCGGGTGCGGGCCCGCGGTGGCGAGTTGGTCCTGGTCGACCCGAGCCCGGTGGTGGCACGGGTGCTGCGCGTCAGTGGGCTGCACCGCGTGATGACGATCCTGGAGCCGACCGTGGTGATCGAGGCCGCCCGTCGCCCGGTGGCCGCGGCCACCGACCTGCAACTGGCCGCCTGACCCCGGTCGACGAGACGGGCCCCGCACGAGGCGCGGGGCCGCCGGCGTGGGCCGGCGACCCCCGACGTTCGATCAGCGCACGCCGAGCAGGTCGACGACGAAGACCAGCGTCTCGCCCGGCTTGATGACGCCGGCGGCGCCGCGGTCGCCGTACCCCAGGTGCGGCGGGATGGTCAGACGGCGACGGCCGCCGACGCGCATGCCGGCGACGCCCTGGTCCCAGCCGGCGATGACCTGACCGCCACCGAGCGGAAACTCGAACGCCTCGCCCCGGTTCCAGGACGAGTCGAACTCGGCGCCGGTCGAGTGCGACACGCCGACGTAGTGCACGCTGACCAGCTGGCCCGGCTCGGCCTGCGGGCCGTCGCCCACGGTGATGTCCTCGACCACGAGGTCGGCCGGCGGTGCACCCTCGATCGGACCAACCTCGGGCTTGCCCGGTCGGGCGCCTGCTGCCTGGTTCATGCGGGGATCTCCTGCCGTTGTTGGGTGATGTGTCCGGTCACCGTCGATCCTGCCGGATCACCCCGCACCGATGTCCGGCGGACCCGCCACCTGCGCCGACCCGACTTCGTCGGACCGCCCGATGTCGCGTCGGCCGTTCACCTAGGCTCGAAACGGCCGGCCTGGTGACGGGCGGTGCACCGTGATCGATGCGGAGGGCGTCGGTGGCTCAGGCGACGGTCGCGGTCCCGCTGTGGGCCTGGGCGGCGGTCGGCGCGGTGATCGCCGTGATGCTCGCCGTGGACGTGCTGCTGCACCGGGACAACCACGTCATCGGGCTCCGCGAGGCGCTGCTGTGGAGCGCCGTCTGGATCGGCGCGGGCCTGCTGTTCGGGCTGGTCGTCTGGTGGGGCCTCGGCGGGGACTCGGCCATCGCCTACTTCTCCGGCTACCTGTTGGAGAAGGCGCTCTCGGTGGACAACGTGTTCGTCTTCGCGCTGCTCTTCGGTTACTTCCAGGTGCCGCCGGGCTACCAGCACAAGGTGCTGTTCTGGGGTGTGGTGGGGGCGCTCGTCTTCCGGCTGTTGTTCATCTTCGCCGGCGCCGAGCTGCTGGACCGGCTCACCTGGGCCGGTTTCGTGCTCGGCGCGTTCCTGATCTGGACCGGCTGGCGGCTGGCCGTACGCGGGAAGCCGGACGTCGACCCGGAACGCAACGTCGTGGTCCGGCTGTTCCGACGACTGGTGCCCACCGACGTCCGCTACCACGGCGACCGGTTCACCGCCCGGGTGGCCGGCCGGCGGATGGCGACGGTGCTGCTGGTGGCGCTCGTCGCCATCGAGGCCACCGACGTGGTCTTCGCCATCGACTCGGTGGCGGCGATCCTCGCCATCACCACCAACACCTTCCTGGTCTGGACGGCTACCGCGTTCGCCGTGCTGGGGCTGCGCAGCCTCTACTTCTGCCTCGCCGGCCTGCTGCGACACTTCGGCTACCTGCGGTACGGGCTCGCGCTGCTGCTGGCCTTCGCCGGGTTGAAGCTGATCCTCGCCGAGACGCCGGTGGGCAAACTGCCGGTCTGGTTGACCCTCGCCGTGGTGCTGCTGACCCTGGCGGTCTCCATCGGTGCCAGCATCCTGACCGCCCGGCACCGCCGTCGCACCGCCGGGTGAGCCGTCAGGCTCCGGGACCAGCGGTCGGGGTCAGGGGTGGCCGGGCTCGATGCGGGCGGTCACGTCGAGGTGGGCGGGCTGGCAGTCGGTCGTCGCCGCGAACCGGCGGACGGCGGCGCGCACGTGCTCGCGTACGCCGGCGGTCGGCGCGTCGGCGGTCAGGTCCACCCGGATCCACAGGTCGGGGTGGGGTGGCGTGCCGGTGAGCACCACCCGGGCCCGGCGTACGCCGGGGTCGCCGGTCAGGTCGCGCACGAGCGCGTCGGCGAGGACGTCGGTGGCGACCCGGGTCCGGCCCGGCCGGCGCCCGGATCGGCTGAGGGTGCCGCGCAGCATGCCGCCGGGGCCGCGTAGCTCCCGGGCCAGCAGGCGCTGCCCGGCCAGGGCGACCAGCGCCCCGGCGACCGCCGCCGCCAGGGTGCTCCACGGCGCGGCCATCCGCCAGCGGTCCATCAGGTCGGCGCTGAGCAGCATCGCCGCCGGGTCGACGCCGGGCAGTTCGCCGAGACTGGCCGCCAACGCCGCCGCGCCGCCGGCCACCAGCAGCAGCGCGATGATGGTCCACAGCAGTCGGTGCCCGGCGTTGGTCACGCCGGCCGCCGGCGGGGCAGCAGCCGGACGTCGATCTGCCCGGGGCGGGGTGCGGCGAGGTGTCGCAGCTCCTGGTGCACGGCGAACTCGATCTCCGCTCGGGCGGCCGGGTCGCCGGTCGCGCGGACCCGGGGCCGCCACTGGCCGCCGCGCCGCCGAACCCGGACCCGGGCGTGGCGGATGCCCGGCACCGTGTTGGCGGCGTCAGCGAGGCGCCGCTCCACACAGCGTCGGTGCAGGTACCAGCCGTCGCGCTCGTCGGTGCGCAACCGGACCGGTGTCCAGCGGCGCAGCTGGGCGACGAGGATGGCCAGGCCCAGCAGCAGCGCCCCGGCGGACACCGCGCGGACCGTCGGATCGCGCCACCGGGTGCCGCTCACCGTGTCGAACCAGCCGGTGGTGTCCAGGGGCGTCCGACGGTGCAGGGTGAGCAGCAGTGCCTGGACGGCCGCCACCGCGCCGCCGACGAGCAGGGCGGTGGCCAGCAGCAGCGTGGCGACGCGGTTGGCGCTGCGCATCTCAGTCGTCCTCCGGTGCGACGGCGAGGACTCCGGACCCGTCGACGCCGGGGACGAGCAGGTCGTCCACGGTGACGGTCACCCCCGCGACGCGGAGCCCGGTCTGCGCGGTCACCCGCTCGGCCACCACCGCGCGGACGGTCTCGGCGATCGTCGGCACGCTGTGCCCGTACCAGGTGATCAAATGCAGGTCGAGGCCGACGGACCGGTCGTCCAGCCGGACCGCCGCCGGGCGGACGACGGACACACCCGGCACGAGGCTGGCCGCCCGGACGGCGATCCGTGCGACGTCCGCCGCGTCGACCGGGCGGCGTTGCGCCCCGGTCGTCGCGGTGGTCAGGCCGGCGTCGGGGTTCGTCCCCGTGGACGGTCGGGTGGTCATCGGCGTCGCCGAGCGTCGGCGCGACGGTCGCCGAGGCCGGTCACCGCGAGGTCGCCGTCGAGCACCCGGACGACCAGCCAGCCGAGCAGGCCGGCGAGCACGGCGAGGGCGGCCACGCCGACGCCGGCGAGTGCCCAGACCGCCACGGCGAGGAACCCGGCGAGGAAGCCGAACTGCTGTCGCGACATGGTCACCTCCGGGCCGGTCCGGTACCAGCGGTGGCTGGATACACCCGCCGGCCATCCCTGGAACGTCGGCGCTGCTGTGATCTGGATCACATCAGAAGTCGGTGAGCCATGATCGACCACCTAGACTCGGCCCGGCTCGACCGACCGGCGGATGGATCAGGCAGATGACGAGCATCGGGAGCGACGACCGCGGCTGGCTGCGGGCGGTGCCCGCCGAGGCGGGGCGCGACGCGCTGCTCAGCCGCGCCGGTCACCGGGTCTTCGCGGCGCGCCGGCTCAGTGACCTGGTCCAGGGCCGGCCGCCGGGCGTCACCGGCAGCCAGTGGACCTCGGCGAGCCGCGCCAGCTTCGACCTCGTGATCTGCGCCGCCGACACCGGCCGTCCGGTCGTCGCCGTGGAGATCGGCCCGGTGCCGTCCGCCGGTTCGCCGGAACAGCGTGTGGAGCGCCTCAAGGACGCGGTGAGCGCGGCCGTCGGTCTTCCCGTGCTGCGCATCGGATCGCCGACGTTGCGGGCCGCCGAGCACGGCCGCCGCCTGGTGGAGTACGTGATCGACGCGCGCGCCTACGCCGCCGGCGGTGCCGGGGCGACCGCCGCCGAGCACGAGTCGGCGCCGGTGGGCTTCCGGGACATCCTGGGGCGGCTGCCGGACGGCCGGACCGGGCCGGTCAACGACCTCGGCGCGTTGACCCGCGCGGCGGCGGTCGAGGCGTACGTGGCCGGGCAGGTGGCCGACCCGATCGTGCGCGGGCTGCACGTGCGCTGGGCGGACGGCCCCGCAACGGGGTGGAGTTGGGTGCAGGTACGCCCCGACGCGTGCCTCGTCGAGCGGGTCTCGGTGACCGAACACCGCTTCTCCTGCGGCATCGACGCGGCCCGGCTGGCCGAGGATCTGGCCACCGTCGCCGTGGGCGAGCGACTGCGCGAGAAGATTCCAGCGGACCTGCTGCCGCGCGCCGAGTTGACCGCGCAGATCGTCGCGTTGAGTCAACGCCGCCACGAACTGGTCGGCGGGTTCGCCTTCGACCACCTCTGCGCCGACTGATCGGCGCCCGTTTCTCCTGCTGATCCGTGCCGCGCCCCGGCTCCGTGTCGGGTCGCGGCAATTTCCTGTAAGTCGGTTGAACCTTCCCGGGCGCCGGCCCGTACTCCTGCGCGAATGAACAGGATCTCCCCATCCGCGTCCACCGGGCGCGGGAGACGGTGCGGAAAGGGCATCGTCGGCCATCGACGCATTACCGGGTACGTCACGGAGGGTCGCCGCCGTGGCACGCCATCTCACATCCGTCGGTCCGCCGAGGGCAGAAATCCACTACCGGATCGAGAAGGAGAGCAATTCGATGCGCAGGTCCACTCGGGCGCGCCGGCCTTCCGGCAACGCGCGGAGCAAGCGTCTGCTGGCAGTTGTCGGCACGCTCGCGGTCTTCGGCGGAGTTGTCGCCGTGACTCAGATTTCGTCGGCCCAGGACCGGCGGACAAATAAGCCACGTCCGGCTGCGGGGCAGTGCGTGGAGCCGAGCCCCGGCGCGACCGCGCCGACCGGCGGTGGCTCGACCAGCCGGACCTGGCAGAACGGTCGATGGGTGCGTAATCACTGGGGTGACGGACAGCAGTCGGTCCCCGAGTGCGAGGACGGTAAGGACGGCACGGTGGGCACCGGCACGGCCGTTGCCTGTCCGGATGTGGCGAGCAAACTGCCGCAGGTGCCCGACCGGGCGCGGGCCGAGGTGGACCGCAACCTCGCCCAGTTGCAGACCCAGATCGCCGAGGCGGACCGCCGCCTGGCCGCCGAGGGCAACAAGGGTGAGGCGTTCATCCGCAGTGCGATCCTCCAGCCGCTGGCCGGTAAGCGGCGCGCCGTGCTGGACCGGATCACCACGGCCATCGACCGGGTCGGACCCCGGCCGCAGGGCCTCGCGCAGCTCGCCGAGTGCCAGGTGCAGCCGACCGGCAACACGGGCGGCAACAACGGTGGCGGCAGCACTCCCACCAGCAGCCCCGGTGGCAACAACGGCGGGAACAACGGTGGCAACAACGGCGGTGGCACCGAGCCCGGCGCCGGGCTCGGCGTGCTCGCCAACGACTGCGACGAGAGCCGGCTCCAGCCGCACGACGGCTTCCAGAACGGCAACCGCTGCGTGAGCACCGAGTTCGGTGAGGTCGGCGCCGCCGCCAACAACCCGTCGCTGTTGATCACGCAGTTCCCCGAGCAGGTCGGCCAGAACCAGCCCTTCACCCTGCGGGTCAGCACCCGCAACCTGGTCCGGGACCGCTTCCTGGCCGCCGGCCAGGGTGGCTACTACGTGGAGAGCTCGCTGCTCAACGACCAGGGCCTGGTCCGTGGTCACTTCCACACCGCCTGCCGGATGCTGGACAGCCTGACCGCTCCGCCGGAGCCGCAGGAGGTGCCCGCGTTCTTCGTGGCGACCGAGGACGGCCGTGGTGGCGCCCAGCCCGACGAGGTGACCATCCAGATTCCGGGCCTGCCGGAGTCGGGTACCGCCCAGTGCTCCGTCTGGGCCGGTGACGGCTCGCACCGACTGCCGATGATGGAGCGGGCCAACCAGACCCCCGCCTTCGACTCGGTGCGCATCGACGTCAACTGAGCCGACGTGGCAACGGCGGCCGGCCACCCGGGGCGACGACCCCGGGGTGCCGGCCGCCGCGCTGTCCGGGTGCCCGGACGACGACGGGGCCCCGCCGTTCCCGGCGGGGCCCCGTCGTCGAGTCGGTCAGCGGTTCTTGTACGCCTCGACGACCTCAACCGGGATCCGGCCCCGCTCGGAAATCTTGTAGCCGTTCTTGACGGCCCATTCCCGGATGGCCCGGTTCTGCTCCCGATCCATTCCCGCGCCGGCGGGTCGCCCCGGACGCCGGACTGAGCGGGTGCTCTCCACCGGACCGCGCCCGATCCGCCGACCCGCATTGATGTACGGATCGAGCGCCTTGCGCAGGACGCCGGCATTCTCGTCGGAGACATCGATCGTGTAGGCCACGCCGTCGAGACTGAACTCGACCGTCCGGTCGGCCTTCCCACCGTCGAGGTCGTCGGTCAGGACCGTGATTACTTTTCTCGCCATTGCCGATTACTCCCTGTGTGCGGCGGGATGTGTTCAAAGTCTGACCTATCACCCCGGTAATCCGCAACAATATGCCTTCCATTCCGTCGGCGCGTCGCGATTCCGTTACCGAGCAAAACCGTGAATCGGCACGATGCCCGGGGCTCATTCCCCGACGATGCCGCTGTGACCGGCGATGGCGGCCGCCTCGGCCCGGTTGGAGACCCGCAACTTGCGCAGCAACGCGGCGGTCATCCGTTTCACCGTTCGTTCGGAGACGTGCAGTTCTTCGGCGATGTCGACGGTGTTGCGACCGACGGCGATCGCCCGCAGCAGCCGGCGTTCCTCTTCGTCGAGGTCGACGGGTACGGCGCGGGCGGGGCGCAGGATGGCGCGCAGCAATTGCGCCGGCAGCACCGCCCAGCCGTCGAGGATGGCCAGCAGCGGGGGCAGCAACTCCTCCGGTTCGCTCGTCTTGGGCAGGAATCCCTCGGCGCCGGCCCGCAGCGCCTCCACCGCCGGCTCGGGGGCGACCGAACCGGACATCGCGACCACCCGTACCCGAGGGGTGGTCCGCCGGATCGCGGCCACCGCCCGGACGCCGCCCGGTGGCGGCATGTGCAGGTCGACCAGGGCCAGATCGGGGCGGCAGCGGCTGACCAGTGCCGCCGCGGCGGCGGCGTCACCGGTCGAGGCGACCACCTCGACTCGGCCACCGGTGGTGATCGGGAGCAGCAGCTCCAGGCCGCGGACGAAGAGGGGGTGATCGTCCACGACGACGAGTCGCAAGGTGGAGGCTCCCGGCATGTCTGCGCCGTTCCCCAGCGGGTACCGATCATGCGGGTTCGCACCGAACGAGGGGAGTCGGGTGGATGCGCGTACGGCGCGGTCTGCGGGACTTGTTGCGAGGGTTGCGCCACGTCGAGCCGGCACCCGGGGAGCGGCGACCTGCGGAGGCCGATTCGGAGTTGCTGCTGCGGGTGCTGTGCCACGAGTTCCGTACGCCGATCAGCACCCTGACCTCGCTGACCCGTGCGTTGGCCGACGAGCGTCGCGAGCTGACCAGCGTCGACCGGCGGGCGATCATCGAGCTGGCCCGCGACCAGGCCGTCCACCTGCAGGGCCTGCTGCGCGACGCGACCGCCGGCACGGGCGTGCTGACGCCGGCCGCGCGGCCGGAGCCGACCATTGCGCTGGCGGGCATCCTGCGGGAGGCCGCCGCGCTGGTGCCGGTCGGCCGTCGGCGGGCGCGGGCCACCCGGCGGGCGGCCTCCTGGCCGGTGCCGGCCGGCCGGACTCGACAGGTGCTGGTCAACCTGGTGGAGAACGCGTTGCGGCACGGGCCGCCGGACGGGCAGGTCGGGCTCTACGCCACCCTGCGCGGCGTCGACCTGAGCATCCTGGTCACCGACGAGGGGCGGGTCGACGACGCGCTGCTGGTCGCGCTGCGGCGTTCGACGCCGGCCGTCGGGATGTCCGGCCTGGGCCTGTGGATCGCGCGGCAGCTCGTCACGGCGGACGGGGGAGCGTTGCGGGCGCACCGGCTGCGGCCCCGCGGGGTGGCGCTGGAGGTGCTGCTGCCGATGGCTCGTCCGCTGCGCTGACCCGGACGGGACACCGGTTGGCCCGTCCGGGCCAGCGGGGCGGGAACGGCCTCGTTACCTAATTTCTCCGGTACCGAGGAGGTCGGATGTTCAGCCACGTCAAGGACCTGCAGTTCGAGGCCAAGCCGGACGGCCCGGACGCGGCGTTCGCCCGCCGGTTGCAGGAGGTGCTGGGCGGCAAGTGGGGCGAGATGACCGTCGCCAACCAGTATCTGTTCCAGGGTTGGAACTGCCGGCTGCCCGGCAAGTACAAGGATCTGTTGCTCGACGTCGGCACCGAGGAGATGGGCCACGTCGAGATGATCGTCACCATGATCACCCGGCTGTTGGACAGCGCGCCGCTGTCGCTGACCGAGGGCGTCGCGGAGGACCCCGGGGGCGCCGCGACCTACGCCGGCGAGAACCCGGCGCACTTCATCCACGGTGGTGGTGGCGCCCTACCCGCCGACTCCAACGGCGTGCCCTGGAACGGCGCGTTCATCACCGCCAGCGGCAACCTGTTGGCCGATTTCCACCTCAACGTCACGGCCGAGGCGCAGGGCCGCCTCCAGGTCGCCCGGTTGTTCCACATGACCGACGACGCGGGCGTCAAGCAGATGCTGCGCTTCCTGCTGGCCCGCGACACCATGCACCAGAACATGTGGCTGGCGGCGATCGAGCAGCTCAAGGAGGACGGGCTGGAGGAGATGCCGGTGCCGGAGGCGTTTCCGGACTCCGACGAGCTCACCGCGGAGTACGGCTACACCTACCTGGGCTTCTCCTCGGGCACCGACGCCGCCGAGGGGCGTTGGGCGTCCGGGCCCTCGTTGGACGGCAAGGGGGAGTTCCGGTACGACGACAACCCGCGGGCGAGCGCCCCGGAGCCGGTGCTGCCCCCGGGTGACCCGCGTCTGTACGGCACCAACCCGGGGGTGGCGGGTTCGTCCTGAACACGGTGCGGAGCAGGCTCCCCTGAGGTGTCTCGTCGGGTCGTCCGCCGGTCTGGGCGACCCGACGGACCGGCCGGCAGAGTGGTCTGGGTCACAGGTCGGAACAAGGGGAACGCTTTGTTACTTGAGTCAGACACGCTCAAGTCAACGTGATGGCAGGTGTTCGATGGCAACTCTTCCGGTACTTCCCCTGACCGACACCGTGCTGCTGCCCGGCATGGTTATCCCGGTGACCCTCGACCCCACCACCCAGGCCGCGATCGACGCGGCTCGCGCGACCGGCGACCGCAAGCTGCTGGCCGTGCCACGCATCGACGGCGAGTACGGACCGGTCGGCGTGGTCGCCACCATCGAGAAGGTCGGCCGGCTGCCCGAGGGTGAGCCCGCCGCCGTCATCCGTGGCCTCTCCCGGGCCCGGATCGGCTCCGGCGTGCCCGGCCCCGGCGCCGCGCTCTGGGTCGAGGCGACCGAACTCGACGAACCCGCCCACGCCGGTCGGGCCCGGGAACTCGCCCGCGAGTACCGCGCCCTGGTGACCTCCGTGCTGCAACAGCGGGGCGCCTGGCAGGTCATCGACGCGGTGGAGCGGATGACCGACCTCTCCGAGCTGGCCGACTCGGCCGGTTACGCGCCCTGGCTGACCCTGGAGCAGAAGAACGAGCTGCTCGCCGCGCCGGACGTCACCGCCCGGCTGGAGCTGCTGGTCGGCTGGGTGAAGGACTACCTGGCCGAGCAGGAGGTCACCGAGCAGATCAACAGTGACGTCCGCGAAGGGCTGGAGAAGTCCCAGCGCGAGTTCCTGCTGCGTCAGCAGCTCGCCGCGATCCGCAAGGAGTTGGGCGAGGACGAGCCGGACGGCTCCGCCGACTACCGGTCCCGTGTCGAGTCCGCCGAGCTGCCGGAGAAGGTCCGCGAGGCGGCCATGCGCGAGGTCGGCAAGCTGGAGCGGGCCAGTGACGCCTCCCCGGAGGCGGGTTGGATCCGCACCTGGCTGGACACCGTGCTCGAAATGCCGTGGGGCACGCGTACCGAGGACAACACCGACCTGGCCGCGGCCCGGGCGGTGCTCGACGCCGACCACGCCGGCCTGGCCGACGTGAAGGACCGGATCCTGGAGTACCTGGCCGTGCGCAACCGGCGCGCCGAGCGCAACCTCGGTGTGGTCGGCGGTCGCGGCTCCGGCGCGGTGCTCGCCCTCGCCGGTCCTCCCGGGGTGGGCAAGACCAGCCTCGGGGAGTCCGTGGCACGGGCGCTCGGGCGTAACTTCGTCCGGGTCTCGCTCGGCGGTGTCCGCGACGAGGCGGAGATCCGCGGGCACCGGCGCACCTACGTCGGCGCGCTGCCCGGTCGGATCGTCCGCGCGCTGCGCGAGGCCGGCTCGATGAACCCGGTCGTGCTCCTCGACGAGGTGGACAAGCTGGCCGCCGGCTACGCCGGTGACCCGGCCGCCGCCCTGCTGGAGGTACTCGACCCGGCGCAGAACCACACCTTCCGGGATCACTACCTGGAGGTCGACCTCGACCTCTCCGACGTGCTCTTCCTGGCCACCGCCAACGTGGTGGAGTCCATCCCCGGCCCGCTGCTGGACCGGATGGAGCTGGTCACCCTGGACGGGTACACCGAGGACGAGAAGGTCGCCATCGCCCGCGACCACCTGCTGCCCCGGCAGCGGGAGAGGGCCGGGCTGACCGTCGACGAGGTCGGCGTCGCCGACGAGGCGCTCGCGCTGATCGCGGGGGAGTACACCCGGGAGGCCGGTGTTCGGCAGCTCGAGCGTGCCCTGGCCAAGATCCTGCGCAAGGTGGCGGTGACGCTGGCGACGGACCCGACGCCGGTGCGCGTCGGCACCGACAACCTCGCCGGCTACCTGGGCCGGCCGAAGTTCACCCCGGAGTCGGCCGAGCGCACCGCCGTGCCCGGCGTGGCCACCGGCCTGGCCGTCACGGGCGCCGGCGGGGACGTGCTCTTCATCGAGGCGACCAGCATGGAGGGCGAGCCGGGGCTGACCCTGACCGGTCAGCTCGGTGACGTGATGAAGGAGTCGGCGCAGATCGCGCTCTCCTACCTGCGCTCCAACGGGCGGCGGTTCGGCATCGACCCGAACGCCCTCGCGGGTCGCCGGATCCACGTCCACTTCCCGGCGGGCGCGGTGCCCAAGGACGGCCCGAGCGCCGGCATCACCATGGTCACGGCCCTGGCGTCGCTGGTCACCGGTCGCCCGGTCCGCCCCGAGTTCGGGATGACCGGTGAGGTGACGCTCTCCGGTCGGGTGCTGCCGATCGGAGGGGTGAAGCAGAAGCTGCTCGCCGCGCACCGGGCCGGCCTCACCGAGGTGATCATCCCGGCCCGCAACGAGCCCGACCTGGACGACCTGCCGACCGAGGTGCGCGAGGCGCTGACCGTGCACACCCTGGCCGACGTGGCCGACGTGCTCGCCCTGGCGCTGCGCCCGGCCGACGTGAAGACGCTGGATGGTCCGGCGCTCTTCGCGGCCTGACACCGCGACCATCGGGCCCCCGCCGTCTCTCCGACGGCGGGGGCCCTTTCGGTACAGCGGGCAGGACCCGGTCCCGCCGTCGCAGGTCAAGGCGCTCGGCGCGGTCGAGGCGCTGGCCGCCGTCGGGCTCGTGCTGCCCGGCCTCACCGGCATCGCCACCGTGCTCACCCCGCTCGCCGCCGTCGGCGTGGTCACCGTCATGGTCGGCGGCATCCTGGTGCACTTGCGCGCGCGCACGCAGCAAGCCACCCCGGACGGGCGTCGTACCGAGATCCAGGGAGCGATCGTCTGCGCGATGCTGCTCGTCCTCGCCGCCGTGGTGGCGTGGGGTCGCTTCGGCCCGTACGCGCTCTGATCGGCCTCAGCGACCGTCCTTCCCGCCGGTCGTCGGCGGGGGCCGCCGCCCGCTCCGGCGCTCGGATCGGGCCGGTCCACGGGCGTCGCCGGCGGACGACGGCGCACTGTAGAGTCTGGCCGCTGCTCGACGTGGCACCAACGGGGGGAAGGCATGGAACCGATCGTGAGCGCACCTGGTGCGGTACCGCCGGCAGCGCCACCACGGTCAGACCCAGCGGGGCGGCGGTTGGGCCGGCGAGTGCTCTTCGCCGGCGGCGCGGGCGCCGCGGTGGCGACCACGGTGGCCACCCTGGCCGGTGCGGAACAGGCGGGTGCGCCGCCCGTCGCGACCGTGCGGGAAGCCCCGCTCAGCCTGCGGGACCCCCGGGTCGGCTGCCTGCTCGACGGCAGGGACGAGTCGGGCAAGGTCACCACCGCGCTGTCCATGCTGCCGGCCGGCGGCGGGGAGATCTTCCAACCGGTGGGCGCCCTCGGCCTCGGAGCGGAGGTCCGGTTCCCGACGGGTGTGACCTGGACCGGTGAGAACATCGGCGCGGCGATGATCCAGCCCGCCCCGGGCTACACCGGTCGGCTCGTCTCCAGCGGCAAGTACAACCAGATCTCCAACGTGAACTTCTTCGGCATGCGCACCTCGAACGTGCTGTTGACCATCCGGGGCCCCCGGTCGACCTTCCACCACCTGCACTTCGGCAACTCGGGCGCCCACGCCGTCGAGTTCCTCGGCACCGACGCGGAGAACAGCGCGCACGCCAACAAGATCACGGACATCAACATCGAGGACTGTCTCGGCGTCGGCATCCTGGTGAACAAGGTGGCGTACGACAACGAGTTCCTCAACGTCTGGGTCGGTGAGTGCCAGACCGGGATACGACTGCTGGACAGCGCCTGCTTCTTCGACAACCTGCACGTCTGGGGGTGTCGCGGCAACGGTGTCGAGCTGCGTGAACCCGCCCACCGCAACATCTTCCAGAACGTCTACCTGGAGTCCAACGGCACGAGTGGCACCGGCAGCGGAGCGGACCTGCGGCAGGTCGTGGGGACGCAGTTCATCGGCGGCCGGCTGTGGCGCAACGCCTCCAACGGCATCGAGGTCTCGTCGTCCGGACGTACCCGGATCATGGGGCTCGACATTCACGACAACGGCGGAAACGGGATCCTCGGCCGTGACTCCGCCATGTGCCAGGTGATCGGCAACCAGTTCTACGACGACGGGACGCCCCGCCGTCAGGATCGGCCGATCGCGACGGTGGGTAGCAGCGACAACTGGATCGTCAGCAACAACGTGATGCGGGCCTTCGACCACCGCTCCGGCGGCACGTCGCTGACCGGCGCCAACAACGTGGTCAGCGGAAACATCGGCTAGCCCCGGCGCGCGACGCCAGCGTTCCGTCGCCGACTGGCTAAGCAGCACGGCCACGACGAAGCCGGCCGCCTCGCGGAGCGATGCCGCCGGCGACCGTCGTCCGGCCGCCGGCGGCGTGCTCAGCGCTCGTCGCCCCCGCGGTCCCGGCGCACGGTCGCCTTGCGGCCCTTGATGGTGCTGGACCGCAACCCGGAGATGACCTGGTCGGCCACCCCCTGCGGCACCTCCACCAGCGAGAACCGGTCGGCGATCTCGATCGAGCCGATGTCCCGACCGCGGATGCCGGTCTCCCCGGTGATCGCGCCGACCAGATCCTGCGGGCGCACCCCGGCGCGCCGGCCCAGGCCGACGAAGACCTGCACGGTGTTGCCACCGCCGGAACGGGGCCGGCCCCCGCCGCGCCGATCGCCGCCCCGGCCGCCGCCCTCCGGTCGACCCTCACGCGGGCCGCGTACCGGGACCTGCGGGATCTCCTCCTCGTCGTCGGAGCCCGGCGACGTCACCTCGTGGGCCAGCTTCACGGCGGCGAGAGCGACCTCCATCAGGTCGAACTCGTCGGTCAGCGTCTCCACGATCACCCGGTACGGGTCGAGGTCGTCCTCCAGCAGGCTCTCGCGCAGGGCCGCCTGGGTCATCTCCAGCCGGCGGGTCCGCATGTCGGCCACGGTGGGGATCTTGTCGATGGTGATCCGCTGGCCGGTCACCCGCTCGATGGTCTTGAGCATCCGGTGCTCACGCGGCTCGGCGAGGGTGATCGCCACACCCTCGCGACCGGCCCGACCCACCCGACCGATCCGGTGCACGTACGACTCCGGTGCCGACGGCACGTCGTAGTTGACGACGTGGGTCAGCTGCTCGACATCCAACCCGCGGGCCGCCACGTCGGTGGCCACCAGCAGGTCGGCGGTGCCCGCCCGCAGTCGGCCCATGACCCGGTCACGTTGCTCCTGGCTCATGCCACCGTGCAGCGCCTCGGACCGGTAGCCCCGGCCGTTCATCGTCTCGGTCAGCCGGTCGACCTCCTCCCGGCTGCGGCAGAACACGATCGCCGCGGTCGGGGACTCCACGTCCAGCACCCGGCCCAGCGCGGCCGGCTTGTGTGCCCGGGTCACGATGTACGCGCTCTGCCGCACCCGGGGCGCCTCACCCGCGACGGTCTGCTCCCGGCCGATCTCGATGCGGACCGGTTCCCGCAGATGCTGGCGGGCCATCCCGTCGATCCGCGACGGCATGGTGGCGGAGAAGAGCACCGTCTGACGTTGCGCCGGAGCGTGCTCCAGGATCGCCTCGATGTCCTCGGCGAAGCCCATGTCGAGCATCTCGTCGGCCTCGTCGAGCACCACCGTGGCCAGCCCACCGAGCCGCAGGGTGCCCCGGGCGATGTGATCGAGGGCCCGCCCCGGGGTGGCCACCACCACGTCGACGCCGCTGTCCAGTGCCCGCAGCTGCCGTCCGATCGGCTGCCCACCGTAGATCGGCAGCACCCGCGCGCCCAGGTCCTTGCCGTAGCGGTGGAAGGCCTCGGAGACCTGCACCGCCAGTTCCCGGGTCGGCACCAGCACCAGCGCCACCGGGTCGCCGCCCTGCCGGTGTGCCGTCATCAGGTTCAGCAGGGGGAGCGCGAACGCCGCCGTCTTGCCGGTGCCGGTGGCCGCCTGACCCAGCAGGTCCCGACCCTCCAGCAGCGGTGGGATAGCCTCCCGCTGGATGGGGGTCGGCTCCTCGTACCCGAGGGCGGCGAGCGCGCCCAGCAGCTCGGCGCGCAGCCCCAGCTCGGTGAAGGCGCTCACCTCGTCGGTGCCGGTGGGGGTGGCGTCAATCGGTGCGTCGTGCTGTGCAGGTGCGGAACTCATGTGCCAAGCCTTTCATCACGCCGACCGGGCCGTTGCGCCGACCGCCACAAGAGCCGTCCCCGAGCCCGTGCCGCGTCCGTTCCCGCTCCCCGTGCCGCCCTCGATCAGGCGTCGGCGCTCAGGATGGCCAGCACCATCACCGCGGCGAGGGCCAGGTCGAGCACCCCGCACCACTCGGCGTAACCACGCGGCACCACCCGGGCGCCGCGGTGGTGCGCCAGGTCCCAACCGGCGTGCGCCAGCCACCCGAACGCCACCAGCCAGGCGGCGGCCCGCCCACCCACCACGACCGCGACCACCGTCAGGGCGACCCAGGCGACCAGGCCGGCGAGCTGGGCGGCGAGCACGCCCGGCCCGCGCAGGGTCCGGCGGGCCACGCCGATCAGCAGGTAGCCGCCGGGCAGCACCAGCATCGTCCACGGGCTGAGCACGCGCGGATCGGCCCACATGTCCACGGTCATCAGCAGCGCCAGCCCGGTGGGCCAGCGGCGGGCGAGCGCCACCACGGCCGGGTGTCGGTGTGGCACCGCCGGCGTCTGGTGCCGGTGCCGCACCGACACCAGCACCATCGCCGGAACCATCAGCAGGTGACCGCCGAGCAGGAGGCCGTCACCGTCGAGCAGGCCAGCCCGGTACGGTACGAGCAGCAGCAGGAACGGGACGTACATCGCGGCGGCCATCTCGCCGACCCCACGCCACTGGTGCGCCCGGTAGCGCATCCACACCGTCATGCCGACCGTCATGTTGGTGGCCATCACCAGCGCGGCGACCTCCGGGCGGCCCAGCGCCCCGGTGAGGCCCGACGCGTCGCCGGCCACGTCCCACAGCGGTGCGAGCAGGAGCATCCCGGCGACCATCGCCAGTGCCATCTCGCCGAGGTGCCACAGCAGCCGTCGCGTGCCGCCGGTAGCCGGCGACACGGTCGACGGCACGGCGGTGGCGCTGTCCGCGTACATCCGTGTCTTCTCCATGCCTCGACCCTGCCGGCGTCCGGGCGCGGACGGCAGAACCGTTCCGCACCGGAAAACCGTGCGGGTCGCACGGTCCATCCGTGACAGTCGGCACGGGTGGACCCCGCGCGCGGCGGCCCTAGGATCGGTGTGTGGCGAGCGAGGCGGTGACTCCCCGGGCGGACCGCCGGCTCCACCGCGCCCGGCAGGCGACCCTGTTGTCGCTGGCCACCGGAGTGTGGGCCAGCGTCCTGCTACCAGCGGTCGGCCTGACCCACGAGCCCGACCCGGGCCGACTGGCGCTCGGCGCGGTCGGCATCCTCGCCTTCGTGGTCGCGCAGACCGTCGTGCTGTACGCGGCGGTGACACCCTGGCTGCACCCGCGCTGGCGGCGTCGCGCCGAGGGAGGTCTCGCCGTGGTGGCGGTGCTGACCGTGCCACTGGTGGGGCCGGTCGCGGCCGGTCGGTGGCCGACCTGGGCCTGGCTCGGCGCGGCGCTGATCGGCATGACGCCGCTGCTGCTGCGGTGGCGGGCCGCGCTGGCGTTGGCGGCCGGCGTCCTGCTGGTGGCGGTGGCGGTCGCCTGGTGGACCAATGGTTCCGTGGCGCGTCACCTCGCCGTGACCGGTGGGATCGGCGCGGCCGTCGCCGCGGTCAACGGGCTCCAGATCTGGTTCTGGGGTCTGCTCGTCGAGGCGCGGCAGGGGCAGGCCGACCAGGCCCGGCTGGCCGCCGCCGAGGAGCGGCTGCGCTTCGCCCGGGACGTGCACGACGTGTTGGGGCACAGCCTCACGGTGATCGCCCTGAAGGCCGAACTCGCCGCCCGGCTCGCCCCGGTCGACCCGGAACGCGCCGGGCGGGAGGCCGCCGAGGTGCAGCGACTGGCCGCGTCGGCGCTGACCGAGGTGCGGGAGACCGTGCACGGCTACCGCGCCGTCGACCTCGACGACCAGCTGTCGGCGGTGGTGGGGGTGCTGCGCTCCTGCGGGGTGCGGTGCACGGTCCTGCCGCCGCCGACGGACCTGCCGCCGGCCGTCGCCAGCGAGCTGGCCGCGGTGCTGCGTGAGGCGGGCACCAACGTGCTGCGGCACAGCCGGGCCGACTGGTGCCGGATTCGCATCGACCGGGAGAAGGACATGGCCAGGATGACGATCGCCAACGACGGCGCCGACGGCCGTGGCCCGGACGCGCACAGCCACGGCCTGCGCGGGTTGGCCGACCGACTCGCCGCCGCCGGGGGCGGATTGCACGTCCACCGCCGGGACGCCGTGTTCACCCTCGAGGTCACCGTCCCGGTGTCGTCGTGATCCGCGTCCTGCTCGCCGACGACGAGGACCTGATCCGGGTCGCGGTCGCCGCGCTGCTCGCCCTGGAGCCGGACCTAAAGGTGGTGGCACAGGCCGCGGACGGGCCGGCGGCGGTCACCGCGACCCTCGCGCACCGCCCGGACGTGGCCGTGGTGGACCTGGAGATGCCCGGCCTGGACGGCATCGCGGTGGCCGCCGAGCTGACCCGGGCCCGACCCGAGTGCGCGGTGGTCGTGCTGACCGGGCACGGCCGTCCCGGGCATCTGCGCCAGGCGCTGACCGCTGGCGCCCGAGGGTTCCTGCCCAAGGGTTCGCCAGGTGGCGCGCTGGCCGACGTGATCCGCCGGGTGCACGCCGGGGGCCGCTACGTCGACCCGTCGTTGGCCGCCGACGCGCTGACCCTGCCCCCGTGCCCACTGACTCCTCGGGAGCTGGAGACGTTGCGACTGGCCGAGGTCGGCGCCCCGGTCGCGGTGATCGCCCGGCGCGTGCACCTGTCGGCCGGCACCGTCCGCAACCACCTCTCCGCGGCCGTGCAGAAGCTCGGCGCGGCCGACCGCGCGGAGGCGGTCCGCACCGCCCGGGACAACGGCTGGCTCTGACCCACCGTGCCCGGACCGCGGGCGCGGTGAATCCCACGGCACGTCGGGGCGCGGCTCCGGTCGCCACCGCTAGCGTAGGCGGGTGCGTACGGTGGAACTGCTCTGCTCGCCCGGCCTGGAGGTCGCGGTCCGCGCGGTCTGGGGTCGTCTGGTGGCCGCCGGGTTGCCCAGTCTGGCCCGCAACATCCACCCGACCAACCGGCCGCATCTCACCCTCGCCGCCGTCGACGACTTCCCGGCCGGGGTCGAACGCCGCCTGACCGAGCTGTTCGACGCCGCGTTGCCGCTACCGGTGACGCTCGACCGCGTCGTCGTCCTCGACGGCAGCGCCCCGTTGGTGTGGCTCGTGCGACCCGATCCCGCGCTGACCGCGCTGCACGCCGCCGTCTGGGACGTCCTCGCGCGGGCCGACGGACACCGCCCGTGGCACGCGCCGGACGTGTGGGTGCCACACCTGAGCCTGGCCCTGCGGTTCCGCGACGCGGACCTGCGCCTGGCCCGAGCGGTCGCCGGCGGGCAACGCCCGACGGGTGCGTTCGACGCCGCCCGCAGCTACGACGGCACGGACCGCACGGTGACCGCACTGACCCGGTGACCGCACTGACCCGGTGACCCGGTCGAGTTTCGGCTTGACCTCAAGTGGGGTTGATTGTCGACGATGACCCCATGGTGGACATCGAAGAATCAGCAGACCGGGTCGCGGTGATCGGTACGGGGGCCATCGGGGGTGCGGTGGTACGCCGGCTGCGTGCCGCTGGACGCGACGTGACGGTGTGGAACCGCAGGTCGAGCCGTACCGCCGAAATGGTGGAGCTGGGCGCGGTGCCGGCGGCGTCCCTCGGCGAGGCGACCTCGGCCAGCGCCCTGATCCTGCTCACCGTCACCGACCACGCGGCGGTGCGGCAGTGCCTGGACTCCGTCGGCGAGGACCTGTCCGGTCGGACCGTCGTCGCGATGTGCACCGGTACGCCGGGCGATGCGCGGTCGACCGCGACGCGGGTCGCCGGCCTGGGCGGACAGTACCTCGACGCCGGCCTCCAGGCCTCGCCCGACATGATCGGCGCGGGCGCGGCAACCATCCTGTACAGCGGCTCTCCCACGGCGTTCGAGCAGCACCGGGCCACCCTCGGGCTGGTGGGCGCGGCCCGCTTCGTCGGGGAGACACCGGACGCGGCCGCGGTGTGGGATCTCGCCCTGTTCGGTGTCTGGTACGACGCCCAACTGGGCCTGCTGCGGGCCCTCGACGTCGTACGGGAGGCCGGCATCGACGTCGTCGAGTTCTCCGACACGGCGACGAGCCAGCTCGGCCATGTCGTCGCCGGTGTCCCCGCCACCGTCTCCGAACTGCGCGGCGCGACCTACCCGCCGGGTCCCGCCAACCTCGTCGAGCACCACACGGTTCTCCGCCAGATCCTGGAGCTTCGGGCCGGGCTACGGCTGGGCGACGGGGGTCTGCCCGAGGTGGTCGCCCGCATCGAGGCGCTCATCGCCGCCGGGCGGCACGGGGAGGGCCTGACCGCGACGATCGGATGACGCCCTGCCGCACCAATCGGACGCTTCGCTCCCTTCGGAGTAGATAGGAGGATTGTTCGGTCCGCTCCGGTCCCGGCGATTACGGTGTGTTACAGGGCGAACCACCTGATGTCGTGACCGGAGAAGGGACCCCGTCATGCGAGTGCCCAGCCGTAGCCCGGGACAGCAACCCGGTTCGCCCCCGTCACCCACCGCTCCGGCCCGCCGACGGCCCACCGGCGCCACCCCTCGCCGCCCGTCCGCGCCCGCGCCCGACCTGGCCGCGTACCGGGCCGCCGTCGCCGAACTCCTGGTCGAGGTCGGCGCCCTGGCCGACGCCGCGAGCACCCGGGCCCGACAGGTGCTCATCGACGAACGGTTGCGGGAGCCGGCGCTCGCCGCCGTCCTCGACGCCACCCCGCAGGGGCTGATCGGCGCGCGCGAGACGCTGCTGCTGGAGATGGCCCGCTACCAGCCGAACGAGCGCACCTCGGCGAGTGACCTCAACGCGCTGGTCCGGATCTTCCTGCTCTCCCGCATCGACGTGCTCTGGTGGCAGGACGCCCCGACGTTCGTCACCGACGACCAGGTCAACGGCAGCCCGGAACTGGTCGACCTGGAGTGGCTGCGCCGCCGTGACCTGCTGCGCTTCTGCTACCAGGAGCAGCCGGCCACCATGCTGGGCCGGGCCGCGCGCGGACTGCGTCGCCGGCTGCGACCCGACGCCACCCCGCGTACCGCCGGGCTCCTCTTCCGCCGCGCCCGCCGCGAGGTGGTGGCGCTGCTCAACGACATCGGGCGGGAGTTCACCGCCCTCGCCCCGCCGGACACCCCGCCGCTGTGGGTGACCAGCCTGGTCCGCAGCGCGGAGCACCAGTACCGGCTGCGTCGCCTGGGCTACGCCGCGATGCTGCCCAGCGGGCACTGTCTCGGCTACTCCGTCGACGTCGAGCTGGCCTGGTTCGAGCGTTTCGGCGCGCGGGACGCCCTGGCCGAGCTGCTGCTGAGCCGGCAGGAGGCCGGCGAGCTGAACGTGATCGACGAGGGGCAGGCGTGGCACCTGTGCCTCGCGCCCACCGCCCGGCGTCGACTACGTCGGGCGTACGAGGCCGAGATGGGGGTCTGAGGGTGTGCGGCATCGCGTTGAGCATCGGCCCTGAGGCCGACCCGGCGACCTTCCGGCGGATGCTCGCCGCCCTCGCCCCCCGGGGCGAGGTCACCGAAACCCGGTCCGAGAGCGGGCTGCTCGCCGGCACCCGCCGGCTGCGGGTGGTCGACCGGGACCGGGCGGTGCAGCCGTGGACGTCGACCGACGAGCGTTGGCTGCTCTGCTTCAACGGCGAGGTCTTCAACTACCGGGAGTTGCGGGCCCAACTGACCCGGCTCGGACAGGTCTTCCGTACCGAGAGCGACACCGAGGTGCTGCTCGCCGCGTTCCAGCAGTGGGGTGAGGCGGCGGTGACCCGGCTGCGCGGTGAGTACGCCTTCGCGGTCGTCGAGCGGGCCACCGGCCGGACGTACCTGGCCCGCGATCCGCTCGGCGTGAAGCCGCTGTACTGGTCCCGCCGGCCCGGCTGCCTGTATCTCGCCTCCGAGGTCAAGGCGCTCGTCGGGCACGGCGAACCGATCGCCGAGGTGCCGCCCGGGCACCACGGCTGGGCCGAGGCGGACGGGCACGTGCGCCTGAGCCCGTACGTCGACCTCTTCACCATCGGCGACGGCCTGCCGGTCATCGACGACCCGGACGAGGCCGCGCTGCTGGTCCGTGCCGCGCTCAGCGACGCGATCCGGATGCGGGTGGAGACCGACCTGACCGTCGGGGTGGTGCTCTCCGGCGGCCTGGACAGCTCGCTGACCCTGCGGCAGGTGCGCGACATCCATCCGGACTGCGTCGCGGTGACGGTCGGCGTGGCGGACAGCCCCGACGTGGCGTACGCCCGGCGGCTCGCCAACGATCTCGACGTGCCGCACGTGGTGGTCGAGCTGCGTCCGCGCGACATCCGGCTCGCCGACGTCCGGGAAGCCATCCGGATCTCCGAGCTGACCGAGTACGGCGACATCATCAACGCCGTCGTCTCGGTGCCGATCTTCCGGCGGCTGCGTGACCTGGGCATCAAGGTGGTGCTGACCGGGGACGGCTCCGACGAGCTGTTCGGCGGGTACCCGATGTATCACCAGGTGGGGCCGGTGGCGGCCCGCCGGCTGTTCCTGCACCGGATCCGCAACCTGTGCCGCACCGAGTTGCAGCGGGTCGACCGGGCCGCCATGGGCCACGGCGTGGAGGCCCGGGTGCCGTTCCTCGACCTCAGCGTGGTGGAGCTGGCGATGCGACTGCCGGTGGATCTGAAGCTGCGCGACGGGCAGGAGAAGTGGATCGTCCGGCGGGCGTTCGCCGACGTGCTGCCCGACTATGTGGTGCGTCGGCCGAAGAACCCGATGTCGTACTCGTCCGGGTTGCACGAGCGGGTCCGGCTGTACAAGCCGCTCTTCGCCCGGCTGCACCGCTCGTTCGGCTACGACCTGCAGGAGCCGGTCCGCCGGGACTTCGACAGCGTGCTGAGTCGCTGCGGCAACGATCTGGACCGGGCCATCGCGGACGGGCTGACCCGACCCGACTACACGGTCCTGGAGCACGCCCGCGACCTGGTCGGCGCGGCCAGGTGGAACGCCGCTCCGATGGTCCGCCGGCTGGTCGGCCCGCGCCCGGCCCGGCCCTGACCGATCAGCGTCAGGTCCGATCGCCGCCAGCACCCGCGCCGCCGGCCGGCCAGGCTGGACGGATGACGAACACCAGCTTCCGCGTCCACGCCGTTGCGGCCGCGACGCTCGACGAGATCCGACGTACCGGCCGCGACGCCGCCGACCAGGCCGTCGAATCGGTCGTGGCCGGCGGCGGAGAACCCCTGCGCTGCTGCCTCCGGGACGCCGAGGAGGGGGAGGAACTGGCGCTCTTCGGATACGCGCCGCCGGGCACCGCCGGCCCGTACCGGGAGATCGGCCCGGTCTTCGCGCATGCCGCCGCCTGCTCGGGCCCGGACGGGGCGGGCGGTCACCCTGCGGCGTGGCGGGGGCGGCCCCAGGTTCTGCGGGCGTACGACCGGGAGGGCCGGATCTGCGGGGGTCGCCTGCACGACGGCGCCGATCCGGAGACGGTGATCGCCGAGTTGTTCGCCGACGCGTCGGTGTGGCAGTTGCACAGCCGCAACGTGGTGTACGGCTGCTTCATGTTCGCCGTGCGGCGGGTCGCCGGGTAAGGCGGTCAGGTCACCAGCAGCAGCGCGCCGACCGCGGCGAGCGTCGCGGTGACCGCGAGCAGGGTGCTGGTCAGCACGAACCGGGTCACCGGCACGGCCACCCCGGCCGCCCGGCAGCGCTCGAACCACAGCAGGGTGGCCAGGGACGCCCAGGGTGCGGCCAACGGGCCGACGTTGGTGCCGATCAGCAGGGCCAGCAGGCGGGTGTGGTCGGCGGTCGGCAGCACCGACTCGCCGGCCAGGTAGGCGGGCAGGTTGTTCACGGCGTTGGCGAGCAGCGCTCCGGTGCCACCGGCGCGCAGGGCGCCCAGCGCGCCGCCGCCGGTGCCGAGCAGGTTGCCGACCACTTCGTCGAGCCCGTGCCGGCCGAGGGTCTGCACCACCAGGAACAAACCGGTGACGAAGAACAGCAGGCGCACCGGGACCAGCCCGGGGCGCAGCGTGGCGGGGGAGCGGACGAGGAACCCGACCAGCACCAGCGCGACCGCGACGGTGGAGGCGAGACCGATCTCCACGCCGGCGAGGATCCCGGCGACGAAGATCAGGCACCCGACGAGCGCCGTCCGGTGCAGGACCGGGTCGGCCGGTACGTGCCGGGCCGGCGGGACGAAACGCCCACCGGCGGGCCGGTCCCGTCGCCACCACCCGATCCAGAGCACGGCCATGGTGACCGCCACGGCGGCGATCTGGGGCAGCGCCATCCGGGCCGCGTAGGCCAGGGGCGCCAACCCGACCCGGCCGGCGGCGAGCAGGTTGGTCAGGTTGGACACCGGCAGCAACAGGCTCGCGGTGTTCGCCAGCCAGACCGTGGTGACGGCGAGCGGGGCGGCGGGGATCCGCAGGTTCCGGGCCAGCGCGAGCAGCACCGGAGTGAGCAGTACGGCGGTGGTGTCGAGGTTGAGCACCAGGGTGGTCAGCGTGGCGAGGCCGCCGCAGAGCAGGAACAACGCGGCCCAACTACCGCGGGAGGCCCTGGCCAGTCGACTGGCCAGCACGTCGAAGACACCGGCCACGGCGGTCAGTTCGGCGAGCACGATCACGGTGCCGAGGAACAGCAGCAGCGGCAGGATCCGGTGCAGGGTGGCGGTGGTCTCCGCCCGGGGGAGCAGTCCGGTCAGCGCGCAGGCCGCGCCCACCACGGCGAGGACGGCCGCCACCACGTCCAGCGGGTGGGGCCGCCAGCGCGTGGTCGGTTCGGGTGGGGCGGCAACTGTCACATCTGCTCACGTTGGCACAGCCCCTGGCCAGCCGGTTCGCAACCCCCGCCCCGGTGACGGGCCCCACGGTTTGCTCGGGCGCGGGCCTGCCGCCGGACACGGGCCGGGCCCGACCCCGAGAGATCGGGGGTCGGGCCCGGTGTGCTGCGCGGTGCCTACCAGCCGAGGTAGCTGGGCTGGGTCTGCACGTTGAGCTCCTGGTAGTGGGTCAGCTTGGCCGTCCAGGTGCGCCAGTCGTTCAGCTCCAGGACGTCCAGGCCCTTCACCATGTCGTTGGAGTAGATGTGGCCGTTGTAGTAGTACGCGGACCAGGTGCCACCGCCGACGAACGTGTCGGCCGAGAGCGGCCCGCGCTCCCAGAAGGCGATCTCCTTCGGGTTGGCCGAGTCGGTGAAGTCCCAGACCGAGATGCCGCCCTGGTACCACGCCTGGACCATGATGTCCCGACCGAGCACCGGGATCAGCGAGCCGTTGTGGGCCACGCAGTTCTCGGTGTCGGCGTTCGCCCGGGGAATCTTGTAGTAGCTGCGGAAGGTCATCTTCCGGGCGTCGCCGCGGCCGGTGACGTCGTAGATGGCATCCGCGCCCCGGTTCGGGCCGATGGCCTCGTTGCAGGTCGCCGCCCCGCCACCACCCAGCTCGTCGGTGAAGATCACCTTGGTGCCGGAGTTGTTGAAGGTGGCCGAGTGCCAGAACGCGAAGTTGACCTCGTCCCGGACTCGGTTGATGACCCGGGGCGCCTCCCGGTTCTTGATGTCGAGCAGGATGCCGTCACCCATGCAGGCGCCGGCGGCCAGGTCCTTCGACGGGTAGGCGGTGATGTCGTGGCAACCGGTGGTCGCCGAGCCGGTGCCGCTGCCGGGGAAGCCGCCGTCCGGGAAGAGGTTCGGCGTCGCGACCACGGCCGCGTCGGTCGGCTTCTTCACCGGGACCTTGATGATGGAGATGGAGTCGTGCGGCGGCTGGCAGTCCGGGAATTCGGCCCGCGGGCTGTACGACGAGACGTACAGGTAGACGGCCTTGCGGTCCTTGCCCGGCACCAGGGTGTGGGTGTGTGACCCGCACGCGGTCTCGACGGACTTGATGTAGCGCGGGTTGGCCTTGTCCTTGATGTCGAAGACCTTGATGCCCTCCCACGAGCCCTTCACGTCCGCTCCCTGCGCGGTGCTGTTGCAGGAGTCGTCGCTGCGCGACGAGTCGGTGGAGAGGAAGAGCAGGTCACCGTGGACGGAGATGTCGTTCTGCGACCCCGGGCAGAGCACCCGGGCCTTGACCGTCGGCGCGCTGGGCCGCGAGATGTCGTAGATGACGAAGCCGTTGTAGTTGCCGGCGAACGCGTACTTGCCCTGGAAGGCGATGTCGCTGTTGGTCGCGTCCAGTGGGGCGACCTTCGGCACGTTGGCGATCTGACGCAGGTTGGGGCTGCTCACGATCTCGTCGACGCCGGGGATCTCGTTGGTGAGCGCGGGAGCAGGCGCCGCCTGCGGCAGCGCCTGGGCGTTGCTCGCCGGGGAGATGAGTACGCTGGCGACGAGGAGGCCGGTCGTGGCGAGAGCCACGACACGCAGTTGTCGTAACCGTGGCTTGTGGAGTCTGATCATCGGCGGGGGCCCTTCGCAAGGGGGAGACGATGGTTGACACGTTACAGTTCCGCGAAGAACGTCGATGTGAGCTGGTTCACATCACGGTGGCTTCTTCAATGGATAGCATCGCGGTGACCTCGACTCCAGGGAGTGGCCCATGACCAACCGGCGCGCACGAACCCTGGCGATCGTCACAGCGGCCCTCGTGGTGCCGCTGGTGGCGTTCCTCATGATCCGCCTCGGTGACGACGCCGGCACCGGCGCCGCGCAGCCGGCCTCCGCGCCCGCCACCTCCGCGCCCGCCACGCCGACGGCCAGCCCGGTCCCCACCGACCTGACCGTCATCGCGCCCGGCCGCCCAGGCGAGACGGCGGCCACCCGCGCGGCCCACGAGGTGCGCGACGCCGGCCCCGCCCCACACAACTCGCTGGACGTCTGGTTCGTCCGGATGATGATCCCGCACCACGCGCAGGCCCTGGCGATGGCGGAGCTCGCCCCCGACCGGGCCGCCGACCCCGACGTCCGGGCCATCGCCGAGCGCATCCGCGCCTCCCAGGGGCCGGAGATGGGCATGATGCGCGGCTGGCTACAGACCCGTGGTCTGCCGGCGGAGGTGCCGGGGCACGACCACGGCACCATGCGGGGCATGCAGTCGCCCGAGGCGATGCGGCAGCTCGCCGCGACCCGTGGCGCGGACTTCGACCAGCTCTTCGTCCGGATGATGACCGAGCACCACCAGGGCGCCATCGAGATGGCCACCAACCTGCTCACGGTCGGCTCCGACCTGACGCTCAACGAGTTCGCCACCTCCGTCGCCACCGAGCAGACCGTCGAGATCGACCGCATGCGCGAGGCCCTCGGCCGCTGAGCCCGGCCGCGGGCGGGAGGGTCGAGCGTCCCGGCACGTACGCTGGGTGACCGTGACACGCACCCTGTTCGGTCGTCCGCTGCGTGGCGTCGCCTTCGACGTGGCCGTCGCCGCTGTCGTGGTGCTCGTCTCTTTGGCCGCGGCGGTGAACCAGCCGGGCGGTTGGGCGGCGACGGCGGTCGGGGTGGCAATGGCGGTGGCGCTGTTGTTCCGCCGTACCCACCCGGGCGCGGTGACCGTGGCTGTCGCGGCGCTCGCCCTGATCCAGGTGGTCGCCCGGTGGGGTCCACTCATCTACGACGTGGCCGTCCTGATCGCGCTCTACAGCATCGTGAAGTACGGCCGGCGGCTGCGCGACGGCGTGCTGGCCGGCGTGGTCGCGGCCGTCGGCGTGCTGCTGGCCGCCGCGCAGACCCCCAACGTCATCCAGTGGTGGGCGACCGCGCTGTGGTATGCGCTGGTCACCGGCGCGGTGTGGCTGGTCGCGCTGAACGTGCGGACCCGCCGGCTCTACGTGCTCAGCCTGGAGGAGCGGGCCACCACCCTGGAACGCGAACGGGAGGCCGAGTCCCGGGCGGCGGTCGCCGAGGAACGCACCCGCATCGCCCGTGAGCTGCACGACGTGGTCGCGCACAGCATGGCCGTCATGATCGTTCAGGCGGACGGCGCGCGGTTCATGCTCGACCGTGACCCCGCTCAGGCACGTACCGCGGTGAAGGTGGTCGCCGACACCGGCCGGCAGGCGCTTGAGGAGATGCGCCGGCTGGTCGGCGTCCTGCGCGACGCCGGCCCGGCCGGCGCGGACGGGCCCGACGGGCTGACGGTGGCCGCGGACCCCGAGCACCGGCGGCTGGCCCTGGCCGAGTTGCCGGAGCTGCTGGCCCGGTTCGACGACGCCGGACTGCGCGTCCGCAGCGCCGTCACCGGCGAGCCACCGGCCCTGCCGCCGGGCCTGGAACTGACCGTCTACCGGGTGGTGCAGGAGGCGCTGACCAACGCGCTCAAGCACGCCGGCGTCGGTGCCGGCGTCGAGGTCGTGCTGGCGTACGACGCCGCGGCCGTCGTGGTCCGGGTGGTCGACGACGGTCGGGGCCGCCCGCTGGTCAGCCCGACGCCGTCCGGAGGCCACGGCCTGCTCGGCATGCGGGAGCGGGTGACGGTGTACGACGGCAGCCTCACCGCCGGTCCCCGACCGACCGGGGGCTGGCAGGTCGAGGTCCGGCTGCCGCTACCGTCGGAGCCGGCAACGGAGGTGATCGCGGCATGACGGTCCGGGTGGTGATCGTGGACGACCAGGCGCTGGTCCGCGCCGGGTTCCGGATGGTGTTGGGCTCCCAGCCCGACCTGGAGGTCGTCGGAGAGGCGATCGACGGTGCGGACGCCCTGCGGGTGCTCGCCCGCACCGAGGCCGACGTCGTGGTGATGGACATCCGGATGCCCACCATGGACGGGGTGGAGGCGACCCGGCGGCTCTGCGCCGACCGGCCCGCGGGTCGCCCCCGGGTGCTCGTGCTGACCACCTTCGACACCGAGGCGGACGCGTTCGCGGCCCTCCAGGCCGGGGCGAGCGGGTTCCTCCTCAAGAACGTCCCCCCGGAGGAGCTGCTGGCCGCGATCCGGGTGGTGGCCCAGGGCGACTCGGTGGTGGCCCCGTCGATCACCCGGCGCCTGCTGGAGCGGTTCGCCGGGCAGCTCGGCGCCGCCCCGAGCGCCGACCCCCGGCTCGCGCAGCTCACCGAACGGGAACGGGAGGTGTTGCTGCTGGTCGCCCAGGGGCTGTCCAACGCGGAGATCGCCGCCCGGGTGCACGTGGCCGAGGCGACGGTCAAGACCCACGTCGGGCGGATCCTGGCGAAGCTCCAGCTGCGCGACCGGGTCCAGGCGGTGGTCCTGGCGTACGAGAGCGGGCTGGTCAGGCCGGGCGGATGACAGCGGGTACGACCTGGGTCGTAGCCCTCGACGGGCGCACCGCGACCCGGGACGCAGACAGGTCGAGCGCGCAGGTGGAGATCGACAGACCGGTGCCGGCCATAGCGTCGGAGGGGTCCGATCCGCCGCCTGCACCGGGAGCCCCGCTTGATCCGCCTGACCCTGCGCTCGTTGCGCGCCGAGGCGCTGCGCCTGCTGCTCTCCGCGCTCGCTGTCGTGCTCGGCGTCGCGTTCGTCGCCGGCACCATGATCTTCGTCGACGGGATGCGGTCCGGCGCGTACGAGCGGGCCGGCAGCTTCGACCGTCACACCGACCTGGGTGTCTACCCGGCCGGCCACGAGGCGCTGCCGCCGGCCCTGATCGACCGGGTGCGGGCGGTCGACGGGGTGGCCGCCGCAGCCGGTGAGCTGACCAACACCGCCGGGATCGTCGGTGCCGACGGTCGACCGGTGCTCGGCTTCACCATGCTCGTCGCCATCCCCACCGAGGACGCGCTGCGCTCGTACGACGTGGTGGCCGGACGGTTGCCCGACCGGGCCGGGGAGGTGGTGCTCGACGCGCCGACGGCGGCCGAGGAGGGCTTCGCCCTCGGCGCGGCGGTACGCGTCGGCGCCACCGGCGGGGCGGCCCGCCCGTACACCCTGGTCGGCACGGTCGACGTGGCCGGCACCGCCCGCGACGTCGGTGGCCCGTTCGTCGGCCTGGTCGGGCCGGACGCGTTGTCCCTCACCGGCGAGCGGGGCTACGGCCGGATCCTGGTGGCGGCCCGACCGGGCGCCGACGTCGCGGCGCTGACCGCACGGGTACGGGCCGTGGCCGGCGCCGAGGCCACCGTGAAGAGTCGCCAGCAGATCCTCGACGAGGCCGTCGAGGAGGCGGTGCGCAACGTGGACCAGTTCCGGATGCTGCTGTTGATCTTCGTGGGTGTGGCGATCGTGGTGGCCGGCTTCGTGATCGCCAACACCTTCGCGATCGTGTTGGCGCAGCGCACCCGACGGACCGCGCTGCTGCGCCTGATCGGCGCCACCCGGGGGCAGGTCTTCCGGTCCGCCCTGCTGGAGGCGGCGGTGCTGGGGCTGGCCGCCTCGGCGCTCGGGGTGCTGCTCGGGGTGGCCCTCGCCGGCGGGCTGCGGCTGCTGATGCCCCGACTGGACGTGCCGGTCACCGGCGCGCTGACCGTGACCGGTCCGACCGTGCTGACCGGGCTGCTGCTGGGCACCGGCCTCACCCTGTGCGCCGCGCTGCTGCCGGCCTGGCGGGGGACCCGGGTCGCCCCGGTGGCCGCGCTGACCGACGCCGCGGTGCAGCCCGGTCGAGGTGCCGGCCGGGTGCGGCTGAGTATCGGCGCGGTGGTCCTGGCCGTCGGTGTGGCCGCGCTGGCCGGCGCGGCCGGCGCCGGGCAGGTGCTGCTGGTGGCGATCGGCGGTGTGCTCGCCTTCTTCGGGATCGTGCTGTTCGGGCCGGTGCTCGTTCCGGCGCTGGCCCGGTTTTTCGGCTGGCCGGTGCGTCGCGTGCTCGGTGCGACCGGCGACCTGGCGGTCGCCAACACGGTGCGCAACCCGCGGCGGGTCGCTTCGACCGCCACCGCCCTGGTGATCGGGATCGGACTCGTGTCCGCGTTCATGGTCGGCGCGCGCAGCACCAAGGACGGCATCGAACGCAGCGTGGACGACCAGATCGGGACCGACTTCGTGGTCATCGGAATCGGTCAGGACCTGCCGGCCACCCTCGTCGGAGCGCTTGCCGCCCGCCCCGAACTGGGTGTCGTGCACGAGCAGCGCAGCACCGTCGTCGCCGACGTCGAGATCCGCGCGGCCCACCCGGCGCTGGTCGGGCGGACGCTGAGCGGCGTGCTCGCCGGCGACGTCGATCGGCTGGGGCCGGGGCAGGTACTGGTACACCGCGAGTTGGCCCGCGCACGCGGCTGGCAGGTCGGCTCTCCGGTGACCGTCGGCGGGCGCCCGTTCCGGGTGGCCGCCGTGGTCACCGACGACACCACCGGCGGTGCGGCGCCGACCGGTCACGTCATCGACCTGTCCGACCAGGACTTCGCCGCGCTCTTCCCCGCTGCGCGGGGCTACCTGGCCGAGATCGACCCGGCCGCCGGGGTGAGCCCCGAGCGGGCCCGCGACGCGATCGTGACGGTGCTGGGCGGCTACCCGACGGTGAACCTGATGGACCAGGGCGCGTACAAGAAGATGCTCACCGGCACGGTGGACATGCTGCTCGCCTTCGTCACGGCGTTGCTCGGCCTCGCGGTGGTGATCGCGCTGGTCGGCGTGGCGAACACGCTGAGCCTGTCGGTGGTCGAGCGGACCAGGGAGAACGCCGTGCTGCGGGCGGTCGGGCTCACCCGGGCCCGGCTGCGGGCGGTACTCGCCGTCGAGGCGGTGCTGATGGCGCTCGTCGGCGCGGTGCTGGGGGTGGGGCTGGGCGCCGGTGTCAGCGCGTCCGCGATGGCCCTGCTGGACCGCCTCGGCGGCGACTTCCACGTGGTGCTGCCGCTCGGCCAACTCGGGCTGATCCTCGGCGTCGCGGTGCTGGCCGCCCTGCTCGCCTCGGTGCTGCCGGCCCGCCGGGCGCTGTCCCGGCCGGTCGTCGAGGCGCTCGCCGACCAGTGACCCGGTCCCGGTCCGGGGCGGCCGGGTCTTCACCCGGCGACCGGACGGACATCCGCCGGCCGGTCCCGCCATCTTCCCCGGCGGCGGGACCGGCCAGCGGTGCCGGGTCTACAGGCGCTCGACCATCGGGCCGGCGCACCGGTTCCGGGTGTCGAAGACGTAGCGGGCGTGCCGGACCACCAGGTCGTAGTCGAAGGTGTCGTGGTCGGTGACCACCACCACCGCGTCGGCCGCGCGCACCTCCCGCTCGGTGAGCCCCACCACGGTGACCCCGGCGGGGATCTGATGCGCCTCCGCGTACGGCTCGACCGCGTGCACCTCGGCGCCGAGCGCCTGCAACCGGCGCGCCACGTCGACCGCGGGGGAGTCCCGCATGTCGCCGGTGTTCTTCTTGTACGCCAGACCGAGCAGCAGCAGTCGGGCGCCACTGACGGCCCGGCCGTCCCGGTTCAACCCCGCCATGATCCGTTGCGCGACGTGTTCGGGCATCTCGTGGTTGACGTCGTTGGCCAACTCGATGAACCGGAACTGCCGGCCGAGGCGGCGCTTGACCTGCCACGACAGGTAGCACGGGTCGATCGGCAGGCAGTGCCCGCCAACGCCGGGCCCGGGCCGGAACGGCAGGAAGCCGAACGGTTTGGTCGAGGCGGCGTCGATCGCCTGCCAGACGTCGATGTCGAGGTGGTGCGAGAGCATGGTCAGCTCGTTGATCAGCGCGATGTTGACCTGGCGGAAGGTGTTCTCGATCAGCTTGGTCAGCTCGGCGACGCGGGTGGAGTCCACCGGCACGGTGCGTTCCACCAGACGCTGGTAGAACTCGTCCACCCGGGCCAGCGACGCCGGGTCCACGCCGGAGACCACCTTCGGGGTGTTCTCCAGTCGCCAGGTCGGGTTACCCGGGTCGATCCGCTCCGGGCTGTATCCGAGGTGGAAGTCACCGGGACTGGTCAGCCCACTGGCCGACTCCAACAGCGGGCGCAGCAGCTCCTCGGTGGTGCCGGGGTACGTGGTCGATTCCAGGA
This sequence comes from Micromonospora sp. NPDC049645, assembly GCF_040675155.1. Classification (NCBI taxonomy): domain Bacteria; kingdom Bacillati; phylum Actinomycetota; class Actinomycetes; order Micromonosporales; family Micromonosporaceae; genus Micromonospora; species Micromonospora sp. NPDC049645. The sequence continues at coordinate 393,910 of NZ_JBFAOI010000005.1, forward strand.
TCACCGTGCAACCCGCGCGGACGTACGGGCCGATGCCGATGCCGGCCTGCTCGACGAAGCTCAGGTCCGGGGTGCCGTCGCGCAGCGGGGTCGGCACGGTGATGACGCAGATGTCGAACCCGTCGGCATCGGCGTACTCCGTGCTGGGGTGATAGCGGCCGCTGCCCAGCGCCCGGCCCAGCCGGTCGGTCGGGATGTCCTCGACGAACGACTCGCCGGAGGCGAGACGCTTCACCCGGTCGGCGTCGACGTCGAGGCCGACCACGTCGAGCCCCGCCTCGACGGCCCGCATGGCCAGCGGCAGTCCGACGTACCCCTGACCGATGACGACCAGCTTTTCAGCGCTCACCCAGGCTCCCGCAGCAGATGGTGTAAATGGCCTGCTGAGAGCCTAGAGGCGTCTTCGGCGACGTAAGTCCGTTTTGAGGATATCGGTGCTGGTGGGACTGCCGGGGCACACCGTGGACGGCCGGCTCAGCCGCCCGCCGGCACCTCGGGATCGACCGGAGCGCCCGTGGTGGGGGTGGGATCACTGGTCGGCGGAGGATCACTCGTCGGCGCGCCGGTCGTCGGCGCGCCGGTCGGTGGCCCCGTGGTGACGGCCGTGGTCGGCGTCGGCGAGTTCGCCGACTGGCTCGGCTGCGTGCTGGGCGTCGAGGAGAGGGAGGCCGACGGCGAGTTGCCGGGGGCGTGCGGCCGGTTGGTCCTACCCGGGTCGACGCTGGTGACCTGCTCGTTCGCCGCCGGCAGGTCCTGCGGACCGGTCGGTGCCACCGTCGGCGAGTTGGTCGGCAGCTGGACCGCCGGGTCGTCGCCGGCGTTGCGTGCCGCGCCCAGCGCCGCACCGAGCCCGACCAGCGCGACCAGCACCGCCGCCGCCGCGCCGACCAGCGGCCCCCGCCGTCGCGGACGCCCGTCCGCCACCGCCGCGCCGGCCGGTACGTCCGTGCGGGTGTCCGGCCCGGCGTCGCGCAGCGCGACCGGCGACGCCATCGCCGTCGGCGGCTCGCCGCCGGTGACCGCGGTCCGGGCGGCCTCGGCCATCGCCGCCCCGGTGCTGAAGCGCTCCAGCGGATCCTTGGCCAACGCCCGCGACACCAGGGCACGGACCGCCTCCGGAATGTCGTGCGGCAACTCCGGCGGCTCGTCGTCCAGGTGCCGGACGGCGACCTGGAGCGGGTTGTCACCGGTGAACGGCGGACTGCCGGTGAGGCAGCAGTAGGTGACCGCGCCCAGGGCGTAGATGTCGGTGGCGCCACTGACCGGCCGGCCGGCGGCCTGCTCCGGAGCCATGTAGAGGGCGGTGCCGGGCACCGCGTTGGTGCTGGTGATGCTGGTGATGTCGGTGGAGCGGGCCACGCCGAAGTCGACCAGGACGACGGTGCCGTCCTCCTGCACCAGCAGATTGCTGGGCTTGACGTCGCGGTGCACGATGCCACCGCGATGCGCCGCGTTGAGCGCCGCGGCCGCCTGGGCCACGATCGACATCGTCTCGGCCACGTCGAGCCGTCCGGCCGCCTCGATCCGCTTGGACAACGGCTCGCCAGCGACGAACTCCATGACGAGGTAGTCCGCCCGGGCGCCGTCGGGGAGGTCGTCCGCGCCGCAGTCGAAGACCTGCACGATGCCGGGGTGCCGCAGCGCCGCCATGATCCGGGCCTCGGCGCGGAACCGGGCGATGAAGTCGGGATCGGAGACCAGCGCCGGCAGCAGCACCTTGACCGCGACCTGCCGGCCGAGGATCAGGTCGGAGGCACGCCAGACGTCGCCCATGCCGCCGGTGGCGACACGTTCGTCCAAGCGGTAGCGACCGCTGAGTACGACCTCCGATGACAGCACCGCATTACCGTACCTAGAGTGCCGCGGGGCGGCGCGCCGCGGCAGGGCCGCCGGGCGGCTGGTTCAGACCGGCTGATCCGGCCTGACCTGTGTGGACGTTCCGCTTCGGTGACACTGCGAAAGCGTGGTGTCACGAAAAGCGACAATTTTCGTCGTACGGATCCTCCGTGGCGGCAAGAAACCGCCGTTAGACACGGTTGGCGTCTCCTGGTCACCGACCGTTACGGCGACGCGCCGTCCGGCAGGGTTGATAATTGTCACTCTTCCGTGACACGACGCCGACTTGTCGCGTCCTGAGCCACCTTCTAGCGTTAGCCCGGCTCGGGCCCGTCCCGCCACTGCGGTGGTAGCGCCCGAGCGCCCCCGCCGTTTGCCCCGCGGACCCGTCGCCCCGACAATCGTTGTCGCGGCACAATCAGATTGGCGGAGGGGCGGTGCGGGTGCTCATCGGGCGGACGATTCGTCTCGCGTGGCCAGCCTCGCGGCGGATCGGGCCGGGACGCCCCGGACGACGCGTGGGCCGCGGATGAACGCCGACCTGTCGGAGTTGGTCAGCGCCGCGCAGGCCGGGAACGAGGACGCGTTCCGCTTCCTCTACCGCAGCCTCCAGCCAGGGCTGTTGCGCTATCTGACCGCCCTCGTCGGCGCCGACGCCGAGGACGTCGCCTCGGAGACCTGGCTTCAGATATCCCGTGACCTGCCCGCCTTCACCGGGGGCGAGTTCCGGGCCTGGACGGTCACCATCGCCCGCAACCGCGCCATGGACCACCTGCGTCGGATGCGCCGCCGACCCTCACTCCCGGTTCCGGTGCAGGCGCTCGTCGAGCTGGCCAGCGACGCGGACACCGCCGAGCGGGCCAACGAGACGATCGGCACCGAGGCTGCTCTCGCGCTGATCGCGACCCTGCCGCCCCGGGAGGCCGAGGCGGTCCTGCTGCGGGCAGTGATCGGGCTGGACGCGGGAGCCGCGGGCCGGGTGCTGGGCCGCCGTGCCGGCGCCGTGCGCACCGCCGCGCACCGAGGTCTACGACGGCTCGCGGTTTTGCTGGAGCGACAGAACCCGGCCGGGACGCCGGTCGGGGCCGAGGCGGTGCCGCAGCCGCGCACGGAGAGTGGTCCAACCCTGCGGGCGCCGCACGCCGAACCGGCGGATGGCTGACGTGAGGGGACTTCCGATGAACCCGTTCCGGCGGCCCGACCACGCCGACACCGACCGGCTGCTCGACTCGGCCCGGACCACGGTGGACCAGGGCCGACCCGCGACGCCACCGCAGGCGCACCTGGCCGCCCCGAGCGAGCCCACGACCGACCGGGTGGCCGCGCTGCTCGCGGCAGCCGCCGGCCCGGTCCGCCCCGGAGAGTTGGCCGGTGAGGAGGCCGCGTTGGCCGCGTTCCGGGCCGCCCGGGCCAACCCGGCGCCGGCCGTGCCGCACCGGCCACGCCGTCGCCGGGTGACCACCGGGGCGGTGGCCTGGGTCGGCGCGGTGGCGGCCACCGCCACCGCGGGCGCCGCCTTCGCCGCGGTCACCCGGGACCGGGCGCCGGATCCGGTCGCGCCGGCGCCGTCGCGCCCGTCACCCTCGCCCCACCAGGGCGCACCCCGATCGCTCGAACCCAGCCGGGCGGCGCCCCCCGGTGCTCTGTCGCCTGGCGCGCCGTCACCCGTCACCGCCACGCCGCCGGCCAGCCCCGCCCCCGCCGAGCAGCTGCACGGTCTGTGCCGCGCCTGGCGGGCCAAGAAGCCCGACCAGCGGGAGAAGGCGTTGCGTACGGATGCCTTCCAGAGGCTGGTGACCGCCGCCGGAGGCCCCGCCGGGGTGGAGGCGTACTGCCAGCGGCTGGTGCCCGAGGTGAAGCCCTCCGAGTCCGTGAAGGTGAAGCCCTCCGAGTCCGCGAAGGCCAAACCGTCCTCGTCGGCGAAGGGCCCACCGTTGCCGCCGCCGGCGAGGCATCCCGTCGACGGCGAAACGGTCGGCGACTGAGCGGTCGGCGACTGAACGGTCGGCGGCTGGAGCGGTTTGTTCCGCCCCTGCACCGGAAATTCGTCTGTTAGACAGAGACTGGTGTCGCCGTGCACGCCCCCGAAGGTGTCGGTGGGTGGGTTTACGGTGGCACAGTGTGCCGGAGTCGGCGCATGGAGAGGGGGCTCGACCCTTGGTGACGTCACCCGACCTGGACCGCAGCGCGATCCTGCGCGAGTCCGCAGCCGCAGTCCGGCATCTCGCCCGGATCTGCTTCAAGACCGGCCCACCGACGCACACCGGCGTCGAACTGGAATGGACCGTGCACGACGCCGCCGATCCCGCCCGTCTGGTCGACGCGAGTCGGCTGCGCGCGGCGCTGGGGCGGCACAGCCCCGCCACGCTGGATGCCACCAGCCCGGCCGAGCCGCTACGACACGGCGGCGTGGTCACCCTGGAGCCGGGCGGCCAGTTGGAGATATCCACCCCGCCCCGCCTGTCGGTCGCCGCGTTGATCCGCGCCACCGAGGCAGACATCGCCCAGGTCACCGACCTGCTGGCCGCCGCCGGGCTGATCCTGGGCCGCAGCGGCATCGATCCCCACCGTCGGCCCGGCCCGGTGGTGGAGACCCCCCGCTACCGCGCGATGCGCGCAGCCTTCGACCGGCGCGGCCCGGACGGCCGCACCATGATGTACAGCACCGCCGGCCTGCAGGTCTGCCTCGATGCCGGCGAGCCGGATCAGGTCGCCGACCGGTGGGCGGCGGCCCACGCGGTCGGCCCCCCGTTACTCGCGGCGTTCGCTACCGCCGCCCGACACGCCGGGCGGCGCACCGGTTGGGCGTCCGCCCGGATGGCGGCCTGGCTGGCCATCGACCCGGCCCGCACCCGCCCGGTCTGGTCGCCCGGCCACGCCGAGGACGACCCGACCACCACCTGGATCCGCTACGTGCTCGCCGCGCCGCTGCTCTGCCTGCGCCGGGACAACGCCGACTGGGCCGCGCCACCCGGTGTGACCTTCGCCGACTGGCTCGACGGCGCGCTGCCCCAACCACCCACCACCGACGACCTCGACTACCACGTCAGCACCCTCTTCCCACCGGTGCGGCCACGCGGCTACCTGGAGTTGCGTTACCTGGACACCCAACCGGGTCGGGACTGGCGGTTGCCGCTGGCGGTGCTGACCGCCCTGTTCGACGATCCGGGCACCGTGCGCGACGCGTACGCGATCGCCGCGCCGCAGGCGCACCGGTGGTCGGCCGCCGCCCGACACGGCCTGGCCGATCCGGCGCTGGCCGCGGCCGCGGCGTCCCTGCTCGACCTGGCCCTGACCACCCTGCCCCGCCTGGATCTGCCGGTCGGCGTCCACGACGACATCCAGCGGGGCGTACTGCGGCGGTTGACCGCCGCCACGGAGAGGAGAGACCGGTGAGCGCGAGGAGTGAGCCGGGGTTGCGAGCCCCGCAGTCGGGAGCGGCGGGGGGCTCGGTGAGCGCGAGGAGTGAGCCGGGGTTGCGAGCCCCGCAGTCGGGTCGGGTTGACGGGGAGCAGTTGCGCGACCGCATCGCGGTGGAGTTGGCGCGGGCCCGGGCGCGTACGACGTTGCTGACCGAGGTGGTCGACGACGCGGACCTGATGCGCCAGCACTCGCCACTGATGTCGCCGCTGGTCTGGGATCTCGCCCATGTGGGCAACCAGGAGGAGTTGTGGTTGGTCCGTGACGTCGGGGGCCGGGAGCCGGTTCGGTGTGACATCGACGAGCTGTACGACGCGTTCAAGCAGCCACGCCGGGACCGTCCGGCGCTGCCCCTGTTACCGCCGGCGGAGGCGCGCGCCTATCTGGGTACCGTCCGGGACAAGGTGTTCGATCTGCTCGATGCGGTGGCGTTCACCGAGCGCCCGTTGGTCGCCGACGGGTTCGCGTTCGGCATGATCGTGCAGCACGAGCAGCAGCACGACGAGACCATGCTGGCCACCCACCAGCTGCGTTCGGGTCCGACGGTGCTGCACACCCCCGCGCCGCCGGAGCCGTCGGTGCGGGTTGGTGCGGAGGTGCTGGTGCCGGCCGGCGAGTTCACGATGGGCACCGACACCGACCCGTGGGCGCTGGACAACGAACGCCCCGCGCACCGCGTCGACCTCCCGGCGTACTTCATCGACGCCGCCCCGGTGACCAACGGCCAGTACGCGGCCTTCATCGCCGACGGCGGCTACACCGAGCAGCGGTGGTGGAGTCCGGCTGGCTGGGCCCACCGGATCGCGGAGCAGCTGAGCGCGCCGATGCACTGGCGTCGGGACGGCGACGGGTGGTCGTATCGGCGTTTCGGCCAGTGGGATCGGGTCCGCGCCGACGAGCCGGTGGTGCATGTGTGCTGGTACGAGGCGCAGGCGTACGCGGCGTGGGCTGGCAGGCGGCTGCCGACCGAGGCGGAGTGGGAGAAGGCGGCCCGCTGGGATCCGACGACCGGGCGGTCCCGTCGTTATCCGTGGGGTGATGACGACCCGTCCGAGGCGCACGCCAACCTCGACCAGCGGCATCTGCGCCCGGCGCCGGTGGGCGCGTACCCGGCGGGCGCCTCGCCGTTGGGGGTGCACCAGCTCATCGGTGACGTCTGGGAGTGGACCTCGAGCACGTTCGACGGGCATCCCGGCTTCGCCGCGTTCCCCTACCGCGAATATTCGGAGGTCTTCTTCGGCGGCGACTACCGGGTGTTGCGCGGTGGTTCGTTCGGCACCGACCGGTCGGCCTGCCGGGGGACCTTCCGTAACTGGGACTATCCGATCCGCCGGCAGATCTTCAGCGGTTTCCGCTGCGCCCGGGACGTGCGTCCGGACGAGTCGTACCGGTGAGTGGTCGCACGACCGGCGGCCCGGCGGCGGGCCGGGGGCGCTGATGTGTCGCCACTTGGCCTACCTGGGGCCGCCGGTGACGCTGGCCGAGGTGTTGTTCGACCCTCCGCACTCGCTGGTGCGGCAGTCCTGGGCGCCGCGGGACATGCGCGGTGGCGGCACGATCAACGCCGACGGGTTCGGCGTCGGCTGGTACCCGGTTGAGGGTGAGCCGGTGCGCTACCGGCGGGCGCAGCCGATCTGGAGCGACCCGACCATCGCCCAGCTCGCGGCGGTGACCCGCAGCGCGGCGATGTTGGCGGCGGTGCGTTCGGCGACGGTCGGGATGGCGGTGCTCGACGGCGCGGCGGCGCCCTTCGCCGAGGGGCGGTGGTTGTTCAGCCACAACGGTGTGGTCCGCGGTTGGCCGGACGCCGTGGTGCCGCTCGCCGCGGGTCTGCCGGTGCGTGACCTGCTCACCCTGGACGCTGCCACCGACTCGGCGTTGCTCTGGGCGCTGGTGCGGCACCGGTTGCGCGCCGGTGCGGATCCGGCCGAGGCGGTCGGGCGGACGGTGGCCGACGTCGCGGCCGCCGCGCCCGGATCACGGCTCAACCTGCTGCTCACCGACGGGCGGCGGGTGGTGGCCAGCGTGGCGGGGCACGCCCTGTCGGTCCGCGGGGCGCCGGGTTCGGTGCTGCTCGCCTCCGAGCCACACGACGACGATCCCGGGTGGCGGTCGGTGCCGGAGGGGCACCTCGTCGTCGCCACCGCGGGCGAGGTGCGGGTACGTCCACTGCCGGCCCCGGTGCGTCACGCCGGGCAGGCCGGCACCGGTTGATCGAACAGAGGAGCGAAACCGATGACCGCCGAACCCCTGGAGATCTACCTCGAAGAGGGTGACCTGGAGCGCGGCCTGCGCGACGACGTCCGGGCCGGGCTCAGCGCCGGGCAGAAGTGGCTGCCGCCGAAGTGGTTCTACGACGCCCGGGGCAGCGAACTGTTCGAGGAGATCACCCGACTGCCGGAGTACTACCCGACGCGGGCCGAGCGGGCCGTGTTGGCGGCGCACGCGCCGGACGTCGCGGCGCTGACCGGTGCCAAGACGCTGATCGAGTTGGGTTCCGGTTCGTCGGAGAAGACCCGGCTGCTGTTGGATGCCTTCACCCGCCGGGGTGGGCTGGGCTCGTTCGTCCCGCTCGACGTGTCGGTCAGCGCGCTGCGCGGGTCCACCGCCGAGATCGCCGCCGACTATCCGAGCCTGCGGGTCCGGGGGATCGTGGGGGATTTCACCCGGCAACTGGACCGGCTGCCCACGGGTGGCCGGCGGCTGGTGGTGTTCCTCGGTGGCACCATCGGCAATTTGTTGCCCGCCGAGCGGGCCGAGTTCCTGACGGCGATGCGTGCCGCGCTGGAGGTCGGTGACTGGTTGTTGCTCGGCACGGATCTGGTGAAGGACCCGTCGGTGATCGTGCCCGCCTACGACGACGCCGCCGGGGTGACCGCCGAGTTCAACCGCAATGTGCTGCACGTGATCAATCGGGAGTTGGGCGCCGACTTCGACCCGGCCGCGTTCGCGCACGTCGCCGTCTGGGATTCGCAGCACGAGTGGATCGAGATGCGGTTGCGGGCGACCCGGCCGATGCGGGTACGGGTGCTGGGTCTGACCGTCGACTTCGCGGCCGGGGAGGAGTTGCGTACCGAGGTGTCGGCGAAGTTCCATCCGGAGGGGATCGCCGCGGAGCTGGCCGGCGCGGGGTTCCGCACCACGCAGTTCTGGACCGACCCGGACGGGCTCTTCGGCGTCACCCTGGCGCGGGCGCGGTGAGCCTGTTCACCCGCCTCGGCCGGGCTGGCCGGTGATCGGTTAGGCTGACCACGCGAAGGGGAGTAGCCCCCAATGTCGTGGTCGACATACTGGTGCGTTTCGCACCCGGCCACGCGGCCCCGGGTTTTCTCGGGGCGGGCGAGACCTTCGACTCAGGCTGTTGCAGCCGGGTCGAGGGCGCCCATGTACCTCCTCCCGGCTTTGAACGGGAAGGACGTCATGGAGGGATTTTTCGTCGCGCTGGTCGTCAGCTTCGGCGTCATCTTCGTCGCCGAGCTGGGGGACAAGTCCCAGCTGATGGCGCTGACCTTCGCCACACGGTTCAAACCGATCCCGGTGCTGATCGGCATCACGGTCGCCACGGCGGTGGTGCACCTTGCCTCGGTCGCCATCGGCGTGGGTCTCGGGGCGGTGCTGCCGACCGACTGGATCTCCCTGGTGGCCGGTGTGGCGTTCCTCGGGTTCGGTGCGTGGACGCTGCGCGGGGACAAACTCACCGAGGAGGAGAAGAGCAAGGCGGAGAAGACCAACAAGACCGCGCTGGTGGCGGTGTCGGTCGCGTTCTTCCTGGCCGAACTGGGCGACAAGACCATGCTCGCCACGATCACGCTGGCCACCAAGTACGGCTGGTTCGGGACCTGGCTCGGCTCCACCATCGGCATGGTGGCGGCCGACGCGTTGGCCATCCTGGTCGGCCGGATGCTCGGCCGCCGGCTGCCGGAGAAGGCCATCAAGTACGGCGCCGCGGTCCTCTTCGCCATCTCCGGTCTCTGGCTGATCCTGGAGGCGGTGAACGAGCTGACCTGAGCGCCGACTAGCTGCCCGGAGGGCGGGTAACGGCCCGAGGTGGAGCCGGCCGAGTTGTTGCGACACGGCGACCAGGTGCTGGTTGCCGTGGTGGAGGTGGCCGGCGCGCTGGTGATCTTCGTTGGTGCGGTGTGGGCGGCGGTGCGGTTCGCGGTCGAGGGGCTGCGACACCGCAGCGCCGCCCGCTTCACGTCGATCCGGCTCTCCCTGGGTCGCTTCCTGACCCTCGGCCTGGAGTTCCAGTTGGCGGCCGACGTGCTGCGCACGGCGGTGTCCCCGTCGTTCGAGCAGATCGGCCAACTGGCCGCGATCGCCACGATCCGAACGGCGTTGAACTACTTCCTGGGCCGCGAGATCCGTCAGGAGCAGCGTCAGGTGGCCGAGGGGGAGCGCCGGCCGTGACGGGCACCCTGGTCACGGCGGTCACCGCGTTGGCGCTGGTCGCCGGGGTGCTCACCACGCTCAGCACCGGCGCGCTGCGCAGCGGTGTCCGGGTGCTGCTGGATCTGCTCACCGCCGCCGGCCTGCTCCGGCTCGCCGGCGAGCCGGGTTGGGGCGGCCTGGCCGGCGCGGTGGCGATCATCGCCCTGCGTCAGCTGCTCGGGACGGCGCTGAGCTGGCCACCCCCGTGGCCGGGCCGACAATCGCCGGCGCGCTGCGCTGACGACGATCACCACCTACCGTTGGCGTCATCAGGTGAAACGGGAAAAGCGGAAGGTTGACCACATGGCGCGGCATGACGAACCGAACGAGTACGGCTACTCCGGCGCTGCCACCGCTCCGGAGCCGCCGCCCGGTGGGAAGACCGACGAGCAGGACCGCGTCGAGGAGGTGGCGGTGCCGGGCGACGACCTCACCGGGCCGACGGCGGAGGCGTTGGCGGAGGAGACCGAGGACCTGCCGCCCGCCGACCGCCGCCACTGACCGCGAGCCCGCGCGCTCAGCGGGCGTCGGGGTGCTGGTAGACGTCGGGTACGCCGTCCCCGTCGGCGTCCAGCCGCTCCCGCTCCGCCACCCTGCGGTACACGGCGTTGCGGCGGGTGAGCACCGTGGCGGCCAATCCGGCGGAGATCACCGAGCCGAGCAGCACGGCCGCCTTGACCCGGTCGTCGGCCGTGCTGCCGGCCCCGAAGGCCAGGTCGCCGATGAGCAGCGAGACGGTGAACCCGACCCCCGCCAGCAGGGCGATCCCGAGCAGGTCGGCCCAGGTGACGTCCTCGTCGAGTTCGGCGCGGGTGAATCGGGCCAGCAGGTAGGTCGAGCCGAAGATGCCGATGCTCTTGCCGAACACCAGGCCGGCAACGATGGCGATCACGATCGGGTCGGTCAGGAGGGCGCCCAGGTCGGTGCCGCGCAGGGTGACCCCGGCGGCGAACAGGGCGAAGACCGGCACCGCGAAGCCGGCCGACACGGGTCGCCAGCGATGCTCCAGGCGCGCGGCGAGCCCACCCTCGCCCGTTTCCACCGCGCTCGACCCGGGGCTGCCGGTGGCCGGCTGGTCGCCGCCGGCCGGCCGGCGGGCGAGCACCGGGACCGTGAAGCCGAGCAGGACACCGGCCACCGTGGCGTGCACACCCGAGGCGTGCATCAGCGCCCAGGCGGCGACCGCGAGGGGGAGCAACGCCCACCACCAGGTACGCCCGCGCTGCACCAGCACCGCGAAGAGCCCGATCGGCAGCAACGCGGCGAGCAGCGGAACGGGGTGGAAATCGGCGGTGTAGAAGATCGCGATGATGGTGATCGCGATCAGGTCGTCGACCACGGCGAGGGTGAGCAGGAATGCGCGCAGGCCCTGGGGTAGATGCGAACTGACCACCGCGAGCACGGCGAGGGCGAAAGCGATGTCGGTGGCGGTCGGAATGGCCCAACCACGCAGGCCCGGCCCGCCTCCGCCCAGGACGACGGCCACGTAGATCAGCGCCGGCAGCAGCATCCCGCCGAGTGCGGCCGCCACCGGCAGCGCGGCCCGGCGCGGGTCGCGCAGGTCACCGGCGACGAACTCCCGCTTGAGTTCCAGACCCACCACGAAGAAGAAGATCGCCAGCAGGCCGTCCGCCGCCCAGGTGGCCACGTCCAGGTCGAGGTGCCAGGGCGCACCGCCGGGCCAGGGCACGGCGGCACCGAGGCGGGTGTACGAGTCGGACCACGGGGAGTTGGCCCAGAGCAGCGCGACCACGGCGCCGGTCAGCAGCAGCGCGCCACCGACGGTCTCGGTTCGTAGCACGTCGGCCAGGTGTCGGGCCTCCGGCCAGGACGACCGGGAGAACAGTCGAGCCGTTGGCGGACGCGGCCCGTCCGGTGGGGTGCGGGGGGTCATCTGGGGGCTCACCTCGGAAATCGGGACGGCAGGAAACCACTCGCCGACCAGACTTCCCGGCACACCGCTGTCGACCCTATCCGGCGTCGTGGTCGACAGCGACAGCTGGGCCGATCCGCGCCGTCCGATCGGCCCTCGACTTTTTTCCCGGTTGTCGCCGCTGCCGAATGGACGTTTGTCGGGTTGGTCATGCGGGCGCACATCTCGCGGCCGGAAAATACGTAACTCCGGACATAAGCCGTATGAACCGCTTTAATGGTTTCACGAGTTTAGAGACGACCTTGGGGGTTTTCGTGAAGTTCTTTGCCGTAACCGGACCGGCACGGGGGCGCTCCTGATGGACCTGCTCCGCCAATTGCGCCACGTGCGTCGGCACTGGTGGGTCGCGCTGGTCACGGTCATGGTGGCTCTCGGCGTCTCGGCGTTCCTGACCGTACGGGCGCAACCTCGGTACGTCGCCTCGGTGACCTTCTTCGTCACCACCCCCAGCACCGGCGTCACCGACGCCTACCAGGGCGGGCTCTTCCTCCAGCAGCGCGTCAAGTCGTACGCCGACCTGCTCAGCAGCGACCGGCTGGCGCAGAGCGTGGTGGCCGAGACGCCGGTCGGCCTCACCGCCGACGAGGTGCAGCGCCGGGTGAGCACCTCCACCGAGACCGGCACCGTCCTGCTGCGCGCGACGGTCACCGACACCGACCAGACCCGTGCGCTGCGCGTGACGGAGAGCCTCGCCAAGAAGTTCGTCGAGCTCGTCGAGAAGGTCGAGACGACGCCGGAGGGCAAGACGCCCATCAAGATCGAGATGGTAAGTGGTCCGCGGGTCAGCGCCAACCCCGTCTCGCCGCAGCCGGTCCGCAACCTCACCCTCGGCGGCCTGGTCGGTCTGATCCTCGGCATCGGTCTGGCGATCCTGCGCGGCGTCGCCGACGTCCGACTGCGCGACGCCGCCGGCCTGCAACGCGCCACCGGCAGCCCGCTGCTCGGTGAGATTCCGTTCGAGGCCAGCGCCCGCAGCGCCCCGCTGATCGTGGGCGACGCCGCGACCTCGGCGCGCGCCGAGGCGGTCCGCAAGCTGCGGACCAACCTGCGCTTCGTGGACGTCCACGAGCCGGCCCGGGTCATCGCGGTGACCAGTGCCCTGCAGGGCGAGGGCAAGACCACCCTCTCCTGCAACCTGGCCATCGCGCTGGCCGAAGCCGGCTGGCGGGTGCTGCTGGTCGACGCCGACCTGCGTCGCCCGAAGGTCGACGACTACCTGGGCCTGGACGCCGGCGTCGGCCTCACCGACGTGCTGGTCGGCGACGTGAAGGTGGGCGACGTCGTACAGCGCTGGGGAGACAAGTCGTTGCTGGTGCTGCCCAGCGGTTCGGCCCCGCCGAACCCGAGCGAACTGCTCGGCTCCAAGGCCATGTCGGACCTGCTGCTGGCGCTGCGGGAGTCGGCGGACATCGTGATCATCGACACCGCGCCGCTGCTCGCGGTGACCGACGGTGTGGTGGTGGCCGTGCAGGCCGACGGTGCGCTGCTGGTGACCCAGCAGGGTCGTACCTCGCGCACGCAGGTCGCCGCGGCGGCCCGGTCACTGCACTCGGTCTCGGTCCGGCTGCTCGGCTGTGTGCTGAACATGGCCAAGGTCGCCAAGGCCGAGGCTTACCAGTACGAGGCATACCGGGTGGTCGCCTCGACGGCCGCGGCGTCGGTGCCGGCCGACCGGGCCGCGTCCGGTCGGCACAGCGTGGCCACCGACGGGGTGAACGGCGTCCCCGACCACACCCAGGAACTCACCCGGCTGCCCCGATGAGCGCGGCGAGGGGTCGCAGCGACCGTTCGATCTCCTCGGCGCAGCGTCGGAAGTCGGCCGCGGTGCCGCCGATCGGGTCCCGAAGGTCGTCCTCGTCCGGGGCGGCGGGTTGCAGCCGTCCCCGGGCCTGGGCGGCGGCGGCGATCGCCGCCCGCAACGGGTCGTCGGCGGACTCGGCGGGCGGCTCGGCCGCCGCGGCCAGCCGGCCGAACTGGCGCAGCGTGAACGTCCGGTGCAGCGCTCCTGGCGCCAACGCGGTGCAGACCGAGCGCTGGCGTCGGGTCGCCGTCAGCACGAGCGTCGCGTCGACCAGGTACTCGGGGCGCAGTCCCCGGGTCCGGAACACCGCCGGATCCGCGCCGCTCTCGGTCGCGACCTCCATGGCGTACGGGTGCATGGTCAGCCCGTCGATCGCGTCGGTGCCGGCGCTGGCCACCTCGACCGGTCGGTCGGCCAGCAGCCGGCGGGCCAGGTACTCGGCCATCGGTGACCGGCACAGGTTGGCGTGGCAGACGAACAACACGCGATCAGCCATCGGTGCCCCTCTCATCGGTGCGGACGCAGGCGTGCACACCGCGAGGGCGGTGCGTCGACGCCGGTGGCCGCGCAGGGAGGGGTTGTCGGCATCGTACGCGGGCCGGACGCGTGACGGTCGTGGTGCCGCGCCGGCCACCGGCGATCCCTGCGGGACGGGGGAGCACCGGTGAAGATCGGCATCCTGTCGTACCACTTCCCGCCCGAGCCGGCGTTCATCCCCGGGAGTCTGGCCGAGGAGTTGGCCGCGCGTGGGCACGAGGTGCGGGTGCTCACCGGCTTTCCGGACTATCCCGGCGGGCACGTCTATCCCGGCTGGCGGCAGCGGTGGCACCACGAGACGCACAGCCAACGGCTGAGCGTTCGACGGGTGCCCCGCTACCCGGGAGGTGGCGCGTCCACCGGCGCCCGAATGGCCAGTTACCTCTCCTTCGCCGGCAGCGCGGGCCTGGTCGCACGCCGGTTCCTCGGCGACGTGGACGCGCTCTACGTCTTCCAACTGCCGGCCACGACGTTCGCGGCGGCCGGGGTGCTCCGGCTGCTCGCGCGGGTGCCGGCGGTGCTGCACGTGCAGGATGTCTGGGCCCGCGACGGCGCGGACGAGGCGGTCGAGGGACGTTGGGCGGCGCGGATGCGCGCCACGATGGCCCGGATCTACCGGAGCGCGGCGCGAATCGCGGTCGCCGCGCCGTCGATGCGGGACCTGGTGGTCGCCGCCGGCGCCGACCCGGCCCGGGTCCGGCTGGTGCTGAACTGGACCGACGAGCGGATCTTCCACCCGGCGACGCCCGGCGCGGCGGCCCGTCAGTTGATCCGTCGGGACGGTCGGTGCGTGGTGATGCACGCCGGGACCATCGGCGCGCGGCAGGGGCTGGAGACCGCGGTCCGGGCCGCCGCGGCGCTGGATCGGACGATGGATCTCGTCCTGGTCGGTTCGGGTGAGGCGGAGCGGCGGGTGCGGGGGCTCGCCGCCGAGCTGGGCGCGGAGAACGTCCGCTTCGTGACGCGACGCTCGCCGGTCGACATGCCCGAGCTGTACGCCGCCGCCGACTACCAACTGGTCATGTTGCGCGATCTTCCGGAGTTGCGCGGCACGGTGCCCGGCAAGCTCCAGGCCGCGCTCTCCTGCGCCGCACCGGTGATCGCCTCGGCCGGCGGGGACACGGCCGAGCTGGTCGAACGGGCTCGGGCGGGGCTGTCCTGTCCGCCGGAGGACTGGGCGGCGCTGGCCGACCGGTTCTGGTTGGCCGCCACCATTCCGCCGCCGACCCGCACCGAAATGGGTCGTCGGGGCCGGGCCACGTACCTGCGGGAGATGTCGTTGCCCGCCGGGGTGGACCAGATCGAGCGGCTGCTGCACGAGGCGGCCGGCCGTGTCGCGCAACCCCTCGCGGAACCGCGAGGAAACCTCGCTTAAGGGGCGGTAAGCGCAATAACGGTACGAACTTCCCTGCAACGTGCTAAGAACGTCAGGGAATCGACCTTCTGTCCGGTTCCGTGAACGGGAGTGTGGTGTGACGGAGAGCGAACGACCGATCCGGCGGCGAAGCCGGTCCCGGCGTCGTCGGCGTGCCCGACTGCGACGGGCTCTCCTCGGCGCCCTGGTGGTCGGCTCGCTGCTGCTGGCGACCGGCGGGTGGATCGGCTTCCGCGGCTGGCAGGCGCGCGCTCACCTGCTCAACGCCGCTGGCCTGGCCCGCGAGCTGAGCGCCCAGGTGGTCGGCGGCGACACCGACCGTGCGCTGCGGACGCTCGCCGCCCTCCAGGAGCAGGCTGGCGCGGCCCGGGCGGCAACCACCGACCCGAGCTGGGGCCTCGGACGGCACACTCCGATCGCGGGTGACGACCTCGACGCCGTCACGCAGATCGCCGTCGCCATCGACGAGTTGGCCCGGCACGCGTTCCCAACCCTGCTCCGGACGGATCTGACCAGCCTGGTGCCGACCGGCGGCCGGGTGGATCTCGCCCGACTCGCCGCCGTCTCGACACAGCTGACCGAGGTGCACGAGTCGGTGCAGCGTACGCGGCAGAACCTGGCGGCGGTTCCGGCCGACAGCCTGGTCAGTCAGATCCGGCAGGCGCTGACCGACCTGCGCGCCGAGATCGACCGGCTGGCCAGCCTCACCACGGCGGCCGACCAGGGCGCCCGCCTGCTGCCGCCACTGCTCGGCGCGAACGGCCCGCGACGGTACCTGCTCGTCTCGCAGAACCTCGCCGAGCTGCGCGCCACCGGCGGCATGTTCGGCGCGTACGCGATGATCGAGGCGGAGAACGGCAGGGTGGAGATGGGCAAGCAGGGCAGCAGTGCCTCGCTCGGCCGGTTCACCCCGGCGGTGAAGGTCCCCGCCGAGACCCGGGCGCTCTGGACGGACCTGCCCGGCATCTACCCCGCCGACGTCAACCTGTCCCCGCACTTTCCGACCGCCGCCGCGCTGTACCGCGAGATGTTCCGGCGCAAGACCGGCACCACGGTCGACGGTGTGCTCGCCGTCGACCCGGTGGTGCTGTCCTACCTGCTCAAGGCCACCGGCCCGGTCATGGTCCCCGGCGGCGTCCCGCTGGCCAGCGAGAAGGTCGTGCAGACCCTGCTCAATGACAGTTACCAGCGTCTCGACGTCAAACAGCAGGACGACTTCTTCGCGGCCTCGGCCGCCTCGGTGTTCGACACCTTCTTCAAGAAGAATGTCAACCCTCGGGTGTTGTTGTCCGCATTTGACCGTGCTATCACCGAACGCCGGATATTGTTCTGGAGTGCCCGACCTGAGGAACAGCGGACGTTCGGCGAGAGCCGGATGGCCGGGACGCTTCCGGAACAGGACACCGTGCCGACCGTCGGCGTGTTCCTCAACGACGGCAGCGGCGCGAAGCTCGGCTACTACCTGCGGCCGACGGCGAACCTGACGGTCGGCGAATGCCGGCCCGACGGCCGCCGTGAGCTCCGGCTACGGGTGACCCTGCGCTCAACGGCACCGAAGTCCGGACTCAGCGAATCCGTGCTCGGCCTCGGTCTGGCTGGCGATCCGTACACCGCCCGCACGTTGGTGTCGATCTTCAGCCCGGCAGGTGGAGCGGTGCTTGAGGCCCGGCTGGACGGGGCCGAAACAGCGCTCGGCAGCGGCACCGAACGCCGCCGCCACGTGGCGACGGCCAGCGTCGACATCGGCCCTGGTGCCGAGAGGGCGCTGGAAATCACCGTGCTGACGGCCAAGACCGGCGTCGGGCAGGCCGAGCTGTGGCTGACCCCCACCGCCAGCCCCTGGACCACCCAAGTTCATTCCGCACCAAGCTGTGATCAGTAGGAGGGAACCAATCATGCGGCTATCCCGCATCATCATGGCGCTCACGGTCGGCCTGGCCGTGGTGGCCGTGCCGACGGCAGCGGGGGCGGCACAGCCGCAGCCGACGCCCAGCGCGACCACCGACCCGCCGCAACCGCCGCCCTACCCGCCGACCGCCGCGTCGCTGACCGTCAACCGACCGACGATCTTCCTCGGCGAGACGGTCGTGCTGACCGGTACCAACTTCGGACCGAACGAGACCGTCGACATCACCGTGACGGTCACCCCGTTTGCCGCTCCGGCCGCCGGTCAGGCCCCTGCTCGCCGTAGCGACGGCAGCACCGTGGCCATGGCCCCGGTGGCGTACCAGGCGAGCGCGCCCCTGAGCTTCACGGCGTACACCAACGGCCAGGGCCGCTTCACCCGGAACTACAAGCCGTCGGTGACGGGTCTGCTGACCTTCACCGCCACCGGCCGGGAGTCCGGGCGTACCGCCAGCACCGAGCTGCGGGTGCTGCACAAGAAGCAGCCGCTGCCCGTCACGGGTGACAGCCTCGGCACACCCATGAAGCTCGGCGGTGGCCTGGTCGGCGCCGGCGCGATCATGCTGCTGCTGACCCTGGCCTGGCGTCGCCGCCAGCGCCTCGGCGGTGCGGCGCACTGACCGCACAACCGGGCCGCGCCCGGATCGCACTGAAGCTGGCGCCCGTCGGAACGCTCCGACGGGCGCCAGCCGCGTCGAAAGTCCGTCTTGTGCGCTTTCGGCACGGTCGGCCCGCTCTTGATCGACTCGGGTTTGGTGAAGTCGGGGTGTCCGGGAGTCCTGGATACCCCGCTTTCCGTGGAGCACGAGTTGATCATGCTCGGATGGAGTCTTCGCCGCGTGGCCGACGGAACGACCCGTGGGCGATTTGTCCCATCCCGGGTGATGCTGGGGTGTGACCGGTCGCATCCGTGGGCCGGAATCGTGGCCGGCCCGGGGTCGTTACACACCCTGACGATCGCAGCATCACCGGCTCGCTCCCGCCTCGCGGGTGCAGGTCGCGCGGGTTGGAATGCCAACCGGCGCAGGGTCGTTGCAGTCCCCACGACCGACCGGACACCGCCACGATGAGGGTGCCGGCAGGTGGGCCACGGAATGACCCCGGCCCCCCGGTCGTTGCAGTCCCCACGACCGGCCCGCTTCGGGCACCGCCCGAGCTGGGGGCCAGCCCCCGGGAATGACCCCGGTCCCCGGGTCGTTACACACGGTCCCGGCGCCACGAGCCCCCGCTCGTCAGGCCGCCGACCCCGACGCCGAGTAACCGTAGGCGTCACCCCCCAGAC
>NZ_JBFAOI010000006.1:0-290983 GCF_040675155.1 Micromonospora sp. NPDC049645
TCGCGACGAGTCTGCAGGAGTCGAAGCTGGAGAACCTGGGCCACCTCGGCGACATGAACGACCACGACTCGCTGGGCCTGTTCCAGCAGCGCCCGTCCAGCGGTTGGGGTACGCCGGAGCAGATCACCGACCCGGCCTACTCGACGACCGCGTTCCTCAAGGGCCTGCGCCAGGTCGACGGCTGGCAGGACATGCCGCTGACCCAGGCCGCCCAGACCGTGCAGGTCTCGGCCTACCCGGACGCCTACGCTCAGTGGGAGCAGCAGGCCGCCGACCTCGTCGGCCACTACTGGAACAGCTGACCCACACGAGAACAGCAGGACACCGACCGCTGGCCGGCACCCACCACCGGGTGCCGGCCAGCGGCCTTTCCACGCGGCCGACTCAGTGGTCAGAAGAGGACGGTGGCCAGGGTGCCGATCGGCTGGAAGCCGCAGCGCTCATAGACGCGGCGGGCCGGGAGGTTGAAGTCGTTGACGTACAGGCTGACGGTGGGGGCGACCCGCAGCAGGGCGTCGCGGACCACGGCTGCCATGGCGGCGGTGGCGATGCCCCGGCCTCGCCACTCCGGGGCCACCCAGACGCCCTGGATCTGCGCCGTCCGCTTGGTCACCACGGCCAGCTCGGCCTTGAACACGACCTTGCCGTCGATGACGCGGGCGTACGCGCGACCGGTCCGAACCAGGTCGTTGACCCGCCGGCGGTAGCTGCGGCCACCGTCCTCGGCCAACGGGGAGACACCGACCTCCTCGGTGTACATGGCCACCGCCGCTGGGAAGAGCCGGTCGACCTCGCCGGAGCGGACCTGGCGTACCTCCGGGTCGGCCGGTACGGGTGGCAGGGTGTCGGTGACCAGCAGCGGCTGGTTGGGGCGGACGTCTCGCGCCGGCCCCCAGGTGTCGGAGAGGCGGTCCCACAGCCCGAGGACGGCGTCGGCCCGGCCGACGATGGAGGAGCAGAGCCGTTCCTCCCCCGCGAGCAGGTCGGCGAAGGCGGCCACTGCCGCGTCGCTGGCCAGCACCGGCGTCAGGTTGCCGCCGAGCCAGCAGAGTGATTCGAGGTTGCGGCGGGCGCCGTACCCCAGGACTCTGCCCTCGGCCCGCCACCAGGAAAGCCCGCGCGCGGCAATCCGCTCGGCGACCTGCGCGCCCGCGAACGGGTCATGGTCGAGCAGTCGCTCGACCGCGCGGCGCTCCGATTCCCCCAGTTGGCGTACCGGCACCGTCAGCACGACTATCAGCCTGCCAGATCGACCCCCCGCTCCGCCGGTCGAGTGCCGAGGCCGGCACCGTTCCGCGGCTCCGGTGATCGGCCGATTCCGCCCGGCCCAGCGGACAACCGGGGGCACCAGGGCACCGAACAGGAGAAACAGGGCCGCGCGCACGAGCCGGCCGGTACGTCCGTGCCCCGAGGCCGAGCAGGCCCACCGCGCCGGACGGGCCACTTGTCGACGATGCATTGCCGATATATCGTTGATGCATCAGCGACAGTACGAGGAAGGGGAGAGCCCGATGAGGTTCCACCGACAGCACCACCCGATGCACGAGGCGCGGATGCGCGGATTCGGCTTCCCGCCGGTCCCGCCCGGTCCGCCCGGTCCCGACCACGAGCACGGACACGGCGGCCCCTGGGGCGGCCGGGGCCGTGGACGGGGTCGGGGCCGCCGCCCCAACGTCCGAGCCTCCGTGCTGGCCCTGCTCACCGAGCGGCCGATGCACGGCTACGAGATGATCCAGGAAATCGACTCCCGCACCGGCGGTGCGTGGCGGCCGAGTCCGGGGTCGATCTACCCCACCCTGCAACTACTGGAGGACGAGGGCGTGATCGTCGCCAGCACCGAGGAGTCCGGTGGCGGGCGGAAGCGGTTCACGGTCACCGAGGCCGGTCAGGCGGAGGCCACCGAGGCCGCGCAGACCCCGCCGTGGGCGGATGTCGCGCAGGGCACGGTGAGCAGCTGGCACGACATTCGCGACTCCGGCGCGCAGGCGATGAACGCCCTGCGCCAGGTGATGATGCACGGCACCGACGACCAGCGTGAGCGGGCGGCCCAGGTGCTCGACGAAACCCGACGCAAGCTGTACGCGATCCTCGCCGAAACCGAGTGACGCCCGCCCGGACCGCATCACCGCAACGGGCCGCACCACAGCAGGCCACAGCACCGGACCCACCACAGCACCACAGCACCAGCGCGAAGACGGCACAACCGACAGCGGCCGTTCCCCTGCCCGGGGAACGGCCGCTGTCGCGTACGAAACGGGATCAGTGCACGGTGACGGTGGGGCCGGTGATCAGCCCGCGCAGCTCCTCCGGAAGCTCGGCGCCCATCTCGTCGGCGATCCGCAGGGCCTCCTCGATCAGCGTCTCCACGATCTGCGCCTCGGGCACCGTCTTGACGACCTGCCCCTTGACGAAGATCTGGCCCTTGCCGTTGCCGGAGGCGACGCCGAGGTCGGCTTCCCGGGCCTCACCGGGACCGTTGACCACGCAGCCCATGACGGCGACCCGCAGCGGGACCGGCAGCCCTTCCAGGCCGGCGGTGACCTCCTCGGCGAGCTTGTAGACGTCGACCTGGGCCCGGCCGCAGGACGGGCACGAGACGATCTCCAGCCCGCGCTCGCGCAGACCGAGGGACTCCAGGATCTGGTTGCCGACCTTGATCTCCTCGACCGGCGGCGCGGACAGCGACACCCGGATCGTGTCGCCGATCCCCTCGGCCAGCAGCGCACCGAACGCCACCGCCGACTTGATGGTGCCCTGGAACGCCGGCCCGGCCTCGGTGACGCCGAGGTGCAGCGGGTAGTCGCACTGCTCGGCGAGCTGCCGGTACGCCCGGATCATCACGACCGGGTCGTTGTGCTTGACCGAGATCTTGATGTCGCGGAAGCCGTGCTCCTCGAACAGCGAGCACTCCCACAGCGCCGACTCGACCAGCGCCTCGGCGGTGGCCTTGCCGTACTTGCTCAGCAGCCGCTTGTCCAGCGAGCCCGCGTTGACGCCGATCCGGATCGGCACCCCCGCGTCCCCGGCGGCACGAGCGATCTCCTTGACCTTGTCGTCGAACTGGCGGATGTTGCCCGGGTTGACCCGGACCGCCGCGCAGCCGGCGTCGATCGCGGCGAAGACGTACTTGGGCTGGAAGTGGATGTCGGCGATCACCGGGATCTGCGACTTCTTGGCGATCGCGGGCAGCGCCTCGACGTCGTCCTGGGACGGCACCGCCACCCGGACGATCTGACAGCCGGACGCGGTCAGCTCGGCGATCTGCTGGAGCGTCGCGTTGACGTCGGAGGTGAGGGTCGTGGTCATCGACTGCACGGACACCGGCGCACCACCACCGACCGGAACCGAGCCGACCATGATCTGGCGGCTGGCCCGGCGGGGGGCGAGCGGCGGCGGCGGCACGGCGGGCATACCGAGACTGATAGCGGTCACTTCAGGCACTCACCTTGAGAAGAGCGTGATCGGGTTGACAACGTCTGCGGCGATGGTCAGCAGCGTGAACGCGCCACCGATCAGGATCGCCGCGTACGTGAAGGGCATCAGCTTGAGGTAGTCCACCCGGCCGGGGTCGGCCCGGCCGATCCGCGCGTAGAGCCAGGATCGGGCCCGCTCGAACCAGGCGATGGCGATGTGGCCGCCGTCCACCGGGAGCAGCGGCAGCAGGTTGAACACCCCGATGAAGAAGTTCAGCGACACGAAGAGCATGAAGAAGACCAGCCAGGCGTTGTTCTCCACCGCCTCGCCGCCGAGTCGGCTTGCGCCGACGACGCTGATCGGAGTGTCGACGTCCCGCTCGCCGCCGGTGAGGGCGGTCCACAGGGCGGGGACCTTCTGCGGGAGACGCTGGAGCGCCTGGGCGGTGCCGACGGCCAGCTGACCGGTGAAGTCGGCGGTGGCGCCGAAGGCGCCGACCGGCCCGTACGTCACGCGGGTCGGGGTGGTGGGCACGAGCCCGACGCCGAGCGCGGCGACCGGCGCGGGGGCTCCCTTCGGGTCGTCCAGCGGCGGACGCTGGGTCTGCGCGAGCACGGTGCTGGTGGTGCCCGGCTGCCCGTCGCGGACGTAGGCGATCTGCGCGGTGTCGCCCGGCTTGAGCCCGCGCAGCGTGCTGAGCAGGTCGCCGTAGGAGTTGATCGGGGTGCCGTTGACCGAGGTGATCCGGTCGCCGTTCTTCAACTGCGCCTGGGCGGCCGGGCTGGCCGCGTCGGCGGGGGTGCACGCCCGCACCGCGTTCTCCGGGACCACGCACTGGCTGAGCTGGATGACCGCAGGCTCCTGGCGGGCCTGCGCGTCGGTGGTCGGGAAGTCGGGGTTGGGCAGGCCGGCGGAGACGGCGAGGATCCAGATCGTGATCAGCGCGAGCGCGAAGTGCGTGATCGACCCGGCGGCCATCACGATGGTCCGCTTCCAGACCGGGTAGCGCCACATCACCCGCGACTCGTCGCCCGGCTCGACGTCGTCGTCCTGCGGTGTCATCCCCACGATCTTGCAGAAGCCGCCGAGGGGGATGCCCTTGAGTCCGTACTCGGTCTCACCCCGGCGGAACGACCAGATGGTGGGGCCGAAGCCGACGAAGAACTTCGTTACCTTCATCCCGAACGCCTTGGCGGTCAGCAGGTGACCCGCCTCGTGCAGGCTCACCGAGATGAGGATGGCCAGGGCGAAGA
This sequence comes from Micromonospora sp. NPDC049645, assembly GCF_040675155.1. Taxonomy (NCBI): domain Bacteria; kingdom Bacillati; phylum Actinomycetota; class Actinomycetes; order Micromonosporales; family Micromonosporaceae; genus Micromonospora; species Micromonospora sp. NPDC049645. The sequence continues at coordinate 4,668 of NZ_JBFAOI010000006.1, forward strand.
GGACCACCCCGAGCAGGTACGACATCAAGCTCCTTCCACCGAACCCGCGATGATCTCCTGTGCGTGCGCGCGCGCCCACGACTCCGCCGCGAGCACGTCCTCGACGGTACCTGGTTCGTCGAAGTCCGGAGCCTCCTCCAACACACGCTCCAGGGTGTCCACGATGCCGAGGAACGGCAGCCGTCCGGCCACGAACGCCGCCACGCACTCCTCGTTCGCCGCGTTGTAGATCGCCGGGCGGCAGCGCCCGGTCTCCCCGGCGGCCTTGGCCAGCGCGACGGCCGGGAACGCCTCGTCGTCGAGCGGCGCGAACTCCCAGGTGTGCGCGGTCGTCCAGTCGACGGCGGAGGCGGCCTGCGGCACCCGGTCCGGCCAGCCGATGCCGAGCGCGATCGGCAGCCGCATGTCCGGTGGGCTGGCCTGGGCGATCGTCGACCCGTCGACGAACTCGACCATCGAGTGGATCACCGATTGCGGGTGCACCATCACGGTGATGTCGGCGTAGGGCACGTCGAACAGCTCGTGCGCCTCGATCACCTCCAGCGCCTTGTTGACCATGGTGGCCGAGTTGATCGTGACGACCGGCCCCATGTTCCAGGTCGGGTGTGCGAGCGCCTGTTCGGGTGTGACCTGCGTCAACTCGTCGCGCCGCCGGCCCCGGAACGGGCCGCCGCTGGCCGTGACGATCAGCCGCCGCACCTCACCGCCCGTGCCGGCGCGCAGACACTGGGCCAGCGCCGAGTGCTCCGAGTCGACCGGAACGATCTGCCCCGGCCGCGTCACCGCGGCCTTGACCAGCGGGCCGCCGGCGACGAGCGACTCCTTGTTGGCCAACGCGAGGGTACGACCACCGCGCAGCGCGGCCAGCGTAGGAGCGAGGCCCAGCGAGCCGACCACCCCGTTGAGCACGATGTCGCACGGCCACTGGGCCAGCTCGGTCATCGCGTCCGGACCAGCCACGATCTTGGGAAGTTTGAAGTCGCCGGTGGCCCAGCCGCGCCGGCTCGCCTCGGCGTAGAACGCGAGTTGCAGGTCCTGCGCGGCGGACGCCTTGGCCACCCCGACCGCCTCGACGCCCAGTTCGAGGGCCTGCGCGGCGAGCAGCTCGACGTTGCCGCCGCCGGCACCCACGGCGACCACCCGGAACCGGTCCGGGTTGCGCCGGACGATGTCGATGGCCTGGGTGCCGATCGAGCCGGTCGACCCGAGCAGGACAAGATCGCGGGGGGAAGTCACTCCGCCATTCTTCCCCACCTCCGCTGCACGTCCGCTGGGAGCCTCAGGAGTCCCCGTCCGGCGCGGCCGCTGCCGGGCCATGATCGACTCGGGTTCAAGGAAGTCGCGGCATCCCCAGCACCCGGACGGCCCGATTTCCAGAAAACCGTGTCGATCAAGCCTCGTCGTCGGCGGACTCGGGCCCCGGCCCGGTCGGTGCGGCCTCCTCGCCCAGCAGGTCGCCCGGATCGATGGAGAACTCGAACGGCTCTTAACAGCTCGGGGCGGTCACCGTCATGAGCGGTATACCTCAGTGTCATATTTATGCCTGTGAGGTATACCGCTTGTCGGGAGGTGGCCGCCCGGACGGGAGGACCATGGGCTCTGTCGACGATCTACCGCTGCCGCAGTACGTCAGCACTGAGGACGTCGTGCTGGCGCTGACCCCTGCCGGATGCACCGCTGGGGCCGTCGCGTCCTGGAAGAGCGCGGCCTGACCGATGAGCAGGTGCAGACGTTGATGGCTGGAGGAACGGTGGCACTGCGATGACCGCGCCACGGTAGATCATTCGATTTGTGACGCCAAGCTCGACGGCGTCGGACGCTGCCGGCGGCCCGACGCCCACGACGGACCCTGCGCTCAGGCGATCGACTCGGCTTCACGGAAATCGGGGTGTCCGCAGCGCGCGGACACCCCGACTTCACCTAACCGTGTCGATCAAGCGGGCGGCTAGCCGCCGTTGATGACGAACTGCGAGCCCGGCTGGATGACGATGTTGCCGTCGGCCGAGTTGGTGATGGTCACGTTGGTCAGGTTGGCGTTGCCGCGCGCGCCGCTCATCGCGAGGATGCCGGCACCGTTGTTGGATTTGTCGATCCGCACGTTGGTGATGGCGACGTTCGGCATGTTGCCGCCGCCGTTCTTGAACTGGATGCCGTCGTAGGTGGAGTCGATGATGTCGGTGTCCCGGATGGTGACGCCGACGATGTCCCTGGTGGCCGGGAAGAGGGTGATGGCCCCGAACTCCTGGTCCTCGTTCCAGAAGGCACCGCCGGTGCGGTAGAGCCCGTTGTTGGCGATCAGCGTCGTGCCGGAGAACGGCAACGGGTCGTGGTCCGTCGCCAGCATGATGCCCGGGTAGTTGGCGGTGTCGTAGATCAGGTTGTTCTCGATCGAGTTGTCGTAGCCGCCGTAGATGGCGATGCCGTTCGCCCGCCAGGGCAGCTGGATGGTGTTGTTGACGAAGTGGTTGTCGTGGGCGATGTCGACGCTGCGGTCCTTGACGTACGGGTTGGCCCAGACGGCGAGGGCGTCGTCGCCGGTGGTGCGGAACGACGAGTTGAACACCCGCGAGTTGCGCGTGCCGTTGCTGAAGTTGATGCCGTCTGCGTACGTGTTGCGGATCCGCATGCCGCTGAACTCCAGCCCGTCGGCCGGCCCCCACAGGTCGGGGATGTTGTCGTAGTCGCGGCCCACCCAGACACCCACGTTGGCGTGCTCGATCCAGACATTGCTGATCTTCGTGCCGGTGCCGAAGCGACCGTTCAGGCCGACGCCGCCCTCGGCGTTGCCGTCGCCGCCCCGGATCCGGCCCGAGCCGAAGATGGCGATGTCGGAGATCTGGGTGTTCTTGTCGATGTCGAAGCCGAAGTTGCCCTCGTGCGGGTGGTTGATGCCGCCCACCACGTTCTGCGGCTCGGTCAGCGTGTACAGCTGCGAGTGCCACATGCCGGCGCCCCGGATGGTGACGTTGCTGATGCCGACCTGGTTGTGCGTACCCCGGTTCAGCGGGTCGTCGGTCAGGATCTTCTGCTCCTGCCGCCACTGCCCGGCGGGAATCCAGACGCAGCTGATGACGCCGTTCTGGTCGTCGGTCACCGCGCGCTGGATGGCGGCGGTGTCGTCCAGCCCGTCGTTCGGAACCGCACCGTACGACGTGATCGAGGTGCAGCCGGCCGGCTGGCTCGCCGCCGGTGCCACCTGCTCCAGGTCGATCATGTCGATGACGTAGAACGAGGCGGTGTCACCGGAGTCGCGCTGCAACTTGAACCGGGTGCCGGCCGGGTACGACTGCGCCAGCAGCGCGTTCGACTCGTCGAAGAGCCGTCGGGCGTCGGCCTGCGGGGTGTTGGTCAACGCCTCCGGCCCGTCGGTGTTGCCGTAGAGCCAGCTGTGCTTCGACGACAGGGTCAGCTTCCGGGAGAAGACGTCGTTGACGTAGAGGCTGATGGTCGCCTCGATGCCGCCACCACCGGGCGCGTCCGGAATGGAGTTCCGCACGACGATGGCGTTGGCCTGGTTGGCCGAGGTGAACTCGACGAACTGGCCGGTGCTGGTGAGCCGTACCGACTTGCGGCCGGAGGACTCGCTGGCGAAGTTGGTGTGCCCGAACGTGCGCAGCGGGTCGGCCTCCAGCAGCGTGCCCTGGTAACGGCCGGCCTCGGCCTCGTAGGAGACGTACGGAACGGCGGCCCCACGGCCGACCACGATCGACTGGCTGAACGCGTTGTTGGTCTCGTTGGTCTCGGTGACCACGTTTGTGGCGTCGGCGGTGGCGGTGATGGTGGCGCCGCCGCTGGTGGCGGTCCAGCTACCGCTGACGGCCACGGTGACCGTCGCGCCGGCGGCGATCGAGGCGGTGTTGGTGTTGAGCGTGGTGCTGCCCGCCACCAGCCGGGTGACAGTGGTCGCGCCGGTCGCGGTGGTGCCCCGGTTGCGCACCGTCACGGTGAAGGTGACGGATGCCCCGACGGCCGGGTTCGGCGGGTTCGAGGCGATGCTGAGCACCTGGAGGTCGGGGCCCGGCGCCTGTGCCACCACCAGCGGCGACGCCGCGGTGAGGCTGTTGTTGCCGTTGTTCTGCTCGACGATCGTGTTGGTCGGGTCGACCACCGCCGAGACGGCGTAGCTGCCCATCGGGCGGGTGCCGGCGTTGAACGAGACGGTGGTCGACGCGCCCGCGCTGAGCGCGCCCACCGAGGCGCTGCCGACGAGGGCGCCGGCCAGGCTGAAGTTCACCGTGGTCGCACCGGCCGCGGCGGACCCGATGTTCTGCACCACGGCCGAGAGGGTGACCGGGCTGACCTCGCTGGGCGACGTCGGCGACCAGGTCACCGAGCTGACGACCAGGTCCGGGTTGGGCGCCGGGGTGCCGCACACCTCCAGCTCGGCCACCTGGCCGGACGGGGCGCCGGTGTTGCCGGTGAACCGCAACTGCACGTCCGCGGTGGTCGCGGTGACCGGGATGGTCACCACGTTGGTGCCCTGGACGAACTGGTAGGCAGCCGCCGACACCAGACTGGTGTACGTGGACGACGCCTGGTCGCGGCCGAGCACCTGGATGGTCTGGGTACGGGTGCCCCAGGCCGGGTCCGGGTTGAGCTTCACGGTGACGCCGGAGATGGAGTGGTTCGCGCCCAACGCCACGGTCAGGTTCTGCGGGTAGCTCGCCGCACCCTCCCAGTAGGTGGTGAGCTGACCGTCGTTCGCCTTGTCCGGGGTGAAGCTGAAGGTGGAGCCGCTCGCCGTCATGCTCTTGCCCTGGGCCACGTTGGTGCAGGCGGGCGGGTTGCTGCCGGTCCGGGTGACGGTGTTGCTGTTGCCCGACAGGTTGCCGGCGCCGTCACGGGCGCGGACGTAGTACGACACGGTCGCCGTCGCCGCCTGGGTGTCCTGGTAGCTGAGGACGGTGCCCAGTGTCGCGATCAGGTTGCCGCCCCGGTAGACGTTGTAGCCGGCGAGCCCGCTGCCACCGGAGTCGGTGGAGGCCCCCCAGGTGAGGGTGATCGTGCTACCCGACGTGCTGTACGACAGCGTCCCCGGCACGCTCGGCGCGGTGGTGTCGCCGCTGCCGGTGCGGGTCACCGTGTTGCTGTTGCCGGAGACGTTGCCGGCGACGTCACGGGCCCGCACGTGGTAGGAGACGGTGGCCGTGCTCGGCTGCGTGTCGTTGAAGCTGGTCACGTTGCCGATGGACTGGAGGAACGCGCCGTTGCGGTAGATGTCGTAGCCGGCGACGCCGCTGCCGCCCGCGTTGTCCGTGGACGCGACCCAGTTGAGGCTGATGGTGGTGCCCGACTGGGTGTACGACAGGTTGCTCGGGGCGCTCGGCGCGGTGGTGTCGGGGGTGGTGCCGCCGCTGCCGTACACCTCCAGCTCGGAGAGCTGCCCGGCCGGCCAGCCGCTGTTGGCGGTGATGGTGATCCGGACGTAGCGGGTGGAGGTCGAGCTGAAGTTGATCGTGACGGTGTTGCCGCTCGCCGGGTTGAAGGTGTACGTCTGCGATCCGACCAGGTCGGTGAACGACGTCCCGTTGGCGCTGCCCCGCACGCTCAACGCCTGCGTCCGGGTGCCCCAGCCGGAGGTCGGCAGCTTCAGCACCACCTGGTTGACGCTCTGCGACGAGCCGAGGTCGACCTGCACCCACTGGGGGAAGGCGTTGTTGACGCTCTCCCAGTAGCTGCCCGCGTTGCCGTCGACGACCTTCGACGAGTCGTAGACGTCGGCGTGGCCGCTCTCCTGGGTGGGGCGGCCCTGGGCGAGGTTGGTGGCCGCCGCGGCGAAGCCGGTGCTCGGTGCGGCGGCGGCCGGATCGGCGGGCCGGGCGGCGGCCGGGTTCGCGACGGCTGTCGCTCCGGCCGTGGCGATCAGCGCGGCGGCGGCTGTGGCCGCCACCATCCTGAACAGATTCGTTCGTCTCATCACTGTCCTTGTCGTCGGGGGACGGTTGCCGCGGCGGCGTGACCACGGGGGTGGGGGATGCGGCGGTGCAGCGCCGGCCGACGCGAGTGGGCCGGGGTCGAGGGAGACGGGTGGTGCGGGCGGCGCGGGGGCGCCGCTCGCCCTGGAAACACCAGATGGGTACGACCATCAACGGGCCTCACCTGGAGGCCCGTTGAATCTTCCGAGAGCATGCACAGAACCGTGCACGCCTTTGTCGAAATCTTGCGTTACTTTGACCAAAGGTTACTGACGTGCTACGGGAGGGTCAATACTTCGACCGCCGTGACTATTGACGGACATGTCTGCCCTGGCGTCCGTCGACGGACGGTACGGCCACCAAGATTTCGGGGAAGGTGCCACCTCCCGACGACTGGAGGTCACACCTTCCCCGAAGTTGCGCGCATCTTGCGTCAGGTCGTCCCGGAACGATCAGGCATCTGGTGCCGCCAGGACGAAGGTCTCCAACAGCTCTCCGCCGTACCAGTCGGTGCGCTGACCCACGTGCGCCATGCCCAGTCGCCGGCAGACCGCCATCGACGGCTCGTTGCCCGGCGACACGACCGCGTAGACCTGCCGGGTACCGGCGGCGAACTCCCGCGCCACGAGCGCCCGAGCCGCCTCGGTGGCGTAGCCGTGACCCCACGAATCCGGGTGCAGGTGCCAGCCCACCTCGATGTCCCGCGTGCGCATCGCCTCATCCCGCCCCGGCAGCGGCTTGAGCAGCGCCGTGCCGGCCACCTGACCCGGTCTCGCGCACCTCCATCGCCCAGGTGCCGTACCGGCCGCCGTCGGCGGCGTGCCGCTCCTGCCAGATCCGCAGCCGCTCGGCGGCCTGCGCCGGGTCCGTCATCGGTAGGCCGGGTGCGCCCAGGAACCGGGTGACATCGGCCCGGGAGTAGATCGCGAAGATCCGGGCCAGATCGGCCGGATCGTCGGTCCAATCACGCAGGATCAGGCGTTCGGTGGTGAGAACAGTCATGACCGGCGATCTTAAGGAGTGACCACCCCGGCGACCGGGAAGGAGGACCCGATGGGCAACGGATGGCAGCGCGCGAAACGGATCACCAGTGCCGCGTTCCGTCCGGTGCGTGGGCGGGACCTGTCGCTGCACGCCGCCGCGATCACCTTCTACGGGGCGATCGCCGTGGTGCCGGTCGCCCTGTTGGCGATCTGGCTCACCGCACTGCTCGCCGGGGCCGACCGGGTCCGCCGACTCACCTCGTACGCCGTGGAGGCCCTGCCCACCGCGATCGGCGCGCCCCGGGCGGTGGAGGCGCTGGTCGAAGCCGGGGTGGGGTTGACCCCGCTGCTGGCGCTGGCGTCCCTGCTGCCCGCCTCGCTGTACGGCGAGGGTCTGCGCCGGGCGTTCGTCTCGGTGGCCGCCCCCCACACCGACGAGCACCTGGTCGGCTGGCGGGGCCGGCTCCTGCTGCTGCCACTGCTCGCGCCGGCGCCCGCGCTGCTGCTGTCCATCCTGCTGGCGCTTCCACTCACCACCCGCCTGGTCCGCCAGGGTGGTTGGCTCGGTGCGCTCGGCGTGGTGCTGTCGTTCCTGGCGGTCTGGCTGGTGCTCACGCCGGTGCTGATGTGGGTGTTCCGGGTCGTCGGGCCGGCCTCACCGGACTGGCTCTCCACCCTCGGGATGGGGTCCTTCACGGCGGCGAACCTCTCCGGTTTCCTGCACGGCTTCGTGCTCTTCGCCTCGCTCCCGCTGGACCTGGGCGCCCCGTTCGGCGGCTTTGACGACATCGGGGCGGGCGTGGCCGTACTCCTCTGGCTCTACCTGTTCCACGTGATCGTCCTGGCCGGCTACTCCGCCACCCTGGCCCTCTCCCACTGGCGCACCCGCCGCTCCTCGGGCTGATCATGAAGTTGTCGCCCACTCGCCGCAAGGGGCTGCCCCGGCCCGGCGGCGCGGACTAGGCTGCCGCGGCATGAGCAGTGAGATTCCGGCCCGCGCCGACGTCGTGATCGTCGGTGCCGGGCACAACGGTCTGGTCTCCGCAGTCCTGCTGGCCCGCGCCGGCCTGGACGTCCTGGTGTTGGAGGCCGCCGACGTGATCGGCGGCGCGACCCGCACCGAGACCCCGTTCGCGAAGGTGCCGGGGCTGCGCCACTCCACCGGCTCGTACCTGCTCGGGCTGATGCCCCCGGAGCTGCTCGCCACGCTCGACGTACGGATCCCGGTGTTGCGCCGCGACCCGCACTACTTCCTGCCCACGCCGGGCGGTCTCGGCTCGCCGTATCTGCTGTTCGGCAGCGACACCGCCGCCACCCGGGCGCAGCTGGCCGAGTTCTTCTCCCCCGCCGACGTGGCCGCCGACGACGCCATGCAGGCCGAGCTGGCCGCGCTGCGCGAAGACCTCGCACCGGCCTGGCTGGCCGAGCCACTCGACGTCCGGGAGACCGCCGAGCGGCACGTCCGCCCGGCCCTGCGCCAGGTCTTCGTCGACCTCGTCCAGGGCTCGGTCGCCGACTACCTGGCCCGGTTCGAGTTCCGCTCCGAGCTGCTGGTCAGCATGTACGCGGTGACCGACGGCCTGTCCGGGCTCAACGCCGGCCCCGACGACCCCGGCACCGGCCACAACTTCCTCGTGCACAACATGTGCAGACTGCCCGGCTCCGGCGGCACCTGGATGATCGCCGAGGGTGGGATGGGCACGGTCTCCCGGACGTTCGCCGAGGCCGCACGCGCCGCCGGCGCGACGATCCGGACCGGCACGCCGGTACGCGCGGTGACCCTGGACGGCGGCGCGGCGAGCGGAGTAGTGCTGGCCGACGGTCGGGAGGTCGCCGCCCGGGTGGTGCTCGGCGCGTGCGACCCGTACCGCTTGATGGACCTGTTGCCCGACGGCGCGCTCCCGGCGCGGCTCGGCGAACGGATGGCGGCGGTCCGCCGGCCCGGCACCACCCTCAAGCTCAACCTGGCGCTCCGCGGGCTGCCGCGCTTCTCCTGCCTGCCGGACGGCACGCCGAGCCCGTTCGGCTCGACCATCCACCTGCTGCCCGGGTCCGCGTCGCTGGTCGGCGGGGAGGCGACCTCGCCGATGACCGCGCTGCGTGCGATGTGGGCCGACGTGCAGGCCGGGCTCCTGCCCGCGGAGCCGACGATCGAGTGGTACCTGCACACCACCGTCGACCCGTCACTGTCCGACGCCGCCGGGCACCACTCGTCGGCGCTGTTCGTCCAGTCGGTCCCCTACGAGCTGGCCGGCACCAGCTGGGACGCGGAGCTGCCGGGCTACGTCGACCGGCTGATCGGGATCGTCGAGCGGTACGCCCCCGGCACCGCCGACCTGATCGCCGACGCGGTGCCGCTGCCGCCGCCCGGCATCGAGGCGCACTTCGGCATCACCGGAGGGCACATCCACCACGTCGACAACACCGTCTCGTTCACCGACCGGATGCCCTACGCCACCGGCGTCGACGGTGTGTACGCGGGCAGCGCCGGCTGCCACCCGGCCGGCAGCGTCATCGGTGCGGCCGGCCACAACGCGGCCCGTCGCATCCTGGCCGACCTAGGCCGCTGACCCGCCCTCGGCAGGGCTGGCCGACGGTCGGAGGTCGCCCGCGCCCCCGATCAGGTAGTAGCCGACCAGCAGGAGGTACGCGCAGAGGCTGAGGATGGGGTCGACGAAGACGACGGCGAAGGCCACCAGGTAGAGCAGGGGCTTGAGGAGTATCCGACGTGCGATCGCCCGAGCCAGCCGGGGATCCAGGTCGGCGAGGAGCAGCCCACGCCGACGAGCCCACCACCAGGTCAGATTGACGAAGATCGCCTCGCCGAGCACGGTGCCGACGTAGAGCCCGGCGGTCAGCCGCTGCTCGGTCACCCCGCCGCGCAGGTTGTCCGACAGCAGGTCGGCGGTGAACGGGATGGTGGCGATGAAGAGCAACACGAACAGGTTGAGGACCAGCAGCATCTGATCGACCCGGGCCACGTACCGCCACAGGTTGTGGTGGGCGAGCCAGACCTGGCCGGCGATCGCGAAGGTGATGACGTACGCCAGGTAGGACGGCCAGGCGTGGGCCAGGGCATCCGGAAGTTCCCGCCCGCTCTCCCGCGCCGGGCCGCTCTGCAGCAGCTCGACGGCCATCACCGTCAACACGACCGCGAAGACGCCGTCGCTGAACGTCTCCACCCGGGCAGCGTCCCGGGTCTTCTCCCGGCCACGCCCGTACCGAAACTCGTCCTCCTGCGCGCCCGCCGCCACTGCCGCCCCGCTCTCGGTGTGTCCGGTTGCTACCGGACTGCGGCTTTCACCGCACCACTGCATCGTGGCGTACGGGGCGACGGCGCGGACGCGGAACGGCACGCGCCCGGGGCGCGACGTCGCGCCCCGGCTGGCTCGTCAGATCGCGGCCTCACCGGCGGGGGCCGGGGTCTCCGCGTCCACCCGGTGCGCTCGCACCTTGTGGCCGACACTGGTGAGGCAGCGGCCGCTGGGCAGGTCGAAGCGCCAACCGTGCAGCTGGCAGGTGAGCTGGTCACCCTCGACGATGCCGAAGCGGGTCAGGTCCGCCTTCAGGTGCGGGCAGCGCCGCTGCACCACCCAGTCGCCCAACGTGATGTCCTCGGCGTCCGTGCTGCGCTCGTGCTCGTCGTACCAGCCCTCGGCGTACTGGAGCCGCTCCTCGGAGAGGCACTTGAAGAACGCGTAGACGAACTCGTTGTACTGGCCGATCCGGGCCGCCGAGAACCGGCAGGACAGGAAGAGCGAGTTGACCCAGTCCACCTCGTCGACGAAGAGCAGGTGCTCGATCAGCGACCGCTCGGTCCGGAACCGGTAGCGCACCTTCTCGTCCGCGTACGGCCGGACCTCCTTGCCGGGGAAGTCCACGACGATGGATTCAATCGTCTCGCCGTCGTACCCCACCAGGTCGAAACGGACCGGGCCGCCGACCCCCTTGGCCAGGTAGATCGACTCGTCGAGCAACGGCTCGATCCGGCGCTTCATCTCGCCGAGCACGTCCACCTCGGGATGCCGCCAGGACGCCTTCTCCGCCTCGATGATCGGGCGCTTACGCTCCCGCATCTCCTCCAGATGGGCGACCTTGTCCGCGAAGAACTCCTGCACCGGCACCGGGTGGGTGGTGCTCGCACCCTCGGTGGTGACCTCGGCGACGCTGCCCGGCAGCAGCACGATGCCGTTGCTGCCACCGACCTTGGCGTACTCCGACAGGAAGACGGACTGGTCGGGGAAGATGTTGCCCTCGTCGCCGTGGATGTCGTTGAACTGCCAGAGGGCGTCGTCGAGGAAGCACGGCGGACCGGCGATCGGGAAGACGTGCGACGCCTTCAGGTCGTCGATGTACCGCCAGGTCCGGTCGAACTGCCGGTCCCGCTTCTGCTTGCCGAACGCCGTCTTCGCCGCCTGCGGCAGCTCGTAGACCATCGGGTACCAGATCGCGCCGGAGAACTGGAGCAGGTGCGCGTGCACGTGCCCCAGCTCGGCGAAGACGCTCAGGTCAGTCGGCCGGGCGTCGTTCTGGTTGAGCAGCCGCACACCCTCGTACTCGACCCAGAGCGACGAGTCGCCGATCGGCCCGTCGGTCGGGCTGGTCAACGCCTGAATCATGATCTTCAGGCCGCCGGGCAGCTCCACCACCTGCTCGTTGGGCGCCTTCAGGAACTTGGTGAAGCCCAGCGCCCGGAACTCGTCCTCCATCTCCGAGGTGGGGAACTCGGGCAGCAGGACGGTGGCGTCCTTGGAGATGAAGTCGCGCAGGTGCTTCGCGTCGAAGTGGTCCCGGTGCAGGTGGGAGACGTACAGGTAGTCGACCTGGCCCAGGCTCTCCCAGTCCAGCAGCGAATTGTCCGGGAACGGGAACCACGACGCGAAGTAGGCCGGATTGACCCATGGGTCGCACAGGATGCTGCCCGCGGCCGTGTCGATCCGCATGCTGGCGTGCCCGGTTCCGGTCACTCGCACCGCACAGTCCCCCTCAAACAGACAATCAGGTGTACGCCAAACGCTACCGGAGCGAGTCTGACCGCCGCCCCGCGACGCCGGTAGTGCCGTCCAGCCCAGCTGGGCAGGGGCCGATGGCCAGGAAACCCCCACCCCACCGCACCGCGTACGAGGCGTGCCAGACTAACCAAAGATCCGATCGCGAGGGAAGGACCGACAGTGGCAGGAAGCGAGCCGGTAACGTCGCCAGACCAGCACAAGCCCGGGCACCGCAAGGCCGGGCAGATCGGCGCCGTGCTGTCCGCACTGGTGCTGCTGGCGATGATCTGCGGCAACCACGAGGGCAGGGTCGAGGACATCTGGCTGATCGGCCTGGCCGCGCTGCTGCTGATCATCGTGATCGGCGACGTCGTGCTGCGGCGCAGCGGTCTGCGCTCCTGACCCGACCCCATCGCCGGACGGCCGGCCAACGCGCGCCGAGGGCCCGCCCCCACCCGGGGGACGGGCCCTCGTCCGTTTCGCGTCGGGGTCAGCGCCCGAAGAGAATGTCCTGCACGTCCTTGAGCGCGGCGTCGACCTCAGCCTCGAAGTAGCCGCCGGGCACCAGGCCGAACCGGAGGGTGTCCAGGTCCTTCGGGTCGACCGGCATCGGATTGCGGCGCTGCATGCCACCGAGCAGGGTCTCGAAGAACCGGTCGACCTGGTCGGGGTCGTACCCGCTGCCGAACCGGCGCACCTGGAAGCTGCGGCGAATCTGGTCGACCCGGTACAGGTCACTGCCGGGCGGACCGGCCATCGGCGGGCCGGCCACAGCGGGCGGACCAGCCATCGGCGGACCGGCCATCGGCGGACCGGCCATCGGCGGACCACCGAGGCCCTGCTGCGGCAGCGGAGGCGGACCGGCCGGGCCCCGGCGCATGTCGCGCAGATCCCGCTCCGGCATCCGGATCTCAGCCGTCATGTCGGCACGACCGTGCCGCCCGGCCTCGAAGCCGTCGAAGCGCGGCTCCTCCGGGGGCGGCGGGTAACCGCCGGGCGAGCGCTGGTCGTCGGGGCCGTACCCGCCACGCTGGTCATCCGGGCCGTACCCACCGGGTGCGCGCTGGTCGTCCGGGCCGTACCCGCCGGGGCCGGCGGGCAGGCCGCGCGGCGGCCCACCGTGGCCACCCATCGGGCCGGGGCCCATCGGCCCACCGGGACCCATCGGGCCGGGGCCGGCCGGGCCACGCGGCGCGTCGTAACCACCGCGGGGGGCGTCGTACCCACCGGCGAAGGCGCCGGTCGGCTCGTCATAGCGGCCGTAGGGCGGGCCGGCCTGCGCGGGCATCGGACGGGGCGGCATCGGCTGCGGAACCATGCCCCGGTCATCGCGCATCGGCGGACCCATCCGGTCCGGTGGGCCCATCCGGTCGCCCATCCGGGGGTCGCCACCACGCCCGGCGCCGTTGCGCTCCTCCAGCTCGGCCAGCTGCCGCTCGACCCGGTCCAGGTGCAGGTCGACCTGCCACTCGTCGTAGCCGTTGAAGCGGACCCGGAAGACGACGTCATGGACCTCCTGGGAGGCCACCGGGGCGCCGACCTGGCGGCCGTCGAGCGTCGCCTCGACCCGGTCGAGGAAGGCATCCACCTCGTCGACCTTGTATCCCCGGCGGAGCGCCTTGCGCCGGAAACGCTGACCCTGACTCGCCACTATGTCTCCTGGTCTCGTTCGCCACGCCCGGTCACGCCGGTGCCTCTCCGGCGCGGTCGGTGTTGGTGTCGTTGTCCTCGGCGGCGGCGAGCTGGCCACACGCGCCGTCGATCTCGCGACCTCGGGTGTCCCGAACTGTGGTGGACACCCCGGCGTCGCGCAACCGCCGGACGAACTCCCGCTCGACCGGCTTCGGGCTCGCGTCCCAGCGGCTACCCGGCGTCGGATTGAGCGGAATGAGGTTCACGTGGGCCAATTTGCCGGCCAGCAGCCGTCCGAGCAGGTCGGCTCGCCACGGCTGGTCGTTCACGTCCTTGATCATTGCGTACTCGATGGACACGCGACGGCCCGTCCGGGCGGCGTAGTCCCACGCTGCGTCCAGCACCTCGGCTACCTTCCAGCGCTGGTTTACCGGCACGAGTTCGTCGCGCAGATCATCATCGGGCGCGTGCAACGACAGCGCAAGGGTCACTGAGAGGTCTTCGCTGGCCAGTCGGTGGATGGCCGGAACCAGGCCGACCGTGGAAACGGTGATGTGCCGCTGCGACAGGCCGAGCCCCTCCGGCGCCGGGCTGACCAGCCGACGGATCGCCGCGATCACCCGGTTGTAGTTGGCCAGCGGCTCGCCCATGCCCATGAAGACGACGCGCGACAGCCTCGGCGGGGAGCCCGCGACCACGCCCGACGCCGCCACCCCGGCCATGTACACCGCCTGGTCGACGATCTCCGCCGTCGACAGGTTACGGGTCAGACCGGCCTGGCCGGTCGCGCAGAACGGACAGGCCATGCCGCAGCCCGCCTGGCTGGAGATGCAGACGGTCACCCGGTCCGGGTAGCCCATCAGCACGCTCTCCACCAGCGCGCCGTCGTGCAACCGCCAGAGGGCCTTGCGGGTCGCGCCGTCGTCGCAGGCCAACTCGCGCACCGGCTTGAGCAGCGTGGGCAGCAACTTCTCGGCCAGCCGCTCCCGCGTCGCCGCAGGCAGGTCGGTCATCTCCTGCGGGTCGCGGACCAACCGCCCGAAGTAGTGGTTGGAGACCTGCTTGGCGCGGAAGGCCGGCTCACCCAGCCCGGTCACCAGCGCCTGGCGGCCGGCCAGGTCCAGGTCAGCGAGGTGCTGAGGGGGCATGGTCGCCCGGCGCGCGGCGGGGGCGACCGAGATGGCGGGGATCAGGGGCAGGCTCGTCATGGCTGGTCCAGTGTGTCACGCCGTCGACGGCAGGTGCCGGTCCGGAGGGGCCGAACCGGCCGCGACCGCCGCAGGCGGATGACCGGGACGCCGTGATTCATACCTCAGTTCACCACCGGCACGAAGACCGCCAACAGCAGGTACGCCGTCGGCACCGCGAACAGGATCGAGTCCAGTCGGTCCATCAGACCGCCGTGGCCGGGCAGCAGGTTACTCATGTCCTTCACGCCGAGATCCCGCTTGATCATCGACTCGGCCAGGTCGCCGAGGACCGCCGCGCAGGAGACGGCCACCCCGAACACCGCACCCCACCAGGGAGCCACCTCGAACATCAGCCACAGCAGCAACGCGCCACCCAGGGCCGCCGCGGTGACCGAACCGGCAAAGCCCTCCCAGGACTTCTTCGGGCTGATCGACGGGGCCATCGGGTGACGGCCGAAGGAGACGCCGGCCGCGTACCCGCCGGTGTCGGAGAGGACCACCCCGATCAGCGTGGCCAGGATGCGCAGGTGGCCATCGTCCGGGGCCGCCGCCAGCAGCGCCGCGAACCCGGCGAGGAACGGCACGTAGACGGCGATCAGGGTGGCCGCGGTGAGATCCCGTTGGAAACCGGCCGGACCGTCGCCCAGTCGCCAGACCATGGTGCCCAGCACCGTGACCAGCAACCCCAGGCTGAGCGCGTCCGGGCCGGCGAACCAGGCCAACCCCACGGTCAGTACGCCACCGGCGATGAGCGGCACCAGCGGCGGGTGGGCGCCGCTGCGCCGCACCGCCCGAGCCATCTCCCAGCTGCCGATCGCCACGGCGGCGGCGATCACCGGCAGGAACGCCAACGGATAGACGACCAGCGGCACCACGATCAGCGCGCCGAGGCCGAGCCCGACCCCGATCGCCGCGGGGAGGTTGCGGCCGGCCCGCCCGGTGCCCAGCTGCTGGGTGGCCGGGCGGTCGAGGCTGGCCCGCCGTCGCCCCTTCGTCCGTCGACCGGTCGCCGGCGGCTCGTCCGACGCCACCTCGGCCCGCACGGGCGCGAGCTGCTCGGTCGGATACCCCGGGTCGTCGAAGCGCCCGGGAGCGCCCTCGTCCGGGTCGTCGAAACGGGTCGGCTCGTCGAAACGCCCACGGCCCGGCTCGTCGAAGCGCCCGCGGTCCGGGTCGTCGAAACGGGTCGGACCGTCGAAACGCCCACGGTCCGGGTCGTCGAAACGGGTCGGACCGTCGAAACGCCCACGGTCCGGGTCGTCGAAACGGGTCGGACCGTCGCCAGTGGCCGGGGGACGGTCGAAGTACCGGTCGCCGCGACCCCGGTCGTCGTACCGGTCGGGCTGATTGCGGTCGTCGAAACGATCGTGCCGGTCGCGGTCGTCGAAGCGGTCGTCCGGACGGACCGGGCGACCCCGCTCGTCGTACGGGTCCGCCGGGCGCGGGTCGGCGTACGGCCGGGCGTGCGGGTCGGTGTACAGCTCAGGGCCGGCGGCCGGACGGCGGCTCCACTGGCCGGCGTCCAGGTCCTGGTCCGGCCAGGGCAGGGCCGCCGGGCGCTCTGGCCGGTCCCAGCCGCGAGGCTCGCTGCCGTAGGGGTCGGGGTGGGACATCACGCACCGCGACGCGGCACGAGAACCACCACATGACGCAAGACCACAAGCATCCCCTACACGTGCGATGTTCCTCCGATTGACCGCCCCGACGGTCGGTCGATCCCCGGTGTTCACCGCCCGGTGGCCGGGAATCCTGCCGAGCCTACTGCACACACCGGACCGGCACGGCGGACGAGGCACGCCGACGCACGTCACCCGCGCCGCCGGCCCGCCGACCAGCGCGGCAGACCCATCCGGTACGGCACGCCGCGGCAGATCCGCAGTCGTCGATCCGACTCGCGATCAGGTACCGATCCCGCAACCGCCCGCCGTGATCCGCTGGTGGCGTGCCGGCCCGAACCCGCGTCGCGGACAGACGGGACGAGGCCCGTTCCCGATGTCGGGAACGGGCCTCGGAGGGCGGTTCTCACACCTCGAGCAGTTCGGTTTCCTTGTGCTTGACCAGGTCGTCGATGCTGGCCACGTAGCGCTGGGTGAGGTCGTCGAGTTCCTTCTCGGCGCGGCGACCGTCGTCCTCGCCAGCCTCGCCGTCCTTGACGATCCGGTCCAACTCCTCCTTGCCACGGCGGCGGACGTTACGGATCGCCACCTTGGCCTCCTCGCCCTTGTGCCGGGCCACCTTGATCATGTCGCGGCGGCGCTCCTCGGTCATCTGCGGGAGCAGGATGCGCAGCTGGTTGCCCTCGTTGTTCGGGTTCACCCCGAGGTCCGAGTCACGGATCGCCTTCTCCATCGCGTTGATCTGCGAGTTGTCGTACGGCTTGATGATGGCCATCCGCGGCTCGGGAACCGCGATGGACGCCATCTGCGTCAGCGGCGTGGGCGTGCCGTAGTAGTCGATGATGACCTTGGAGAACATGGCGGCGTTGGCGCGACCGGTACGGATGGCGCCGAACTCCTCCTTGGCGTGCTCAACCGCACGCTCCATCTTTTCCTCGGCCTCGAGGAGGGTGTCGTCGATCACCGGTCTCCTCGCCTCCTTCTGTGCTCGTCGTGGGCCTTGCTGAAAGTCGTCAGACCGCTGCTGCCGTCGCCACCGGCGGGGCTCAGGCGGTGATCAGGGTGCCGATCTTGTCGCCACCCACCGCGCGGATGATGGTGTCGTCACCCTGCGCGCCGAAGACCAGCATCGGCAGGCCGTTCTCCATGCAGAGGCTGAACGCCGCCGCGTCGGCCACCCGCAGGTTGCGGCGCAGCACCTCGGAGAAGGTGATCGAGTCGAGCTTGCTGGCGGTGGGGTCGATCCGGGGGTCGGCGGTGTAGACGCCGTCCACGCCGTTCTTGCTCATCAGCACCACGTCGGCCCGGATCTCCAGCGCCCGCTGGGCGGCCACCGTGTCAGTGGAGAAGTACGGCATCCCGGCGCCGGCGCCGAAGATGACCACGCGGCCCTTCTCCAGGTGCCGGATAGCCCGCAGCGGGATGTACGGCTCGGCGACCTGGGCCATGGTGATCGCGCTCTGCACCCGGGTCTCGATGCCCTCCTTCTCCAGGAAGTCCTGGAGGGCGAGGCAGTTCATCACGGTGCCGAGCATGCCCATGTAGTCGGCGCGGGCCCGGTCCATGCCGCGTTTCTGCAGCTCCGCGCCGCGGAAGAAGTTGCCGCCGCCAACCACGACGGAGACCTGTACGCCGCGGCGGACCACGGTGGCGATCTGCCGGGCGATGGCCTGGACGACGTCCGGGTCGACGCCGATCGCGCCGCCACCGAACACCTCACCGGAGAGCTTCAGCACCACCCGACGGGCGCGCCCCGGCGGTGGTGCCGTCGGGTCGTCCAGCTCCAGCGTCCGGTCACTCACAACCTGCGTCATCCGCCCCGCCCTTCCCCACGCGCACGCCCCGTGCGGCGCGTACCGCGAACCTGCCGCTGCTGACCCTATGTGACGAGGAGGCCGCGGTGCCTGTCACGTACACCGGCGGCCTCCTCGTTGACGTCTTCTGCCCACGGACGCCCGCGGCGCCCGGTGGCGGCTCAGGCCTGGCCGACCTCGAACCGCACGAAGCGGGTGACCTCGATGCCGGCCTCGGCCAGCAGCTGCTTCACCGACTTCTTGTTGTCGGCCACGGACGCCTGCTCGATCAGGACGTAGTCCTTGAAGAAGGAGTTCACCCGACCCTCGATGATCTTCGGGAGGGCAGCCTCGGGCTTGTTCTCCTCGCGGGCGGTCTGCTCGGCGATGCGCCGCTCGGACTCGACGACCTCAGCCGGAACCTCGTCCCGGGTGAGGTACTTCGGCCGCATGGCGGCGATCTGCATGGCCACACCACGGGCGTCGGCGTCGCCGGCCTCGTCGGCCTTGCCGGTGTACGACACCAGCACGCCGACGGCGGGCGGCAGGTCCTGGGCCTTGCGGTGCAGGTAGACGGCGGTGGTGCCCTCGACCCGGGCGAACCGGTTGAGCACCAGCTTCTCGCCGATCTTCGCGGACTGCTCCTGGATCAGGTCCGCGACGACCTTGCCGTCGAGCTCGGTGGCGAGCAGCTCCTCGGCGGAGTTCACGTTGGAGCGGTCACCGTGCTCGACCAGCTGCTGGGCCAGCGCGATGAACGAGTCGGTCTTGGCGACGAAGTCGGTCTCGCAGTTCAGCTCGAGCAGCGACTTGCCGGCGTGGGCGACCAGGCCGTTCGCGGCCGTACGGCCAGCCCGCTTGCCGACGTCCTTGGCGCCCTTGACGCGCAGGATCTCGACGGCCTTGTCGAAGTCGCCCTCGGCCTCGGTCAGCGCCTTCTTGCTGTCCATCATGCCGGCGCCGGTGAGGTCGCGGAGCTTCTTGACGTCCGCGGCGGTGATTTGGGACATGGCTCTCTCTTCGATGTTGAGACGGCGTGTGGATGGTCAGAGGTGCCGGTTACCCGGATCCGGGCGGATCGTGCCCGGCGTACCGTCGCTGCCCGCCGTCCGGGAAAACGGACAGCGGGACAGCGACGGTGCGATCACTCCGCGGTGGCGGCCGCCGGCTGCTCGGCGGCGGCCTGCGCCGGCTGCTGCTCCGGGGTGGCGGGCTGCTCGGCGGCGGCAGCGGCGGGCTGCTCGGCGGCGGGCTGCTCGGGCGACTCGTCGGCCTTCTTCGGCTCGAGCAGCTCGCGCTCCCACTCGGTCAGCGGCTCGTCGCTCGCGACGCCCTCGGGCTTCTCGTCGTTGCCCCGGCGACGGCCGGAACGCGCGATCAGGCCATCGGCGACGGCGGCGGCGACGACCTTGGTCAGCAGCTCGGCCGAGCGGATCGCGTCGTCGTTACCCGGGATCGGAAAGTCGACCTCGTCCGGGTCGCAGTTGGTGTCCAGTACCGCGATCACCGGGATGCCCAGCTTGCGGGCCTCGTCGACGGCGATGTGCTCCTTCTTGGTGTCGACGATCCAGACCGCGGCGGGGAGCTTCTGCATGTCCCGCAGACCACCGAGGGTGCGGGTCAGCTTGATCTTCTCGCGGGAGAGCTGAAGGGTCTCCTTCTTGGTGTAACCGGCGGCGGTGCCGCTGAGGTCACCCAGGGCCTCCAGCTCCTTCATCCGCTGAAGGCGCTTGTACACGGTCTGGAAGTTGGTCAGCATGCCACCGAGCCAGCGGTGGTTCACGTACGGCTGGCCGACGCGGGTCGCCTGCTCGGCGATCGCCTCCTGGGCCTGCTTCTTCGTGCCGACGAACAGGATGCTGCCACCCTCGGCGACGGTCCCACGCACGAACTCGTACGCCTTCTCGATGTACTCGAGGGTCTGGCGCAGGTCGATGATGTAGATGCCGTTGCGCTCGGTCATGATGAAGCGCTTCATCTTCGGGTTCCAGCGCCGGGTCTGGTGCCCGAAGTGGACACCGCTCTCCAGCAGCTGACGCATGGTCACGACGGCCATGGTTGGGGTACTCCTCAAGGTCCCTGGTTTGTCACGCCCGGCCGGTGGCCGGGCGTCCTGGCGCCTGGTCGCCGGCCCATGGTGGGCCCGATCAAGATCGGGACCAGGGAGGCCGTCGCTTCACGACGATTCGTGAAGAGGGCACGCGAGGTCGACCGCACGAGGCGGTCGCCAGTTGGCCAGTGTACGCCCCTCACCCGTTCAGCCGCCCCGGGGTGCGTGTCGGGTGCCCGCCGCTCCGCCGTTCCGCGTTCTCCGTTCGATCGGGCGAGTTGCCCGGACCAGGGCGGGCGTCGGACCAGGGCGGGTCAGCCGGCGGCGAGCGCGGCGGCCACGAAGAGCACCAGACCGACGGTCAGGTAGGCCGTTGGCGGGCGCAACCAGCCCCGGCCGTTGTCGGCGAGTGCCAGGCCACCGGTTCGCAGCCCGTACAGCCCGGTCGCGAAGATCGGCAGTCCGGCCACCAGGGCGATACCGACCACCACGTTTCCGGCGTCCAACGGGTCGCCGGTCACGCCCGCCAGCAGTACCCGCAGTGCGGGGACCTCAAAGATCAACACCAGCAGGGCGAAGAGTACGGCCAGCACCGGACGACGGGTCCGATAGACACCGTCGGGGGCCGGCGAATACGCCGGCGGCTCGCCTGCGGGCAGGTCGGGGCGAGGGCCGATCCCCGGCATCGGGCCGGTCGGCATCTCCAGCGGGTGCGGTGTGTCGCCGCCGCCCCGGGCCGGCTCGATGATCGGGTACCCGCCGAGCGGCGCGGGACGTGCCTGGTCCGCGAGCACGCTGGCCGGCGCGACGGCCGGCGACGTGGTGTCGCGGGCGGCCTCCGGAGCGACGCTGGTCGGCTCCCGGGCGGCCCGGCGTCCGGGTAGCTCACCGGAGGTCTCCGAGGGGTCCCGGTCCGCCCGCCGCGACCGGGTGGCCCGGTAACCGTCGACCTCCGGCCGCGCGGCACCCAGCGGGTCGACCGCGCCGAACCGTCCCGAATCGGCCTCGCTCGCCCCGAACCGACCGGTCTCGACGTCGAGGGCGATGAAGCGACCGGAGTCCGACTCGGGCGTACCGAGGCGGCTCGCGTCGACGGCGCTCAACCGACCCGAATCCGACTCCGGCGTACCGCCGAAACGGTCCGCGTCCACCGCGCCCAGACGACCCGAATCCGGCTCGGGGGTACCGAAGCGACCCGCGTCGACGGCGCCGAAGCGTCCCGAGTCCGGCTCGCGGCGGCGGCCGACGCCGGTGTCCTCGACGGATCGGCCGTTCTCCGTGCCACGCTGCTCGGGGATTTCACCGTCCCGGTATCGCGACTCGCCCGCCCCGCGCCACTCCGACTCGCCGTAACCGCGTCCCCGCTCGTCGGGGTACCAGCGCGACTCCTGATCTTCCGGGAAACTCCGTCGTCCGTCCACGTCAGGCACCGTATGCGACCGGCCGCGCCCGCGCCATTTCAGCCCAGCCGGCCATAGGTCCGATGGCGCTAGCACACCGTGGGCATGATCGTCCGACTGTCCACAGCGACCCCGTTGTCCACAGCTGGGGCCCTGTCGGGTCGCGACGACCGCCCTCCGGCGGGCAGCGTGCCGGCCATGACGAAGCGGAACCAGGCGGTCGGCGCGTACGGCGAGCGATGCGCTGCCCGGCACCTGACCGAGGCGGGGCTGCGCCCGATCGCCCGAAACTGGCGCTGCCCGGCCGGGGAGATCGACATCATCGCGTGGGACGGGCCGGTGCTCGCCTTCTGCGAGGTGAAGACCCGCCGGGGTGATGACTTCGGCACCCCGGCCGAGGCAGTCGTGCCGGCCAAGGCCCGCCGGCTGCGAGGGCTCGCCGCGCGCTGGCTGACCGAGACCGGTACGACGGCGGACGAGGTGCGTTTCGACGTGCTGTCGGTACGCCTGCCCGACACGGGCCCGGCGCAGGTCGACCACCTCAAGGGCGCCTTCTGACATGGGCACCCGAAGGATCGGTGACGCCCCGTGAGCTACGCGAAGGTGCTCTGCGTGGGGTTGGTCGGGGTGACCGGCCACCTGGTCGAGGTGGAGGCGGACCTGGCCGCCGGCCTACCGGCGGTGGTGATCTCCGGCCTGCCGGACACCGCCCTGCACGAGGCCCGCGACCGGGTCCGCGCCGCCGTGGTCAACTCCGGTCAGCGCTGGCCCAACCGGCGGATCACCCTCAACCTGCTGCCCGCCACACTGCCGAAATTCGGCTCGGCCTTCGATCTGGCCATCGCCGCGGCGCTGCTCGGCGGCTCAGGTGAGCTGCCGCTGCTTCCGTTGGAGGGGGTGGTGATCCTCGGCGAGCTGGGGCTGGACGGCACGGTACGTCCGGTGCGCGGGGTGCTCCCGATGGTCGCCGCCGCGGCCCAGGCCGGCGTCGCGCGGGTGATCGTCCCGCTCGGCAACGCCGCCGAGGCCGCCGTGATCCCCGGGGTACGGGTGCGAGCCGTGGACACCCTGCACCGGCTCGTCACCTTCGTTCGCGACGGGGCCCCGCTGATCGAGCCACCGTCGGACATCCCTGCGCCGATGGCCGGTGGGCCGGATCTCGCCGAGGTCGCCGGGCAGCAGATGGGCCGACGCGCGTTGGAGGTCGCCGCGGCGGGCGGGCATCACGTGGCACTGTTCGGCCCTCCGGGCGCCGGCAAGACGATGCTCGCCGAACGGCTGCCGTCGATCCTGCCGGAGCTTGACGACGAGGCGGCGCTCGAGGTCACCGCGCTGCATTCGGTCGCCGGGCTGCTGCCCCCGGGCGGACGGTTGCTGCGTCGCCCACCGTTCCAGGCACCACACCACACCGCGACCGTGCCGTCGCTTGTCGGTGGTGGCTCTGGGCTGGCCCGGCCCGGCGCGGTGTCGCTGGCGCACCGCGGGGTGCTCTTTCTCGATGAAGCTCCCGAGTTCAGCAAGGGCGCGCTGGAGGCGTTGCGGCAGCCGCTGGAGCACGGCCACATCCAGCTGAGCCGCAGCGGAGGCGGCACCGTGTACCCGGCCCGGATCCAGTTGGTGCTCGCGGCCAACCCGTGTCCGTGCGCGAAACCGTCCGGCGACGCGCACTGCGAGTGCAGCCCGCTGGTGCGCCGCCGCTACCTGGGCCGGCTTTCCGGGCCGCTGCTCGACCGGATCGACGTCCAGGTACGGCTGATGCCGGTGCGGGCGGCGGAGCTGATGGCCGCCGACGGCGACGTCGAGCCATCGGCGACGGTCGCCGCCCGGGTGACGACGGCCCGGCAGGCGGCGGCCACCCGCTGGGCCGACCTCGGCCGGCGACTCAACGCCGAGGTGGCAGGCCCGCACCTGCGTCGACCGCCGTGGCGACTGCCGGCCCGGGCCACCGCCGAGTTGCGGGGCCGGCTCGACTCCGGCTCGCTGTCCGCGCGCGGCTTCGACCGGGTGATCCGGATGGCCTGGACAATCGCCGACCTCGACGGCCGGACCCGGCCGGACCGGGACGACGTCCGGGAAGCGCTTCAACTACGAACGGGGGAGGCGACGTGAGCGCCGAGGAGGAACGGAGGCTGGCCCGGGTCGCTCTGACCTGGCTGGCGGAGCCGGGCACGCGCGCGGTGCACCATCTGGTCGAACGGCACGGCCCGGTGGCGACCCTGGACCTGCTGCTCGACGGCGGCAGCCCCGACGGCTGGCTGCACACCACGGTCGCCGCACGCTCGGCCGCCGGCGACGCGCGGGCGGTGGCGGCGGAGGCGTTGGAGCGGGCGGACCGGCTGGGTGCCCGGCTGGTCACACCGGACGACGAGGAGTGGCCGGCCCGGGTTGCCGGCCTGGCCGCGCTGCGTCTGCCTGACGTCAGCCGGCGGGTGGACGGTGAGACCGCCCCACCGCTCTGCTTCTGGGTACGCGGGGGCTGGCCGCTCGGCGAGGCGCTGGATCGCTCGGTGGCAGTGGTCGGCGCGCGGGCGGCCACCGGCTACGGCCAGCACGTGGCGACCGAGCTGGGGTACGGCTTGGCGGAGCGGGACTGGACAGTGGTGTCCGGTGGCGCGTTCGGCATCGACGCTGCCGCCCACCGAGGCGCCCTCAACGCGGACGGTCTGACCGTCGCGGTGCTCGCCTGCGGGCTGGACCGGCCGTACCCGATGGGCAACGCCGCGCTCTTCGACCGGATCGCCGACACCGGGCTGCTGGTCAGCGAGTGGCCGCCGGGTTCCGAACCGCTGCGACCCCGGTTCCTGATCCGCAACCGGGTGATCGCCGCGGGCACCCTGGGCACCGTCGTGGTGGAGGCGTCGGCGCGCAGTGGCGCGACGCAGACCGCGCGGCGAGCCATCCACGCCAACCGGGTGGCCATGGTGGTGCCGGGGCCGGTGACGTCGGCGATGTCCGTCGGGGCCCACGAGTTCCTGCGCGAGCACCCCAAGGCGCGGCTGGTCACCGGGGTGGCGCACGTGCTGGAGGAGGTGGGCCGGATCGGCGCGGACCTGGCCCCGCTGGCGCGCGGACCGCAGCGGGCCGCCGACGCGCTGGACGACGACGCGCGGTCCCTGCTGGAGGCGCTGCCCCGCCGAGGCGCGATGGGCGTGGACCGGCTCTCCGCCCGCGCCCGGGTCGACGTACGGACCGCGTTGCGCAAGCTGTCGCTGCTGGAGGAGTTGTCCATGGTGGTCCGTCGCGACGACGGCTACGCGCTCGCTCCGCCCGCCAAGGCGAAACGAGTCGTGGCGGCGGAGACGTCCGGGCCGGTCTGAGGCGAGCCTGCGCGGGGCATCGAGCTGCCGCTCCTACCGGTACGGTCCGCGTTCATGGGTGCAATCAGACCGTGGCACATCGCCGCACTGTGCTGTCTCGTCGCGTCCGCCGTGCTCGTCGCCGGCCTGGTGGTATTCCTCATCAAGAGGACCAACCGCCGGTAGCAGGGCCCGTACCCGCGTCATCGTGTCCGGTCGGGCACGGCGATCGGCCGTACGCTGGTGCCGTGCCAGCTGTGAGTCAAGGTGCCTGGGCCGTTGGACCGGCCGGCACAACGGGGCGACCACGATGAGTCGACCCGACCGGGGCACCCGGGCCATGCACCAGGCCCTGCCGCCGACGCTGCGGGACGCGGTCGACGACTTCGCCGAGCACCTGTCCCGGGTTCGCAACCGGTCGGCGCACACCGTCCGCGCGTACGTCACCGATCTCGTCTCGCTGCTCGACCACGCCGTCCGGATGGGCTGCGACGACCTCGCCGAGCTGGACCTGTCGGTGCTGCGCAGTTGGCTGGCGCGCCAGCGCACCACCGGTGCGGCGCGCACCTCATTGGCCCGCCGGGCGGCGTCGGCGCGGGCGTTCAGCGCCTGGGCGCACCGGGCCGGGCTGCTCCCCGCCGACGTCGGCGCCGCGTTGGCCAGTCCCCGCGCGCATCGGGAGTTGCCCACCGTGCTGCGCGCCGACCAGGCCGCCGCCCTGGTGGAGGCGCCGTCCCGGCAGTCGCCGTCCACCAACCCGCCACGCCCGGACCCCGCACGCACAGACGCAGCACGCACGGACCCGCCACGCACAGACGCAGCACGCACGGACCCGCCACGCACAGACGCAGCACGCACGGACCCGGCACACATGGACACGGCGGCCGGGCCGGCGCAGGGCGCACCGGGAGGAGCCGAGGCGGTGCCGCTGCGGGACCGGGTGTTGTTGGAGCTGCTCTACGCCACCGGCGTACGGGTCAGCGAGGCGTGCGGCTTGGACGTCGGCGACGTCGACCACGGTCGGCGGGTGATCCGGGTGTTCGGCAAGGGCGGACGGGAACGCTCGGTGCCGTACGGGGTGCCCGCCCAGCGCGCGTTGGACGACTGGCTGCGCCGGGGCCGCCCGGCGATGGTGGGCGCCCGCTCCGGCGACGCGCTGCTGCTGGGCGCCCGGGGCGGTCGACTCAACCCGACGACCGCGCGGCAGATCGTCGGGGCGTACGCCGAGAGCGCCGGGCTACCCCGCACCAGTCCGCACGGTCTGCGCCACTCCGCGGCCACCCACCTGCTGGAGGGGGGTGCGGATCTGCGCGCCGTGCAGGAACTGCTCGGTCACTCGTCGCTGGCGAGCACGCAGATCTACACCCACGTGTCGGTCGAACGGCTGCGCGCCGCGTACCGGCAGGCACACCCACGCGCCTGACGGAAGGCAGAGGGCGCAGAGGGCGCTCCCACCCGCCTGATCGAGGGCCGGAGGCACGCGAGCCCGACCGTTACGATCATCACGTGAGCGTCCCGCAGCCCCCCGAGCCGATCCCGGGCGCCCGCCTGCTCTTCTCCCTGGACCCGGCGGTCAGCCACCTCAACCACGGGTCGTTCGGCGCGGTGCCGATCGGCGTCCAGCGCGCCCAGCAGCGGTTGCGCGACGAGATGGAGGGCAACCCGCTGCGCTTCTTCACCCAGGGGCTGGTGGACCGGATCGCTCACACCCGCCGGCACCTCGCCGGGTTTCTGGGCGCCGACCCGGACGGCAGCGCCCTGGTGGGCAACACCACCACGGGCGTCGCCGTGGTGCTCCAGTCGGTGGGCCTGCGAGCCGGCGACGAGGTGCTGAGCACCGACCACGGGTACGGGGCGGTCAGCCTGAGCATCCAGCGCGAGTGCCGCCGCACCGGCGCGGTCAGCCGGGTCCTGCCGATCCCGCTGGCCGCCGGCGACGAGGAGATCGTGCAGACCGTTCGGGCGGGCCTGCGACCCGGGCGGACCAAACTGCTCGTCGTCGACCAGCTCACCTCGGCCACCGCCAGGCTGTTCCCGATCGCGGCCATCGTCGGGGCGGCCCGGGAACACGGCGTGCCGGTCCTGGTGGACGCCGCGCACGCCCCGGGCATGCTGTCCACTCCGGTGACCGGCATCGGCGCGGACTTCTGGGTGGGCAACCTGCACAAGTGGGCGTACGCCCCACGCGGGACCGCCCTGCTGGCGGTGGCGCCGCAGTGGCGGGACCGGATCGAGCCGCTGGTGGTGTCCTGGGAGCAGGACGCCGGCTTTCCGGCCCGGATCGAATGGCAGGCGACTCTCGACTACACGCCCTGGCTGGCCGCACCGGCGGGTCTGTTCACGATGCGCAGTCTCGGCGTGGACCGGGTGCGGGCGCACAACGCCGCGCTCGCCGCGTACGGCCAGCGGGTGGTGGGGGACGCCCTGGGGGTGCCCCCCGCCGACCTGCCCGACCCCGGCGGGCCGGAGGTGTCGCTGCGCATCATCCCGCTGCCCGCCGGTGTGGGCACCACGATCGACGCCGCGCGGGCATTGCAGACGCGGATCGGTGAGCGGCTCGCCACCGAGGTGGCCGTGATGAGCTGGAACGGCCGGGGGTGGCTACGGCTCACCGGCCAGGTCTACAACGCCGCCGGCGAGTACGAACGGCTGGCCGCGCGGCTGCCGGCTCTGCTCGCCCAGCGCTGACCGGACGGACCGGAAGCAGGCGCACCGGGCCGAGGCCGAGCAGGGCCAGCGGGTCGAGATACTCCTCGCCCCGGCGCAGCCCCCAGTGCAGGCAGGCCTCGGCCGGACAACCCGGATGGCCCGGCAGCAACTCGCCCAGCGGCGCGCCGGTGCCGACCGGCTGGCCGACGCGTACGGCGGGTTGGACCGGCTCGTGGGTGGTCCGCAGCCCGTCGGCGTGGCCCACGGTGACCACCGGTCGCCCGGCCACCAGACCCGCGAAGAGCACGGTGCCCGGCCCCGCGCTGCGGACCACCGCTCCCGCCGGGGCCGCCAGGTCGACGCCCCGGTGCCCGGCCAGCCACGGCCGGGGCGGTGGGTCGAAGCGGCGTACCGGTCGAGGTGAGCCGTCGAGAGGCCAGCGGAACCGCCCGGCGGGCGCCGGGTCCGCGACCGGCGCCGCCAGGACGGCGACCGGCACGATCGGCGTCGGTGGTTGGCCGGGCATCGCCGCGATCAGCACGGCCAGCCCGCAGAGCTGGACGGTCAGTGCGAGGGGAAGGGCGGCGCAGAGCAGCAGGGTCCGGCCGATCGAGCCGACGGGTGGCGGTCGCATGACGGCAGCCTCCGGCCGAGCCCGGGTCGTCCGCCAGCCCGGCCGACCCGGCTGTGGACAACCGACGGCGCTGTGGACGACCACCCGGCAGCCTCGATGATCTGCTATGTCCGGCGACGAACCGCCGGAATTCCCCATCCGCCAGCATCGAATTCCTCATCCGCCAGCATCGAGGCCGACCGGACCGCCCCAGTTTCGCCTTCCTCCTGGTCGGCCCCACCCAGCGGTGCTCCGGGTCGTTCTCGGCCGGCACGGAGGGCCTAGGCTGGGCCGCGTGCGGCGGGTGCCGCCACCTGGACCGGGGAGGCCCTGCATGACCACTGTCGACGACCGGCCGCCCACGCTGGCCGACGCGAGCGGCCCGTCCCGGCTGGCGGAGCCGGACGAGGCGATCAGCGCCGAGGAGTTGCAGCTCGCGGCCCGCAACCACGGCATCCCGTTGGAGGCGCTGCGCTACGACGTCACCCCGGCCGGGCTGCACTACCTGCTGATTCACTACGACATCCCGGAGCTCGACGCGGCGACGCACACGCTGACCATCGGTGGCGCGGTGGACCGACCGCTGTCGCTCACCCTCGCCGACCTGCGGGATCGGCCGCGGGTCACCCGGCAGGTGACCCTGGAGTGCGCCGGCAACGGGCGGGCCCTGCTGCACCCCCGGCCGGTCAGCCAGCCGTGGCTGGTCGAGGCGGTCGGCAACGCGGAGTGGACCGGGACGCCTCTCGCTCCACTGCTGCGCGAGGCGGGCATCGACGCGGACGCCGTCGACGTGGTCTTCACCGGTGCCGATCACGGCGTCGAGCGCGGGGTCGAGCAGGACTACCAGCGGGCACTCCCGGTCGCCGACGCGCTGCGCGAGGAGGTGCTGCTGGCGTACGAGATGAACGGCGCTCCCCTGCTGCCGCAGCACGGCGCACCGCTGCGGCTGATCGTGCCGGGCTGGTACGGCATGGCGCACGTGAAGTGGCTGCACTCCATCGAGCTGCGGACCGAGCCGTTCGAGGGTTACCAGAACGCGGTGGCCTACCGGGTGCGCCAGGACGCCGACGACCCGGGCGTGCCGGTGACGCGGATCGAGCCGCGCGCGCTGGTGCGCCCGCCCGGTTTTCCCGACTTCATGTCCCGCCGCCGGGTGCTGCGGCCCGGCCCGTGCACCCTGGACGGCCGGGCCTGGTCCGGGCACGCGCCGGTCGTCGCCGTGGAGGTGACCACCGACGGCGGGGAGAGCTGGACACCGGCCGAGTTGGACCCCGCGGACACGGGGGATTTCGCCTGGCGACGCTGGCGGCACGAGTGGGTCGCCACGCCCGGCCGATATGTCCTCGGCGCGCGGGCGACCGACGCGTCCGGGCGGACCCAGCCGGTCGAGCAACCGTGGAACCGTGGCGGCTTCGCGAACAACCTGGTGCAGCGGGTCGAGGTCGTGGTGCCGGCCGAGTGACCGGCGAATGTCACGCCACGGGTGGGGGGCCCGTGGCGCGGCCCGGCGGTTCGGGTGCGCTCAGCCGCCGACGCTGGGCGCGCTCAGCCGCCGAAGCCGGAGTCGGCGGGCAGCGAGATGTCCGGCTTTTCCAGCTCCTCGACGTTGACGTCCTTGAAGGTCATCACTCGGACGTTCTTCACGAAGCGGGCAGGACGGTACATGTCCCACACCCAGGCGTCGTGCATCTCGACCTCGAAGTAGACCTCGCCGTCGGAGTTGCGCACGTGCAGGTCGACCTGGTTGGCCAGGTAGAACCGGCGTTCCGTCTCCACCACGTAGGAGAATTGGCGGACAATGTCGCGGTACTCCCGGTAGAGCTGCAGCTCCATCTCGGTCTCGTACTTCTCGAGATCTTCCGCGCTCATCGCACTCCGCCTTCCATGGCCACATCTTCCCCCACCGGCGTCGGAGGCCGAGGCTGCTCGCCCAACGCCACGCCGACGGTACCCCCTGACGCCCAGGAGCGCTCCATCGGCTCGTCCGGGCCGTGGCCGCCGGGCCGTCGGGCGCGCGGCGGCCGGCCGTCGCGGCCGGAGACCGCGGCGACATTGATGTACGAGAACCGGTGCTCCCGGCACGGCCCGTGCTCCCGCAGCGCCGCCGAGTGCTCCGGGGTGATGTAGCCCTTGTGCTCGGCGAAGCCGTACGCCGGGAACACCTCGTCAAGCTCCACCATGAGCCGATCCCGGGTGACCTTGGCGAGCACACTGGCCGCCGCCACACACGCGGCCACCCGGTCGCCCTTCCACACCGCCAGCCCGGGCACCCCCAGGCCGTCCACGCCGAAGCCGTCGGTCAGCACGTACTCCGGGCGGGTGGTGAGCGAGGCGAGCGCCCGGCGCATCGCGGCCAGGTTGCACACGTGCAGACCCCGGGCGTCGACCTCCTCGGCCGGGATGACCACCACGGCGTACGCGAGCGCGCGGTCCACGACCTCCGCGTACACCCGTTCCCGGCTGGCCGGGGTGAGCAGTTTCGAGTCGGCCAGCCCGTCGATCTCGCCGCGCCGCCCCTCGGGCAGCACCGCCGCGGCGGCCACCAGCGGACCGGCGCAGGCCCCTCGGCCCGCCTCGTCGGCGCCGGCCACGTGCAGGAAGCCACGCCGCTGCAACGCCCGTTCCAGGGCGTACAGGCCGGCTTCGCGGCGCACCACGGTACGCGGCGGGGTCAGCACGACGTCTCCTCCTGACCGGCGGCGGTCGACTGCCCCAGCCGGGTCAGCAGGGCGGGCAACTCAGCAGGGTAGAACCGGTCACCGCTGGCCGCCAACTCGTCGGGAGGCCACCACCGGTGATCGGCGATGCTGCGCCGCTCGATGTCGTTGAAGCCCGTGGTGTCCACCCGCCAGGAGTCCACCCGGAAGAGGAAGAAATCCTGCTCCTGGCGGTACCAGGTGCCGTCGAACGAGAACTCGGTCGCGTCGGACCAGACCGGCTCGCCCAACGCGGCCGGGTCGAGCCGCAGGCCGGTCTCCTCGGCCAGCTCTCGGGCCGCGCCCGCCGCCGGGGACTCCAGCGGATCGAGCCCACCGCCCGGGGTGAACCAGTAGCGGTGCCCGGGTCGAGCCGGGTCGAAGCCCTCGAACAGCAGAACCCGGCCGGCCGCGTCGACGAGCAGCACGCGGGCCGCGCGTCGCGGGGTGTAAACACGGTCGCCACTGTCCGCGACTGCCGGGCTCGCACCCTCACTCCTCGCGCTCACGGTCACCGCACCAGCCTGCCAGACCGACGCCGGATCGCCCACGCCCCGGCGGTCTACGGCTTGGGAATGCCGTCGAACCCATCTGGCACGGTGAGCCAGGTGGCCCGGTTGACCGGCCAGAAGACGGTGAACGCCCGCCCGACCACGTCCTTCTCGGGAATGGTGGCCTCGGTGATGTTCTGCCCGGACTGCTGCCAGTGCTCCAGGGAGTCACCGGAGGCGGAGCGGTGGTCGCCCATCACCCACAGCCGACCCTCCGGCACGGTGATGTCGAACTCCTGGTCGGCCGGCTTGTCGCGGATCCCGTCGCGCGAGAAGATGTACGGCTCGTCGAGCGACTTGCCGTTGATCATCAACCGCTCTTCCGGGTCGCAGCAGACCACGTGGTCGCCGGGGATGCCGATCACCCGCTTGATGAAGTCCTCACCGTCGGGGTTACCGCTCCACTCGGTCGGAGCCTTGAACACGATCACCTCGCCGCGATGCGGTGACCGGAAATCGTAGACCAGCTTGTTGACCAGCACCCGGTCATCGATCATGAGGGTGTTTTCCATGGACGGGGAGGGGATGAAGAAGGTCTGCAGCACGAAGGCGCGGACCAGCACCGCGACCAGGATCGCCACACCCAGCAGGATCGGCAGCTCCTTCCAGAAGGAGCTGCGCGGCTTGTCGGTCTGCTCGTCAATCACGCCAAGGAGCCTACGTTGCCCGGCTGGACGGCACCGTCCGGAACGCGCGGGAACCACCGAGTGCCGCCAGCAACGGAAGGATCAGCAGCACACCGCCCTGCGGAGTCGGCCGCACCGGGGGCTGCCCGGAGGAGGCCGTGGCCGGCGCGGACACGTCCTCGAACGTCGCGGGCACCGACAACGCGCTCCAGCGCGACGAGGGCCAGACCACCATGAAGGCGCGTCCGACCACATTGTCGATCGGCACCGGCCCCTGGCAACGCGCGTCCTGGGAGACCTCCCGGTGGTCGCCCATCACGAAGATCTGACCGGGTGGCACGACGACCTCGTCGAAGCGCCGGGAGCGACACTCCGACGGGTTGGGCGGCAGGTCCAGCGGTGAGTCCCGCAGGACGTACGGCTCGTTGAGCGGCGTGCCGTTGACGGTCACCCGCCCCTGACTGTCGCAGCACTTGACCCGGTCGCCGGGAAGACCGATCACCCGCTTGATGAAGTCCTTCTCGCCGGGGCGGCTCACCCCGACCAGATCGCCGACGGTGCGGGCGAGCCGGCCGGCGACGCCGGGCTTCGGCTGCTCGTCGACCTGCGGCGCCCAGCGGTCGGTGCCCCGGAAGACCACCACCTCGCCGCGCAGCGGGTCACGCACGTCGTAGACGACCTTGTTGACCAGCACCCGGTCACCGATGAGGAGGGTGTCCTCCATCGAGCCGGACGGGATGAAGAACGCCTGGAGCAGGAAGGTGCGGATCAACACCGCGAGGCAGAACGCGACCACCAGCAGCAGCGGCAACTCCTGCCAGAGGGGCATCTGCCGGCGGGCGCGGCGAGCCCGTCGGCGCCACGGATCGACGGTGCCGTCCTCGTCAAGCGTCTGCACCACGCCACTCCCCGGTCCGCAGAAACACCACCGCCCGGGAGCCTCGTCGAGGCTCCACGGGCGGTAGTGGACAGCTGCCCGCCACCTGGGCGGGACCGCCGCCTGGCTGCGCCCGTACGACCAGGGTAGTGCGCTCTGGTCGGTACGGCATACGCGCAGCTCGGGCGGCGTGGCGAGCGGGAAGTCAGCTGGGCTGCTTCTCCCGCTTCTCCTTGATCTTGGCCTTCTTGCCGCGCAGCTCGCGCAGGTAGTAGAGCTTGGCGCGACGCACGTCACCGCGGGTCACGATCTCGATCCGGTCGATGCCCGGACCGTTGAGCGGGTAGGTCCGCTCGACACCGACACCGAAGCTGACCTTGCGGACCGAGAAGGTCTCGCGCAGACCGTCACCCTGGCGGCGGATCACGACGCCCTGGAAGATCTGGACACGGGACCGGTTGCCCTCGACGACGCGGGCGTGCACCTTGACGGTGTCACCGGCCCGGAAGTCGGGAAGGTCGGTCCGCTTCGACTGGGCGTCAAGGGCGTCCAGGATGTTCATCGCTGCGTCCTCGTAAGGCTCACGGCGCACCGTCACTCGGTGCGCGGGTGGGTGATTCTGATTCCCGGGTGATGATCGGCGAGCCGACCCCGGTCGGGGATCCTCGTATCCGACCGCGGGCGCGGACGGATGCGGCAACCCCCCTACTTTGCCACATCCCCCGGCGGAGGCTGAAATCCGGCCTGGTCCAGGGCCGCGATGTCCCGTTTGTCGAGCCGATCGGCGGGCAGCGCGGCCAGCAGGTCCGGGCGGCGGGCGGCGGTCCGCAGCAGACCCTCCTCGCGCCGCCAGCGGGCGATCTTGCCGTGGTCGCCGGAGCGGAGCACCTCCGGCACGTCATGCCCGCGCCAGCTCGGCGGCTTGGTGTAGATCGGCGCCTCCAGCAGCCCGTGCGCGTGCGACTCCTCGTCCAGCGAGCCGGCGTTGCCCAGCACGCCCGGCAGCAGTCGGGTGATCGCCTCCAGCATCACCAGGACCGCGACCTCGCCGCCGAAGAGCACGTAGTCACCGAGCGAGACCTCGGTGACCGGCATCCGGGTGGCCGCGTGGGTCAGGACCCGCTGGTCGATCCCCTCGTACCGGCCGCAGGCGAAGAGCAGATGCGGCTCGGCCGCCAACTCGTACGCCATGGCCTGGGTGAACGGGGCACCGGCCGGCGACGGCACCAGCAGCCGGGGCGGCGGGGCCTCGGCCGGCGCCAGGGCGTCCAGTGCCTCACCCCACGGCTCCGGGCGCATCACCATTCCCGGCCCACCGCCGTAGGGGGTGTCGTCGACCGTGCGGTGCACGTCGTGGGTCCAGGTCCGCAGGTCGTGCACGGCGAGCTGGAGTACGCCGTTGGCCCGCGCCCGTCCGATCAGCGACAGGTCCAGCGGGGCGAAGTACTCCGGAAAGATCGACACGACGTCGACGCGCATGCGGGGTGGCCCTAAAGGTCGAGCAGTCCGGCTGGCGGGTCGACGATCACACGTCCGCCGGCCAGGTCGACCTCCGGGACGATCGCCCGGACGAACGGGATCAACGCGGTACGCCCCTCGGGGCGCCGCAGCACCAGCAGGTCGGACGAGGGCGCGTGGTCGATGCGGGCGACCTCGCCCAGGCGTTCGCCGGCCGGGGTCACCACTGCCAACCCGACCAGCTGGTGGTCGTGGAACTCCTCCGGGTCGTCCGGCGGGGCCACGTCGGCGCTGTCGACCACGAGCAGGGTCCCGCGCAGCGCCTCGGCGGTGTCGCGGTCCAGGATGCCGTCGAACGCGACGAGCATCCGGCCCTGGTGGAAGCGGGCATCCTCGATGGTCAGCTCCGCCGGCACCCGGAACGGCACGCCAGGCTCATCGGTGGATGGAGGAGGCGTCGCCCCCGGCTCGGTGCGCGGCACGGTGCTGCGCGCTGGCGGGGGCGTCGCCCCCGGCTCGGTGCGCAGCACCGTGCCGGGGGCGAACCGTGCCTCGGGTTCGTCGGTCCGCACTTCCACGGTGACCTCACCGCGGACACCGTGCGGCTTGCCGATCCTGCCGACGACGAGCTGCATCAGTACGAGTCGACGATGTCGACGCGAACCCCGCGCCCGCCGATGGAGCCGATCACCTGGCGCAGCGCCTTGGCGGTCCGACCGGACCGTCCGATCACCGTGCCGAGGTCCTCGGGGTGCACGCGGACCTCGAGCCGCTTGCCCCGACGGGAATCGACCATCCGCACCCGGACGTCATCCGGGTGGTCGACGATGCCCTTGACCAGGTGCTCCAACGCCGGACGCAGTGGCATGTCAGGCCTGCTCACCGGCGTCGGCAGCGGCCGGGGCCTCGGCCGGAGCCTCAGTCTTCGGCGCCTCGGCCGGAGCCTCAGCCTTCGGAGCCTCGGCAGCCTTGGCGGCCTTCTTGGCCGGCTTGGCCGGGGTCTCCGGGGCGAGCCCGGCGGCGGCCTTCGCCTCAGCCTCGTACGCCGCCTTGCGGTCGGCCCGCTCGGGGGCGACCTTCAGCGGCGGCGGGGCCGGCAGGCCCTTGTACTTCTGCCAGTCACCGGTCAGCTCCAGCAGCCGCTGCACCGCCTCGCTCGGCTGAGCGCCGACGGACAGCCAGTACTGGACGCGCTCCGACTTGACCTCGATGACCGAAGGGTCCTCCTTCGGCTGGTACACCCCGACGAACTCGATCGCCCGGCCGTCACGCTTGGTGCGCGAGTCGGCGATGACGATGCGGTACTGCGGGTTGCGGATCTTGCCCATCCGCAGGAGCCGGATCTTTACGGCCACAGTTGTTTCGCTCCTGTTGCGATCTCACCGGCCCGTACGGGCGGTGTGCATGGGTGAGCGCCGACGGCACAGTGGGGTTGGGCCGGAGACTACTCGGTGGACTGGCGACGTGCCCGGGTTAGAGGGCGCCGGACGCGCGCCGGATACCAGCGACCCATTCTGCCAGATCCGATGCCGATCTCCCGCATCGGACCCGGACACCGCGTCACCGGTGATCCGGAACACTGTTCAGCGCACCGGCGGGCGGTCCCATCCCGGCGGCAGTTCGTCCGGTACGCCCCACTCTGGCGGAGGGGCGAAGTCGCACCAGGTGCCGTCGAACGGGAACTCCCCGGCCTCGGCGAGGGCGATCACCCGCTCCCCCTCGACGCGCACCGCCTTCTCGTCGGCCACCCAGTAGTCGTCCGGGAAGGCGAGCCGCTCGACGAACTCGTCCTCGTCCTTCCAGTACCAGCTGCGGTCCGGTCGCACCACCACGTCCAGGTCCTGGTCGACCACGTCGACGCCGGCCACCGGGCCGTCGTCCCAGCGGACCCCGGGCTCCTCCAGGTTGACGTACCAGTGGGCGAACCGACCCCGCTCGTCCCGGAACCACCAGACCGAGTGCGCCGCCCCGGTGGGCAGGAACTTCAGCAGCGGCGGGCCGTTCCAACGGCCCTGCGCCAGCCGGTACGTCGGTGTGACCCAGTCGGCGAACGGCAGCGCCCGCATGGTCAGACCCGCCTCGTTGACCTCATGAGCCACCGGCGAGTCCCGGGCGATCCAGAGCAGAAGCCCTCGCTCGTCGTCGAGAACCACCCGCCCCGGCCGAACCCACCCGATCCGGCCCCGCCGCACGTTTCGGTGCACGATCAGCCGACCCGGCGCGAACCGGTCGACCGGGTTGCCCGGCCGCACCTCAGTAGGCGCGGGCGAGGATGGCGATCAGGTCGGGCTCGTCCTCGGAGTCCGGCACCGAGCCGTCCGCGCGCAGCAGGCAGCGCACCGTGACGCCCTGCCCGTTCGCCTCGGCCTCGCCGGCCACGCCGACCGCCGACCACGGCACCCGCGCCCAGCCCGTCGCGGCGGCCTCGATCGCCTCCGCCAGGGTGGCCACCTCCACCGTGCGCGACTCGCGGTTGGCCAGCGCCTGGTCGTGCAGCACCTGCTGGTCGGTCTCCAGGGCGCCCAGCACTGCGGCGACCACGTCGGCCACCGCCGTCGGGGTCTTCGACCCGTCGGTGCGGCGCACCACCACGGCGTTACCGGCAGCCAGGTCACGGGGGCCGACCTCGACACGTACCGGATAGCCACGCAGCTCGGCGTCGACGGCCCGGCGGCCGAACGGGGTGTCGGTCCGGTCGTCGAGCGCGACCCGGATACCGGCGTCGCGCAGCCCGTCGCGCAGCTTGGCCGCCGCCTCCGCGACGCCCTCGCCATCCTTGACGATCATGACGTACGCCTGGATGGGGGCGAGCCGCGGCGGCACGCGCAGGCCGTTGTCGTCGCCGTGGGCCATGATCAGGCCACCGAGCATCCGGGTCGACGTGCCCCAGGAGGTCGTCCAGGCGTGCTCCCGGCCGCCCTCCTTCGCGGAGTAGCTGATG
Source organism: Micromonospora sp. NPDC049645 (assembly GCF_040675155.1). Taxonomy (NCBI): domain Bacteria; kingdom Bacillati; phylum Actinomycetota; class Actinomycetes; order Micromonosporales; family Micromonosporaceae; genus Micromonospora; species Micromonospora sp. NPDC049645. The sequence goes on from NZ_JBFAOI010000006.1 coordinate 41,945, forward strand.
TCGAACGCCTTGGCGAAGTTCTGACCCAGCTCGTGGCTGGTGCCCAGCTGCAACGCCTTGCCGTCGCCCATCATGCCTTCGCAGGTGTACGTGGCCGTCGCCCCGGCGAACCGCTCGCGCGCCGTCTTCAGGCCGACCACCACCGGAATGCCGATCACGTTGACCATCAGGTCCTCGTACGCCTCGTGCAGGATCCGCCGCGCGTACGCCCGGGCGTCCTCCCGGGTGGCGTGCGCGGTGTGCCCCTCCTGCCAGAGGAACTCGCTGGTCCGCAGGAAGATTCGCGGGCGAAGCTCCCACCGGACCACGTTCGCCCACTGGTTGAGCAGCAGCGGCAGGTCCCGGTACGAGTCGATCCACTTGGCCATGAACTCACCGATGACCGTCTCGCTGGTCGGACGCACCACCACCGGCTCGGCCAGGGGCTTGCCGCCACCGTGGGTGACGACCGCCAACTCCGGCGAGAAACCCTCGACGTGCTGCGCCTCCCGCTTGAGGTAGCTCTCGGGGATGAACAGCGGGAAGTACGCGTTCTCCGCACCCGCCGCCTTGATCCGAGCGTCCATCTCAGCCTGCATACGCTCCCAGATGGCGTAGCCGGCCGGTCGGATGACCATGGTGCCGCGCACCGGGCCGTTGTCGGCCAGCTTCGCCTTGGCGATCAGGTCCTGGTACCAGCGGGGGAAATCCTCCGCACGGGGAGTGAGCACGCGTGCCATGACCGCACATCCTATGCGCCGCGCGGGCGGACACCGCGCCCGGGAGTCGCCACGCCACGCCGGGCCGCTCCACGCCCGTGCCTTGCCGACGCGCTGAGCGGCGCTGGGCGGGTCGCGGGTACGCCCGTAGAATTCGACCACCATGGCTACATCGACGGACTCCTCTCGCCAGCGGCTGCGAAACACGATCGTGGACGCCGCCCGCGCACGGACCATCGCCGCAGGCTGGGACGCGGTCCGGATGGGCGGGGTGGCCGCCACGGCCGGGGTGAGCCGGCAGACCGTCTACAACGAGTTCGGCAGCAAGGCGGGCCTGGCCGAGGCGCTCGCCCGAGCCGAGGTGGACCGGTTCGTCGGCGACGTTCGCGACGCGCTGCTCGCACACGGCTCCGACGTGCGCGCCGGCGCGTACGCCGCCATCGCGCATACGCTCGCCACCGCGGCGGACAACCCGCTGGTAAAGGCGATCCTGACCAGCGCCCGGGGCGGATCTGACGAACTACTGCCGTACCTCACCACCCGCGCCGAGGTGGTGCTCACCGAGGCGTCCGGCGCGCTGATCGACTGGGCCGACGATCACCTACCGGGAGCGGACCAACCCGCGCTGGCCTTCGCCGCCGACACCATCGTCCGCCTGGTGGTCAGCCACATCGTGCTCCCCCGGCAACCGATCGAGCAGACCGCGACGGCCCTCGCCGACCTCGCCGTCCGCCTCTTCATGGCCGCCGCCCGCCCGCCCCGCTAAACCCGCACCCGCACCCCACGCCGAACCTCACGTCCCACCCCCGGCTCCCGACGGCACGCCCCGCGCCCCGCCGCACACCCCGCCCCCCAGGCCCCACAGCTCTCACACCACGCGCCACGGGCCACGCCCGACGCCCACGCGCCGCGCCCGAAGCGCCACGCCGCCACGCGCCACGCGCCACGCCCGACGCGCCACGCGCCACGCCCGACGCGCCACGCGCCACGCGCCACGCGCCACGCCGCCACGCCCCCAAGATCCGAGCAACTTCACGGATATTGCTGCCTGTGGCGGGCGGGAGGCAGCAACATCCCTGATGTTGCTGCTGGATCTCCGTCGTTGATCTCGTTGTACGCCAGGATCGCGCTCGATCCTGGATGTAGTGGCTTCCCAAGAAGTCCGAGGCCACTACATCCTGGTTCGAGCGCGATCTTGCGGGGCGGAGCGAGACGGGGCAAGCCCGGCGCGGCGCAGGGCTGCCCGCTGCGACACGGGCTGCCTCGCGCGGCGCCGGGAGCGCGGGGCGGGCTTGCGGGTCAGCGGATGACGAGGCCGCGGAGGATCGTGCGGGCCGAGGCGCGTACGACCTCAGCGGATGACGCGGCCGCGGAGGATCGTGCGGGCCGGGGCGCGTACGACGCGCAGGTCGGCACGGGGGTCCTCGGGGTAGACGGTCAGGTCGGCGAGGCCGCCTTCGACCAGGCCGGGGAAGCCGAGCCAGGCGCGGGCGCCCCAGGAGGCGGCGGCGAGTACGTCGATGGGTGCCATCCCGGCCCGCTCGTGCAGCAGCAGCATCTCCTCGGCGGCCAGCCCGTGGTCGATGCCGCCGCCGGCGTCGGTGCCCACGTAGATCGGCACGCCCGCCTCGTGCGCGGCGCGGACCACCTCGGGGAAGCCGTCGCGCAGGGCGAGCATGTGGTCGGCGTACCCCGGGAATTTGCCCCGCGCCTGCTCGGCGATGCCTCCGAAGGTGGCAATGTTGATCATTGTGGGGACCAGCGCGGTGCCCTGGCGGGCCATCTCGTCGATCAGGTCGAGGCTCAGCCCGGTGCCGTGCTCCACCGAGTCGACGCCGGCCCGCACCATGATCTCGACAGCTGACTCGGAGAAGGTGTGCACCGCGGCGCGTACCCCGGCGTCATGTGCGGCGCGCACGGCGGCGGTGAGGGTGTCCGCGTCCCAGGCCGGCGCCAGGTCACCCACGCCCCGGTCGATCCAGTCGCCGACCAGCTTGACCCAGCCGTTGCCGGCCCGCGCCTGCGCGGCCACCGTCGCGGTCACCTCGGTGGCGTCGACCTCCACGCCGATGTCGCGCAGGTAGCGCTTCGGCGGGGCGACATGCTGGCCCGCGCGGGCCAGGCGCGGCAGGTCCGGCTCGTCGTCGAGTTCCGGGTACGGGTACGGCGAGCCGGCGTCCCGGATGGCCAGCACGCCGGCCTCCCGGTCGATGTGGGCCAGCGAGCGGGCCTGGTCGAGCGAGGTGATCGGGGCGCCACCTCGGGCGATGCCGATGTGGCAGTGCGCGTCGACCAGCCCGGGCAGCACGAAGCCGCCGTCGACGACGGTCTGCGCACCGGGCACCGGCGTGAAGGTCACCCGGTCGCCGACCAGCCAGAGATCCCGAACCTCGTCGTCGGGGAGTACCACACCGCGCACATGAAGAGCCATGCGCACAGTCCTACCCGATCGAATCGTCGCCCGCCGTCATCGACGTCACCCGTCAGCGGGGACGGTTGTCGCCACCCTTGCCGAGCTTGTTGAAGTCGATCTTCGGGAGCTTGAAGCCGGGCGGCAGGCCCTGGCCGCCAGCGAGGTCGTTGGGGTCCATTCCCGGCGGGAGCTGCGGCATGCCACCCGGGAAGCCGCCCGGGATGCCGGCCCCAGCGCCGGTACGCGGGCGACCGCCGCCCTTGGTGCCCTTGCGCTTGTTCTTCGGCGACTTGGTCGCCTTGCGGCGGCCACCGCCGGGCAGGCCCATCATGCCGCCCATCTGCTTCATCATCTTCTGCGCGTCGGCGAAGCGGTTGAGCAGCTGGTTGACGTCCATCACGGTGACCCCGGAACCGTTGGCGATGCGCGCCCGGCGGGAACCGTTGATGATCTTCGGGTTGGTCCGCTCACCCGGGGTCATCGACCGGATGATCGCGGTGACCCGGTCGAAGTGACTGTCGTCCAGCTCGGAGAGCTGGTCCTTCATCTGCCCCATGCCCGGCATCATGGCCAGCACGTTGGCGATCGGGCCCATCCGCCGCACCGCGATGAGCTGGTCGAGGAAGTCGTCCAGGGTGAACTGCTCCCCGCCCATCAGCTTGGCGGTCATCTTCTCCTTCTGATCGGAGTCGAAGGCCTGCTCGGCCTGCTCGATCAGAGTGAGGACGTCGCCCATGCCGAGGATCCGGCTGGCCATCCGGTCGGGGTGGAAGACGTCGAAGTCCTCCAGCTTCTCACCGGTGGAGGCGAACAGGATCGGCTGCCCGGTGACCTCGCGGACCGACAGCGCGGCACCACCACGGGCATCGCCGTCGAGCTTGGAGAGCACCACACCGGTGATGCCCACGCCGTCGCGGAACGCCTCCGCGGTGCGGACCGCGTCCTGACCGACCATCGCGTCGATGACGAAGATGACCTCGTCCGGCTGCACGGCGTCGCGGATGTCGGCGGCCTGCTGCATCATCTCGGCGTCGATGCCGAGCCGGCCGGCGGTGTCGACGATGACGATGTCGCGGGCTGCCCGCTTCGCGTGCTCAATCGACGCGCGGGCCACCTGCACCGGGTCGCCGGTGCCGTTGCCGGGCTCCGGGGCGTACACCTCGACGCCGGCCCGGCCACCGAGCACCTGGAGCTGCCCGACGGCGTTGGGGCGCTGGAGGTCGGCGGCGACGAGCAGCGGCTGGTGACCCTGGCCCTTGAGCCAGCGGGCCAGCTTGCCGGCGAGGGTCGTCTTACCGGAACCCTGGAGACCGGCCAGCATGATCACCGTGGGCGGCTGCTTGGCGAACTGGAGCCGTCGCCCCTCGCCGCCGAGCACGTTGATCAGCTCTTCGTTGACGATCTTGATGATCTGCTGGGCCGGGTTCAGCGCCTGGGAGACCTCGGCGCTGCGGGCGCGCTCCTTGACGGCCGCGATGAAGCCCTTGACCACCGGCAGCGCGACGTCCGCCTCCAGCAGCGCGAGGCGGATCTCGCGCGCGGTGGCGTCGATGTCGGCGTCGGTGAGCCGTCCCTTGCCGCGGAGCTTGGTGAAGATCCCGGACAGGCGGTCACTCAAGGTGTCAAACACGCGAACATCCCGTTTGTCAGTGTTCCGGCGGGCACAACGCGGCCGGCACTGCGGAGTCCGGCCACCGCTAGGGTAGCCGCCCCCGCGCGGACCCGCTGTCGCCCGGCCCGGCCCTCACCCGGACACCAACCCCGACTGGTACGCGAAGACGACGAGCTGGGCCCGATCCCGGGCTCCCAACTTGCCCATCGCCCGGCTGACGTGGGTCCGCGCGGTCGCCGGGCTGACCACCAGCCGGACCGCGATCTCCTCGTTGTTCAACCCCTCACCGACCAGGCCGACGACCTGCCGCTCCCGATCGGTCAGCGTGTCCAGCCGGGGGTGCGGACGCAGCACCCGGGACGGCCGGGTGGCGAACTCCCGCACCACCCGACGGGTCACCGACGGCGACAGCAGGGCCTCCCCCTCGGCGACCAGCCGAATCGCCCGCAGCAGCTCGGCGGGGCGGGTGTCCTTGGTGAGGAAACCACTCGCACCGTGCCGCAACGCGTCGAACACGTACTCGTCCAGCTCGAAGGTGGTGAGCACCACCACCCGCGTACCGGTCAGGTCGGGGTCCGCGACAATACGGCGGGTCGCCTCGATGCCGTCGATACCGGGCATCCGGATGTCCATGAGTACCACGTCCGGCCGTTCCCGACGCGCCAGCTCGACCGCCCGCAGCCCGTCGGACGCCTCGCCGGCCAACGCCAGGTCATCCTCGCTCTCCACCAGCGCGCGCAGCCCGAGCCGGACCAGGTCCTGGTCGTCGGCGACCAACACCCGGATCACGCGGCCGGCTCCACCGGCAGCCCGGCGTACACCCGGAAGCCGCCGTCGGCGCGCGGCCCGGTGGCCAACCGCCCACCCAGCGCCGCGACCCGCTCCCGCATCCCGGCCAGACCGTGCCCACCCTCGTCGTCGGCCGAAGCTGTCCCGGCGCGCCCGGCGCCCATCCCCCGGTCGGTGACCTCGACGGTCACCTCGTCCGCGCGGTAGTCCACGGTCACCTCCGCGCTCGCCACCCCCGCGTGCCGCAGCACGTTGGTCAACGCCTCCTGCACCACCCGGTACGCGGCCAGGTCCACCGCGGCCGGCAACTCCCGGGGGTCACCGACCACGCGCACCTCGACCGCGAGGCCGGCTCCGGCGAGCCGGTCGCGCAGCGCGGGGAGCCGGGCCAGGCCGGGTACGGGTTCACGCTCCGCTCCCCGCCGCACCGCGCCCAGGGTGACCCGCAGCTCGTCAAGCGCCTCCCGGCTGGTCCGGCTGATCGCGGTCAGGGCCACCTCCGCCTGCTCCGGCCGCTTCGGTAGCAGGTGCAGGGCGATCTCCGCCTGCATGCTGATCGCGGCGAGCCCGTGCCCCACCACGTCATGCACCTCCTGCGCGATTCGCAGCCGTTCCTCGTCGGCCTGCCGTCGAGCCTGTTCGGCGCGGCTGCGGGCCTCTTCGGCACGGGTACGCGCGGTCGCCTCACGACTCACCCGCACCACCACCCCCACCGCGAACGGTACGACCGCCCAGGCCGATGCGGGCAGCACTTCCGACCAACCCGGCGCCGGTCCCCGGCCGAAGAAGACATGCGCCAACAACAGGACGAACGCGCCACCGGTGGCGAGCGCCGCCGGGCGCACCGGCGACCGCACCGCCACGGTGTACACCGCGATCAGGAACGTGATCAGGATCGGCCCGTAGGGATAGCCGAACACCAGGTACGTCGAGGTGGCCACGGTTACCACGGCGAGGGTGGCGATCGGAGCCCGCCGCCGAACCAGCAGTGCGAGCGCGGCGATGGCGATCAGTACCCGGCTGGCGGCGTCCACCGGCCTCGACCCCGGCTGGTTGTCACCGGCCAGGCCGGTGGCGAGCAGCCCGAACCCGAGCAGCAGCAGGGCGAGCGCGGCATCCGCCGCCAGCTCCGGCCACCGCCACCGACCATCTCGTCGCATGGCCGTCATTCTGCCCGCGCCGCCGCCCCTCGACGTGCGCCCACGAGCGGCACCGCGCCTACGCCCCCGGGCGTACCCGCCGCCGCACGGCCAGCGGCCCCACGCCCAGCGGCCAGCAGCGCTGGCCGGCCTCGGCGAGAGCGCCGCTGGCGGCGGACTGCTCGGTGAGCGTTATGACTCAGAGGTATAAATATGCCCTGGAGTCATAACGCTCTGGAGAGGGCCCGCCAGCATGCCTCGCTGCGCGGTTCGATTACTCGGGTGGCAGGGGCCGCGAGGTCGCAGCGGGCAGACAGCACCGTCGGACAGACAGCACCGTCGGACAGACAGCACCGTCGGACAGACAGCACCGTCGGACAGACAGCACCGTCGGACAAACAGCACCGTCGGACAAACAGCACCGTCGGACAGACAGCACCGTCGATCAGACGACGCCGTGGATCAGACGGCGGCGAGGACCGCGGCCTCCAGGCGGGTCCGGGTGGCGTCGTCGGGCCAGCCTCCGACCAGGTAGAAGGCGTCCACCACGTCGGCGCCGAGGGTGGAGATGCGGGCCGCGCGGACCAGGGCGCCGGCCTCGTCGAGCGCACAGGCGACCCGGTAGAGCAGCCCGGCGGCGTCGGCGGCGCGCAGTTCCAGCAGTACGGCGTCGGTGGCCGCCTCGCGATGCCAGACCACGCGGGGAGCCGCGCCGCCGCCACGGCTGGCGAGCGCCCGACCGCGCAACCGTTGGGTGACCGACACGTCGCCGGCGACCGCCCGGCGCAGGTCGGCGCGGAGGGGGACGGGGTCCGGCGGGAGGCCGTAGCGGGGTTGCACCCGGCACTCGACCAGGGCCCGGCCGTCGACGGCGGAGGCGTCTGCGGAGATCACTTCCAGGCGGTGCAGCGCCAGGCAGCCGGCCACGGTGGCGAGCAGACCACGCCGGTCGGCCGCGGCGACCGACACCCGGTCCCCGGTCAGGTGGACGACCGGCAGCGGCCCGGCCAGCAGCGCCGGGTCCGGGGCGGGCGGCTCGGGGAGCACGCCGGTGTCCAGCGCGGTGCGCACCCGGGTGACCAACTCGGCGACGAGTCGGCCCTTCCAGTCGGACCAGGCCGCCGGCCCGGTCGCCGCCGCGTCGGCGCGGACCAGCGCGTGCAGCACGTCGAGGGTGCCGGTGTCGCCGACCGCCTCGGCCACCGATGCGATGGTGACCGGGTCGGCCAGGTCCCGGCGGGTGGCCACGTCGGGCAGCAGCAGGTGCAGCCGGACGAGCTTGCCGATCAACTCCACCTCCGGGGCGGGCAGACCGATCCTGGTGGCCACCGCCTCGGCGACCGGCACACCGACGGTGCTGTGGTCGCCGGGCAGGCCCTTGCCGATGTCGTGCAGGAGGGCGCCCAGGAGCAGCAGGTCCGGGCGTTCCACCTCGCGGGCGTGCCGGCTTGCCTCGTGCGCGGTCTGCACGAGGTGCCGGTCGAGGGTGAAGCGGTGCACCGGGTTGTGCTGGGGCAGGCTGCGCAGCCGGGTCCACTCGGGCAGCCAGCCGTCCACCAGCCCGTACCGGTCGCAGGTCTCCCAGGCCGGCACCAGACCGGGACCGGCGCCGAGCAGCGTGGTCAGCGCGGCCCGGGCCTCGACCGGCCAGGGGGTGGGCAGCGGCGGGCAGTACGCCGCCAACCACTCGCAGGTGGCCCGAGCGATCGGAAGTCTGGTCGTGGCCGACGCGGCGGCCATCCGCAGCGAGAGGCTCGGGTCGGGGCGCGCGCCGATCGCCGTGCGGGCGAGCACCAGCTCGCCGTCGTGTTCGACCACGTCCCGGGCGACCGGGCGGCGAGCGGGCCGCCCGTTGCCGCCCCGGGAGCGGCCGGACCGCAGCCGGTCGGCGGCCCGGAAGGCGTCGTCCAGGGCGTGGCTGACGGTACGGGCGTCACCGGCGACCCGGCGCAGCAGCGCGTCGCCGTCCTCCACGACGGCTCCAGGCCGCCGCGCGGCGTCAGACGCGCCGGGCTGGAGTTGTCGCAGGCCGAGCAGGAGGGCCACGCCGTCGCGCTCCTGGGCGACGAGCCGGTCGACCCGTCGGCCGACCTGCTGGTGCAGGGCGTCGCGGGTGTCCAGCAGACGCAGGTGGGCGGCGCGTACGGCGGGGCGCAGCGCGTCGGTGATGCCGGCTGCGGAGATCGCCCGCAGCAGCCCCACGTCACGCAGACCGCCGGCAGCCTCCTTGAGGTCTCCCTCCAGCAGGAACGCCAGCTCACCGTGGGACTGCCAGCGTGCTTCGGTGACCTCGCGCAGACCGGGCAGGTGCCGGACGGCGGTGCGCCGCCAGTGGTCGGCGGCGGTGCGGATCAGCGCGTCGGCCAGCGACTGGTCCCCCACGACCAGCCGGGCGTCGAGCAGTCCGAGGGCGACCTTGACGTCGTCCTGGGCCACCGAGAGCGCCTCGGCGACGGTGCGCACCGAATGGTCGAGCCGCAGGCCCGCGTCCCAGATCGGGTACCAGACCGAGGCGGCCAACTCGTCCGTGCCGGGCACCCCGGCGTGCAGCAGAACCAGGTCGAGGTCGCTGTACGGGGCGCACTGCCGCCGACCCAGTCCCCCGACGGCCAGCAGCGCCACCCCGTCCCGTGCCGGCAGCAGCCCCCGCAGAAAGGCGTCGTACGCGGCCGCCCTCCCCCGCCGGGCCGCCTCCCCGATCCCCCCGGGAACGCCGACGACCTCGTTGATCAAGAGGTTCGCGTCGCCGTCACCGGAGTGCCCTGACGCGTTCTTCTTGATCAACGAGGTCATGTCAGTCGTGGTCGAGGTCAGAGTGCGTCGAGGCCGCGCTCGCCGGTACGGACCCGGACGACCTCTTCGACACCGGTGACCCAGACCTTGCCGTCACCGATCTTGCCCGTGCGGGCCGCTCCGACGATGGCGTCCACGACCTTGTCCACGTCGATCTCGTCGGTGAGCACCTCGACCCGGATCTTGGGCAGGAACTCGACCGTGTACTCGGCACCCCGGTAGACCTCGGTGTGCCCCTTCTGCCGCCCGTACCCCTGAACCTCGCTGACGGTGAGCCCGGCCACCCCGAGGGCGTGCAGGGCCTCCTTCACCGCATCCAGTTGGTACGGCTTGATGACTGCGGTCACCAGCTTCATGTCCAACCCCTCCATCCCAGGAACGTTAACCGGCGACCTTTTCGCTGACCGGCTCGGCGGGCTCCGCCTCCGGCTTGGCACCACTCGTCGCGCCGCCACCGGGGGTGCCGATGCCGGCCATCGCGAACGCGCTGCCCGTGCCGCCACCGGCCGGGGACAGGTCGTAGCTGCTCTCGGCGTGCTCGGCGATGTCGATGCCCTCGACCTCCGCCTCACCCTTGACCCGGAAGCCGATCGTCTTCTCGATCACGAAGGCGAGCACCCAGGCGATGCCGAACGACCAGGCGGTGACGATCAGGCCGGCGAGGGCCTGCCGCCCGAGCTGGGTCACGCCGCCGCCGTAGAAGAGGCCGTCGGAGGCGCCCACCACGTCGGTGATCGCGGCGTTGACCGAGTTGGTGGCGAAGAGGCCGAGCCAGAGCGAGCCGATCCAACCACCGACGAAGTGCACGCCGACCACGTCGAGCGAGTCGTCGTAGCCGAGCCGGTACTTGAGGCTGACGGCGAGCGCGCACACGGCACCGGCGACGATGCCGAGCAGGACCGACGCCCACGGCGCGATGAAGCCACAGGCCGGGGTGATGGCGACCAGGCCGGCGACGGCGCCGGACGAGGCGCCGACCATCGTCGGCTTACGGGTCTTGACCCACTCGACCGCGATCCAGCCGAGCACCGCGGCCGCCGTGGCGAGCTGGGTGTTGATGAAGGCGAGGCCGGCGACCGAGTCGACGGTCAGCTCCGAGCCGGCGTTGAAACCGAACCAGCCGAACCACAGCAGACCCGCACCGAGCGCGACCAGCGGGATGTTGTGCGGCTTCATGCCCTCGCGCGGCCAACCGAGCCGCTTACCGAGGACCAGGGCCACGGCCAGGGCCGCCGCACCGGCGTTGATGTGCACTGCGGTGCCGCCGGCGAAGTCCAGTGCGTGGATGTCGCCGCCGATGATGCCGCCGCCCCACACCCAGTGCGCGACCGGGAAGTAGACCAGGGTGGCCCAGCCGAAGGCGAACAGCAGCCAACCGGCGAACTTGGCCCGGTCGGCGATGGCACCGCTGATCAGCGCGACGGTGATCACCGCGAAGACCATCTGGAAGGCCATGAACACGTAGAGCGGGACCCCGATGCCGCTGGGGTTCTCCGCCGTGGCACCCCACAGGTCGGTCTCGGCGAGGAAGGTCTTGGTGCCGAGGTACGCGCCCGGGTCGCCCCAGAAGCCGTTCACGTCGGTCCCGAAGGCGACGCTGAAACCGTAGAACCACCACAGAATAGAGATGAGCCCGATGGCGGAGAAGCTCATCATCATCATGTTGAGTACGCCCTTGGCCCGGTTGAGGCCGCCGTAGAACAGCGCCAGTCCGGGGGTCATGAGCAGCACGAGCGCGGTCGAAACCAGCAGCCAAGTGGTATTGGCGCCGTCGATCGTCGGTGCTTCAGGCACGCTGGCCTCCTAAAGGTGAAGTCCTCCTTCGCGGCTTTCCGGGGCAGCGTCGCCCGTAGGCCGGTTGCGCGGAAGCTTCGCGGCCGGCTGTTTCACCCAGGGTCCCGGGCGGGTTTCCGTTTCGTGACCAGTTGTTTCGTACGTGTCACGAACTCCGCACAGTAGGCGGCATGGACGGTGGTGGATCGCCCAGGTGGCGGAGGTCGATGGCTGACCGGTCAGAGGCATCGACCGGTCCGCTCGACGGGACCGCCGAACATCGACCGGTCGACGCTCAGCGGAGGGCGTCCTCCAGGGTGTGCCGCTCGTAGTCGAGCAGCCGCAGATCGCGCATCGGTCGGCGCAGGTGGCCCTTGTGCACGATCCGGACGAACGCCGGCTCACCCGCGGCGGCCATCCGGCGGATCCCCTCGACGTGGTCCACGATCCGTTTGCGGATGGTCCGGATCAGCCGGTGCCGGTCCCGAGGGATCAGCCCGTACGCGTCGGCGAACAGCCGGAGTCGGCGCGGCCGGTCCGGGTGTTTCCAGCCGAGCGTGATCGAGTCCCGGTCCGCGAAGATCGGCACCCAGGTCCAGGCCGCGTACGCCACGTCGTAGATCCGGGCGCCGGGCGAGGCGAGGTCGAAGTCGATCAGCCCGAGGGTGCCGTCCGGACGCCAGATCACGTTGTGCGGCGCGGCGTCGTGGTGGCAGATCACCTCGGTGTCCGGTGGTGGGGGCCCGAACGAGCGCCAGACCGCCCCCTGCGGTGGGGTGAAGCCGTACTGCGCGTCGTGGAACATCCGCAGCATGGTGGCGACGGTGACCAGGGCCTCGTCGGTGACCCAGTGCGGGGCGAGCGGGTATTCCCCGCACTCCCCCTCCAGGTACGACAGCACCTCACGGTTGCGCTCGTCCATCCCGAGCGCCCGGGGCGCACCGGTGAACCCCACGTACTCCAGGTGGCGCAGCAGCGCGTGCACGGACGGGGTCCACGGCCCGGCGTTGCGCCGGACCGTGTCGCCCACGCGGACAACGGTGCTCACGTTGCCGCCGTGCAGCGGGATCTCCTGCGAAGTCACGTACGGTCTCCCGAGGCGCTGTGAAGGATGGCCGGGGTCCCGCCAGCCCGCGTACGCGCGATCGTCAGTGGTCACCCGAGACTACGCGTCCCGTCCGGTGGCCTCGGTCCCCAGCAGCGCGTCAACGAACTGCGCCGGGTCGAACGGGGCCAGGTCGTCCTTGCCTTCGCCGAGGCCGACCAGCTTCACGGGGATGCCGAGCTTGCGCTGTACGGCGATCACGATGCCGCCCTTGGCGGTGCCGTCGAGCTTGGTCAACACCACGCCGGTCACGTTGACCACCTCGGTGAAGACCCGGGCCTGTTCCAGGCCGTTCTGCCCGGTGGTGGCGTCCAGGATGAGCAGGGTCTCGTCGATCGGGCCCTGCTTCTCCACCACGCGCTTGACCTTGCCCAGCTCGTCCATCAGGCCGACCTTGTTCTGCAGGCGACCGGCGGTGTCGATGAGCACGGTGTCCACGCCGGTGTCGATGCCGCGCTTGACGGCGTCGAAGGCGACGCTGGCCGGGTCGGCGGCCTCGGGCCCCCGGACGGTCTCCGCACCGACGCGCGAGCCCCAGGTCTCCAACTGGTCGGCGGCGGCGGCCCGGAAGGTGTCCGCCGCGCCGAGCAGCACGCTGCGACCGTCGGCGACCAGCACCCGGGCGATCTTGCCGCAGGTGGTGGTCTTGCCGGCGCCGTTGACGCCGACGACCAGGAGCACGGCCGGCACGCCGTCCTTCGGGGCGGTCCGCAACGAGCGGTCCAGGCTCGGGTCGAGCGCGTTGACCAACTCCGCGGCGAGCAGTGCCCGCAGCTCGGAGGCCGAGCGGGTGCCGAGCACCCGGGTGCGCTCGCGGAGCCGGTCGACGATGTCCCGGGTGGCGTCGACGCCGACGTCGGCGGTGATCAGGCTGTCCTCGATCTCCTCCCAGACGTCCTCGTCGAGGTGGTCGCGGGCGAGCAGACCGAGCAGGCCCTTACCGAACACGTTCTGTGAGCGGGACAGCCGGGAGCGGAGCCGGACCAGCCGCCCGGCGGTCGGCTCGGGAACCTCCACCTGCGGTTCGAGCACCGGCGGCGGCTCGACCAGGACGCCGGTGGACAGATCGGACTCCGGTGCCTCGACCGGCGGGCCGGCGAGATCCTCCTCGGCCCTGGTGTCGACCTCGGTGCGCGGCAGCGGGGGCTCGGGCCGTCGCCGCAGACGCGGCACGACCAGCCCCACTGTGCCGACGATCAGCACACCGAGCAGGACCAGAGCGAGGACGAGATATTCGGCCATGCCGGAATCCTGTCAGATGCGGGCGGCGGCGTCCCAGCCACCGCACCCCGGGCGGTGCCCGGAGTCTCAGCCACCGCACCCCGGGCGGTGCCCGGAGTCTCAGCCACCGCACCGGGTCGGTGCCCGGAACCGGCGGTAGGCTCGGCCGCATGCCCGCCGCACACCTCCTCATCGGCCCACTCCTGAGGCGAGTGGTGGACACCCGGGCGACGATCTGGGTGGAGACGGCGGCGCCCGCCGTGGTCACCGTCCGCACCGCCGATGGCGCCACCGGCACCGCGCCCACCTTCTCGGCGTACGACCACCACTACGCCCTCGTGGTGGTGGAGGGGCTCATCCCGGACAGCGAGACCACCTACGAGGTGCTGGTCGACGACGAGATCGTCTGGCCGGTGCCGAACAACGGCTTCCCGCCGAGCGTGATCCGCACCCGGGCCGTCGACGACCGGGACCAACCGGTCAACCTGATCTTCGGCTCGTGCCGGGAGACCACCCAGCACGCCACCACCCGCAAGTTGCCACCGGACGCGCTCGACGCGTACGCCCGGCGGACGATGGCGGACCCGGAGTCGAATCCGCTGCCCGACCTGCTGGTGCTGCTCGGTGACCAGGTCTACGCCGATGTCACCTCACCCACGGTGCGCCGGCTGCTGCGTCGACGGCGGCGGCGGCCGAAGGGCGCTCCGGCCGACCAGGTGGTGAGCTTCGACGAGTACACCAAGCTCTACCTGGAGTCCTGGCGTGATCCGGAGATCCGCTGGCTGCTCTCCACCGTGCCGACCGTGATGATCTTCGACGACCACGAGATCATCGACGACTGGAACACCTCGGCGGCGTGGCGCGCCGAGGTCCGCGAGCAGCCGTGGTGGCAGGAGCGGATCGGCAGCGGGCTCGCCTCGTACTGGGTCTACCAGCACCTGGGCAACCTCTCCCCGGACGAGATCGCCGCCGACCCGGTCTTCGCCAAGGTCGCCACCGCGGAGGACGCCACCAGCGTGCTGCGCGAGTTCGGCCACCGGGTGGATCAGGAGTCCGACCTGGCGCACGACACCGAGCGCTGGCGCGCCGTGCAATATCAGTGGAGCTACGCCCTGGACCTCGGCCGGACCCGGCTGGTCATGCTGGACAACAGGTGCAGCCGGGTGCTCGAGTCGGGCAGCCGGGCGATGCTGCCGCCGGGCGAGTGGTCCTGGTTCCTCGACCAGGCGCACGGGGTCTACGACCACCTGGTGGTGGGCGCCTCGCTGCCCTGGCTGTTGCCACAGGGCATCCACCACATCGAGGCGTGGAACGAGAAACTGGCGGATTCGCGCCGGCCGTGGGTGGCGCGCGGGGCGGAGAAGCTCCGTCGCGCCCTGGACCTGGAGCACTGGGCCGCGTTCCGGCGTTCCTTCGAGGCACTCGCGGAGACGTTCGCCCGCATCGGCACCGGCACCCCGCGGCAGTCCGGCGCGCGGGTCGGGGCCGGTCCGGCGTACGCCCCGCCGGCGTCGATCAGCGTGCTCTCCGGTGACGTGCACCACTCGTACGTGGCGCGGGCCCGGTTCGCCGACCCCGAGGTCGTCACTCCGGTGCACCAGCTCACCTGCTCACCGATCCACAACCAGGTGCCGGCGGGCATCCGTCCGCTCATGCGGCTGGGCTGGTCACCCGGTCCGGCCGGGGCCACCCGGGCGCTGGCCCGCTCGGCGGGTGTGCGGCGGCCGGGGGTGCGCTGGCGCAAGCTGGCCGGCCCGTACTTCGGTAACGCGGTCGCCACCCTGACCCACCAGGGCCGCGGGGCCGACGTGGTGATCGAGGGCACCACGAAGGACGGGCACCTACGCCCGGTGATGCGCCGCCGACTCTCCGGCGACGGCGAGCCGTCCGCGCCGTAGTCTCTACGCCGTGGATGAGCACCTGCCGGAGCCGATCCGGGCGGTCGAGCACGAACTGACCGCGCTGCTGCGTCGTGGCCGGGCGGTCTCCTGGGAGATCGCCCGGGAGGTGCACCCGAACCTGGAGCCGAACACGTACGGCCTGTTGCTCTGGTTGCGGCGGAGTGGGTCGATCCGGTTGACCGAGTTGGCGGCGCGACTGGGCGTGGGCAAGGGGACGCTGAGCCGGCAGATCAACGCGTTGGAGGTCCTCGGGCTGGTTCACCGCGACCCCGATCCGAGTGACCGGCGGGCCGCGCAGATCAGCCTCACCGAGGAGGGGCAGCACCGGTTCGACGTCGCCCGCGCGGCACGGTTGGGCGAGTTTCTGCGCGCCCTGGACGGCTGGCCGGAGCGGGACGTCGAGGAGTTCGCCCGGCTGTTGGGCCGGTTCAACGACTCCTGGCAGTAGGGCCCCCGCGCCGGGGAATAGCCGGCCCGCCCGACAAGTTGTTGCTTCAGGCAACCAAGCCTTACGGTTGCCTCAGGCAACTCTCAGGCGGCCCGTGCGTACCAGCCCCGCCGTTCCACCTCGACTCCGCTCGGAGGCAACAACGATGAGCCAGGCGACAGTGCCGATCCAGGCGCCCGCCGTCAACATGACCCACCGGCAGATCCTGGAGGCACTCTCCGGCCTGCTGCTGGGCATGTTCGTCGCGATCCTCTCCTCCACGGTCGTCTCGAACGCACTGCCACGGATCATCACCGAGCTGCACGGCGGCCAGTCCGCGTACACCTGGGTGGTCACCTCGGCTCTGCTCGCGACCACCGCGACCACCCCCATCTGGGGCAAACTCGCCGACCTGACCAGCAAGAAGACCCTGGTCCAGCTCTCCCTGGCGATCTACGTGCTCGGCTCGGTGCTGGCCGGCCTCGCCCAGGGCACCAGTGAGCTGATCGCCTGCCGGGTGCTCCAGGGCATCGGCGCCGGCGGTCTCACCGCGCTGGCCCAGGTGATCATGGCCACGATGATCGCGCCGCGCGAGCGGGGCCGCTACAGCGGCTACCTCGGCGCCGTGATGGCCGTCGGCACCATCGGCGGCCCGCTGATCGGTGGCGTGATCGTCGACACCTCGTGGCTCGGCTGGCGCTGGTGCTTCTACGTGGGCGTGCCGTTCGCCATCGCCGCGCTGGTCGTGCTGCAGAAGACCCTGCACCTGCCGGTGGTCAAGCGCAAGGCGCAGATCGACTGGTGGGGCGCCACCATGATCACCGCGGCTGTCTCGCTGCTGCTCATCTGGGTCTCCCTCGCCGGCGACCAGTTCGCCTGGGCGTCCTGGCAGACCGTCGCCATGGTGCTCGGCGCCCTGGTGCTCGGCGCGGTTGCCGTCCGGGTCGAGACCCGGGCCGCCGAGCCGATGATCCCGCCGCGGCTGTTCCGCAACCGCACCATCACCCTCGCCGTCGTCGCCAGCATCGCGGTCGGCGTGGGCATGTTCGGCGCGTCGATCTTCCTGGGCCAGTACTTTCAGATCAGCCGGGGTCAGAGCCCGACCATGTCCGGTCTGATGACCCTGCCGATGATCCTCGGCCTGCTCGTCGCCTCGACCGTGGGCGGGCGGATCATCACCAAGACCGGTCGTTGGAAGCGCTTCCTGGTGCTCGGCTCGACGCTGCTCACCGTCGGCTTCGCGCTCATGGGCACGCTCCGCGCGGACACCAGCTTCACAGTGCTCAGCGTCTACATGGTGCTGATCGGCGTCGGCCTGGGCCTGACCATGCAGAACCTGGTCCTCGCCGTGCAGAACACCGTCGGCCCGCACGAGCTCGGCGCGGCCAGCTCGGTGGTCGCGTTCTTCCGCAGCCTGGGCGGCGCGATCGGTGTGTCCGCCCTGGGCGCGGTGTTGGCCCACAAGGTCAAGGACTACACCGCCGACGGGCTGGCCCAGCTCGGCATCCCCGCGTCCAGCTCGGGCAGCGGCGGTGCCCTGCCCGACGTGCACACCCTGCCCGGCCCGCTGCGCGCCGTGGTGGAGAGCGCGTACGGCCACGGCGCCGGTGACATCTTCCTCACCGCCGCGCCCTTCGCGCTGATCGCGCTGATCGCGGTGATCTTCATCAAGGAGGTGCCGCTGCGCCAGCACAACAGCAACCCGGTTTCCGACGAGGTCGAGCGGGAATCGACTCTCGCCGCCGGCGCCGGAGCAGCCGTGGTCCGTACCGGCGAGCAGAGGTGAGGTAGGACCATGGGCGTGGGAGCACCGGACCGCGAGGAGTACGGCCCCCGGACCCGTCCGCTGCCCTTCGAGCGCGGCACGGACGGGCCCCGGGTGATCATGGTGGGGGTCGACGGCACCCGTACCTCCGAGCGGGCCGGCGCCTACGCGGCGGGCCTGGCCCGCCGGCAGGGCGCCGCCCTGGTGGTGGTCTTCGTCAGCTCGGCCAGCGGGCTGACCGCCCTGGTGCCCGGAATGGACGCGGGCGCGGTCCAGCGCACCCACGACGAGTTGGCCGACGAGCTGCGTCGCGAGTGCCGGCGCGGGGCCGAGCAGTGGGGCATTCCGGTGACCCTGCTGGTCCGGCGCGGCGACGCGTACGGCGAGCTGTGCGCCGCCGCCGACGAGTTCCACGCCGACATGCTGGTGGTGGGCGCCTCCGAGCAGGCCGGTCACCGGTTGGTCGGCTCGGTCGCCACCCGGCTGGTCCGCGCCGGCCGCTGGCCCGTCGTCGTGGTGCCCTGATAACCCGTCGCGGCGGGACCGGGGTGCCCGGCAGGATGCGCGGCATGACCTGGACCGCACCGGAGATCACCCGAACCCCCGAACCGTACGTCGGCGACGAGCGCACCATGCTCGAAGGCTGGCTCGACTACCACCGCCAGACCCTGCTGCTGAAGTGCGCCGGCCTGACCGCCGAGCAGCTGAAGACGCCGAGCGTGGAACCGTCCGGGCTGACGCTGCTCGGCCTGGTCCGGCACCTGGCCGAGGTCGAGACCTGGTGGTTCCGCGAGAACTTCGCCGGTGCGCTGGCCGACTACCCGTACTTCACCCCGCAGACGCCGGACGCCGACCTCGACGTCAGCTCCGCCGACGCCGAGGCCGACTTCGCCACCTTCCACCGGGAGGTGGCGCTGGCCCGCGAGGCCGCCGCCGGCCACTCGCTCGACGAGACGTTCACCGAGGTGGGCGCGAAGAAACGCACCTTCAACCTGCGCTGGGTGTACGTGCACATGATCGAGGAGTACGCCCGGCACAACGGTCACGCCGATCTGATCCGCGAACGCATCGACGGCGTCACCGGCGAGTGAGCAGCGCTCAGTAGTCCAGGGCCGCCCGCAGGTACCGCAGGTCGGCGTGGCCGCCCCAGCGGTGCGCGGACAGCCCGGCCGACCGGGCACCCCGCACGGCCCAGTCCTCGTCGTCGACGAAGAGGACCCGGGCCGGCGGGGTGGTCAGGGCCACGCAGGCGGCCTGGAAGTATTCCGGTGCGGGCTTGTGCACCCCGAGCGTCGACGAGTTGACCACCACGTCCACCTCGCCGACCAGGCCGAGGGCGGCCAGGTCGGCGTCGAGCAGGTCGGTGGCGTTGGTGGCCAGGCCGACCCGGATCCCGGCGGCGCGCACCTCGCGGACGAAGTCGAGCACCTCGGTGTCCACCTCGCCGCGGTAGCGCTGCCACTGCTCCACCGCCGCGCGGGCCCGGTCCGGCCCACCGGCCGGCTCGGCGAGCGCGTCCGCCACGCTGCTGACCCACTCGGCGTGGCTGACCTGGCCGGTGAGCACCGGCTGGAGCCGTCCCCACTGCATGGCGATCTCCAGGAGCACCCCGTCCGCGAGGCCGTACTCCCGCTCCACCCCGGCGGCGACCGCGGGGTCGAACCGGCGCAGTACGCCGTCCAGATCCAGCAGGAGCGCCGTCGCGCGTTCCCGAGCCACTACCCGTTCTCCTCGCCGCGGCCGTGCCGCTGGTCGTCCTCGTCGGCCCGGTTGAGCCGTTGGCTGATCACCTGAGTGACCCCGCTGCGCATGGTCACGCCGTAGAGCGCGTCGGCGATCTCCATCGTCCGCTTCTGGTGCGTGATGACGATCAGCTGACTCTTCTCCCGCAACTGTGCCAGCAACGTGATCAGCCGGCCCAGGTTCACGTCGTCCAGGGCCGCCTCCACCTCGTCCATGATGTAGAACGGACTGGGCCGGGCACGGAAGATCGCCACCAGCATGGCCACCGCGGTCAGCGACCGTTCGCCACCGGAGAGCAGCGACAGCCGCTTGATCTTCTTGCCCGGCGGGCGGGCCTCCACCTCGACGCCGGTGGTGAGCAGGTCGTCCGGTTCGGTGAGGATCAGCCGCCCCTCGCCGCCGGGGAAGAGCACGGTGAACACCTGCTCGAACTCCCGCGCGGTGTCCTCGAAGGCGCTGGCGAAGACCTCCAGGATCCGCTCGTCCACGTCCTTGACCACGGTGAGCAGGTCCCGACGGGTGGCCTTGAGGTCCTCCAACTGCTCGGAGAGGAACTTGAACCGCTCCTCGAGCGCGGCGAACTCCTCCAGCGCGAGCGGGTTGACCTTGCCGAGCAGGGCCAGTTCGCGTTCGGCCTTCGCGGCCCGCTTCTCCTGCACCGGCCGCTCGTAGCGCACCGGCTCGGGCACCGGCAGGCCGTCACGTTCGGCCGCCGCGACGTCGACCTGGGTGGGCGGAACGGGCTGGGCGGGGCCGTACTCGGCGACCAGCGTCTCCACGTCCAGTCCGAAGTCCTCGGCGGCCTTCGCCTCCAACTGCTCGATGCGCAGCCGCTGCTCGGCCCGGGCCACCTCGTCCCGGTGCACCTGGCTGGTCAGCCGCTCCAGCTCGGCACCGAGCCGCTTGGCCGCCCCGCGTACCTCCTGGAGCTCCGCCTCCCGCGCGGCGCGCTCCAGGGCGACCGCGTCGCGGTGCTCCTCGGCCGTCGCGATCGAGGTGGATAGCCGGGTCAGCGCCTCCCGGGCGCCACCGGCGACGGACCGGGCGATGCCCGCACCCCGGGCGCGGGCGGCCCGCCGGGCCGCCGCGCGCTCCCGGGCCGCCCGCTCCGCGGTGGCCTGCCGGGCGAGCGAGTCGGCCCGGCCGGCGATCGAGGAGACCCGCTCCTCGGCGGTACGCACGGCGAGCCGGACCTCCATCTCGTTCTGCCGGGCCTGCGGCACCATGGCGGCGAGTTGGTCCCGTTCCTCGGTGGACGGCTCGGCGTCGACCGGGGTCTCCTCGGCCAGCCGCAGCCGCTCCTCCAGCTCCGCGAGCGCGGTGAGGTCCCGCTGCCGGGCGGCCTCGGCCCGGGAGCGGGACTCGCCGAGCCGGTCGGTCTCGGCCTTCGCGGACCGGGCCGCCGCGCCCAGCTCGGCCAGCCGGCGAGCGGCGGCGTTGCGGTGGCTCTCCGCCTCGCGCTTCTCGGCGGCGGCGTGCTGTACGGCCTCCTTGGCGGCGGCCACCTCGGCACGCGCCTCGACCAACTGATCACGCAGCTCCAGGCCAGCGCGTTCGGCGGTGAGCCGGTTGGCGCGGGCCTCCTCGACGGCGGCCTGCACCTCGATGTAACTGGGCGCCTTGGCCGACCCGCCGGCCGCGGCGTACGCCCCGACCACGTCACCGTCCGGGGTGACCGCCCGCAGCTCGGGGTTGCTGGCAACCAACTCCGCCGCGGCGGCGAGATCGTCGACGAGTGCCACGTCGCGCAGGGCCCGGTGTACCGCCGGACGCAGCTCGGCGTCGCACTCCACCAGATCGGGGGCCCACCGGGCGTCGTCGGGCAGTTTCGGGCGCAGCGCGTCGGCGGTGCCGGTCATGCCGGGGCCTGCCGGGCTGCCGACCAGCAGGCCGGCCCGGCCGGCGTCGGAGATCTTCAGCAGCCGCATCGCCTCGACGGCCTCGTCCACCCCGGTGACGGCGACCGCGTCGGCGAGGCCACCGAGCGCGGCGGCCAGCGCGGCCTCGTGACCCGGCGCGACGGTGAGCAGGCCGGCGAGGCTGCCGAGCAGGCCGGGCACGTCTCCCGCGCGGGCGAGCAGCGCCCCGGCGCCGTCCTTGCGCCGCAGCCCCAGGGCGAGCGCCTCCTCGCGGGCCTTCCAGGTGGCGGCGTCCTTCTCCGCCGCCCGCTCGGCGTCGGCGAGCGATCGAACGCTGGCCTGGGCCCGCTCCTGCACGGCGACCGCCTCGGCGTGCCGGGCGTCCAGGTCGGCGTTGTCCCGGTCGGCCTCGGTCGACTGGGCAGCGACCGCGTCCAGGTCGGCCTGCGCCTGCTCGGCGCGGCCCAGCGCGTCGGCGTGCGCGATCGCGAGCCGTTCGATCTCCTCGCCGGCGCTGGTGGTCCGGGCCCGAGCGGAGTTGACCTGACCGGTGAGCCGGGCCATCCCCTCCCGCCGGTCGGCGATGGCCTTGGCCGCGGCGACCAGCTCCCGCTCGGCGGCGGCGAGCTGACGCTCCAGCTCCTGACGGTGCTCGACCGCCTCGGCCAGCCGGATCTGGTCGTCGGTGAGCGCCCCGCGCAGCTCCTCCTCCTGCTCACGGACGCGTTCCGCCTCGGCCTCCAGCTGGTCCGGGTCGCGGCCCGGCCGTTCGTCGTCGCCGGTGGCGCTGAGGTGCCGCAGCCGCTCCCGGGCCAACTGCTCGATCGAGCGGAAGCGTTCCTGTAGGGCGGAGAGCTTGTACCAGGTGTCCTGGGCGGCGGCGAGCAGCGGAGCGTCCTCCGCGAGGGCGGCCTCCAACTCACCGAGCCGGCCCTGCACCTCGGCGTGCTCGCCCTCGATCTGTTCGCGCCGTTCACGCAGCGCGGTCTCGTCGGCGATCTCCCGGTCCAGGGTGGTCCGCAGCGTGGCCAGGTCGTCGGCGAGCAGGCGCAGTCGGGCGTCACGCAGGTTGGCCTGGATGGCGGCGGCACGGCGGGCCACCTCCGCCTGCCGACCCAGCGGCTTGAGCTGGCGGCGCAGCTCGGCCGTGAGGTCGGTGAGCCGGTTGAGGTTGGTCTGCATCGCGTCGAGCTTGCGCAGCGCCTTTTCCTTGCGCTTGCGGTGCTTGAGGACGCCGGCCGCCTCCTCGATGAACGCCCGACGGTCCTCCGGCTTGGCGTGCAGCATGCCGTCGAGCCGGCCCTGCCCGACGATGATGTGCATCTCCCGGCCGATGCCGGAGTCGGACAGCAGCTCCTGGATGTCGAGCAACCGACAGGAGTTGCCGTTGATCTCGTACTCGCTCTCACCGGAGCGGAACATCCGGCGGGTGATGGAGACCTCGGTGTACTCGATCGGCAGCGCGCCGTCGGTGTTGTCGATGGTGAGAGTGACCTCGGCGCGACCCAACGGCGCCCGGCCGGCGGTGCCGGCGAAGATGACGTCCTCCATCTTGCCGCCACGGAGGGCCTTGGCGCCCTGCTCGCCGAGGACCCAGGCGATGGCGTCGACGACGTTGGACTTGCCCGAGCCGTTCGGGCCCACCACACAGGTGATCCCGGGCTCCAGCTTCAACGTCGTGGCGGAGGCGAAGGACTTGAACCCCTTCACCGTCAGGCTCTTGAGATACACCTACTCGATCCTCGTCCGGTGGCCGCCGTACCGTCGCCGGCTGTGGGGACCTGGGTGAACTCGCAGACTAACCCGGCGGTGGGAGCGGGCCGGCACGCGACCCGCCCCGCGTCGGGTCGCGCGAGGGCGCGGTGTTGTTCCGTTGGCCACCAGAAAGGCAAGCGCCTTTCATGATCGGCTTATCCGTCGGCGCTCTTTCGAAACTGCGCGGCGGGCTTACCGGGCGCGACCCATTACAAGATCATGAATCGTCGGCGTCGAAAGGTGCCGGACAGTGTTACGCGCCGGCACAGAGGTGTCGGCGCGCATTTTCGCGGTGGTGCGATTCAGTTTTTACGACCTGGAGATCAGGTCAGCGCCGGCTCGGCCAGACGGAGCAGATCGTCCGCCTCCGCCGCAGCCGCCGCGAGCCGATCATTGTCGGCACGCAGACGCGTGATCTCGAACTCCAGTGCCTGAACCCTGGCACGCAGCCGGGTGACCTCGTCGAGCAGACGCCGGTCGGGCGCTGCACCTACGTGGCCGTAGAGGGCCTTCGCCATGCTGACTCCTTGATATGCGCTGCCGGAAAGGCCGGCCAACGCGCGCCCATTTGTACGCGGCTGTCATTCCAGGCTGTATCTGGGCATGACCGGGCGCGACTGGCGACACCTATATATTGAGCCGCAAACCCCTCCTTCGTCAAGTTCTCGCAGGCCGTAGATCATCTCCACGTCGACCTGTCCACTTGTCGGGGGGCTGCCTACAAGGCACGGACACGCTCTGTCCGGACGCCTTTACTGTACGCCCGGATCCGCGGAAGTCCGCCCCCTGGCGTCCGACTTCCCCTTAACTCTTTCTTAGCCACGTTGCCGCAGGTCGCGGGCGCGCCGTAGCGTCACCCCGGCCCACAACCGACCCCTGGAGGCATAGGCGTGCACGGCTGGACCGATCCGATGGACCCGAACGGCGCCCCCCGGCGCGCCGAGCGGCCGACCGACGAGCCGGCCTGGCTGCACGACCGCCCGGAGCCCCGCTCGGCCTACCTGTTCGGTGACGAGCCCGGCCAGACGGGCGACGAGTGGCACCGGGAGCACGCCGACGACCACCGGCAGCCGGAGCCGACGGCCGACCCGTACGCCGCCGCCTGGCCGGCGGGTGCGACCGACCACTGGGGCACCAACGGCCCGGCCCGGGACGCCTCCGCCGACTGGCACACCGACACCGACCCGCAGACCACCGACGGCTGGCGCGGTGCCGGCGCGACCGGACGGCCCGGCGGGGGGCGGCACCGCTCCCCACGCCGCTGGCGCAAGCCGCTGATGATCGGAGGTGCCGCCGCTGCCGCCACGCTCGTGGTGAGCGTCGGCGTCGGTGCGCTCGCGCTTCCCGGCGGTGACGACGGGGCCGCCCAGCCGACCGCCGTCGACGACACGTACGCGGCGTCGGCGGCGCCGACCGAGGAACCGGCCCTGGACACCCTCGCCGCGCCGTCGCCGTCCAGCACACCCAGCCCGACGTCCCCGAGCCCGTCGCCGAGCAGGGTCGTCAAACCCACGCCGACGGCGGCACGGACCACCGCCGCGTCGCGGCGCGGCGTTCAGCGCAGCACCGCGCCGAGCAGCACCGGCGGGTCCAGTGGCTCGGGCTCCGCCGGCTCCACCGGCTCCGTCAGCGCCCAGGCCCGCGAGGTGGTGGACCTGGTCAACGCCGAGCGGGCCAAGACCGGCTGCAAGGCGCTGAGCATCGACGACAAGCTGATGACGGCCGCCCAGCGGCACAGCCAGGACCAGGCCGACCACCAGAACATGACGCACACCGGCAGTGACGGCAGCAACGCCGGCGTCCGGCTGGACCGCGTCGGTTACGCCTGGCGCACGTACGGTGAGAACGTGGCTTGGAACCAGCAGAACCCGGCCGCGGTGATGGACGCCTGGATGAACAGCTCCGGCCACCGGGCCAACATCCTGAACTGCGCGTTCACCGAGATCGGCGTCGGCATCGCCAGCAGCAACGGGCCGTACTGGACGCAGGTCTTCGCGGCGCCGCGCTGACCGCGCGTCGTTCCCGCCCCCGCGCTCGTTTGACCCGGTGAGGTACGTCGGGCCGGAGGGTGCGGGCCGCGTACCGGTGAGGGCGGCGACGGGCCGCCCGGAACCCGGGAGCTGCCGATGCGGATCCGGCCGCGGCGACGCGCCACCGTACGCACACTGCGCCGCGTCCTGTCGGCCGGCGTCGCGCTCGCCCTGGTGGTGCCGGCGTACGGGTGCCGACCCGCGCTGACCCCGCCCGGCGCGCCCACCGCGTGGCCAGCCGCACAGGCCCGGCACTGGCAGTGGCAGTGGCAGCTCACCGGCCCGCTCGACCCGGCGGTCGACGCGACCGTCTTCCTGCTCGACCCGGTGGCCACCACCACCGCGCAGACCGCCGAGCTGCGCTCCCGGGACCGCCGGTTGATCTGTCAGGTGCACGTGGGTTCGGTCCGCTCCGCCGACCCGGACGCCAGCCGGTTCCCGGAGATCGTCCGCGGCGCGGTCGGCCGTCGACCCGACAGCCGGTGGCTGGACGTGCGGAGTTGGGACGCGCTCCGACCGGTGCTGGCCGACCGGTTCCGGCTGTGCCGGGGCAAGGGCTTCGGCGCGGTGGCACTCTTCGACGCCGACGGGTACGCCGCCCGCAGCGGCTTTCCGCTCGACTTCGACGACCAGCTGCTGTTCAACCGTCGGCTGGCCGAGTTGGCCCGTTCGCTGAGCCTGTCACCCGGGCTGGTCAACGACGTGCCACAGCTCGCCGCGCTGGCACCGGACTTCGACTTCGCGGTCAACGAGGAGTGCGTCCGGCTGACCCAGTGCGCCAAGCTGCTGCCGTTCAGCGACGCCGGCAAGCCGGTCTTCCACGTGGAGTACACCGGCTCGACCGACGAGTTCTGTGTCACCACGGTCGGCTACGGCTTCGCGTCGATCCGCAAGGACCGCGAGTTGGACGCGTCCCGAGAAGCCTGCCCCCTCCCCTAAACCCACCCCACCCCACCCCGGCTGTGGTCAGGGCACCGGCACCAACTCCGGCGTGGGTGCGGGCGGATCGGCGGGGGCGGAAGCCGGGCGCGGGCGCAGGAAGCGCGGGGCCCACCAGTTGGCGTCGCCGAGCATCGTCATCAACGCCGGCAACACCACGCCTCGGATGATCGTGGCGTCCAGCAGGATCGCCGCCGCCAGGCCGATGCCGAGCTGCTTCATGTCGATCGTGCTCAGCGTCGCGAAGATCGAGAAGACCCCGACCATCACGATCGCCGCGCTGGTCACCACCCCGGCCGACGAGGTGATCCCGTACGACACGGCGTCGCGGTTGGGCATGCCGGACCGGATCCCCTCACGGATCCGACTGACCACGAAGACGTGGTAGTCCATCGAGAGGCCGAAGAGCACCACGAAGAGGAAGAGCGGCAGCCAGGACACGATCGCGCCCATCGAGGTGAAGCCGAGCAACCCCTCGGCCCACTCACCCTGGAAGACCAGCACCAGCAGGCCGTACGCGGCACCGGCGGAGAGCAGGTTCAGCACGATCGAGCTTGCCGCGATCACCACCGACCGGAACGTGAACGCCATGACCAGGAAGGTCAGCACCAGCACGAAGCCCATCACCAGCGGCAACTTGTCCCGGACGTGCTGGGCGTAGTCCTCGCTGTCGGCCACGCTGCCGCCGACCGCGTACTCGATGCCGGGGATGCCCCGCAGCTCGGCCGGGACCAGGTCCCCGCGCAACTTCTCCAACGACTGCACCGAGCGGTCGTCCCGACTGGCGTACGGGGTGGCCACCTCCAGCACCGAAACCCGCCGGTCGGCCGACACCTCGATCTTCGGACCGTCCGCCTCGGCCGCGGCGAACAGCGGATCGCCGGCGGCCCGGGTGGACAGGTCGGTGAGCGCGGCACGAACCCGGTCGGCCTGGTCGGCGGGCGCCCGGATGGCCACCACGTGATTGGTGCCGGCGCTCGGGAATGCGGCGGTGAGCCGGTCGTACGCCTGCATGGCCGGGGTCGTGCGGGGCAGGTCCTCCATGCCGGGGAACTTCAGTTTCATCCCGAGCGCCGGGGCGGCCAACGCGAGCAGCAACCCGACCGAGATGACCAGGGTCGCCACCGGCGCGCGCAGCGCGGGTCGGAGCACCGCGGGCCACAGTCGGGGTGTGCGCGGCTCACCGTGCCGGCCGGTACGCGGCGCGGTCAGTCGCCAGAGCAGCGGCACCCGGGGCCGGTCCACCCAGCGACCGAGCCGGGCCAGCAGGGCGGGTAGGACGGTCAGCGAACCGGTCACCGCGACGGCGACCACCAGGATGGAGCCGATGGCGAGGGACGAGAAGACCACGTCGCCGGCGAGCAGCAGCCCGGCCATCGAGATCATCACGGCGAAGCCGGAGACCACCACGGCGTGCCCGGAGGTCTCCGCCGCGATCTCCACCGCGTCCAGACCGGACCGGCCCCTGGCGCGTTCCTCCCGCTCCCGACGGATGTAGAACAGCGAGTAGTCGACCCCGACCGCCATGCCGATCAACAGAATCACCGGCGCCGTGGTGTCGGTGGCCGGCACCAGGTGCGAGGCGAGCGTGGACAGACCCATCGCGGCAGCCACCGACGAGAGGGCCAGCAACACCGGCACGCTCGCCGCGATCAGCGCGCCGAACGCGATGATCAGAATGGCCAGCGTGACCGGGAGACTGAGCAGCTCGGCACGCTTGAAGTCCTTGCCGAGGGTGTCGTCGAGGGCCTGCCCGATCGACGGCCCACCCACCTGCTCGACACGCAGCTCGGGGTGCGCGGCCTGCACGCCGGCGGTGGCGTCCCGCAACGGCTGCACCCGCTCCGAGGCCGTCTCCGGATCGCCCGACATGGTGATCGGCAGCAGCAGCGCCGAGCCGTCCCGCGCGGTGATCGGCTGGCCCACCTCGGCCACCCCGGTCACCGTACGCAGCCGGGCCGCCGCGTCGTCGGCCGCCGCCTTCGCCGCGGTCTGGTCCAGCGCCCCACCCCGGGAGGTGATGAGGACGTTGTCCACGGCCGGGTCGTCGAAGTCACCGGCGTCCACGATCAGGCCGGCCCGCCCCGTCTCGCCGATCGCCTGGTCGCCCCCGGTGGCCTCGTTGAGGCCGGCAGCGTTGCCGCCGACGAAGCACACCGCCACGAACACCGCCCACAGAGCGATCGCCCGCCACGGGTGCTCGGCGCTCCACCGCGCCAGCCGCACCGTCACCGGTCTCTTCGCCATCTCGGGTCCCCCTGTCACGTCAACCCCCTGTCAACGGTGCTGACGTTAGGAGCGTGACAAGGCGGTGATATCCGGGATCAGCCCCGGCCCACCCTGGAATCACCGCACCGGGGACGGGGGTCCGTCCGGCGGGCGGCGACCGGTGATCCGGGCGTACCCCGGGGGTCTGCCGGAGCGACCCGCCGCGACCCGCCGGCACCGCCCCGGAGCCGACTCCGGGTCATCCCCGAAGGGAACCCCGGGGCCGTGGCTGACAGCGCGGGCAGCTGTACGAGGATCGGTTCATGAACGCCTCGCGACGGATCGGCGCGCCGCACCGGCGGCACGGCTCGCCCTCGCGACCGTAGGCGTTGAGCGCCCGGTCGAAGTAGCCACTCTCGCCGTTGACGTTCACGTAGAGGGCGTCGAAGCTGGTGCCGCCCTCGCTGATCGCCTCGGCCAGCACGTCCCGGACGTGGCCGAGCAGGCGCTGCGCGGCCGGGCCGGTCAGCGCGTCGGTGGGTCGGCCGCCGTGCAGCCGGGCGCGCCAGAGCGCCTCGTCGGCGTAGATGTTGCCCACCCCGGAGATCAGGGTCTGGTCGAGCAGGGCACGCTTCACCTCGGTGTGCCGGCGGCGCAGCGCCGCGACGAACGCCGTGTCGGAGAACTCCGGATCCATCGGGTCGCGGGCGATGTGCGCGATCTCGTCGGGCAGCTCGGCGCCGCCCTCGCTCACCGAGAGCCCACCGAACGTGCGCTGATCGACGAAGCGCAGCTCCGGACCGTCGTCGGTGAACCGGAACCGGACCCGCAGGTGGGTCTCGTCGGTCGTGCCGGGTGGCTGGAGCAGCAGCTGACCCGACATGCCGAGGTGCCCGATGATCGCGTCGCCGCTGTCCAGTGGCAGCCACAGATACTTGCCGCGACGGCGGGCGTCCAGGACCGTCCGGCCGGCGAGCACGTCGGCGAAGTGCACGTCGCCCGGAGCGTGCCGACGGACCGCACGCGGGTGACGCACCTCGACCGAGGCGATCCGCCGGCCGACGACCCACTGGGCCAGCCCCTGCCGGACGGTCTCCACCTCGGGCAGTTCAGGCACGCCGCAACCCGGTCTCGTGGCCGTCGGCGCCGCCCGCCGGCAGCGCCTGCGCCAGGTGGTCGGCCCGCTCGGCCTGAGCGGCCCGCTCGGCGCGCTCCAGGGGCCCGAACGGCTCGTCCCGGTCGGTCGCGTCGTCCGGGTCGATCGGCTGGTCCCGGCCGGCGTCGCCGGCGCGACCATCCCGGCCGTCGTCGCCGGCGCGACCATCCCGGCCGTCGTCGCCGGCGCGACCATCCCGGCCGTCGTCGCCGGCGCGACCATCCTGGCCGGCGTCGCCGCTCTGGCCGCTCTGGCCGTTCTGCTCGGCGAGCGTCCGCCAGGCCGCCTCGGCGGCCCGCTGCTCGGCCTCCTTCTTGCTGCGCCCCTCGGCGCCGCCGTACCGGTTACCGGCCACCACCACCCAGGCGGTGAACGTCTTCAGGTGGTCCGGGCCGGTGCCCTCGATCCGGTACTCCGGCACGCCCAGCCCGAGCGCCGCCGTCAGCTCCTGGAGGCTGGTCTTCCAGTCCAGTGCGGCACCTCGACCGGCCGACTCCGCCATCAACGGATCGAAGAGCCGGTGGATGACGATCCCCGCGGTGTCCAGGCCGTACTGGAGGTAGATCGCGCCGAGCAGCGCCTCCAGCGTGTCGGCGAGGATGCTCGCCTTGTCCCGGCCACCGGTGGTCTCCTCACCCTTGCCGAGCAGCAGGTACGCACCGAGGCCGTCCGGGCCCAGACCGCGGGCCACGTCGGCGAGCGCCCGCATGTTGACCACGCTGGCGCGCAGCTTGGCCAACTGCCCCTCGGGCAGGTCCGGGTGGTTGTGGAAGAGCGCCGTGGTGATCACCACGCCGAGCACCGAGTCGCCCAGGAACTCCAGCCGCTCGTTGGTGGGCAGCCCGCCGTTCTCGTACGCGTACGACCGGTGGGTCAACGCGCGCTGGAGCAGCTCGGGTTCCAGGCTCACCCCGAAGGCGGCTTCCAGGTGATCGACGGACGCCCGCCGCCGCTTGTCGTTGCTCATGTGCGTACCTCGGTGTCGGTGGAGCGGTCGGTGCGATCCGTCGCGGCGTCGCCGTCGAGCAACGCGGTGACCAGATCGGTGGCGCGCCGCCGCCACAGGTGGGCGGCGAGAGCTATGCCGGAGGCGACGTCGTCGGCGCGGGCGGAACCGTGGCAGACGACCACCGTCCCCGCGACGCCCAGCAGGGCCGCCGCGCGGGGCGCGCCGCCCTCGGCGGGTGGGCCGCCGGCCATCGCGTACGCGCCCTCGATGGCCTTGAGCAGCACGTTACCGGTGAAGCCGTCGGTGACGACCACATCGGCGCGCGCGCCGAGGGCCACGTCGTACCCCTCGACCAGGCCGACGTAGCGCGCCCCGCCGGGCAGCGGTTCGACGGCGAGCAGGGGGTCGGTGGCCCGGCGGACCCGGTCGCCCTTACCGGCCTCGGTGCCGACCGAGAGCAGCCCGACCCGTGGCGCGGCGATCGAGTGGGCCACCGCGGCGTACGCGGCGCCGAGCACGGCGTGCCGGGCGAGGGTGGCCGGGCGGGGTTCCAGGGAGCCGCCGACGTCGAGCAGCACGACCGGCCCCGCCACGGCGGGCAGGGTGGCGGCCAGGGCGGGTTGGCGGATCTCCGGCGAGCGGCCGAGACCGAGCACGGCCGCGGTGACGGTGGCGCCGGTGGCGCCGGCGGAGACCAGGGCGTCGGCGGTGCCATCCCGGACGGCGGTGACGGCGGCCCGGACGGTGCTTTCGGCGCGGGCCGCGCTGGGATGGTCGGCCATGCCGACGACAGCGCGGACGGGCCGCACCGTGATCCGGGCACGTTGCGTCGGATCGAGGGCAGCGATCAACCCGTCGGCGACCTCGGTCGGGCCGACGAGAAGCAGATGCAGGTCAGGGTCGGCGCGCATGGCCCGCAGAGCGCCGTCAACCACGACGGCGGGAGCGTCGTCCCCGCCGAGGAGGTCAACGGCGATCCGCGCGGTGCCCGGCTCCGCCGGAACGCCGGCCGGATTGGGCCGGCCGACGTCGGAGGGAGCCGGGGCACCGGGCGAATGCCAGGATGCGCGCGCCGCCCGACCTGGGGTCGGGGGCGTCACTCGGCGTCCAGGTCAGACCTCGAGAACCTGGCGGCCGTTGTAGGTGCCGCAGACGGAGCAGGCGGCGTGCGGCAGCTTCGGGGACTTGCACTGCGGGCACGCAACGGTCGCGACCACGGTCGCCTTCCAGTTCGCCCGGCGGGACCGGGTGTTGCTGCGCGACATCTTGCGCTTCGGGACGGCCACGGTTCTTACTCCTCTGTAACGGTCAGTTGCGACAGGCCCGCCCAACGCGGGTCGATCTGCTGGTGACTGTGGTCGGCCGGCAGATCGTCCCAGTGCGCCCCGCATTCGGGGCACAGTCCTGGGCAGTCCTCCCGGCAGAGCGGGTTGGTCGGCAGCGTGAGCACCAACGCGTCCCGCAGCGCCGGCTCCAGGTCGATCAGATCGCCCTGCATCCGGCCCACCTCGTCCTCGTCGGTCGTGGCGTCCGTGGTGCTGTCCTCGTACGCGTACAGCTCCTGGATCGTCACGCCCATCGAGTCGTTGATCTCGCGCAGGCAGCGGCCGCACTCGCCCCGGACGGGACCGGTGATGGTCCCGGAGACGAGCACGCCCTCGGACACCGACTGCAACCTCAGATCGAGGTCGAGGTCTGCGCCCTCCGGCACGCCGATCAACTCCACACCGAGGTCCGCCGGTGCCGGCACGACCCGCTGGACCTCACGCAACGCGCCAGGGCGGCGCGGCAGGTCCCTCGTGTCGAGGACCAGCGGCGACCTGGGGTTGAGTGTCGATGGCGAGTGCTTGGGCATAGTTAGACTCCGGCCGGTGAGAGGCCGACAAAAAAGGTTACCTGGACGACCGCCGGACCGTCGAACCGGGGGCGACGCCCGCCTGAGAAGTCGGCTGGTGAGGTGCCGCTCAGAAGGGTAGCGGGCGTTCCGCCTCATCCCCAGCGAAGGTGCCGATCTCCCGCAGCGCGTGCATCTTGTCCCGGCCGCGCTCTATCGAGGCCAGCGCCCGGGTCAGGAACTGCTCGAAGTTGGCAAGCGCGGTGTCGACATAGTCGTCGACCTCCTCCCGCAGGCGCTGCGCCTCGGCGCGAGCCTCCCCGATGATCCGGGCACCCTCGTGCTCGGCCGACACGGTGATCTCGTTCACCGAGACCAGGCGGGCGTGTTCTGCCTCACCCTCGCTGATGATCCGGTCCGCCTCGCGCTTGCCGGCTTCCATGATCTTGTCGCGCTCCTCCAGGAGCGCGGCGGCGCGACGCAGGTCGGCGGGGAGATCGGCACGCATCTCGTCGAGGGCCGCGATCATCTCGCCCCGGTCGACCATGCAGTTGTTGCGCGACATCGGGACGGAGCGGGCCTGCTCCAGGATGGCGATCAGTTCGTCGATGCGATCGAGCGGGTCCACCGGCTACCTCACTCCTGTCGTTCGTCGGCCGACCTCAATGATGCGGGCTACGGCCGTTCCCCGCGCCACCAATCATGTCGTGCCCGCCCCACCGCCGCCCCACTCACCCCAACCCGGCGAGTCGCGACATTGTCACCCCGCGCGCCCGCCTCGCGCCCCTTCCCGTCGATCTTGCATTTCCTGTCGTGCCAAACCGCCCGAAAAAGGGCGACTCGGCAACCAAAAGTGCAAGATCGCGGGAGGGCGGGGTCGGCTCGACTCAGGGACGGGGGCCCAGGCGGGCCTGGAGGGCTTCGCGGACCGGGTCGGGGACGTGGGCGGAGATGTCCCCGCCCCACTTGGCGACGTCCTTCACCAGGCTCGACGAGAGGAACGAGTAGAGCGGGTTGGTCGGCATGAACAACGTCTCGACGCCGGCCAGACCGATGTTCATCTGGGCCATCTGCAACTCGTAGTCGAAGTCGCTGACCGCGCGCAGGCCCTTGATCAGCACACTCGCCTGCTGGGCCCGGCAGAAGTCCACCAGCAGCCCCCGGAACGACTCGACCCGCACGTTGCCGTACGACGAGGTCACCTCGCGGAGCATCTCGATCCGCTCCTCGACGGTGAACAGGCCACTCTTCGACTGGTTCATCAGCACACCGACGATCACCTCGTCGAAGAGCCGACTGGCCCGACCGATGATGTCGAGGTGTCCGTTGGTGACCGGGTCGAACGAACCGGGGCACACCGCACGTCTCATGATCGGCGACCGTACCAAAGGGTGGTCTCGCCGTAACGGCGACTGCGTTCCGGGGTGATCCCTTCCACCCAGTCGAACTCCCTGGTCCGGCTGGACCGCTCCACCACCACCAACGCGTCAGCCGTCAGCCAGCCACCATCGACCAGCGCGGTCAACAGCGCGGTGATCTCCGCGTCCGGCACCGCGTACGGCGGGTCGGCGAACACCACGTCGTACGGCTCGCCGTCCGGTCCGGCGGCCAGCACCGTCGCCACCTTGCCGGTGACCAGGCGGGCCGCCGAGCCGGCGCGGAGAGCCGCCACGTTCTCCCGGATCACCCGGGACGCCCGGGGGTCGGACTCGACCAGCAGCACGTGCCGGGCCCCCCGGGAGAGCGCCTCCAGCCCGACCGCGCCGGAGCCGGCGTACAGGTCGGCGAAGCGGGCACCGTCAAGGTCGACCTCGGCTTGGACGGCACTGAACAGCGCCTCCCGGACCCGATCCGAGGTGGGTCGGGTGCCGGCGCCGGGTGGCGCGGCGATTCGTCGGCCACCGAGCGTCCCGGCCACGATCCGGGTCACCGTTTCCTCCTGCTCATGCCCGCGACGCTACGCGACCCGTCGGACTTGGCGGCCGACACGGTCGGTACCACCATGCGGAACAGGTGATCACATTTCGTATATCAATGATCTCAAATTCATAACATCCGCCTTAGCTAAACCTGAGCGCTGTATCACGCGCGGCGATCTCGCTAGGGTCTGCCGGGTGTCGGCGGCAACCCACCGACCCGCGGCTCGGGAGGACGCCTCTCCTATCGGACGTGCAGTGACCGTCCACTGTCACTCCCGGGCCACACCCCTGACGCTTCAGCACTCCAGGAGTACCCGTGATCCGTCCCAAGCTGTCGCTCCGGCGACCGCTGGCCATCCTGGGAGCCGCCCTCATCGGCCTCACCGGGGTCGTCGCGGTGGCCACCCCAGCCAGCGCACACCACACCACCATCACCGCCACCGCCGACTGTGACCGGCTCACCGGCGAGCGCGTGATCACGTGGAAGGTGGAGAACAGCGAGACCAACAAGGACGCCACGCTCCAGACGGTGACCACCAACCCGGACACCCCGGTGAACGTGCTCAGCGACAGCGCCAAGTCGGCACCGCTGCAGGGCTACGTCATCGACCAGGGCAGCTCCGTGACGGCCGTCCAGCGGGTGCCCGGCGACACCACCACGGCGAACCTCAAGGTGTACGCCGAGTGGCTGGTGGACGGCGTCAAGACCGCGGACAACACCAAGGACGAGACCATCACCCTCGGTGCCGACAAGGCCTGCGCGCCGGCCCCGAAGTGCGTCGAGGTCGACAAGGCCACGTACAGCCACACCTTCGACGGCCCGAAGGGCACCGCCACCGTCAAGCTCGACGGTGACCTGCCGCTCTGCGGCGAGGGCAAGCAGTGGTTCACGCTGGTGTCGTACTTCGCGCCGCGGCCGCAGTTCGCCACCCCGCAGTACGTCTACGGCACGCCGGACACCGACTGGGTCGGTGGCACCCAGACCGAGATCACGCTGAACGTCGAGATCCCCGACTGCCACACCCAGGTCGACCTGATCTGGGGCGGCAAGGACGAGGTCATCGACGAGCTGGTTGATG
Organism: Micromonospora sp. NPDC049645; assembly: GCF_040675155.1. NCBI lineage: Bacteria > Bacillati > Actinomycetota > Actinomycetes > Micromonosporales > Micromonosporaceae > Micromonospora > Micromonospora sp. NPDC049645. Next base: position 77,052 of record NZ_JBFAOI010000006.1, read on the forward strand.
GCGGCAAGCGGTACGGCGACAAGAAGCTCGGCTCGCCCGGCGCCCCGGGCAGCCGGTCCAAGGGCCCGCAGGGCTGGTACAACGGCGGCAGCAAGAGTTGCACCACCCCGGCCTCGACCTTCGCGTCCAACTGCGACGGATCGGTCGCCGTTTCGCTGAGCAACGACGGCAAGATCAGCAAGTACGCCGTCGAGTTCGAGGTCAAGGGCGAGAACGGCTTCTCCAAGAAGGTCTCCGTCCCGGCCGGCAAGGCCGACACCAGCATCGTGGTGCCCGCCGCCGACGCCGGCAAGATCGAGGTGCTGGTCGACGGCAAGGCCGTCGAGAACGGCACCTACTCGTGGCAGCGCCCCGAGGACTGCCCCCTGCCGGCCGTCACCACCAAGGCCGACTGCAAGAACTTCGCCCTCACCGCGACCAACCCCGAGGGTGGGCTCCCGGTCAAGGCGACGTTCAGCTACGACGGCAAGACCGAGACCCGTACCGTCGCGGCCGGCGCGTCGGAGACGGTGACCTTCGAGGCCGGGAAGGACAAGACGGCGATCGTCGCACTCCCCGACCTGGACATGGAGCTTGAGGCGATCTACACGCCGGAGGGCAACTGCGGTGGCGGTGGCGCTGGCGGCGAGGAGCCGGGCCTTCCGGTGACCGGTGCTGCCACCGGCGGCATCATCGCCGGTGCCCTGCTGCTGCTCGCTGCCGGTGCCGCCCTGTTCGTGGTGGCCCGTCGTCGTCGGGTGCGCTTCACCGCCTGAGACAACCCGCTCTGATCACTGAGGGCGCGTCGACCACCCGGTCGGCGCGCCCTCAGCCATGTAGCGGGCCTGCCTGATCCACTCGACAACACTGAAACCGGGGTATCCCGTCGGCGGGGATACCCCGGTTTCGTGAAATCGGAGTGGATCACCGGGCCGGCCCGCAGGCACGCGGCCCCCAGGCAGGCGGCCCGCAGGCAGGCGGCCCGCAGGCAGGCGGCCAGCAGACCGACCGCCGGGCGGGTGGTCAGCCCTTTTCCAGGTACTCCGCGCGGTCCTCGTCGACCAGGGCGGCCACCGAGGCGGCCAGCGCCGGGTTCCCGGTCAGCTCCGGGTCGCGCTCGACCAGGGCGATCGCCTCGGCTCGGGCGTCGCGGATCAGGTCGGCGTCCTTCAGCAGGGACAGCAGCCGCAGATGCGACCGGCGCCCGGACTGGGTGGCACCCAGCACATCACCCTCCCGGCGCTGCTCCAGGTCGAGCTCGGCGAGCTTGAAACCGTCGCTTGTGGACGCCACCGCGTCGAGCCGTTCCCGCGCCGACGAGCCCTCCGCCGCCTCGCTGACCAGCAGGCAGAGCCCGGCGGCGGCACCCCGGCCGACCCGGCCCCGCAACTGGTGCAGTTGGGAGACCCCGAACCGGTCGGCGTCCAGCACGATCATCACGGTCGCGTTCGGCACGTCCACGCCAACCTCGACCACCGTCGTGGCGACCAGGACGTCCAGGTCACCGGCGGCGAAGGAACGCATCACCGCGTCCTTCTCGTCGGCCGGCAGCCGACCGTGCAACACCCCGATCCGCAACCCGTGCAGCGGACCCTCGGCCAGCAGCGGAGCCACCTCGGTCACCGCCAGCGGCGGGCGACGCCCGTTGTCGTCGACCGGCGGCGGCTCCTCCTCCGACGTCGGTCCCTCGCCGATCCGCGGGCAGACCACGTACGCCTGGTGGCCGGCGGCCACCTCCTCGCGCAGCCGACGCCAGGCCCGCTCCAGGTAGGCCGGCTTCTCGGCGGCCGGCACCACGTGCGAGGCGATCGGTGAGCGGCCCCGGGGCAGCTGGGAGAGCGTGGACACCTCCAGGTCGCCGTAGACGGTCATCGCCACCGTGCGCGGGATCGGGGTGGCCGTCATCACCAACACGTGCGGCGGCTGGTCGGCCTTGGCCCGCAGGGCGTCGCGCTGCTCCACGCCGAAACGGTGCTGCTCGTCGACGACCACCAGCCCGAGGTCGGCGAAGTCGACCCCCTCGTAGAGCAGGGCGTGGGTGCCCAGCACGATGCCGGCGGCGCCGCTGGCCACCTCGCCGAGCGCCCGGCGGCGGGCCGCCGCGCCCAGCGAACCGGTGACCAGCTCGACCCGGGTGGCCTGCTCGGCGGAACCCAGCTCACCGGCCCGCCCGAGCGGGCCGAGCAGGTCGAGCATGCCGCGGTGGTGTTGGGCGGCGAGCACCTCGGTGGGCGCCAGCAGGGCCGCCTGCCCGCCCGCGTCGACCACCTGGAGCATCGCGCGCAACGCCACCACCGTCTTGCCCGAGCCCACCTCGCCCTGGAGCAACCGGTGCATGGGGTGCGGGGTGGCCAGGTCCGCCGCGATCTCCACGCCCACCTCACGCTGACCGGCCGTCAGCTCGTACGGGAGTCGCGCGTCGAACGCCTCCAGCAGCCCGCCCGGCCGCGCCGGGCGGGGCCGGGCCGGCCAGTCGGCCGCCCGGTGCTTGCGCTGCACCAGGGTCAACTGGACGGCGAAGGCCTCGTCCCACTTGAGACGCCGCCGCGCCCGGTACAGCTGCTCCTTGCTGGACGGTCGGTGGATCTCGGTCAACGCGGTGCCCAGCCCGACCAGTTTCCGGCTGGCCCGCACGTCGCTCGGCAGCGGATCGTCCGGCGGAGTGAACGTGTCCAGAACGACGCGGACGCAGCGCGCGATCACCCAGGTCGGCACGGCCGCGGCGGCGGGGTAGACGGGAATCAGCGCGCCGGCGAACTCCTCGATGTCGTCGCTGACCGCCGCCTCACCGTCGCCACCCTCGCCGAGCAGGACGTACTCCGGGCCGTTGAGCTGCCGTTTGCCCCGGAACTCGGTGACCTTGCCGGCGAACAGGCCCCACCGGCCGGGGCGCAGCTCCCGCTCGCGCCACGCCTGGTTGCCGAAGAAGGTCAACGTCAGCACCCCGCCCGTGCCGTCGCCGACGGTCACCTCCAACAGGTTGCCCCGCCGCTGACGCATCGGGCGCAGCGCGGTGCGCTGCACCTGGGCCAACACGGTGACCTGTTCACCGACGTCCAGCGAGCGGATGTCGGTGTGCTCGCCACGCTCGTCGTAGCGACGCGGGAAGTGGTAGACCAGGTCACCCGCGGTGTGCAGGTCGAGGTGCGAGGCCAGCGCCTTGGCTGTCTTGTCCCCGACCAGCTTCTTCAGCGGAGTGTCCACCGTGGCTGGTTCGCTCATTCGATCCCTACCAGGAGCGGATAAAACGGCTGGCCGCCCGGGTACGCGTGCACCTCGACGAACGGCCAGCGCCGCGCGACGTGCGCGCGGACGGCATCGGTGAGCCCGGCCGGGGCGTCCACCCCCGCCAACAGGGTGACCAGCTCGCCACCGCCGCCGAGCATCCGGTCGACGACGGCCGCGCAGGTGTCGGTGAGGTCGGTGCCGATCAGGTGCACCTCGCCCTCGACCAGCGCCAGCACGTCACCGGGCCGACACGGCCCGGCCACGGTCAGCGCCTCCCGGCTGGCGTGGCAGACCTCGGCGTAACGGCAGGCGCCCGCCGCCTCGGCCATGGCGATGACGTCGTCCTCGAAGCGGCGGTCGCCGTCGCGCACCGCGAGGGCGGCCAGCGCCTGCACGGGCGAGCGGGTCGGCACCACGCTCACCTTGATGCCGTGCCGATGGGCCTCACGGGCGGCCACGCTCGCCACCGCCTCCGTGTTGGCGTCGTTGGGCAGCACCACCACCCGGGCCGCGCCGGTGCTCCGGATGGCGTCCAGCAGCTCACCGGTGGACGGGTTGCCCGGCAGCACGGTGGCACCCTCCGCGGCGAACAGGTCGGCGATGCCGCCGCCGGTGGCGACCACCACCGCGGCCCGACCTGCCTCCGCCGGGCCGGGGGGCGGCTCCGGCTGGTCGGCGAAACGGGTCACCGAGATCCGGTACGGCCGGCCGGCCGCCACACCGGCCTCGACCGCCGCGCCCACGTCGTTGACGTGCACGTGCACGTTCCAGGTGCCCGTCGGCTCACGACCGTCGCCGACGACGACGAGCGAATCCCCCAGCGCGTCCAGTGCCCGGCGTAACTCGGCGACCGCCTCGGCTCCGGCATCGAGCAGGAACTGCACCTCGTACGCGTACTCGTCGGAACCGGTCTCGCGCGCGACGGTGGCCGCCGGGCGGGCGGAGCGCGGCGTGGGCGCGGGCGTCGGCGCGGGCGCGCTCTCCCCGGTGAGCACCTCGACCAGGGCGTCGAGCAGCACGCAGAGCCCTCGGCCACCGGCGTCGACCACACCGGCGTGGGCCAGCGCCGGCAGTTGCTCCGGGGTCCGGGTGAGCGCCTCGGCCGCCGCCCGGGCCGCGCCGCGGGCCACCGTCGGCAGGTCGTCGGTGTCCGCGCGTTCGGCAGCGGCGGCGGCAGCGGCGACCACGGTGAGCAGGGTGCCCTCGACCGGCCGGGCGACGGCGGTGTACGCGGCGGTGGTGCCGCAGCGCAGCGCGGCGGCGAACTCCCGGCCGCGCACCGCCGGCACCCCGGCGACCTCGTCGGCGAACCCCCGCAGGATCTGCGAGAGGATCACCCCGGAGTTGCCCCGCGCGCCGAGCAGCGCGCCCTGCGCCATCAGCCGCAGCGCGTGCCCGTGGGCGGTCGGCCCGCTGTCGGGGAGAGTGTCCAGATCCATCGCGAGGGCCTGCTGGGCCGATGTGAGGGTGAGCACCAGATTGGTGCCGGTGTCGCCGTCGGGCACCGGATAGACGTTGAGCTGGTCGATCTCGCCCTGGTGGCGCTTCAGTGCGGCCAACCCGCCCGCGCACCAGCGGCGGACCGCGGCGGCGTCGAGGGTGTCCAGCACGGGCAGAAGCCTACTGGCGCGCACCGACACCCGTCGGACTCGTCCGGCGTGTCCTCCGCGCCTCGGGCCGGCGGTGGCCGTAACGCGGACGAACCCCTCCGGTAGCCTTGCCGCCGGGCCGGCCCACCGTCGGGCGGACGGGCCCACGACCAGGCGTGAGCCGGGGCACGGGCGAGCGCCGGACCGGGCCGGTTGGCCGGGTCGGCGAGTCATCGGGTAACCTGACCAGGTTGCCCGGGCAGCACCTGCCGGCGACCTCATGAACGTATCAATCCCAGGAGTATCCCGTGGCTAGCGTGTGCGACGTCTGTGGCAAGGGACCGGGCTTCGGCCACAACGTGTCCCACTCGCACCGGCGGACCAACCGCCGCTGGAACCCGAACATCCAGTCGGTGCGTACCCCGGCCGGTGGCGGCAACACCAAGAAGTTGCAGGTCTGCACCTCGTGCATCAAGGCCGGCAAGGTCACCCGCGCCTGACGCGGTAGCACCCACCTTCTCGTACGGCTCAGCCGGCGGACCCTGCGGTCCGCCGGCTCTGTCGTGTCCGCGCCGGGGCCTGCCCGCCGGCGTCCGACCCGCGGATCAGAGGGTACGGCCGAAGGAGACGCAGCCCTCCGCGTCCTTGTAGAAGCCGAAGTTCGGAATCCGCTCGTACCCGGCGGAGCCGTACATCGCGATCGCCTCGGGCTGCTTGTCGCCGCACTCCAGGACCATCCGCTTGCGGCCCCGCTCACGGGCCGAGCGCTCGACGGCCGCCAGCACCGCGCGGGCCACCCCCCGCCCCCGGGCCGCCGGGGCGGTGTACATCCGCTTCAGCTCCGCGGTGTCGGCCCCGTGGCTGCGCCAGCCGCCACAGCCGACCGGCTCACCGCCGAGATAGGCGACCAGGAACGCGCCGTCCGGCGGCTCGAACTCGGCCGCGTCCACCGGGGTGTCGTCGCCGGAGCCGCCGTAGCGGGCCCCGAGGTCGGCCAGTGCGGCTTGGATCAGGTGCTGTGCCACCGGTGCGTCGAACCGCACCGCCCGGATCTCGATCTCACTCACGGTATCCAGGGTACGGCGGTCGTCGGGCCTCACCGGAAGTGGTCCCAGCCTGCCGGGCCGTCGTGGGCGACGCCGTCGACCGTCACCCCGGCACCGTCGGTGACCAGGCCGATCGGCCGCCAGTCCGGCGGCAGCGCCACCGCCGGGGGGAAGGTCGCGGCCAGCGCGTGGTCGTCGCCACCGGCGAGGATCCAGGTGTACGGGTCGACGCCGAGCGCCTGCGCCGCGTCGGCCATCTGCCGGGGCACCTCGAACGCGGCGCGGTGCACGTCGATCGCCACCCCGCTGGCCGCCGACACGTGCCCGAGGTCGGCGAGGAGCCCGTCCGACACGTCGATCATGGCGGTGGCGCCGAGCTGGGCGGCCTGCGGGCCGGCCGGGTAGGGCACCTGCGGCCGCCGGTACGCCTCAACCAGCAGCCGGGGGGTACGGAAGCCCCTGGTGAGCACGGTCAGCCCGGCTGCCGCGTACCCGCAGCGCCCAGCCAGGGCGAGCACGTCACCGGGGCGGGCGCCCGACCGCAGCACCGGCGGCCGGCCGGCCAGGTCACCCAGCGCGGTGACCGCGACGGTCAGGGTGGGACTGGCCGACATGTCCCCGCCGACGACGCTCGCGCCGATTGTCGCCGCCTCGGCGGAGAGCCCGTCGGCCAACTCCTCCGCCCAGCCGGTGTCCAGGTCCGCCGGCATGCAGAGAGCGACCAGCAGGGCGGTCGGCGTGGCACCCATCGCCGCGATGTCCGCCAGGTTGGCCGCCGCCGCCCGGTGCCCGACGTCGCGGGCCGAGGACCAGTCCCGCCGGAAGTGCCGGCCGTCGACCAGCACGTCGGTGGAGGCCACCACCCGGCCGTCCGACGCGGCCACCACCGCCGCGTCGTCGCCCGGGCCGAGCAGGGTCGTCGGCCCGTACGACAGCCGGGCGGTGATCTTCCCGATCAGCCCGAACTCCCCGACTCCGGACACACCGACGCCGCCGCGGGCGTTGCGCCCGTGCTGCCCGGCTCCGCCGTGCTCGCTCACCGCTGCTCCTTGACCACCGATAGGGATCAGACCTGGTCCGTAAGGTACTTTCACCCTTCGGGCCGCTCCCGGGCGGCGACGGACGGAGGTCGAGTCGTGGTACAGGCGTACATCCTCATCCAGACAGAGGTCGGTCGCGCACGCGACGTGGCGGGTCTCATCGCGGACATCCCCGGCGTGGTACGCGTCGACGCCGTCACCGGGCCGTACGACGTGGTCGTCCTCACCGAGGCGAACACCGTCGACGAGCTCGGCAAACTCATTGTCAGCAAGGTGCAGATGGTGCCCGGCATCACCCGCACCCTCACGTGTTCGGTGGTGCGGCTGTAAGTGGACGAGATGACGACCTCCTCCGCTGCTCTGGACGACGAGGCGCGCGACGCGGCCGACGGGACGCCCGAGCCGGCTGACGGTAACCGCGAGTCGGGCGATCCGTCCGCCGCCGCGCCGGCCGGCCACGATCGGAGCATGCGCGGCGCGGCCCTGCTGGCAACGGCGATCGCGCTGCCGATCACGCTGCTGGTGGCCGTGCTGGCCTTCAGCAAGCTCGCCCCGGACACGCCGGCCGCCGCGCCGACGCCCTCCGCGACCACCGCCCGGGCGCAGTCCACCGCTCCGGTGGAGATGGCCGCCCCGGCCCTGGCCGCCCGCCCGGCCACGGTCTGCCGGGCCCTGCTCTCCCAGCTGCCGGCGAGCATCCGCGACCTGGCCCAGCGGCCGGTCACCGCCGGCCCGGAGCAGAACGCCGCGTACGGCGACCCGGCGCTGACCGTGGCCTGCGGCGGTGCCGAGCCGACCTTCCCCAGCACCGACGAGGTCTGGACGGTCAACCGGGTCTGCTGGCACCTGGCCGAGCAGGCCGACGCGGCCGTGCTCACCACGGTCGACCGGGAGACGATGATCAGCGTGCGGGTCCCGAAGTCGTACGAGCAGCCGTTGCAGTGGCTGCCGGCGATCTCCAGCACGATCGTGGCGAGCGTGCCCTCCGGCGGCGCGATCCCGTCCGGCTGCCAGCGCTGAACGCGGTCCGGCCCCGCCCGCTCCCGGCTGATCCGGACGGGGGCGGGGCCGGACCGCTCAGTGCAGGCCGACGCCGCGCCGCTGGGCGGTACGGATCAGCCGGTTGACCAGCTTCGGGTATTCCAGCCCGGCAGCCGCCCACATCCGCGGGAACATCGACGTCGGGGTGAAACCGGGCATCGTGTTGATCTCGTTGAGATAGACGTCCAGCTCCGGGGTGACGAAGAAGTCGGCCCGGGCCAGGCCGGCGCAGTCCAGCGCGGTGAACGCGCGGACCGCGTACTCCTGCACCTGGCGGGTCACCCGCTCCGGCAGGTCGGCCGGGATGTCGTACTCGCAGGAGTCGTCGAGGTACTTCGCCTCGAAGTCGTAGAAGTCGTGGTCGGCGACGACCCGCACCTCGGCCAGCACGGACGCCTCGGGCGCGCCGCCGGCCTCCCCCTCCAGCACCCCGCACTCGACCTCGCGGCCGACGACCGCGGCCTCGACGATGACCTTCGGGTCGAACTGCCGGGCGGCGGCGACGGCCGCGTCCAGCTGCGCCCAGTCGGTGACCTTGCTGACGCCGAACGACGACCCGGCTCGGGACGGCTTGACGAAGACCGGCAGGCCGAGCTGCTCCTTGTCCTCCTCGCCGAGCGTCATGCCGTTGCGCAGCACCGCGTACGGGACGACCGGGATGCCCTCCACGGCGCAGAGCTTCTTGGTGAACTCCTTGTCCATGGCGGCGGCGGACGCGAACACGTTCGCCCCGACGTAGGGGATGCCGGCCATCTCCAGCATTCCCTGGATGGTGCCGTCCTCGCCGTACGCGCCGTGCAGCACCGGGAAGACCACATCCACGTCGGCCAGCACCCGGGGGCCCTCGGTCGGGTCGAGCACCATCAGACCGTTGCCGGTGGGGTCGGCGCGCAGCACGATGTCGTCGCCGGAATCGGCGGTGATCTCCGGCAGTTGACGGGCGTTGATCGCTAGCTGGGCGGGATCTCCGCTGGTCAGCACCCACTGGCCGGCCCGGGTGATGCCCACGGGCACCACCTCGAACTCGTCCGGGTCGAGTGCGCCGAACACGCTGCCGGCACTGACGCAGGAGATGCCGTGCTCCGGGCTGCGGCCGCCGAAGACGATCGCCACGCGGGTCTTGCCTGGGGTGGTCACTCCGGTCACCTCTTCGTACGCGACTGCGGCTGGTCGTGCTCGCCGGTGGCGCTCACCCGGTTGACCTTACTGTGCGTGGCGATGGGGCGAGGCGATACCCGGCGAGCCACGGCACGACACGGCAATCGGTCATCAGAGGATATACGGTGCGTAATCAGACGGTTGTGTGGCCTCAGTCCCGGGAGTGCCGGCGGCCGACGGCGATCACCTTCACCCGCTGCCGCCCGGCCCGCACCATGCCCAGCGCCATGAACGCCCCGGCGATGCGGTCGGCGGCCTCCCGGCTGCTGGCGCCGACGACCTGCCGACGTCGCTCCGGCGCGGTTCGCTCGTTGCGGTTGACACCTTCGACGGGCCGCACGTCGGTGAGCACCACGAGGAAACGGGTCATCGCACGCCACCCGAGGGCACGGCGGGGGGCTCCGGGCGGGTTCGCACGTCGTCTCCTTCCGGCAGGCCGGGATGGAGGGGAGGCACGCGACGATCGGGTACGGGGGAGAAACCCGATCGCCGCGCGCCCCATCCCCTCCGGTCGCTCACCACCACCGTCGCCACGACAACCGGCGGTGAGGACGCCATGACAGATTGACACGTGTACAGCCGTGAATGCAACTCTCATCGACGTTCTCTCATGCAGACGTTCCCGCAAATGTGTGCGACCATCGATGCATGGCCCCGAAGACCGCCCGTGCCCGCCGGCTCGGCATCGCCCTGCGCCACCACCGGGAAGCCGCCGGGCTGACGCTGGAGACCGCGGCGGATGAGATCAACAGCACCCGCAGCACCCTCTCCCGGTACGAGAACGCCCAGACCCTGATCACCCCGGCGACCGTGCGCGCCCTGCTCACGTCGTACGGGGTGAGCGCCGACGAGGTGGCCGCGGCGGTGCAGCTCGCCAAGGACGCCCGCAAGCCAGGCTGGTGGGTGTCGTACTCCTACGTGCTGGATCGGCGCACCATCGACTTCATCGCGCTGGAGGCCGAGGCGACCGCCATCGCCAACTTCGAGCCCTCGGTGGTGCCCGGTCTGCTGCAGACCGCCGACTACATCCGGGGCGTGATGCGGGGCGGCCCGCACACCCTCGGCGACGACCTGGTGGAGCAGCGGGTCAAGGTCCGGCTCGACCGGCAACTGCGACTCACCGGCGACCAGCCGCCCATCTTCGACGCGATCATCGACGAAGGCGCCCTGCTGCGCCCGGTCGGTGACCAGTCGGTGATGAACGGGCAGCTCCGACACCTGGTCAAGATGGCCGAGCTGCCCAACATCAGCGTCCAGGTGATCCCGCTCTCCGCCGGCTACCACCGGGGCACCCGGGGTTCGCTGCACATCCTCGAATTCGCCGACCCGGAGGATCCGATCATCGCCTCGGTGGAGACCGTCGCAGGTCAGATGATCCTTGACCGGGCCGGCGAGACGCGTACCTGCACCAAGATCATGGAGCATCTCCGAAGTGTGGCGCTCAGCCCGGCGGACAGCCGCGAGATGCTCTTGTCAGTCCTGAAGGGACGGTAGGACCGATGACACCGACGATCACAGCGGCCTTGGCCGCGGCGGCGTGGCGCAAGAGCAGCCGCAGCGGCGACGAGGGCGCCTGCGTGGAGGTGGCCGCGATACCGCGGCTCGTGGCCGTCCGCGACTCCAAGGACCCGGCCGGCCCGGCGCTGCTGTTCCCCCCGGCCGCCTGGGCCACCTTCGCCCAGGCACCACCGCGCCGCTGACCCCACCGATGCCCATCAGCGGCTGAGACCGGGCCGCCCCCGGTGACGTGAAGCGTGCCGAGCCGGCGCGGGCCGATGCCCGCGCCGGCTCAGGCAACCAGCGGCCGAGTCTCCGGAACGGCGCGCAGCGCCTCCAGCGCGGCGATCGCGACCCCCCGGGCACCGGCCATGTCCCGGTCCGGCACCAACGCGAAGGTGGCCACCGACGCCTGCTCCTCCCGAAGCACGGTGTGCTCGCGGACCGTCTCCAGGAACCAGTCACGGAACTCCGGCGCCGCCTCCACCACCCCGCCACCGACGAAGTACGCGTGCGGGTCGGTGAAGTTCGCGGCGACCGTGAACAGCCGCCCCAACGCCATCGCCTGCTGGGTGAAGAGGTCCCGAGCGAGGGCGTCCGCGCGCTCGCCGTACCCGCGGACCAGCTTGGCCGCCCGGGCCACCGGCTCGGCGGCGAGCGGATGCTCCGGATAGCGGGTCAGCCAGTACGGCAACAGGTTGCGTTCGATGCCGGTCAGCGAGGCCACGCTCTCGACGTCCCCGGTGAAGCCGCAGGCACAGGTGGGTTCCGGCTGACCCGGGCCGAGCAGCCCGCTCAGCGGGATGTGCACGTGACCGAGCTCGCCGGCCATCCCGGCCGCACCGGCGATCACCCGACCGCTCTCGACCACACCGCCGCCGAGGCCGGTGCCGACGATGGCCGACACCGACGAGCGGTTCATCGCGTCGGAGCCGAAGTAGACGTGGTGGGCGTAGAGCGCCGCCGCGTTGCCGTCGTTGTGGTAGATCACCGGCAGGCCGAGCCGCCGCTCCAGCGCCCCTCGCACGTCGAAGCCGCGCCAGGCCGGTTGGGAGAAGTTGGTGGAGCCCCGCGACGAGATGACCCCGTCGGCGCTGGCCGGGCCGGGAGTGTCCAGCCCCACCGCCCGGACGAGGTCACGCGGCACGCCGGTCTGCGCCAGCGCGCCGTCCAGGGCACGGGCCAGCGCCTCGATAGCCGCCTCCGGCCCGGAGCGCACCTCGCTGGGGATCTCCAACAGCCCGTCCACCAGGAAGTGGCCGTCCACCGTCAGCACGGTGGCGTTGTTGCTGGTGCCGCCGTTGTCCAGCCCGACGACCACCGGCACCCCTGCGCTGCCCACCGAAACCGCCTCCCGCCCTCGTGAGTGTGAGCCGAGGCTAGTGCCAAGCCCTCTCCCCCGCCACGCCCCGCCCCACCCCTCCCGCGATCTTGCACTTACTGTCCCGACATAAGGGGCATCCGGCTCATCCGGGCAACCGCAAGTGCAAGATCGCCGGGAGATAGGGCGTGGGTCAGGGGCGGCGGGCGAGTAGCGCGGTGGCGTCCAGGTCCTCGTCGTGGCGCACGGTGGGCACCAGGCCGGCCGCCCGGAACGCCTCGCCTAGGGCGTCGACCTGGGTGGTGCCGGCTTCCACCACCAGGTGCCCGCCGGGGGCCAGCCAACCGGCCGCGTCGGCGCCCACCCGGCGCAGCACGGAGAGCCCGTCCGGACCACCGTCGAGCGCCACCGACGCCTCGTGCAGTCGTGCCTCCGGCGGCATGAGCGCGACCGCGTCGGTCGGCACGTACGGAGCGTTCGCGACCACCAGGTCGAGCCGGCCCCGCCAGCGCCGGGGCAGCGGGGCGAACAGGTCACCCTGGTACACCTCGACGTCCAGCCCGGCGACGTTGCGGCGGGCACAGGTCACGGCCGCCGGGTCGATGTCGGCGGCGGCCAGCCAGCGCGGCGCGAGCCGGTGCGCCAACGCGACAGTGGTGGCCCCGGAGCCGCAGCAGAGGTCGACCACGGCCGGCGCGGGGCCGGTCACCTCGGCCGCCACCTCGACCAGCAGGGCGGTCCGGGCACGCGGCACGAAGACGCCCTCGTCGACCGCGATCCGCCGGCCGCAGAACTCCGCCCAGCCGAGCAGGTACTCCAACGGTTCACCGGCCACCCGGCGGTCGGTCAGGTCGGCCAGCGCCGCCGGACTCCGCGCGGCGGCCAGCAGCAGCTCGGCCTCGTCCTCGGCGTAGACGCAACCGGCGGCCCGTAGTCGACTCACGAGGGCGTCCCGGTCGGCGGGCGACGACGATGCCAACTCAGGCCGCTCCGGCGGCGTCCAACGCGGCGGCGATGTCGGCGACCAGGTCCGCCGTGTCCTCCGCCCCGCAGGAGAGCCGGACGAAGCCGGGCGAGGTGTCGTCGCCCCACTGCGCCCGCCGGTCCGCCGTGGTGTGCAGGCCACCGAAGGAGGTCGCCGCCGCCACCAGCCGGGCGGCCTGGACGAATCGGCCCACCCGGTCGGCGTCGCCCAGGTCGAACGAGAGCACCCCGGGGATCCGGCGCATCTGCGCCGAGGCCACCGGGTAGGCGGGGTCGACCGGCCGCCCCGGCCAGCGCAGGCCGGTCACGTCCGCGCGGCCGGCGAGCAGGTCGACGACGGCGGCGGCGTTCGCGCTCTGCCGTGCCAGCCGCAGGTCGAGAGTGGCCAGTGACCGGTGGGCCAGCCAGGCGTCGAACGCGCCCGGAACCGAGCCGGTGCCGGTACGCCAGAGCGTCACCGCCTCGACCACCTCGGCGGACCGGCTGGCCACGTAGCCCAGCAGCAGGTCGGAGTGGCCGGTGAGCGCCTTCGTGCCGGACGCCACCACCAGGTCGGCGCCGAGGTCCAGCGGGCGCTGACCGAGCGGGGTGGCCGTGGTGTTGTCGACCGCCAGCAGGGCACCGGCGGCGTGCGCCCGCTCCGCCAGGGCGGCCACGTCGACCACGTCGAGACCGGGGTTGGCCGGCGTTTCCACCAGCACCAGCCGGACGCCCTCGAAGGACGGGTACGGCCCCACGGTCGGCACGAAGAGCACCCGCACACCGATCGTCTCCAGCACGGCGGTGGCGAACGCCCGGACCGGGAAGTAGCCGTCGGCGGGCAGCACCACGGTGTCCCCCGGCCGCAGCAGGGTGAGCAGCGTCCCGGTGATGGCCGCCTGACCGGTCGCGAAGACCCGGCAGTCACCGCCCTCCAACTCGCCCACCGCCGCCTCCAGCAGCCGCCGGGTCGGATTGTCCGGGCGACCGTAGCCGTTCGGTGACGAGCCCTGCCCCTGGAACGGGTCGAGATGGTACGGCGCGGCGAAGACCGGCCCGGGCAGGAACGGGTCCCCCGGTGCCGGCTCGGGCAGGCCGGCGCGTACGCAGCGGGTGCCGTCTCCCCACTCGCTCATTGGCTTCCTCACTCGTACGATTCGGGTTTGGCGGTGCGGCTCATCAGGGTGTCCACGGCGAGGCGCGGGTCCATCCCCTCGTGGCAGATCCGCTCGACGTGCTCGGTGATCGGCATCTCCACGCCGTGCGCCCGGGCCAGGTCGCGGATCGCCAGGCAGCTCTTCACACCCTCGGCGGTCTGCCGGGTGGCGGCCTGCGCCTGCTCCAACGTCTCCCCCCGGCCCAGATGTTCACCGAAGGTGCGGTTGCGGGCCAGCGGGGACGAGCAGGACGCGACCAGGTCGCCCATGCCCGCGAGGCCCGCGAAGGTGATCGGGTCCGCGCCGAGCGCCACGCCCAGCCGAGCCGTCTCGGCCAGCCCACGGGTCATCAGCATGGCCCGGGTGTTGTCACCGAACCCCATCGCGGTGGCGATGCCGTACGACAGGGCGATCACGTTCTTGACCGCCCCGCCCAGCTCACAGCCGATCACGTCGTCGTTGGTGTACGGGCGCAGGTACGGCGTCCGGATCGAGGACTGGACGAGCGTGGCGCGGTGGCTGTTCGTCCCGGCGACCACGGTCGCGGCGGGCTGCTCGGCGGCGATCTCCGGGGCCAGGTTCGGGCCGGACACGACCACCACCCGGTCCGCGGCGACCCCGGCGGTCTCCACGATGACCTCGCTCATCCGTTTGGTGGTGCCCAGCTCGATGCCCTTCATCAGCGACACCAGGGTGGAATCCGGGTGCAGGTGCCCGGCCCACTCGGCGAGGTTGCCGCGCAGGGTCTGCGACGGCACGGCCAGCACCACCACCTCGGCGTCGGTGATCGCCTCGGCGGCGTCGGCGGTGGCGGTGACCCGGGCCGGCAGCAGCAGGTCGGGCAGGTACTCCGGGTTGCGGCGCTCGGACCGGATGCTTTCGGCGACCGGCGCGCGGCGGGCCCACACCGTCACGTCCCGCCCCGCGTCCGCGAGGATCTTGGCGAACGCGGTGCCCCAGGAACCGGCACCGAGCACCGCGACGTGACCGCTCATGCCGCCGCTCCGCGTCGGCCCGAGTCACCACTGAGCCCGATGATTCGCTCACTCCGCTCGCTCATGCCGCCTCATCCCGCTGTTCGCGACCGACGGAGGACCGGGCCGGTCGCTCCCACAGCGGCGGCGGGGTACCGCCACGGATCTCGGCGAGCATGTCCCGCAGCCGCAACATGATGGTGTCCGTCATCTCCTCGAGGGTGGCCCGGGTCGGCTGGGCGTCCGCCCACCGGCTCAGGTCGATCGGCTCCCCGGCGGCAACGGTCACCGGGATCCGGGGGCGCAGGCTGACGCGAGCGGTCCGCGGGTCGAAGATCCGCTCCGGCCCCCACATCACCACCGGTACGACCGGGGCGCCGGTGGCCAGGGCGAGCCGGGCCGCGCCGGTCTTGGCCTTCATCGGCCACAGCTCCGGTTGTCGGGTGGTGGTGCCCTCCGGGTAGATCACGACGGCGCCGCCCTCGTTGAGCGCGGCGACCAGGGCGTCCAGCGAACGGACCGCGTCCACCGTTCCCCGCTCGACCGGGATCTGCCGGCACCGGTGCAGGATCCAGCCGACCACCGGCACCCGGAACACGCTGGCCTTGCCCAGGTACTGCGGCCAGCGCCCGGAGTCGTAGATGAAGTGCGCCGACACCAGCGGGTCGGCGTGGGAGATGTGGTTCGCCACGATGATCATGCCGCCGTCGCGGCCGAGGTGCTCCTGACCACGCCACGTACGCCGGGTCCAGACGGTCATCACCGGCTTCACCAGCCCCACGGCGAACCGTTGCCAGAACCCCAGCCTCCGCCGTGTCACTGTGCCTCCTCGTCGCGCCCCGACCCCGCCGCGAAATCCCACCCGCGACACCCGCAGCGGAAATCATGCCTGCTCGCCCCCGGTACGGCCAGCGAGGGTCCCGTCGTCCGGCTGGCAGGATTGCGGATGTGAGTCAGCCGAGGTGGGCCGTGGTGGTGCCGGTGAAGCAGCTGGCCGCGGCGAAGAGTCGGCTGCGCGGCGCGCTGCCCGTCGTACCGCACGAGGAGTTGGCGTTGGCCCTGGCGGCCGACACGCTCCGCGCGGTGCTGGCCTGCCCGGCGGTCGCCGAGGCCCTGGTGGTGACCAACGACGCCCGGGTGGCGACGGAGGCGCGGGCCGCCGGCGCGCGGGTGCTGCCGGACGAGCCGGACGCCGGCCTGAACGCCGCGTTCCGGCACGGCGCGGCGGGGGCCGCCGGGTGGGTGGCCGGAATCACCGCAGACGTGCCGGCGCTGCGCCCGGCCGAGCTGGCCGGCGCGCTGCTCGCGGCGCAGAACACCCGGCCCGCGGTACGCCGGTTCCTGCCGGACACACCCGGCGGGGGCACGGTGCTGCTCACCGCCCCGCCGGGCGTACCGCTGGATCCTCGCTTCGGGGTGGGCTCGGCCCTCGCGCACGCGGCGAGCGGGGCGCTGCCGCTCGACGGCGACTGGCCCAGCCTGCGGCGGGACGTGGACACCGCCGCGGACCTGGCCGCCGCCGCCCGGCTCGGGCTGGGGCCGCGCACGGCCGCGCTGGTCGCCGCCGGTCGCGCCGCCCGCTCCGCGGGTTGAGTAGCTCGGCCCGCTCCGCGTGCTGAACCCCGGGTGTACGGTGCCAGCATGCAGGGCACAGTGGCCAGCTACGACGCGGCGACGCGCAGCGGTGTCCTGCTGCTCGACGACGGCACCGAGATGCGTTTTCCCGCCCGCGCCTTCGACGCCTCCGGGCTGCGGCTCCTCCGGCTCGGCCAGCGGGTCCGCATCGACACCGATCCCGACGGCGAGGTCGTCCGGGTGACATTGCCGACGATGATCTGACCCGGCGAGCCCAAGTTCATTTTGCGTTTACCGTAATCGGGTGATTATGAGCGGGTGAGCACCCCTCGCGAGCAACCGGTCCAACCGCCCACCACCGACCTCCGCAACGGCTCCCGCGCGCGCGGCACCGACGGCCGATTCCGCCCGTCCCGCGCCGAACGCGCCGGCGCCGCCCGCGCCGACACCCTCGCCGACGATCCCGGGGCGGCCTCCTCCGGGCTGGACGAGGTGATCGACCCCGCGCCGAGGGTCGAGGCGGACGGACCGGCCGCCGGTGACGTCCACCCGGTTCTGCCCGACGACCTGCCCACCGGCGCCGCCGACGAGGACGACGAGCCCCCCGCGGCCCCGCCGCTGCCGGAGGACCGGTTCCTCAACCGGGAGTTGTCCTGGCTCGACTTCAACGCCCGGGTGCTCACCCTGGCCGAGGACCAGCGCACGCCGCTGCTGGAGCGGGCCAAGTTCCTGGCCATCTTCGCCAGCAATCTCGACGAGTTCTACATGGTGCGCATCGCCGGGCTGAAGCGGCGGCTCTCCGCCGGCCTGCCGGTACGCGGCGGGGACCGGCTGCCGCTGCGGACGCAGTTGGAGCTGATCGCCGAGCGAACCGCCGCGTTGGTGGCCCGGCACGCCGCCTGTTTCGTCGAAGACGTGCTGCCCAAGCTCGCCGACGAGAGCATCCGCATCCTGCGCTGGGGCGAGCTGGGCGACCCCGAGCGGGAACGGCTGCGCACCTACTTCCGGGAGCACATCTTCCCGGTGCTGACCCCGCTCGCGGTGGACCCGGCGCACCCGTTCCCGTACATCTCGGGACGGTCGCTGAACCTGGCGGTGGCGGTTCGGGACCCCGACGGCGGTTCGGAGCTGTTCGCCCGGGTGAAGGTGCCCAACAACGTCCCGCGTTTCGTCCGGGTGGACCGGGACCAGCCGGGCGTCCGGATGCTGCCGGTGGAGGACCTGATCTCGGTGCACCTGGGGCAGTTGTTCAGTGGCATGCAGGTGGTCGAGTGCCACCTGTTCCGGGTCACCCGCAACGCCGAGGTGGAGGTCGACGAGGACCGCGACGAGGATCTGCTCCAGGCCCTGGAACGGGAGCTTGCCCGTCGGCGGTTCGGTCCCCCCGTCCGCCTGGAGGTCGCCGCGTCGATCTCCGATCACATGCTGGAGTTGCTGGTCCGCGAGCTGGACATGGACGACCAGGACGTGCTGCGGGTGCCGGGCCTGCTCGACCTGTCCGCGCTCTGGCAGGTCTACGGCGAGGCCGACCGACCGGACCTCAAGGACCCGCCGTTCGTGCCGGCCACCCACCCCCGGCTCGCCGAGGGCGAGGTGCCGCGCAGCGTCTTCGCCACCCTGCGCGACGGGGACATCCTGGTACACCACCCGTACCACTCGTTCGCCACCAGCGTGCAACGCTTCATCGAGCAGGCCGCCGCCGACCCGAACGTGCTGGCCATCAAGCAGACCCTCTACCGCACCAGCGGCGACTCCCCGATCGTCGACGCGCTGGTCGACGCGGCCGCCGCCGGCAAGCAGGTGGTGGTGCTGGTGGAGGTGAAGGCCCGCTTCGACGAGGTGGCCAACATTGGCTGGGCCCGCACACTGGAACGTGCCGGCTGCCACGTGGTGTACGGCCTGGTGGGTCTCAAGACACACTGCAAGACCGCGCTGGTGGTCCGGCAGGAGGGCAACCAGATCCGCCGCTACTGCCACATCGGCACCGGCAACTACCACCCGAAGACGGCCCGCCTGTACGAGGACTTCGGGATGCTCACCGCCGACCCGGAGATCGGCGCGGACCTCACCGACCTGTTCAACGTGCTCACCGGGTACAGCCGGCAGACCGCGTTCCGGCGACTGCTGGTCGCCCCGCAGGGCATCCGCAGCGGCCTCATCGAGCGGATCGAACGGGAGATCTCGCACGTCCGGCTGGGCATGCCCGGCCTGGTCCAGTTCAAGGTCAACTCGTTGGTCGACGAGGGGGTCACCGACGCGCTGTACCGGGCCTCCCAGGCCGGCGTACACGTCGACCTGCTCATCCGGGGCATGTGCACGCTGCGCCCCGGGGTCCCCGGGTTGTCGGAGAACATCCGGGTCCGCTCGATCCTCGGCCGGTTCCTGGAACACTCCCGGGTCTTCCGGTTCGGCAACAACGGTGAGGCCGAGTTCTGGATGGGCTCGGCCGACCTCATGCACCGCAACCTCGACCGTCGGGTGGAGGCCCTGGTGCAGGTGAGCGACCCGATCGCCCGTGCCGAGCTGGACCACGTGCTCACCGCCGCGATGAGCCCCGACGTGGACGCGTTCGAGCTGGCCGGCGACGGCACCTGGACCCGGCGTACCGGCGGTGACGACGGCGCTCGGGCCCATCTACAGGAACTGCTGCTGCGCCGCGTCGGTGGCACGGCCAGCTGACCGCGTAGCGCATAGGCTGAGCTGATGGTCGAGGAGGAGCAGAAGTACGAGGTGGACGACGCCTACGTGCTGCCGGACCTGGCCGGCACGGCCCCGGCCGGGGGTCGGGTCCGGGCACTTCCACCGGTGACACTGGTCGCCCGCTACCTCGACACGGTCGACCTGCGGCTGGCCCGGGCCGGTGCCTCGCTGCGCCACCGCAGGGGCGACGAGCTGCCCTGGACGGTGAAACTACCGACCGGCACTCCGGGCGTCCGGCACGAGGTCTCCCGCTCCGGACCGAAGGGACAGCCACCGCCGGAGCTGGTGGAGCTGGTCACCGTCCTGCACCGGGGGGCTCCGCTGGCCCCGGTGACGGTGGTCCGGACGGTTCGGCACGCGTACGAGGTGTGTGACCGGGCCGGCACGGTGCTCGCCGAGGTGGTGGACGACCGGGTGACCGTCCTCGACGACGCCGGCACCACCACCGACACCTTCCGCGAGGTGGAGGTGGAGCTGAAGTCCGGCGACCGCGATCTGCTCGACCGGGTCGGCGCGGTGCTGCGCGAGGCCGGCGCCCAGGTCGGGGCGTTCACCCCGAAGCACGTACGGGCGCTGGGCGAGGCGGCGCAGGCCGACCCGGATCTGGTCGGGCCGACCGGGCCGACCGCCGAGGCGAGCGCCGGTGACGTGGTGACCGAGGCGGTCCGCAAGGAGATCCGCCGGCTGCTGGCGCACGACCCGCTGGTCCGGCTGCGCGCCCCGGCCGCCGGTGGCGACACCGCGGTGCACCAGATGCGGGTGGCGTGTCGACGCCTACGCAGTGACCTGCGCACCTTCAAACCGTTGGTCCGCAAGACCTGGGCCCGTCCGCTGCGCACCGAGCTGCGCTGGTTGGCCGGTGTCCTCGGCGCGGCCCGCGACACCGAGGTGCTGCGCGCGCGACTGCGCCGCACCGCCGACGCCGACCCGCTCAGCCCGCTCGACCACGACGCGGTGAACCGGCTGGACGAGGTGCTCGCGCAACGGCAGCGGCAGGCGCTCACCGCCATCGACGAGGCGCTGCGCTCCGCGCGCTACCTGGCCCTGGTGGACTCCCTGGTGCTTGCCGCCCGCGCGCCCCGGCTCACCCGGCGGGCGTCCGCCCCGGCGGCGGAGGCGCTACCCGCGCTGGTGGCGCGTCCGTGGGGGCAGCTGACCGGGCCGGACGGCGTGAGCGGGCTCGACGCCCAGTCGCCGGACGATCGCTGGCACGCCGTCCGCAAGGAGGGCAAGCAGGCCCGGTACGCGGTCAACGCGGTGGCCCCGACGGTCGGCAAGGGCGCGCGCCGGCTGTCCCGCGCCCTCGCCCGGGTGCAGGACGTGCTCGGCGAGCACCAGGACGCGGCGGTGGCGGCGGACACCTGGCTGGAGATCGCCGCCGAGCGGCCGGACGACCACGAGTTGGCGGTCACCGCCGGGCGGCTGGCCGAACGGGAACGCGCATCGGTACGCCGGATGCGGGCGCTCTTCCCGGCCGCCTGGCACCGGGCGACCCGGCGACGGCGGACCAGTTGGCTGCCGTGACCGGCATCCGGGCGGCGGGCGGGGTGGCCTGGCGGCCGACCGCCGACGGCGTACGCGTCTGCGTGGTGCACCGTCCCCGCTACGGCGACTGGACACTGCCGAAGGGCAAACTGGAAACGGGCGAGCACGCGCTGGAAGCGGCGGTCCGCGAGGTGGCCGAGGAGGCCGACGTGCGGGGCGTGCCGCAGGTTCGACTGCCCTCGGCGCGGTACCACAGCGAGGGGCAGGCCAAGCTGGTCGACTACTGGTCGATGCTCGCGGTGGCCAGCGGCGGTTTCCAACCGGGCACCGAGGTCGACGACATCCGCTGGCTCGCGGTGGACGACGCGATCCGGTTGGTCAGCTACCCGCACGACGCCGAGGTGTTGGCGGCGTTCGCCGCGCTGCCGCCGGTGACGGCCACGGTCGCGCTGGTCCGGCACGCGCACGCCGGTAAGCGGGCCACCTGGTCCGGCCCGGACGTCGGACGACCCCTGGACGCCGAGGGGTGGGCCCAGGCGAGCGCGCTGGCCGCGCTGATCGCCCTGATCCGACCGGCCCGACTGGTGTCGGCGTCGCCGCGTCGCTGCGTGCAGACACTCGACCCGACGGCCACGCTGCTCGACCTGCCCATCGAGGTCTGCGGCGACCTGGACGAGCCACAGCCCGGCCAGCAGAGCGACGAGCAGATCCTGGCCACCGCCGCCCGGCTGTTGGAGTTGGCCGGCGCCGGTGGGCAGGCGGCGGTGTGCAGCCAGGGCAAGGTGCTGCCGGGTGCACTGCAACGGTTGACCGGCCGCACCGACGAGGACTTCAGCACCCCGAAGGGCGGCGGCTGGCTGCTTGCCTTCGCCGCCGACCGGCTGTTGGCCGCCGACCGCCTGTAGCGCCCGGTCCGGCTCTCGTCAGCGCGGCGGCAGGGTCAGGGTCACCGCGACCGGCAGGTGGTCGCTGGCCGTGGCGCGCGGCGCGACCGGGTCGCTCGGGGTCAGGTCGGGCGAGACGAAGATGTGGTCGAGCTGCTGACGCGGGTCGTCCGCCGGGCTGGTCGCCAGCGGTCGGGCGGTCGCCAACGCGTCGACCAGGCCCGCGTTGGTGAACTGCGCGAACGCCTCGTCGCCCGGCTCGGTGTTCAGGTCACCCGCCACCAGCAGCGGTCGACCGGCCGCGTACCGGGTGGCGAAGTCGGCGACCGCGCGGGCCTGGACCACCGGGTCTTCGCCCGGCGGCGGTTGCAGGTGGGTGCTGACCACTGCGGTACGGACACCGTCGCCGAGGTCGAGCGTGACGGCGAGGGCCTGCGCTCCGGTGGGCGCGCCGACGGCGGGCAGCGGCAGGGTCCGCGCGCCGTCCACCGGCCAACGGCTGAGCACCGCGTCACCCCACACCGGGTCGGCGGCCGGCCCGAAGACGTACGGCATGCCGAGCCGGTCGGCCAGCAGGTCCAGGGTGTCGTGCCCGCCGTTGAGCAGCCAGGCCCGATCCACCTCGCTGAGCAGCACCACGTCGGGCCGTTGCCGCTGGACGACCTCGGCGAGGCCGGTCAGGTCGAACCGGCCGTCCAGCCCGAAGCCCATCCGGATGTTGTAGGCCACCACGGTCAGCCGCTCCGGCGGGCCGTCCCGGTTGCCGGCCACCGGCACCTCGTCGGCGAGCACCGGTGCCAGCAGGGCCAGCGCGGTGACCGTGGCGGCGGCACGCAGCGCCGGGAACGGCCCGGGAAGCCGGTGGACGACGGGACGGGCGGTGAACGCCACGACGGCGACCAGCACGGCCACCGCCACGGGCACCGCGGCGTTGGGGTAGCCGAGGTCGTAGGCCGAGTAGTACCCGACCGCTCCCAGCGCGAAGACCAGCATGCCGGCGGCGACCGCGTATCCCCGGCGGGCCGCCCTGACATCGGCGCGATCGGCGGCACCGGTGGGAGCGGTGTCGCTGCCCGGGTCGCTGGCGTCGTCGCTCAGTCCGAGGCAGCCGCCGAGGCCCACCGCGGCGAGGAGGACGGCCGGGAGGAGCAGGTCACCCCGGCCGAGCGCGAACAGCACCGCGCCGGCCAGCAGCGCCACCGGGCCGTACGCCCGCCCCCACCGTCGGGGTGGCCGGGTCAACGCGGCGCACAGGAACCCGGCGACCGCCACCGGCACCGGCGCCAGGCCGAACAACGGCGAACGCGCCACCCCGTCGCCGGCGACCAGGTACGACATCCCGCTCCGGGCCAGCGCCGGGGAGAGCGCCACCATGCCGGCCAGCAGCAGCGCGGGCCCGGCCAGCAGCCAGGACCGAACTCCACCGGGGCCGGCAGCGAGGTCACCGGGGCCGGCGACGGCGTCACCGGCGCCGGTGGGCCAGCCGGGTCGTGCCGTGCCGAGCAGGAACAGCACCACCGCGGCGGCGCTGAGCAACCAGGCCAGCCAGTCGCCCCGCCAGACCAGGTCGACGGTGTCCAGCACCGCGTGCAGGGCCGCGTTGACCGCGAACCCCAACGCCAGCCCCGGGACCGGTCGGTCGGTGTCGGCGGCGACGCCGACCAGCCAGACCAGCCCGGCGAGCAACCCGGCGGTGGCCAACCAGAGCTGCGTACGCCCGCCGGGGGCGGCGGTGAGCGTGAGCCGGGCGACGGCGAGCACGACGGCGGCGACGACGGTGACCGGGCGGGCTCCGATCCGGCGGACGATCGCGGGTGCGCCCAGCGCGAGCACGAACCAGCCGAGGGCGAACGCGCCCATCAGCTCGGCCGGGGTGGACGCCGCCTGACCGAAGATGGTGATGATGCCGGGCAGCCAGACCCGCAGCACGTCGACGAAGAGGAGCACGCCCAGCGCGAGCGTTCCGGTGGTGAGCTGGCGGTAGCGCACCGGCGCCCCATTTCCGTCGGCGGGCCGGCGGAGGGGGGCCGGCACGGCGATTCTGCGCGAGCGAGCCGACCGGGTCAACGGCCCGGTACGCCGAAAGGGCGTCCACCCGCGGGGGTGGACGCCCTTTCGGAGCGGGCCGGTCAGCGCTTGCTGGCCGCCTTCTTGGCCGGAGCCTTCTTCGCGGGCGCCTTCTTGGCCGCCGTGCTCTTGCTCGCCGCCGCGGTGGTCTTCTTCGCCGTGGTCGACCGGGTCGCCGCGGTGGTCTTCTTCGCCGCGGTGGTCTTCTTGCTGGCGGCCGTCTTGGTCGCCGTGGTGCTCTTGCTCGCCTTGGCCGGGGCGGTCTTCTTGCTGGCGGCCGTCTTGGTCGCCGTGGCGGTCTTGCTCGCCTTGGCCGGGGCGGTCTTCTTACTGGCCGCCTTGGCCGTGGTCGCCTTGGTGCCCGTCGCCTTGGCGCCGGCCGCCTTCGTGCCGGTCGCCTTGGTGCCCGCCGCCTTGGCCGTGGCGGTGCTGGTGGTGGCCTTCTTCGTCGCCACCGTGGCCTTCGGCACCTTGCCGCTGGCCACCATCTCCTTGAACCCGGCGCCGGGGCGGAAGGTCGGGACTGACGTCTTCTTGACCTTCACCGCCTCGCCGGTACGCGGGTTGCGCGCTGTTCGCGCGCCACGCACACGCTTTTCGAATGCTCCGAATCCGGTGATCGCCACCTTCTCGCCCTTGGTGACCGCCGCCTGGACCTCGGTGAGGACCGCGTCGAGCGCGGCCGTCGCCATCTTCCGGTCCCCCAGGCGAACGGCGAGCGCCTCGATGAGCTCGGCCTTGTTCACGACTTCCTCCCGATTGTGCAACTGACTCGTCGCGAGCCATTCTGCGCGCACGGTATGCCCTGTGCTGCCGGGACACAAACATTCGGTAGAAAAAAGCCCTTGTGTCGTAACGGATTCACCCCCACCGGTCGGGCCGATGGGGGTGAAATCCGCTGCGCGGGCGGCCTAACGGCTATGCCACGGAGGGCAGGAACGGCAGTCGGCGCGCCTCGTAGGAGTCGATGTCGGCGGCGTGCCGGAGGGTGAGTCCAATGTCGTCGAGGCCCTCCAGCAGGCGCCAACGGCTGAAGTCGTCAAGCGGGAACGACCAGCTGGCGTCCCCCGCCCGGAGCTGGCGGGCGGTCAGGTCGACGGTCACCGGCGTGGTCGGGTCCGACTCGACCAGGTCCCACAACTCTTCGACGGCTTTCAATTCCAACTCGACCGGCAACAGACCTTCCTTGAGGGCGTTGCCGCGGAAGATGTCACCGAAGCGCGGAGCCACCACCGCGCGGAAGCCCCAGTCCCGCAGTGCCCAGACGGCGTGCTCCCGGGAGGAGCCGGTGCCGAACTCCGGGCCGGCGATGAGGATCGACGCCCCGGAATAGTTTTCATCGTTGAGAACGAATGTCGGATCTTCCCGCCAGGCGCTGAACAGTCCGTCGGCGAAGCCCGTCCGGGTCACCCGCTTGAGGTACACGGCGGGGATGATCTGGTCGGTGTCCACATTGGACCGGCGCAGCGGCACGGCGGTGCCGGTGTGGGTGGTGAATTTGTCCATCTCGTCGGTCCCTTCTACAGGTCGGCGGGGGCGGCCAGCCGGCCGACCACGGCGGTGGCGGCGGCCACCGGCGGGGAGACCAGGTGGGTGCGCCCACCCCGGCCCTGACGGCCCTCGAAGTTGCGGTTCGAGGTGGAGGCGGAGCGCTCGCCCGGCTTCAGCGTGTCGGGGTTCATGCCGAGACACATGGAGCAACCGGCGAACCGCCACTCGGCCCCGGCGTCGGCGAAGACCTTGTCCAGCCCCTCGGCCTCGGCGGCCTCACGCACGGCGGCGGAACCGGGCACCACGAGCATCCGGACGCCGTCGGCGACCCGGTGGCCACGCAGCACCTCGGCGGCCGCCCGGAGGTCCTCCAGTCGCCCGTTGGTGCAGGAACCCACGAAGACCACGTCGATCGGCAGCTCCCGTAGAGGGGTGCCGGGACGCAGGTCCATGTACTCCAGGGCCCGACGGGCGGCGGTGCGCTCCGAGTCGGTGGTGAACTCCTCCGGGTCCGGCACCGGGGCGCTCAGCGGCGCCCCCTGGCCGGGGTTGGTGCCCCAGGTGACGAACGGCGTGATGCGGCTGGCGTCCAGGGTCACCTCGGCGTCGAAGCGCGCGCCCTCGTCGGTGGGCAGCGTCCGCCACCACGCCACCGCCGCGTCCCAGTCCGCGCCCTGCGGCGCGTTCGGTCGACCCTTGAGGTACGCGAAGGTGGTCTCGTCCGGCGCGATCATGCCGGCCTTGGCGCCCCACTCGATCGACATGTTGGCGATGGTCATCCGCCCCTCCATGGAGAGTGCCTGGATCGCCTCGCCGCGGTACTCGACGATGTGCCCCCGGCCGCCACCCGTGCCGACCTGGGTGATCAACGCGAGCACCAGGTCCTTGGCGGTCACGCCGGGCGCGAGGCGGCCGGTGACGTTCACGGCCATCGTCTTCGGCCGGCTCTGCGGCAGCGTCTGGGTGGCCAGCACGTGCTCCACCTCGCTGGTGCCGATGCCGAAGGCGAGCGCGCCGAACGCGCCGTGGGTGGCGGTGTGCGAGTCGCCGCAGACGATCGTCAGGCCCGGCTGGGTGAGGCCGAGCTGCGGGCCGATCACGTGCACGATGCCCTGGTTGTCGTCGCCGAGCGGGTGCAGCCGCACCCCGAACTCGGCGCAGTTGCGGCGCAACGTCTCGATCTGCGTACGCGACGTGGGGTCCGCGATGGTGAGCAGGTCACCACGGCGGAGGCGGAAGGCCGGGTCGGCGTACCCGGTCGGGGTGTTGTGGTCCTCGGTCGCGAGGGTCAGGTCGGTACGACGCACCCGGCGCCCGGCGAGCCGAAGCCCGTCGAACGCCTGCGGGCTGGTCACCTCGTGCAGCAGGTGCAGGTCGATGAAGAGCAGGTCCGGCTCACCGGCAGCGGACCGTACGACGTGCGCGTCCCAGACCTTCTCGGCCAGGGTCCTCGGCTCAGGAGTGACTCCCACCATCTGGACATCCTAAATTCTGGGAGGTAAGTTTCGGCTTGTGGGACACAGTATGAGCGGTGTCGGCGTTCTCGACAAGGCGGTGGTCATCCTGGCCGCCTGCGTGGACGGCGCCAGCCTGGCCGAACTCGTTGAACGCACCAAGCTGCCCCGAGCCACCGCACATCGGCTGGCCCAGGCCCTGGAGATCCACCGAATGCTGGTGCGGGACACCCAGGGCAGATGGCGACCGGGGCCCCGGCTGGGCGAGCTGGCCAACGCGGCACCGGACGTGTTGCTGACCGCCGCCGAGCCCCTGCTGGCCGCGTTGCGCGACGCCACCGGTGAGAGCGCGCAGCTCTACCTGCGCCGCGCCGACGAGCGGATCTGCGTGGCGGCGGCGGAGCGCGCCAGCGGCCTGCGGGACACCGTTCCGGTCGGCTCGGTGCTGCCGATGACGGCCGGCTCCGCGGCCCAGATCCTGCTCGCCTGGGAGCCGCC
This sequence comes from Micromonospora sp. NPDC049645, assembly GCF_040675155.1. Lineage (NCBI taxonomy): Bacteria > Bacillati > Actinomycetota > Actinomycetes > Micromonosporales > Micromonosporaceae > Micromonospora > Micromonospora sp. NPDC049645. Next base: position 104,199 of record NZ_JBFAOI010000006.1, read on the forward strand.
GGAGGCGGTGATGCCGCTGCTGCCGCGCAGCAAGTTCACCGGCCGCACCCTTGCCGAGGTACGCCGGCGCGGCTGGGCGCAGAGCGTCGCCGAACGGGAGGCCGGTGTGGCGAGCGTCTCCGCCCCGATCCGCGACCGCACCGGCCGGGTGATCGCCTCGGTCAGCATCTCCGGCCCGATCGAGCGCCTGGGCCGCCGCCCCGGCGAACGCCACGCCATGGCGGTGGTAAGAGCCGGCCAACGCCTCTCCGGCCTCTAACCCCACCCCACCCCACCCCCTATGTTGATCAAGAGGTTTGCGTCACCGCCCTCGACGTGTCGTGACGCAAACCTCTTGATCAACGCAGCAAGGTGGGGGACGGGAAAAGGCTCATCTCGCGAAGCGAGATGAGCCTTTGTTTTGTAGCCCCGACCGGATTCGAACCGGCGCTACCGCCTTGAGAGGGCGGCGTCCTGGGCCACTAGACGACGGGGCCAGAACTTTTTCGTTCACCGCCCTCGCGGGCGGTGCGACTGTAGTCTAGCGGCACCGCCCGTCGGGGTCAGCGCGGGGTCGGCACCACGGCACCGAGCGGCGCGACAGCGGGACGAACAGACAAACGGGACGAACAGACAAAACAGCCCGCCTCACCAGGTGAGACGGGCTGTACACGATGTAGCCCCGACCGGATTCGAACCGGCGCTACCGCCTTGAGAGGGCGGCGTCCTGGGCCACTAGACGACGGGGCCAGAACAACTTTCGCTCCCCCACCTTGCCGGCGGAGGAGCTGCACTCTTCCAAAGATCACTCTCCGCCCCCGGAGGGGCGGAGTCGAACTCCGTCAGAATCCAGCGTCTGGAGATTCTCGCGAATTCCAGCAGCGCTGGGGTACCAGGACTCGAACCTAGACTAACTGAACCAGAATCAGTCGGGCTGCCAATTACCCCATACCCCATTGGCCCCTTGCGGCGCCGGGAGTGAACTTTACCCTCCCGGTGCCGGCAGGCCAAATCCGATCCCCCCGAACCACCCGTGAGCTGCGGAAACAGGGGCATCAGACGGATCAGGCGACGGGAACCACCGGGTTGGTGAGCTCACCGATGCCGTCGATCCGCACGGTGACCGTATCCCCCTCGACAAGCGGGCTAACCCCGGCCGGAGTACCGGTGAGAACGACGTCGCCGGGCAGCAGAGTCATCACGTGCGAGATGTACGACACCAGGCCGGGAACGTCGAAGACCATGTCCTTCGTCCGGCCGAGTTGGCGTACCTCCATCTCCTCCGGGTTGCGGCCCACCTCACACCGGATCTCCAGGTCGGAGACGTCCAGCCCGGTGGTGATCCACGGGCCGATCGGGCAGAACGAGTCGAAGCCCTTGGCCCGGGTCCACTGCCCGTCGGAGCGCTGGAGGTCCCGCGCGGTGACGTCGTTGGCGCAGGTGTAGCCGAAGATGGCGCGTTCGGCGGCGGCCCGGTCGGCGCGGCGGGCGCCCGGCGCGCCGATCACGACCGCCAACTCCGCCTCGTGCTCGACCTGCTTGGAGAAGATCGGCAGCCGGATGGCGTCCCGGGGCCCGATCACCGAGGTGGACGGCTTGAGGAACAGCAGCGGCTCCTTCGGCACGTCGTTGCCGAGTTCGGCGGCGTGGTCGGCGTAGTTGCGACCGACGCAGACGACCTTGCTGGGCAGGATCGGCGAGAGCAGCCGAACGTCGGAGAGGGCCCACCGGGCCCCACTGAAGGAGAGGTTGCCGAACGGATGGCCCTCGATCTCGGCGATGGTCAGGCCCTGCGGCCCGGCCCCCGGTTCGCCTTCGACGGCACCGAACGACATTCCCTTGGCATGGGCGAAACGAGCGATACGCACCCGGCCAATCTAGCCCCGCCGGCGCCCCAACCGGCCAGGACCGGCGCCCGGGTGTGCTCAACCTGTCAGCGGCGCCGCACTTTACCGGAGCGGGAGGTGACCGGGGCGGGGTTCCCGACTTCGTACCCGCCCGGAACCGACCCACCCCTAGCGTCGGCTCCGGAGGTTCGTTCGTATGCCTGCATCGACACGACACCACAGAGCCCTCGCAGTGTTCGTGCACTGCCTCGGCATCCTCGCCGCCGTGCCGGCCCTGCCGGCGGCGGCCCCGGAGGCGGCGCCCGCGCCACGGCCACCGGCTGCCACGCCACGGCCACCGGCGACCACGCCACCACCACCGGCAGCCACGCCACCACCAGCGGCACCAGCCGACCCGGTGGCCACCCGGCCACCGGTGGCGATGGTCGCACGAGTGGCGGAGCCCACCCCGCCCTCGGCGCCACCGGCGATGGCACCGCCCACCCGGGCACCGGCGTCGGCGCCCCCGCAACAGGTCACGGTGGCGGTAGCGACGGAGAGCAGCCCGGCACCGAGGTACCGGATCCAGGTGCGCAACGTCAGCAACGCGCCGCTGGACACCACGGTGCGTCAGGAACTGCCGCCCGGCTCGTCGCCGACCGCGATCAGTGGCGGCGGCCGGTCCACCCCGGCTGGCGGGTCGACCACCGAGGTGACCTGGCGCCTGCGGCTGCCCGCGCGCAGCACCGCCACGTTGGGCACCGCGCTCGCCGCGACCGCGCCGGGCCGACCGCTGACCGCGCCGACCTGCGCGTTCACCAGTGACGGCAGCCGGCCGTACGACTGCGCCACGGCCACCTGGCAGGCGGCGGCGACACCGGTGGCCAAGGTGACCGAGGCGCCGCCCTGGCGCCGCTACCCGGTGCTGCTCGCCGGGCTGGCGGTCCTGCTGCTGATCAGCGCCGTCCTGGTGTGGGTCTGGCGACGGCGGCGCGGGCGTCGGGTGACGGCTGCCGCGTTGTCGACCGGCGGCGGGGCCGGAGCTGACCGCGGGACGATCTATCCGCGCCCGGCCGCCCCGAGCCCGGTGCGGCGTCGGCGCGCCCCACCGGTCTGGACGTTGGTGGGCGCCGCCGTCGTGGTGCTGGCCGGTGTCGTCGGCACCGCGGGTTGGACGGCGACCCGGCAGGTCGCGTCGATCGACACGCAGAAGCAGCCCACCAGCGGCGCGTGGATGGGCACCGGGGTCACCGGGCCGGTGGGCGTGCCGTTGCGCGAGTCCGCGTTCGAGTTCACCGTCTACCGGATGGTCTGTGGCGCGCCCGGCGTCGCCGGGATCGCGAACGGCGGCAGCGCCGCGCCGGCCAACAGTCGGCGCTGCCAGGCCACCGTGGGTGTGCGCAACGTCACCGGCGACCATCAGCCCTGGCACAGCCAGCTGCAACGGGCGTACCTGCCCGGCGGGCGCTGGGTGAGCACCGACGAGTCGGCCACCCGGGCCGCGAACCTGGGCCGGGACGTCTTCGCCGACCCGATGGCTGCCGGCACCCGGGTGGTGCTCCCGCTGGTCTTCACCGTCGACGGGCGGGACCCGCCGCAGCAACTCGAGCTGCGCAGCGGGGTGTTCTCCGCCGGGGTCCGGGTGCACATGCCCTGACCGGCGGTGGGGGCGGCGGTCGTACCCTGGGGTGCGTGACCGCCGCCCTCGCCCCCGCCGTGCTCGACGTGGCGCAGTGGCAGGCCCGCCGGCGGGCCCACGAGGAGCGGGTGGACGTCTGGCTGACCCCGCACCTGGCCCGCCGACGACGCGGTGAGCGGCATCCGGTGGCCGACTTCCTGTTCACCTACTACTCGCACCGCCCCGCTCAACTGCGACGCTGGCATCCCGGGCCCGGGGTCGAGCTGCGCGACGCCGATGCTGCCGAGTTCGGCCGCGACTACCGTGCCACCACCGCCGGGGTCACCCTCGACACCGACGCGGTACGCGCCCGGCGCGGCGAATCGATCGCCTGGATCCGCTCCCTGCTGACGGCGACGGCTGGTCGGGCGCCACACTTCGGCTGCTTCGGGATGCACGAGTGGGCGATGGTCTACCGGCAGACCCGGGACGAGCTGCGGCACAACGCCTGGCCGCTGCGACTGAGCGCGGAGCGGACCGCCGCGGTCGTCGAGGAGCGAGGGGTACGGTGCAGCCACTTCGACGCGTTCCGGTTCTTCACAGCGCCGGCCCGCCCGTTGAACCTGCTCACCCCGACCCGGGAGACCCAGCACGCGCACGAGCAGCCGGGCTGCCTGCACGCCAACATGGACCTGTACAAGTGGGCGTACAAGTTGTCGCCGTTGGTCTGCTCGGAGCTGGTGGCCGACGCGTTCGACCTGGCCCGGGACATCCGCACGCTGGACATGCGGGCCAGCCCGTACGACCTGGCCGCGTTGGGTTGCCCGCCGGTGCGGGTGGAGACTCCGGACGGCCGGGCCGAGTACGCGGCCGCGCAACGTGCGTTCGCCGAACGCGCCGCGGTGCTGCGCGACCGCCTGCTGTCCGCCGTCCCGGCCTGAGCCAGCCCCGCCGTCCCGGCCCGAGTCGGGGCTAGTCGCCGTCGGCGCGGCGGTCCCGCTTGCGCTGGGACTGACGCTTCTTCTCGGCCAGCCGGCGTTCCTTGGCCCCACGGGACGGGCGGGTCGCCCGGCGGGGCGGCGGTGGCGGCGCGGCGGCCTCGCGCAGCAGCGCGGTCATCCGTTCCCGGGCCGCCTCCCGGTTGGCCAACTGGGCCCGGTGCTCGCTGGCGGCGATCGTCAGCACCCCGTCGACGAGTCGGTTGGCGAGCCGGGCCAGCGCCCGCGACCGCAGCGACTCCGGCACGCCCGGGGAGTTGGCCAGGTCGTAGCTCAGCTCGACCCGGGAGTCCGCGGTGTTGACGCCCTGCCCACCCGGCCCGGACGAGCGGGAGAAACGCTCCCGCAGCTCGCCGGCGGGGACGACCCACCGGTCGGTCACCCGCAGTCCGTCGTCCACGTCCTGAGGCTAACCCGCGACGTCCCGCCGAGGGTCATCGGTGCGGAGGCTCGCGCCGCGTCGGGGACTGGCTGGGTGCCGGCCCGGCGGTCTCCTCGTCGGAGCCGACCGCCGCGTACGCCACCGCGCCGAAGAGCAGCAGCCCGACCACCGTGGCCTTCACGGCGACGCCACGGATCAGCGACCAGGCGCCCCGGCGGGCGCCCGGCACCGATTTCTTGACGGTCTGGTAATCGTTCCACCCGCGTCGTGCCCGGGCGTACGCCGACCCCACTGCACATCCGATGACCAGGCCCACCAGCAGGAGGACCGTGAGAAGAGGACGCTCCACCTCCGCCAGTATCCATACCGACAGTAATATTTCCATGGCCCGATGACGTCCGGCCGGATATCTGACAGAGGCAGCTTTCCGCAGGCCGTTCGGGCAGCTCAGCCGCCCTTGCCGATGATCGTGTCGGCGGTCTGCTGCACCTGGTCGATCGGGATGGCGAACCCGATGCCGATCGACCCGTTCCCGTCGATGGTGGCGATGGCGGTGTTCACCCCGACCACCTCGCCGCGCGCGTTGACCAGTGGCCCACCGGAGTTGCCGGGGTTGATGGACGCGTCGGTCTGTACCGCGCTGTGCCGGTTGTTGCCGAGCCGTACCTGGCGGTCCAGCGCGCTGACGATGCCCGCGGTGACCGTCCCCGACAGGCCGAGCGGCGAACCCACCGCGAGCACCGGTTCACCGACCCGGGTCGCGCCCGGTTTGGCCAACGGCAGCGGGGTGAGACCGGCCGATGCCGGCACCTTCAGCACCGCCAGGTCGCTGCGCGGCTCCCGCCCGATCACCTCTGCGGCGAACCGGCGCCCGTCGGGCAGTTCCACGGTCACCGGCCCGCCACCTCCCTTGGCCAGGATGTGGTCGTTGGTGATCAGGTGCTGCTGGTCGTCCACGGCGAAGCCGGAGCCGGTCGCGGACCCACCGGCCGCGCCACCGGCCAGCACCGACACCACCCCGGGAACGGTCTTTTCGGCTGCGGTGACCAGCTCGGCCGGTACCGGGGCGGCGGATGCCGCGGCTGGGCCTCCAGCCCCGTCGCGGCTGGCCACGACGCCACCGGCGAGAGCACCGGAGACCGCGGAGACCGCCACCACCGCCAGCAAGGCGAGCAGCCGCCCGGGCCGCCGCCCGCCCGGGTCACGCTCGGGCGCGTCCCACCACCCGCGCCCGTCCGGGTCGAGCTCCGGCGAGATGAACCAGGGACCGCGCGGTTCGCCCAGTCCGGTCTGCACTGCCATGCGTACTCCTCACGGTCGCGTCGGTCTGCGCGGTGGTCAGGGCAGTCGGGAGAACCAGCGCATCGAGCCGGCGGCGGCGCCCATCGCGAACACCAGCCCGAGGCCGATGAACCGGGCCGAGACGTCCTGCCGCTCGGTGCGGTAGCCGACCGAGCTGCCGATGTCGTCGTAGACGGCCCGCAGCTCGTCGGTGGTGCTGGCCTCGTGGAACATTCCGCCGGTCTCCTCGGCGACCGCCTTGAGGGTCTGCCCGTCCACCGGCACCTGGATCGGCCGTCCACCTCGGTCGACGAAACCGGACGGTGTGCCGAACGAGATCGAGTGCACCGGCACCTCCGCCTTCACCGCTTCCGCCGCAGCCTCCATCGGATCCATCCCGGAGGTGTTGGCGCCGTCGGAGAGCAGGATGATCCGGGCGGGTGGTGTCTCCTTCGCGGCGTCGCTGTCCAGGCTCTTGACCGCGCCGAGCGAAGTGTTGATGGCCTCGCCGATCGCGGTGCCCTGCACGCCGGTGATCCCCTCGGCGAGACGGCCGATCCCCTCGTCGAGGGCGTCCCGGTCGGTGCCCGGGGGCACCAGCACGGCGGCACTGCCGGCGAACGCGACGAGACCGACGTTGAACTCGTCGGGCAGGCCCTCGACGAAACGCCGGGCGGCCTCCTTCGCCGCGGCCAACCGGTCCGGTTCGACGTCGGTGGCGAGCATCGACGTGGAGACGTCCACCGCCACCATCACCGTGGCCCGCTCGCGGGGCACCCGGACCTCGGCGCTGGGACGGGCGAAACCGACCACGAGCAGCGCCAGCATGGCCAGGAAGAGCCCGGCCGGTACGTGCCGACGCCAGGCGGGCCGCTGCGGCGCCACCCGGTCCAGCAGTCGCAGGTTGGTGAAGCGGACCGCGTACCGGCTGCGTCGCCGCTGCATCACCAAATAGGCGATGACCAGGGCGAGCACGCCGAGCAGCAGCCAGAGTCGCAGCGGCGACTGCCAGATCACGCGACACCTCCCCGGGATGGGCCGGCCGGCGCGGCGGCCATCCGACGCTGGGCGTGCACGTGCCGGACGATGTCCGCGCTCCAGTCCCCGTCGGTGCGCAGCGGCAGGTGGATGGCTCCACTGCGCCGCAACGCCTGGTGGACCTGTTCGCGTTGGGCGGTCGCGGCCTCGGCGTACCGCTCGCGCAGCCCACGGTCCGATGTGCACACCTCGCGGTGCCGGCCGGTCTCCGGGTCGACGAGTGTGATCAGGCCGACGTCCGGAAGTTCCAACTCACGCGGGTCGGTCACCTCGATGGCCAGCACCTGGTGCCGGACGGCCAACCGGCGCAGGGTCCGCTCCCAGGGCGCTGGCTGGTCGGGGTCGTCGGGCAGGCCGTCGAGGAAGTCGGAGACCACCACGACCATCCCGCGCCGGTTGGCGATCCGGTGCAGCGCGTCGAGCCCGTCCGCCAGGTCGGGCGGTCGGGTCGTCGGCCCGCGCCCCGGACGGTCGGGGGGCGCGGTGGCCCGCGGGGCGGCGAGCAGCGCGCGCAGCAGCGCAAGCAGATGGGTACGCCCGCTGCGGGCTGGGAAGCGGCGTACCCCGTCGGCGCGCAGCACCTGGGCGCCGAGGCGGTTGCCGACGCCCGCGGTCAGGAACCCGACCGCCGCGACGGCGGCCACCGCCAGTTCCCGTTTGTCCAGCTCGGCGGTGCCGAACTCCATGCTGGCGCTGCCGTCGACCAGCAACCAGGTGGTCAGTTCCCGGTCGGCGTCGACCTGCCGGACGTGCGGCACGGCGGTCCGCGCCGTCACCGCCCAGTCCATCCGACGGACCTCGTCCTCGCCCGGCCGGTACTCGCGACTGCCGGACGGTTCGCTGCCCGGACCGGGCAGCAGACCACGGTACTGGCCGTGCAGCAGGCCGTTCAGTCGACGCGTGACGGTCAGCTCCAGGCGGCGCAGTCGCTGGTCCGGTGCCAGCTCGGCCAGGCCGGGGTCGGCTGGCGTTCCGGCCGACATGACGGTCGCGCGTCTCATGCCGCCGCCAGATCCGGCGCCTGTTGTGGGTGTCCGGTGGCCAGCCGGGGCGGCGGCACCGCCTCGACCAGCCGGCGCACCACGCTCTCGGCAGACACCCCGTCGGCCACCGCGTCGAAGGAGAGCACCAGCCGGTGGGCGAGGACATCGACGGCCAGGTCGCGGATGTCCTCGGGCAGCACGTACTCCCGGCCCCGCAGCAGGGCCTGCGCCCGAGCTGCCGCGACCAGGCCCAGGGTGGCTCGCGGGCTGGCCCCGTACGCCAGCAGCGGGGCGATCTCCGGCAGCCCGAACCGGCCCGGGTCTCGGGTGGCGAGGATCAGCCGCACCACGTACTCGGCCAACGCGTGGTGGACGAAGACCCGCTCGGCGTGGGCCTGGAGGTCCCGCAGCCGTTGCGCGTCGAGCACCTGGCGCGGGGTCGGCCGATCGGTGCTCATCCGGTAGAGGATGGCCAGTTCGTCGGCGTCGCTCGGGTAGTCGACCACCACCTTCATCAGGAAGCGGTCGCGCTGCGCCTCCGGGAGTTGGTAGACCCCCTCGGACTCGATCGGGTTCTGGGTGGCCAGCACCAGGAACGGCTCCGGTACCGGCCAGCTGCGCCCACCGATCGAGACCTGCCGTTCGGCCATCGCCTCCAGCAGCGCCGACTGGACCTTGGCCGGGGCGCGGTTGATCTCATCGGCCAGCACCAGGTTGGCCATGATCGGGCCCAGCTCGATGTCGAAGGTCTCCTTGGAGGCCCGGTAGATCCGGGTGCCGACGATGTCGGAGGGCACCAGGTCCGGGGTGAACTGGATCCGGGAGAAGGTGCCGCCGACCACGGTCGCGAGGGTCTGCGCGGCAAGTGTCTTGGCCACACCGGGCACCCCCTCCAGGAGGCAGTGTCCGTTGGCGACCAGGGCGGTGAGCAGGCGTTCGACGAGGCGATCCTGCCCCACGATCACGCGTTTGACCTCGAAGAGGGTCTGTTCCAGCTCGACGCCGGTCGGCTCCGGATCGACCGGGCTGGGCATGCTGGCCAGGGTGTCCGAGATGTCCGTCACGCTGCTTGCTTCCCGGGCACACGACCAGCAAACGTCGGATTGTGCGGGCCGGACGGGCCCGGAGTGGCCGGAATGGGGATGAGCCGCGCGGAAAGGTGACGACGGTCGCGAGTAAGCCGAGGAGCGCCCAACCGGCAGGTGACCGGCCAGAAGCGCGGATCGGCGCGAGCCGGGTCAAAGGACGCACAACCGTCAAGCGATCGGCCACGGAGAGCCCGTGATCCACTCGCGTTCACGGAGATCGGGGTATCCCGCGTCCCCGGACACCCCGACTTTGTGAAACCCGAGTCGATCCATGCCCGGACCGGCTGGCCGAGGTGCAGCCGGCGAGTCCCGCCGAGTGGACAAGGTCCGGGCCCCCGTCGCCGTGGGCGACGGGGGCCGGGTGTCGGGTGTCGGTTCGGTCAGGGTGTGTGGGTGAGCAGGGTGAAGCCCAGGTCGGACGGGGTACCGGCCGAGTTACGGGTCTGCACGAAGACCGCGTTGGGCGTGCCCAGCCGTGGAGCCACCGAGACCTCGCCGCCCGGCGGGATGCAGCAGGAGTCGGACCGGGAGATGGTGGCCAGGAAGGCGCCGGCCGACACGGTGTGGCCGTAGACCACCTCGTACTGACCGACACCCCACTTGATCACGGTGCCGCCGCCGCGCGCCTTGGTGCCGTTGGAGTTGACGACGGTGAAGACGTTGGTGGCCGCCAGTGGGGTGGCCGCACCCGCCTTCAACGCGGCTTTCGCGATACGCGTCGACTCCGCGGTGGCCGGCGGCTGGGCGTTCGTGCTCCGTGCCGCCGGTTGGACCGCGTCCTGCGGCGCCTTCGCCGACGGCTGGGCGAGAGCGATGCCCCCGCCGGCCAGACTGAGCGCCAGGACGGCGAATGTGACCGCCGCCGCCTTACGTCGGAAGGATGTGCTCATGACAGGTCCCCCTTGTGTGACCGTGCGAATTCGGCCGACCCGCGGGGCGGGACGGATGACAGCCAATAAATAGGCGTACGACGACGGTGGGGTGACGGAAAGCGGAATCACCTATCCCCGAAAGGGCTGATTCCTCGACGATCTGCATCCCCCTTGAGCTGGGGTTACTACTCAGAGTTGCGTCGTTTAAGCCAGATGGAACGTAGCACCGGAAAAAGCCACCAGTCAATAGTTGATCTCGCTTTTCCGGGCTGTCAACCAACCGTCAGATAATTGTGAAATGTGAGCGCTGCGCCATTCATGAAATGGGTTCGTGGGGCCCGACTACGATCGTCGTCGTGATCGTCGACGCTCCGCCCGCGCACCGACATGCTCGACTCGGCACGGTGCTCTGCTGGCTGGCCGCCACACCCACAGCCCTCTGGGCCGCGATCCGGCTGCTCGGCCTGGACCGAGGGCCGTTGGTGCAGGCGCTCGCCTTCACGCCGTACGTCGCGGGGGTCAGCGTGCTGGTCCTGGCCCTCACCCTCGCCCTGCGGCGCTGGTGGCCGGCGGCGCTCGCGGCCCTGGCGGCGATCGCGTTGCTCGGCGCCGTCGCACCCCGGGCGCTGGCCAGCGCCCAACCGGCGGCAGGCGGGCCGACCGTGCGCCTCCTCACCGCCAACCTGCTCGCCGGCTCCGGCGACGCGCGGACGCTTGTCGAGCTGGTCCGGCGACACGAGGTGGACGTGCTCGTCGTGCAGGAGTTCACGCCGGACGCGCAGGCCGCCCTGAATCAGCTCGGCCTCGTCGGGCTGCTGCCCCACCGACAGCTCAACCCGGAGATCGGCACCCCCGGCTCCGGCCTCTACTCGCGGTGGCCGCTCACCGAGGTCGGCCTCCGGCGCAACCTCGAAGGCTGGGGCTTCACCCAGGCGTACGCGACGGTGACGGTTCCCGGCGGACCCCCGGTCCGCGTCGAGTCGGCCCACCCCTCGGCGCCGTACGCCTTAGACCAGGTCGACGCCTGGCGTACCGACCTGACCGCCCAACCACCGGCCACCCCGGACGGTGGGCTGCGAATCCTCGCCGGCGACTTCAACGCGACCCTGGACCACAGCCCACTGCGGGCCCTGCTTCGCACCGGTTACGTCGACGCCGCCGATGCCACCGGCCGGGGCCTCACCGGCACCTGGGGTCCCTACGACGGTGATCTCATCCCGCCGGTCACCATCGACCACGTGCTGGTCGACCGACGCATAGCGGTCCGCTCGGTACGGGTGCTGACCCTCCCCAACAGCGACCACCGCCCAGTCCTAGCCACCATCACCCTCCCCACCCCCTAAACCACCCGCCCGCCCCGCCCACCCGTGGCCACCCCTGCCCTGCCCACCCGTGCCCACCCCTGCCCTGCCCTCCCGTGCCCACCCCTGCCCTGCCCTCCCGTGCCCACCCCTGCCGCCGTCGATCATGGAGTTGTGGTGGGCGTTTTAGGCACGGAAGCCCGGTACGTACACCACCACAACTCCATGATCGACGCGGGTGGGGTGGCGGGGTTGGGGTTGGGGTTGGGGTTGGGGATGGGGATGGGGGTTGGGGTCGGGAGGGGTAGGGGTTAGACGCGGGAGGGGGCTAGGCCGTAGGTGAGGGCGTCTACCAGGGCGTGCCAGCTGGCCTCGACCACGTTGGGGTGGACGCCGACCGTCGTCCAGTCCCGGCCGCCGCTGTTGGAGGTCTCCAGCAGGACCCGGGTGACCGCGCCGGTGCCGTGGCTGCCCTCCAGGATGCGCACCTTGTAGTCGGCCAACTCGAAGTCGCGCAGTTGGGGGTAGTGCTGCGCCAGCCCCACCCGCAGCGCCTCGTCGAGCGCGTTGACCGGGCCGTTGCCCTCGGCGGTGGCGATCACCCGCTCACCACGTACCCGGATCTTCACGGTCGCCTCGGAGACCACCGCGCCGTCCTCGCGGTGCTCGACCAGCACGCGGTACGACTCCAGGGTGAACGGTCGGGCCGGGCTGCCCTCCGGCATCTCGGAGCGGACCAGCAACTCGAAGGAGGCATCGGCCGCCTCGAAGGACCAGCCGCCCGCCTCCAGTTCCTTGACCCGCTTGGTGACCCGGGTGAGCGCGTCCGGGCTGCCGGCCAGGTCCAGGCCGAGCTCGCGACTCTTGAGCTCGACGCTGGCCCGACCGGCCATCTCGGTGACCAGGATCCGCATGTCATTGCCCACCACCGACGGGTCCACGTGGTTGTAGAGCAACGGGTCGACCTTGATCGCGCTCGCGTGCAGCCCCGCCTTGTGGGCGAAGGCAGCGGCCCCGGCGTACGCCTGGTGGGTGTCGGGGGCGATGTTGGCGATCTCGGCGATGGAGTGCGAGACCCGCACCATCTGTGCCAGGCAGCCCTCCGGTAGGACGGGCATGCCCAGCTTGAGTTGGAGGTTGGCGACGACCGCGAAGATGTCGGCGTTGCCGGGGCGTTCGCCGTACCCGTTGGCGGTGCCCTGCACGTGGCGCACGCCCGCCTCGACGGCGGCGATCGTGTTGGCCACGGCGCAGGAGGTGTCGTTCTGGGCGTGCATACCGAGCAGGCCGGCGTCGACCCCCAGCCTGTCGGTCAGGTCGAGGATCACGGCGGTCACCTGGGACGGCAGCATGCCGCCGTTGGTGTCGCAGAGCACCATCCGCTCGGCGCCGGCGGCGAGTGCGGTCTGCACCACCGCCGCCCCGTACGCGGGATCGTGTCGGTAGCCGTCGAAGAAGTGTTCGCCGTCGACGAAGACGCGCCGGCCCTCGCGGACGAGGTGGCTGACGGTGTCGTGGATCATCGCCAGGTTCTCCGCACCGGTGGTGCGCAGCGCGCGCTCGACGTGCCGGGTGTCGGCCTTGGCGACCAGCGCCACCGCCGGGGTCTGCGCGTCCAGCAGGGCGCGCACCTGGGGGTCGTCGGCTACCGCGACGCCGGCCTTGCGGGTGGCGCCGAACGCGACGAGCACGGCGTGCCGCAGGTCCAGTTCGGTGCGGGCGCGGCGGAAGAACTCGGTGTCCTTGGGCACCGCGCCCGGCCAGCCGCCCTCGATGAAGCCGACGCCGAACTCGTCGAGCAGCCGGGCCACAGCCAGCTTGTCGATGACCGAGTAGGTGAGCCCCTCGCGCTGGGCGCCGTCGCGCAACGTGGTGTCGTAGACCTGGAACGTCATCAGGATCCTTTCTCGGAGCAACAAAAAGACCTCCCGCGGATGCGGGAGGTCTGCGCGCTCGGCGGAGGGAGAGCCGGCGCGCTAGGTCGCAATAATCAGGACGGTGCTGGTCACGATCGCTACTCTGCCACCCCTCCGGCCCTTTGGTAGAAACAATCCATATAGCGGGACAGTGACGGAGGGTGTTGCCAGCTCGGTTGTGGCGCGCCTCCGCGCGGGACCCGTCGGTCGTGATCGGCTTCACAAGTCGCCGGGCCCCCTACCGGTGCAGATGACCCTGCGGAAGCATTTGGAACGGATCCAAACGCGGCCACCGTGCCGCCCACAAGGAGGACCTGTGCTCACCGTCGGTGACCGCTTCCCTGGGTACGAACTCACCGCCTGCGTATCGCTGGACGTCAACAAGGCGTTCGAGACGATCAATCACAAGTCCCACGAGGGCAAGTGGCGAGTGGTTTTCTTCTGGCCGAAGGACTTCACCTTCATCTGCCCGACGGAGATCGCGGAGTTCGGTCGACTCAACGGCGAGTTCGCCGACCGGGATGCACAGGTCCTCGGGGCGTCCGTGGACAACGAGTTCGTCCACCACGCCTGGCGCAGGGCCCACCGGGACCTTCGGGAGTCGCCGTTCCCGATGCTCGGCGACAGCAATCGCGCGCTGTCCGCCGCCGGGGTCTGACCATGGGTCTGGACGCGATCAAGGCAGCCCTGCTCGAGTACGCCAAGGACATCAGACTCAACCTGGACTCCACCGTCGGCACGTCGACGTTGACCCCGGCGCAGACCTGGGGCACCGCCCTGGCCTGCGCGGTGGTCGCCCGTAACCCGGTGGTGCTGCGGGAGATCGCGGCCGAGGCGCTCGAGCACCTCGGACCGCAGGGTGTCGAGGCGGCCAAGGGCGCCGGGGCGATCATGGCGATGAACAACATCTACTACCGGGCCAAGCACCTCATCGGCGACGAGCAGTACGCCTCGATGCCGGCCCGGTTGCGGATGCAGATCATCGCGAGGCCGGGCGTGGACAAGGGCGACTTCGAGCTGTGGTGCCTCGCCGTGTCGGCCGTCACCGGGTGCGGGGTGTGCCTGGAGTTGCACGAGAAGGCGCTGCGCGGCAGCGGTTTCAGCCGGGAGCAGCTGCACGAGACCCTGCGGATCTCCGCCGTGGTGCACGCCGCGGCGGTCACCCTGGACGCCGAGGCCGCACTGGCCTGAGCACGTACGCCCGGACGGGCCGACGCCGCATCGCGCGGGCGTCGGCCCGTCGCCGTTTCCGGCCCCCGGCGGCCGGGTAGCTCCCTGAGGGGACGCAGCCACCTATGCCGAGACGATCGGTGACAGTCAGGAGTGAACGGCATGGACAGGATCGATCCGCACGCCACCCACGCCGGGCCGGACCCGCTGCGCGGCGGCGACCAGGGCGCCGTGCCCGGCGGTGCGCCGGCCGGCACGTTCGACCCCTGGCGCTACCGGGACCAGGCCGGGGTCGCCGACGCTGACCTGGTCGGCTACAAGGTCGAGGCCACCGACGGCGCGGTCGGCAAGATCGACAGCGCCAGCCACGAGGTCGGTGGCAGCTACCTGGTCGTGGACACCGGGCCGTGGATCTTCGGCAAGAAGGTGATGCTGCCGGCCGGCACCGTCAACCAGGTCGACCACGACCAGCGCACGGTCTCCGTCGACCGGACCCGGGATCAGATCAAGGCCGCCCCGGAGTACGACGAGACCAGCCACAGTGACCCGCGCTACCGGGACCAGTTGGGTGGCTACTACGACGAGACGTACGGCGCGCTTCCGCCCGGTACGGCACGGTGACCGTTCGACCCGGCGGCCGGTGGGACGTGAGCCCACCGGCCGTTACCGTGTGAACGTGGACGCCATCGAGGACAACCGCCAGCTCTCGCTCCCCGCCACCTTCAACTTCCGCGACGTCGGGGGTCACGTCGGTCACGACGGACGATCCGTACGCCGGGGGCGGCTCTACCGTTCCGACTCGCTGCACCGCCTCACCGAGCAGGACCGCGACGCGTTCGCCGCGATCGGCATCCGCACCGTCATCGACCTGCGCCGACCCACCGAGGTGGAGCGGGACGGCCGGGTTCCGGCGTACCAGGGGCTGACCTACCGGCACATCCACCCGGAGCACGACGACTGGGCCGCCACGCCGCACGAGGAGGGCACCGACCTCGCCCGGTACCTCGCGGACCGGTACGCCGACCTGGCGCAGACCGGCACCGCCGGGCTGGCCGAGGCGGTCGGGCTGATCGCCGACTCCGCCAACGCCCCGGTGGTGGTGCACTGCGTCGCCGGCAAGGACCGCACCGGCATCGTCTGCGCGCTGACCCTCGCCGTGTTGGGGGTGGACGACGCGGACATCACCGCGGACTACGCGTTGAGCAGCGAGGCGTCGGCCCGGTACAGCGCCTGGCTGGCCTCCATCAACCCGGGTGGGGTGGACGTGCCGGCGCCGTTCCTGAGCTCACCCGCCGAGGCGATGCAGATCTTCCTCGACGAGCTGCGCGAGGGGCACGGCTCGGTCGAGGCGTACCTGCGCCACGCCGGTGTGACCGACGAACAGCTCGCCGCGCTGCGCGACCACCTGCTCGACGAGCCCACCGAGGTGTAGGGCCGGGCCCGGCGGTGCCGGCCCGTCCGGGTGGACGGGCCGGCCGGCGACGGGGGTCAGATGACCCGCTGCACCCAGCCGTGCGGGTCGGCCGCCTTGCCACGTTGGATGTCGACCAGCTGCTGGCGCAGGGCCATGGTGACCCGGCCGGGCTCGCCACCACCGATCAGGAACTCACCGTCGGGGAACCGCACCCCACCGATCGGGGTGACCACCGCGGCGGTGCCGCAGGCGAACACCTCCCGAAGGCGACCGCTTGCGGCGTCGGCCTGCCAGTCGGCGAAGCTGACCGGTCGCTCCTCGACCTGGTGCCCGGCCGCGCCGGCCAGGGCGAGGATGGCGTCGCGGGTGATGCCCGGCAGGATCGTGCCGGTCAGCGGCGGAGTGACCACGGTGTCGTCGTCGTAGACGAAGAAGACGTTCATGCCGCCCAGCTCGTCGACGAACCGGCGCTCCACCGCGTCCAGGAAGACGACCTGGTCGCAGCCGGCCTCGATGGCCTCGGCCTGGGCCGCCAGCGACGCGGCGTAGTTGCCACCGCACTTGGCCGCGCCGGTGCCGCCGGGCGCGGCGCGGGTGTAGTCCGGGGAGACCCAGACGGTGACCGGCTTGACGCCGCCGGTGAAGTACGCGCCGACCGGCGACGCGATCACCATGTAGAGGTATTCGTTGGCCGGGCGGACGCCGAGGAAGACCTCGCTGGCGAACATGAACGGCCGCAGGTAGAGGCTGCCGTCCTCGCCGGTGGGGATCCACTCCCGGTCGATCTCGATGAGTTTGTGCAGCGAGTCGACGAAGACCTCCGGCGGCAGCACCGGCATCGCCATCCGCTGCGCGGAGGTGGCGAAGCGGGCCGCGTTGGCGTCCGGCCGGAACATCGTCACGCCACCGTCGGCGGTGCGGTAAGCCTTGAGCCCCTCGAAGATCTCCTGCGCGTAGTGCAGCACCGCGCTGGCCGGGTCCATCGGGATCGGACCCCGCGCCTCCACCCGGGCGTCGTACCAGCCCTTGCCGTCGGCGTAACGGACGGTGACCATGTGGTCGGTGAAGACGCGGCCGAACCCGGGGTTGGCCAGCAGGGCGGCCCGATCGGCGGCGGATACCGGCGCGGCATTCGGACGGATCTCGAAGTCGAGCTTGTCACCACCGCTCATCGCGCTGACCTCCCTGCGGGACAACGGCATGCGGGACCGCACACCGACATGGCTGTGCCAGAAACTTACCCCGAACGGTCGTTCAGCGGGTAGCGCCGGTCGGGCGGGACGGACTGACCGGGCAGACCGACGTCGGCCGGTCGCCCACTCGGGCCGCAGCGGTCAGGCTACGGCGTGGGCGGCGAGCCGGTCGCCGACCTCTTCGGTACGCAGCGTCACGCCAGGAACCCGACTGGCCAGCTCGGCGGCGACCGCCGCGTTGACCCGTTCGGCGGACTCGCTGTGCCCGAGCTGCTCCAACAGCAGGGCTGCGGAGAGCACCGCGGCGACCGGGTCGGCGACGCCCTGGCCGGCGATGTCCGGTGCCGAGCCGTGCACCGGCTCGAACATCGAGGGGTACGCCCCCTCGGGGTTGATGCAGCCGCTGGCGGCCAGGCCGATGCCACCGGTGACGGCGGCGGCGATGTCGGTGAGGATGTCGCCGAAGAGGTTGTCGGTGACCACCACGTCGTAACGCTGCGGCTGGGTGACCAGGAACATGGCCGCGGCGTCGACGTGCTGGTACTCGGTGGCGACGTCCGGGTGCTCCGCGGCAACCGCGTCGAACGTGCGCGCCCAGAGCGACCCGGCGTGGGTGAGCACGTTGGTCTTGTGCACGAGGGTGACCTTGCGCCGCTCCCGGCGGTCGGCGCGGGCGAACGCGTCGCGGATCACCCGCTCCACGCCGTGCCGGGTGTTCAGGCTCTCCTCGGTGGCGACCTCGGCCGGGGTGTCCCGGTGCAGGGAACCACCGGCGCCGGCGTAGAGCCCCTCGGTGCCCTCCCGCACCACCACGAGGTCGACCTCGCCCGGCTTCACGTTGCCCAGCGGGCCGGCGACCCCGGGCCAGAGCCGGGAGGGCCGCAGGTTGACGTACTGGTCGAAGGCGAAGCGGAGCTTGAGCAGCAGCCCCCGCTCCAGCACACCCGGCGGCACCGTCGGGTCACCGACCGCGCCGAGCAGGATCGCGTCGTGCCCGGCCAACTCGGCCAGCACCGAGTCGGGCAGGACCTCTCCGGTACGGTGCCAGCGGGCGGCACCCAGGTCGTACTCGGTGGCCTGCACGTCGGGCAGCACCGCGTCGAGGACCTTGCGAGCCTGCGCGACCACCTCGGGCCCGATGCCGTCCCCGGCCACCACCGCGATCCGCGCCACGACCGCACTCCTCTGCTCAAAGGTTCCGACCGGGCAACGGTACGTCGCCGTCCCGCCTCCCGGTACGCGGCGTCCATAATCTGAGACGCAGGAATGCACAGCACCCTCTCAGCTGGGACTCATGGGGCGGTCATCTCCGCTGCCTACCGTGGTGATCGGTGGGTCGCGGGGGCTCGCCGACCAACGCCGGTCGCGACGACGCGGCGCCACGTGCGAGGGGGCAGATGCGATGCGCATCGACGAGCAACCACGGACCCGCTGGCCGGACCCGTCCGCGTTCCGCAACCGCCGACCGGACCTTCGCCTGGGCAGCCGCCGGCACCGGATCGACCCGACCGCCGCCACCGAGGGCCGGATCGCGGTGCAGCACACCGTCCGCACCGCGACCGCCGAGTACACCCTGCTGCTCAACGCCCCCGAGTGGCTCGGTCGCCGGGGCGTGGGCGAGGCGCTGCGGGACAGCGTCGCGGAGCTGCGCGCCATCGACCTCACCTACGGCCCCAACCGACCGGAGAGCTTGGTCTCCCGGCTGCGTCGGGGCGAGATCAGCCCGGAGTCGTACCCGCCGCTCGCCGACCTGGTGGACCGCTGCACGGCCATGCGTGCCGCCACCGATGGATGGTTCGACGCCTGGGCGGTTCCCGGCGGCTTCGACCCGGGCGGCCTGCTCGGCGGTTGGGCGGTGGAGCGCGCCGCCGAGCGGCTGCGCGCCGCCGGCATCCACGACTACGCCGTCCTCACCGGCGCCGACCTCGTCGTCCGGGGCCGGGCACCGCACGGTGGGCCGTGGCGGGTCGCGGTGCACCACCCCACCGCGCCCGAACGCGCGCCGCTGGTGCTGGAGATGACCGCCGGCGCGGTCGGCACCTCCGGGGTGACCGGGCGGCAGGGGCACGTGGTGGACCCGCACACGGGCGAGCCGGCCGGCCACCTCGTCGCCGCCACCGTCGTGGGCCCCAACCTGACGATCGCCGACGCCTACGCCACCGCGCTGTACGCGGCCGGTCCCACCGGCCTGTCGTGGTTCCGCGGCAACTCCGACTATCGCGCGCTCTTCGCACACCGTCGCTGAGCGGAACGTCGCCGCACCGAGCCCGTCTCCCCGCGGTGCTCCGGCCCGATTCGCACCTCGGCCGCGTGAGCCGGTGAACCAGCCGTTCCCGGTGACTGTCGGCCGGTCGGGCCCGCGATCGGCCCCCACGGTCTCGGCAACGACCGTGGGGGCCGGTCAGCGACGAGTGCGCGTGGCTCGCACAATCGAGGGGTGCGGACCGGTCGGGCCGGACGTCGACCGCGCCACCCGAAGACGGGCCGGCGCCTCGAACTCGGCCAGTGACCGCAGTGCGTACGCTAGCGAATCGACGCAACTCGACGCAAGAGTCTCCACACCGGACCGTCGTGAACGGAGACTGCGCGAGTCGATGCTTGACCGGCGGCGAGGCAGTTTCGACATGGTGAACGGCGGATGGCACGCTATCCGCCGTGAGTTTCGATCTGAGCGTGTGGGCCCTGGAGGACGGGGCGACGCCCGAGGACGTACGGACAGCGGTCGACGGTTGCCGGCAGGGGCGACACGTGGACCGTTACCCCGATCCGCGGGTGGTCAGCTTCTACCGGGCGATCACCGCCTCCTATCCGGACCGTCGCCCCGGCCCGAACAGCCCGTGGGCGGTGGCGCCACTGCACGCCGCACACGACCACGTCGAGCTGAACCTGCACCCGACCTGCGCGGACCAGGTGCTGCTGGACATCGAACGGCTGGCTGGTGAGCACGGGCTGATGCTCTTCGACCCGCAGGACGGCTCGGTCTACCCGCCGCCCGCGCGGCTGCACGGCTGACCCGACCAGCGGCACGGACGGGAAAGGACGAGGGGCCCGGCGGATCGCCAGGCCCCCCATGGTGCTTGCCGCGTACTACTCGTCGCGCAGGTCGGCGGCGCTGGCCGCCGTGGCGCCGATCGACTCGGCGGCCGACGTGAGCAGGTCGGCACCGAGCGCCTGGTCGACGGTGAGCGTCATCAGCGTCTCGCCGCCCGCCTCCCGACGGGCCACCTGCATGGCGGCGATGTTGATACCCGACTCGCCGAGCAGGGTACCGACCGTGCCGACCACACCGGGTCGGTCGACGTAGCGCAGGAAGAGCAGGATGCCCTCCGCGCCGATCTCCACGTCGAAGCCGTCCACCTCGGTCAGCTTCAGCACGTCCCGCGCGCCGGAGTGGGTGACCGTGCCCGAGACGCTGACCGTCCGGCCGTCCGGCAGCGCGCCGCGCACCGTGACCAGGGTCGGCTGCTCGGCCGTATCGGCCAGCGTGGCCAGGGTGACCTCGACGCCACGCTCGGCGGCCAGGTGCGGGGCGTTGACGTAGGTGACCTGCTCCTCGACGACCGAGCTGAACAGCCCCTTGGTGGCGGCGAGCTTGAGCACCGACACGTCGTGGCTGACGATCTCGCCACGAACCTCGACCGTGACGCTGGCGGCTACCCCGCCGGCGACGGCGGTGAACGCCCGGCCGAGCTTCTCCGCAAGCGGCAGCAGCGGCCGGACGTCCTCGGCGACCACACCGCCGGCCTGCACGTTGACGGCGTCCGGGACGAACTCGCCCTGCAACGCCAGCTTGACGCTCTTGGCTACGGCGAGACCGGCCTTGTCCTGCGCCTCGTGCGTGGAGGCGCCCAGGTGCGGGGTGGCCACCACGTTGTCGAAGGCGAACAGCGGCGACGAGGTGCACGGCTCCTTGCTGTACACGTCGACGCCGGCGCCGGCGACCCGGCCCTCGGCGATCGCGTCCGCGAGCGCCTGCTCGTCGACCAGCCCACCGCGGGCGGCGTTGACGATGCGCACGCCGGGCTTGACGATCGCCAGTTCCTTCTCGCCGATCAGGCCCACCGTCTCCGGGGTCTTCGGCAGGTGGATGGAGATGAAGTCGCTCTCCCGCAGCAGCTCCTCGAGCCCCACCAGGCGTACGCCGAGCTGTGCCGCACGGGCCGGCTGGATGTACGGGTCGTACGCGATCAGCCGGGTGCCGAACGCGGCGATGCGCGACGCGAAGAGCACCCCGATGCGACCGAGCCCGACTACGCCGACGGTCTTGCCCTGCACCTCGACGCCGGTGTACTTCGACCGCTTCCACTCCCCCGCCTTGAGCGCGGAGCTGGCGCTCGCGGTGTTGCGGGCGACGGCGAGCAGCAGCGCGACGGCCTGCTCGGCGGCGGAGACGATGTTGGAGGTGGGCGCGTTGACGACCATGACGCCCCGTGCGGTGGCGGCCGGCACCTCGACGTTGTCCAACCCGACGCCGGCCCGGGCGACCACCTTGAGTCGCGGCGCGGCGGCGACCGCCTCGGCGTCGATCTGGGTCGCGCTGCGCACGATGACGGCGTCGGCCTCGGAGAGCGCCGAGAGCAGGGCCGGACGGTCGGTGCCGTCGACGTGACGGACGTCGAAGTCGTGGGCGAGCACCTCGATGGCGGCGGGGGCGAGTTCTTCGGCGATCAGTACGACAGGATTCATCGGTCCTCGTAGAGGTCGTGTATGCGATCGGCCCGGGCGGCGGGGGCGCCGCACTGCGCCCTGCGCTGATCCGTGCCGTGGCCGTCAGGTGCCGGCTGCGCACCTACAGGCGATCGTAGGTGCCTCGTTGGTCGGCGTGTTCCGGTCTTCGGGGTGAGTGCCCTCACACGCCCGGTCGGGCGGCGGACATCGGCCGTTCACCTGCGCGACACGGCCGCCTGAGCACGCCGAACACCGGTGGCGGCGGTCACCCGGTCGGCGCGGCGAAGGTCGGGCCGCACGGAAGAGGCCGCCCGACGCATCGACGGGCGGCAGCATGCCCGGCAGCCCCGGGGCGGCGCTGGGGAGAGCGCCGGCCCAGGGGCTGTCGGTGGTTCGTCGTCCAGCCGAGCCGGACGTCTCAGGCGGTCTCGGTGATCGGGCGGTCGACCCAGCTCATCATGCCGCGCAGCTTCTTACCGGTCTCCTCGATCGGGTGCGCCGCACCCTCGGCCTGCCACTTGGTGAAGTTCGGGCGGCCGGCCTCGTCCTCGGCGACCCACTCGCGGGCGAACTCGCCGGACTGGATCTCACCCAGGATCTTGCGCATCTCGTCCTTGACCCGGGAGTCGATGATGCGGTGGCCGCGGGAGAGGTCGCCGTACTCGGCGGTGTCGGAGATGCTGTAGCGCATCTTCGCGATGCCGCCCTCGTACATGAGGTCGACGATCAGCTTCAGCTCGTGCAGGCACTCGAAGTAGGCGACCTCCGGGGCGTAGCCCGCCTCGGTGAGCACCTCGAAACCGGTCTGCACCAGCGCCGAGGCACCGCCGCAGAGCACCGCCTGCTCGCCGAAGAGGTCGGTCTCGGTCTCCTCGGTGAAGGTGGTCTTGATCGCGCCGGCCCGGGTGCCGCCGATGCCCTTGGCGTACGCGAGGGCGAGGGCGAGGGCGTTGCCGCTGGCGTCCTGCTCGACGGCGACGAGACAGGGCACGCCCTTGCCGTCGCTGTACTGGCGGCGGACCAGGTGGCCGGGGCCCTTGGGCGCGACCATCGCCACGTCCACCTCAGCCGGCGGCTTGATCAGGCCGTACCGGATGTTGAAGCCGTGGCCGAAGAAGATCGCCTTGCCCGGGGTGAGGTGCGGGGCGATCGACTCCGCGTAGATCCCACGCTGGGCGGTGTCCGGTGCGAGCACCATGATCACATCGGCCTCGGCGGCGGCCTGCGCGGGCGTGACCACCCGCAGGCCCTGCTCCTCAGCCTTGGGACGGCTCTTCGAGCCCTCCGGCAGACCGATCACCACGTCGACGCCGGAGTCACGCAGCGACAGCGCGTGGGCGTGGCCCTGGCTGCCGTAACCGATCACCGCGACCTTCTTGGCCTGGATCAGGCCGAGGTCGGCATCGTCGTCGTAGTACACCTCAACGCTCATGAGAAACTTCCCTTTCGTACGACGGCCGGGGCGGCCCGTCGTGGTCTGTGCGGATGGATTCGCCGGACGGCCCGCTGGGGGCCGACCGGCGGCGGGTCAGGCGGCCCGCAGCGCCGGACCGGCGGTGATCGAACGCGAGCCGCGCCCGATCGCCACCAGCCCGGACTGGACCATTTCCTTGATGCCGAAGGCCTCGAGGTCACGCAGGAGCGCGTCGAGTTTGTCCGGGGTGCCGGTGGCCTCGATGGTCAGCGTGTCCGGTGCGACGTCGACCACCCGGGCGCGGAACAGGTTGACGGTCTCCAGCACCTGCGACCGCGCGGACCGGTCGGCGCGGACCTTCACCAGCAGCAACTCCCGGGCGACCGAGACCTGCGGATCCAGCTCAACGATCTTGAGAACGTTGACCAGCTTGTTCAGCTGCTTGGTGACCTGCTCCAACGGGGACGACTCCGCGTTGACCACGATGGTGATCCGGGAGACGTCCGGGTTCTCGGTCTCGCCCACGGCGAGGCTGTCGATGTTGAATCCGCGCCGGGAGAACAGGCCGGAGACCCGGGCGAGCACACCGGGCTTGTTCTCCACGAGCACGGACAGGGTGTGCATGGTCATCAGATGTCATCCTCGTCGAAGACCGGGCGGACGCCACGGGCGAACATGATCTCGTCGTTGCTGGTGCCGGCGGCGACCATCGGCCAGACCATCGCGTCCTTGCCGACCACGAAGTCGATCACCACTGGCGAGTCGTTGATCTCCATGGCGGCGGCGATGGTCTTGTCCACGTCAGCCGCGTTCTCACACCGCAGCCCGACGCAGCCCAACGCCTCGGCGAGCTTGACGAAATCGGGGATCCGGTGCTTGTGGGTGCCGAGCTCGGTGTTGGAGTAGCGCTCGTTGTAAAAGAGCGTCTGCCACTGCCGGACCATGCCGAGGTTGCCGTTGTTGATGAGGGCGATCTTGACCGGGATGCCCTCCAGCGCGCAGGTGGCCAACTCCTGGTTGGTCATCTGGAAGCAGCCGTCCCCGTCCACCGCCCAGACCACCGTGTCCGGCTTGCCGACCTTCGCGCCCATCGCCGCGGGCACCGCGTAACCCATGGTGCCGAGGCCGCCGGAGTTCAACCAGGTGTACGGCTTCTCGTAGGAGATGAACTGCGACGCCCACATCTGGTGCTGGCCCACCCCGGCCACGAAGATCGCGTCGGGGCCGACGATCTCGCCCAGCCGCTTGATCACGTACTGCGGGGACAGCGTGCCGTCGGACGGCTCGTCGTAGCCCAGCGGGTAACGGTTACGCAGGTCGTCCAGCTGCGTCCACCAGTCACCGAGGTCGGCGACGCGGCCCGCCGACCGCTCGACGGTGACCGCGGCGATCAGCTCGTCGATGACGTGCTTGGCGTCGCCGACGATCGGCACGTCCACGTGCCGGTTCTTGCCGATCTCGGCGGGGTCGATGTCCGCGTGCACCACGGCCGCGTCCGGGGCGAACGAGTCCAGTTTGCCGGTGACCCGGTCGTCGAACCGCGCGCCCAGCGCGACGATCAGATCCGCCTTCTGTAGGCCGTAGACCGCGGCGACCGTGCCGTGCATGCCGGGCATCCCGAGGTGCTGCTGATGCGAGTCGGGGAACGCCCCGAGCGCCATCAACGTGGTGACGACCGGGATGCCGGTCATCTCGGCCAGCCGGCGCAGCCCGTCGGTGGCACCGGCCTTGAGCACCCCGCCGCCCACGTAGAGCACCGGCCGCCGGGCCGCGGCCATCAGCCGCGCCGCCTCCCGGATCTGCTTGCCGTGCGGGTGCAGGGTGGGCCGGTAGCCGGGCAGGTCCAGGGTGGGCGGCCAGCTGAAGGTGGTCGGCGCCTGGAGCACGTCCTTGGGGATGTCGACAAGCACCGGGCCGGGTCGCCCGCTGCTGGCCAGGTGGAATGCCTCGGCCAGCACCTGCGGGATCTCCTCGGCGTTCTGGACGAGGAAGTTGTGCTTGGTGATCGGCAGGGTGATGCCCTGGATGTCCGCTTCCTGGAAGCCGTCGGTGCCGATCAACGGGCTGGCCACCTGCCCGGTGATCGCCACCATCGCCACCGAGTCCATGTACGCGTCGGCGATCGGGGTGACCAGGTTCGTGGCGCCGGGGCCGGAGGTGGCGATGCAGACGCCGACCTTGCCGGTGGCCTGCGCGTAGCCGGTCGCCGCGTGCCCCGCGCCCTGCTCGTGGCGCACCAGGATGTGCCGGACCGTCGAGTCGTAGAGCGGGTCGTACGCCGGCAGGATCGCGCCGCCCGGAATACCGAAGACGACGTCGACCTCGAGCGCCTCAAGGGACCGCACGAGCGAGCCGGCCCCGGAGACCTGGGCTGCGGCGGTGGGCCGTACCGCCGGGCCGGTCGGGGTGGCCGTGCGTGCGGCGGCCTGGTCGACGTCGACGGTCGGGTCGGCGGCCGCGCGGGCCCGGCGGGCGGTGTGGGCGAGGGTCTCGGGCGTGGGTCTCGTCATGGCGGTTCTGGCCTTCGGCTGGAGTGGCTGGTGGCTAGTCAAGCGATGCGACGCGGGCGGGCCCGCCTCGCCAGGTTCCGATGGCAATAAAAACGGCCCTCGTGCAGATGCACGGGGCCAGCGCACTCTCGGTGAGGGAGAGTGCGCTCAGGTAAGTACTCGCAGCGACCGGTACGACGACATGCGGCTAAGCCTGACGCATCTCACGCGATGAGTCAACTGATCCCACATGTTGGTTAACGGAGTTCGGCGCGTCGGTCGGCGACGCGCCATCGGCAGCCGGGGTGAGCTGCCCAGACCCGCCGGAAACACGCCGTGGCGCGGGCACCGCAGCGGGACGCGCACCCGGCGAGGTGGCCGCCTCCAGCATCGCCTCCAGGTGCTCGGCCGGCACCCCCCAACCGAAGAGCGCGCCCTGGCCGAACCGGCAACCGGCGGCCACCACCGCGGCCAGTTCGGTCGGGGTGGTCACCCCCTCGGCGATCACCTCCAGCCCCAACTGGTGGCCCAGCCGCATGACGATGTCGACCATCGGCGCGAACGCCGGACCGTCCTGGCCGACCGGGCGGACCGGCTCGTGCTCGGCGACCAGACTGTGATCGATCTTGAGGATGTCGATCGGCAGCCGGCGCAACTGCCCCAGCGACGAGTAGCCGGCCCCGAAGTCGTCGAGCGCGATCCGGACACCGGTCAACCGCAGCGCGGTCAGCCGCCGGATCAGCTCGTCCAGGTCGGTGGCGACCGCGTGCTCGGTGACCTCCAACACCAGCCGCTGCGGCGGCACGTGGTGGGCGCGCAGCGCCTCGGCGACCTGGACCACGTACTCCGGGGCGTGCAGCTCGCGCGGGGAGACGTTGACCGACACCCAGACGTCGTGCCCGTCCGCCAGCCACCGGGAGAGCTGGTAGCAGGCCTGATGCAGCACCCAGGCGCCGAGCGGGGCGATCATGCCGCACTCCTCGGCGAGCGGGATGAACTCGTCCGGACGAACGTTGCCCAACTCGGGGTGGTGCCAACGGAGCAACGCCTCGGCGCCGACCGGCCGCACCGACGGCAGCGACGCCACCGGCTGGAACGCCAACCGCAGCTCGTCGCGCTCGATGGCCCCCCGCAGCTCGTGCTCCACCGTCGTACGCCGACGCAGCAGCCTGTCGTACGCGGCGTCGTACCGCTCGATCCGGTTCTTGCCACGCTGCTTGGCGTAGCGCAGCGCCAGGTCGGCGTGACGCAGCAGCAGCTCCACGTCCGGCTCGTCGACCCAGCCGGCCACGCCGATGCTCACCGACAGGAAGACCGGCCCCTCCGGCTGGTCGTAGGGCCGGTTGATCACCCCGAGGAGCCGTTCGGCGACCCGGTCCGCCTCGACCGGCCGGGCCTGCATGAGTACGGCGAACTCGTCGCCGCCCAGCCGGGCGGCCACGTCGCCGGGGCGCAGGTTGCCACGCAGCCGCCGGCCCACCTCGGCCAGCACGGCGTCGCCCACGTCGTGGCCCCGCATGTCGTTGACGTTCTTGAAGCCGTCCAGGTCGAGACCGAGCAGCTGGCAGGGATTTTTGTCCGCCGCGTTGCGGTGCAACGCTCGGAGCAGCCCGCGCCGGTTGGCCAACGACGTCAGCGGATCGGTGTGCGCCAGCTCGCGGAAGTGCGCCTCCCGCTCGGCCAGGCGGCCCGCGTACTCCCGGACGTCGCGGAGGGTGAGGTACTGCCGGGCCACCAGGGCGAAGCCCTCCACGCTGCCGGCCACGATGCCCGCCGCGGTGAACCGGCCGTCCTGGCTGAGGTGGTACATCGCCGAGGCGGCCATCGCCAGCATCGGGGCGATCGCGTACTCGCCGTCGCGACCCACCAGGTCCAGGTCGACCTGCCCCGGACGGTCGGCCCGGTACACCGCGAGCGCGACGGTCAGCAGGCCGACGGCGAGCACCCCCGCACCGGTCAGTGCCATGGTCGGCCCGGCCTGGCAGAGCCCGGCGCTGAGACCGAGGCCGCCGCAGGTCACCGCGCTGATGCCGGCGCCCAGCGCGGCGAGCCGGCGGCGGGGGGCGGCAGCCCGGAAGACGACGATCACGGCGAGCCCGGCACCCAGCGCGGCGCTCACCGTGGCCACCAGAATCGCCGGGCAGGCCATCGGGGTGGCGGCGCCGAGCAACCGGGTGGGCTCGGAGAAGAGCACCCAGCCGACGAACCACAGCGCCGCCGCCATGACCAACCCGTCCAGGGCGAGGCGGGCCGTCCCCGCCGCGGTGGCGGCCACTCCGGGCAGCCGGAGCAGACCGGCGGCGAAGGCCAGCCCGCTCACCGCCGTGCCGATCGCCACCACGGTCGCCCAACCGGTGCGCTGCCCCTGCTCGTGGGCCCAGTGCTGGTGGGCTCCGAGCGTGGCGGCCACCCCGAACAGGAGACTGAGCAAGGCACCCCCGGCGCCCGCCGCGAGCAGCAGGTGCGCCGGCCGACGCGGCCCCGTGCGTCGCCGGGCGACGACGGTCAGCAGTACGGCCGCCACCGCGGCGACGAGCCCGCTGAACGCCGCGACAGCGACGATGCCCGGTGGAAGATGCACGCCTTCAAGAGTGCCGGATGGGCGCACGCCGTGGGGGGCCGAGTGTGCATCTGTTGGGACACGGCGGACACCCGAGTAGGCCGGCGCGGCGGCGGTGTCATGCTGGTGTGTATGCCTGAGCTGCGGTCGAGGACCTCCACACACGGTCGGACGATGGCCGGCGCCCGGGCCCTCTGGCGGGCCACCGGGATGACCGACGACGATTTCGGCAAGCCGATCGTCGCCATCGCCAACAGTTTCACCCAGTTCGTGCCTGGTCACGTACACCTCAAGGACATGGGTGGCCTGGTCGCCGACGCGGTGGCCGAGGCCGGCGGGGTGGGCCGGGAGTTCAACACCATCGCGGTCGACGACGGCATCGCCATGGGCCACGGCGGCATGCTCTACTCGCTGCCCAGCCGTGAGCTGATCGCCGACGCGGTCGAATACATGGTCAACGCGCACTGCGCGGACGCCCTGGTCTGCATCTCCAACTGCGACAAGATCACGCCCGGGATGCTGCTGGCCGCGCTGCGGCTGAACATCCCGACGGTGTTCGTCTCCGGCGGCCCGATGGAGGCCGGCAAGACGATGGCGATCGAGGGCGTCGTGCACAGCAAGATCGACCTGATCGACGCGATGATCGCCTCCTCGAACGAGGCGGTCACCGACGAACAGCTCGGTGAGATCGAACGCTCCGCCTGCCCGACCTGCGGCTCGTGCTCCGGCATGTTCACCGCCAACTCGATGAACTGCCTCACCGAGGCGATCGGGCTCGCGCTGCCCGGCAACGGTTCGACGTTGGCCACCCACGCCGCGCGCCGGTCGCTCTTCGTCGAGGCCGGCCGGACCGTCGTGGAGATCGCCAAGCGGTGGTACGACGGCGACGACGACTCGGTGCTGCCGCGCACGGTCGCCTCCAAGGCCGCCTTCGAGAACGCGGTCGCCCTGGACGTGGCGATGGGCGGCTCCACCAACACGGTGCTGCACCTGCTCGCCGCCGCCCGCGAGGCGGAGCTGGACTTCGGCGTCGCCGACATCGACGCGATCTCCCGGCGCGTGCCCTGCCTGGCCAAGGTCGCACCGAACTCGCCGAACTACCACATGGAGGACGTGCACCGGGCCGGCGGCATCCCGGCGATCCTCGGCGAACTGGACCGGGCCGGGCAGCTCAACCGGGACGTGCACGCCGTGCACTCCCCCTCGCTGGCGCAGTGGCTGACCGACTGGGACGTGCGCGGCGGTTCCGCCACGCCGACGGCGGTCGAGCTGTTCCACGCCGCTCCCGGCGGGGTGCGCACCACCGAGCCGTTCTCCACCACCAACCGATGGTCGTCGCTGGACACCGACGCCGCCGGCGGTTGCATCCGGGACCGCGAGCACGCGTACTCCGCCGACGGCGGACTGGCAATCCTGCACGGCAACCTCGCGCCGGACGGCAGCGTGGTGAAGACCGCCGGCGTGCCGGACGACTGCCTGACCTTCCGCGGCCCGGCGAAGGTCTACGAGTCGCAGGACGACGCGGTGACCGCGATCCTCGCCAAGCAGGTGGTCGCCGGGGACGTGGTGGTGATCCGGTACGAGGGGCCGAAGGGTGGCCCCGGCATGCAGGAGATGCTCTACCCCACCTCGTTCCTCAAGGGACGTGGGCTGGGCCGCTCCTGCGCGCTGCTCACCGACGGCCGGTTCTCCGGCGGCACGTCCGGGCTCTCCATCGGGCACGTCTCCCCCGAGGCGGCCTCCGGTGGGCTGATCGCCCTGGTCCGCGACGGCGACGAGATCGTCATCGACATCCCGAGCCGGTCGATCTCACTCGACGTGCCGGAGGACGAGTTGGCGGCGCGCCGGGTGGCCGAGGAGAAGCGCGACAAGCCGTACCTCCCGACCGACCGGCAACGCCCGGTGTCGGCGGCGCTGCGCGCGTACGCCTCGATGGCCACCTCCGCCAGCGACGGCGCCTACCGCCGCGTCCCGGAGTAACCACCCGGTCCCGCCCACGCCCGGGTGATCAACACGAGATTGGCGATATCGGGGTATCAAGTCCACCAGGACACCGCGATATCGCCAATCTCGGTAGCCGTCCAGCCAGGATGGCGAGGGACCACCGCGTTGGACGAAGTACGACCACCGTCGACCTGCGTGCTCAACCGCCGCTTGTTCCGATACCGCTGCCGCGCCTCTGCACACCCTCTTGGGCAGGTATCTCGGCGACAGGTGTCCCGTGGTGCGGCGTGGTCGGCTGAACGGCGCGGTGGACGCCTTCGGCTTCGGGCACGAACGCGGCCATCGCCGACGGAACGAAGTCGGCCAGGTACCGACGTGTCGCGTCGTCCGTGGCATAGATCAGCACGCCACGAAGCCCGCGCGTTGGTCGACGGGCCAGGTCAGGACGGCGCCCACGGCCCACTGATGAACTGGCCGTTCGGGGCGAACGGACTGACGTTGGGCACGCACCCGCCCAGCCCCATGGTCTGGGTCATCATGACCGGGGCCGGCTTGCCGCGACCGCCGCACTTCATGTGGGCGAAGCCGAGGAAGTGGCCGAACTCGTGATTGATCACGCCAGCGTGGTACTCGTCGATGCTCACCGGATATCCCGGTGAGCCCTGGAGCCAACGTCGCAGATTGATCATGATCGTCTTGCCGTACTTGCAGGAGTAGACGCCCTCGGTGTCGACGCCGCTGGCGCCGCAGAGTCGGTCCACTGTATTTGGTGTCGCGAGCCGGACGTCGACGTCGACCTTCGAGGTGCTGACCCGCTGGAACGACCACGACGCACGGCTCAGGTTCACCGCGGCGTTGGTGACCGGATGTTGTGCCGAGGTGGCCCACCCGTTCGGTGCCGCCAACACCTGCTCGATGCTCGCGGCGAACCGGTTCGGCTTCCAGGCGGGGATGTCACCCCAGGCGATGCCCTTCTCCACCGAGACGCTGTAGCGCACCCGCTTCTTTCCCTTGCCGATCAGGCGACCGTTGCCGGTGGCGGTGGTGAAGGTGCCAGCGGCCCTGGTGGGAATCTGCGCATCGTCCGGGACCCTCGGTGTCGGACTGGGCTTCGGCGCGTCGCTGGTGCTCGGATCTGCACTCCGGGCACTCTGGGCACTCGGGCCGGACAGTGGGACATCAGCCCGCCCGGAAGCCGGTGTCGCCGAGGTGCCACACGCGCCGGTCGTCAACACCACTACCAACGCGATCGGCGCGAGCAGCCGTCCGTTGATCCGCACGTCGGAACCTCCATCACGGGTCGGTGAGGAACGCCGGAAGGCTACGTGACTGCGGGTAAGGAAATTGTGAAGACGATCGGCGGCAGGAGCTGGCCAGAGGGGTTGTTAGGACACGCCACACCGAGATAATCACCCTAAGTAGCTGCCGCAGACGGTTCGAACGAGGTCAGCTCGCCGTCACGACGTGGTCGATCACCAGGTGGGCGGCGCCGGTGATGCCGACGTCCTGGCCGGCGGCGACCCGCTCGATGAGCAGGCTCTGGGTGGCCAGCGGCAGGCACCGCTCGTAGAGGGTGGCCCGCATGCTGGCCAGCAGCGGCTCACAGTCGGCGAGCCGACCGCCGATGGCCACCACCTGCGGGTTGAAGAAGTTGACCACCACGGCCAGGATCTCACCGACCGCGCGGCCGGCCTGCCGCGCGAGCGCGGTGGCCTGCCGGTCACCGTCGTCGATCAGGCGGATCACACCGGTCAGGTCGTCGACCGGTACGCCCTGCTCGCGTAGCGCGGTGACCAGGGCGGCACCGCTGGCCACCGCCTCCAGGCAACCGGAGTTGCCGCAGGTGCACGGTGGCGCGGGGTCGGCCGCCACCCGGCAGTGGCTGATGTCCCCGGCCGACCCCTGTGCGCCCCGGTGCAACCGTCCACTGGAGATCACACCAGAGCCGATCCCGGTGCCGGCCTTGATGTAGACGGCGTGGTCCAGTTCGGGGTGCGCGGTGCGGTGCGCGCCGAGCGCCATGAGGTTGGCGTCGTTGTCCACGATGACCGGCACGTCGACCCGGCCGGCGCAGAACGCGGCGACGTCGAAGCCGTTCCAGCCGGGCATCCGTGAGGGGCTGACGATCCGCCCGGTGGCGTGTTGCACCGGACCGGGGATCCCGATGCCGATGCCGCGCAACGCACGAGCCGTCGCGCCGGCTGGCGGGGCGGCCGGATCGTTGGGCGCCAGCGCGGCGACCTCGGTCAGCAGTGCGCCGAGCACCGCCTCCGGGCCGTCCTCGATGCGGACCGGCAGGGTGCGGGCCTGGACCACCCGCCCGGAGAGGTCCAGGGTGCCGAGGCGGGCGTGATGGGCGCCGAGGTCGATGGCGCCGACCACGGCACCGCCGGTGGGCACGGCAAGTTGGCGGGGTCGTCGCCCGCCCCTTGACCGCCCGGCGCCGGTCTCCTCCAGCAACCCCTGGCTGATCAACGCCTCGACCCGCTGGGAGACCGTCGACGGGGACAGCCCGGAGAGGCGGGACAGGTCGGCACGACTGACGGCCGCTCCGGTAGCCACCCAGCGCAACAGCTCCCGGGGGCCGCCCCGGAGGGCATCGCGTGGCGCGTCGTCAATCGTCACGTCAGCTTCTTAGCACCCGGAGTTTGTTCAAGCAACCGGTTGACTTAGTTTCCTGGCTACCTTTAGATGACGCTGTTGGTTCGATGTGAAGCCAACTTAGTTTTGTGGTCGAAGGAAGTGAGGCCGCCTGGTGGCACCGGAGACGACGGGTGCGGACCGACCGATGGTGTCGGTACGCGGCCTACACAAGTGGTTCGGCCCGCTGCACGTACTCAAGGACATCGACCTCACGGTGGCCACCGGTGAGGTGGTCGTCGTCGTCGGCCCCTCCGGCTCCGGAAAGTCGACCCTGTGCCGCTGTCTGAACCGGCTGGAGACGGCCGGGCAGGGCAGCATCGAGATCGACGGTGAACCGCTGCCCGCCGAGGGCCGCGCGCTGGCCCGACTGCGCGCCGACGTCGGCATGGTCTTCCAGTCCTTCAACCTCTTCGGGCACAAGACGGTGCTGGACAACGTCACCCTCGGCCCCACCCGGGTCCGCCGGATCCCCCGACCCGAGGCGCGGCAGCAGGCGTTGACGCTGTTGGAGCGGGTCGGTATCGCCGACAAGGCGGACCACCACCCGGCCCAACTCTCCGGCGGGCAGCAGCAGCGGGCCGCGATCGCGCGGGCCCTGGCGATGCAGCCGAAGGTGCTGCTCTTCGACGAGCCGACCTCGGCCCTCGACCCGGAAATGGTCAACGAGGTGCTCGACGTGATGGTCTCCCTCGCCGCCGAGGGCATGACGATGATCGTGGTGACCCACGAGATGGGTTTCGCCCGTCGCGCCGCCGACCGGGTGGTCTTCATGGACGACGGCCGGATCGTCGAATCCGGCGCCCCCGACGACTTCTTCGCAGCTCCGCGCACCGAGCGGGCCCGCGACTTCCTATCCAAGATCCTCCAGCACTAGCCCCCAACGGGAGGGTGTCATGTCAATTTTCAGGATGAGCTTCACCGGGCGGCGCTCGCTCGCCCTCACCGCCACCGCGGTGGCGGTGACCCTCGCCGCGGCCGGCTGCGGTGGCGACAGCGGCGGCAGCGCTCCGGCGCTGCCCGGCAACCCCGGCCTGGGCGGCGACGGCGTGGTCGCCCAGTCGGTGTACGACGCCGCCCCGGTCGCCACCGACGCGGACATCCCGGCCGGTTCTACCATGGACGCGATCCGCAAGCGCGGCTACCTCAACATCGGCGGATCCCTGGACGCGCCGCTGCTCTCCCAGCAGAACCCGGTCAGCGGCACCATCGAGGGATTCGACGCCGACATGGCCAAGTTGCTGGCGAAGTACATCATCGGCAAGCCCGAGGTGAAGACGACGACCATCGGCACCCAGACCCGGGAGGCCATGCTCCAGGCCAAGTCGGTGGACGCGGTCTTCCAGACGTACACGATCACCCCGCAGCGGGCCACCCAGGTCGCCTTCGCCGGGCCGTACCTCACCTCCGGCCTGGCGGTCGGCGTCCGCAAGGACGACACCTCGATCAAGAGCGTCAAGGACCTCGCCGGTAAGACCGTGATCGTCGGGGCGAACACCCCCGCCGTCACCGCGCTGCCCTCCGCCGCGCCCGGCTCGAAGCAGATCGCCTTCGGCACCGACCCGCAGGCGTTGCAGGCGCTGCTGCAGAAGCGCGGCGACGCGTACGTGCAGGACTTCACGCTGCTCGCCTCGGGCGCCAAGGCGAACCCGGGGATGAAGGTGGTCGGCGAGCCCTTCACCACGGAGGCGTACGGCATCGGCCTCAACCGGGAGGACGCGCAGTTCAAGGAGTTCGTCAACAACTGGCTGAAGAAGATCCAGGCGGACGGCACCTGGGCGAAGGTCTGGGAGGGCACCCTCGGCTCGGTGGTCGAGGGTGGGGCGCCCACCCCGCCCGCCCTCGGTTCCGCCGACGGCTCCTGAGCACCCTCCCGTACCGATGGACGCCCTCACCGCCCACCTGAGCGAGTTCGGCCACGGCCTGGTCACGACGGTCGAACTGACCGTCGTGACCACCGTCGGCGCGATGCTGCTCGGCATCGTCGTGGCCACCCTGCGGATCGCCCCCGTCCCGCTGCTGCGCGCCATCGGCACCGGGTACGTCGAGGTGTTCCAGAACCTGCCGCTGCTGGCCCTCCTGGTGCTCTTCGTGTTCGCGCTGCCCACCATCGGCATCACGTTCCCGCTGTTCACCTCCGCCGCGATCGTCATCGCGGTGTACGAGGGGGCGTACCTGGCCGAGGCGATCCGGGCCGGGATCAACACGGTCGGTGTGGGCCAGGCCGAGGCGGCCCGTGCCATCGGGCTCACCTTCGGCCAGTCCCTGCGGCACGTGATCCTGCCGCAGGGACTGCGGGCCGTGATCCAGCCGATCGGCAACATCTGCATCGCGCTGCTGATGAACACCTCGCTGGCCGCCGCCGTCGGCGTGGTCGAGCTGACCCAGGCGGCCAACAACGTGAACCTCGTCGAGGCTCAGCCGATCGCTGTCTTCACCGGCGCGGGCCTCGCCTACATGCTGCTCGCGTTGATCATCGGTCAGGTCACCGGCCTGCTCGAACGAAGGCTGGCGATCGTCCGATGAACAAGACCCAACAGATCCTCTTCGACGAGCCCGGCCCGCGCGCCCGACGGCGGATCCGGATCGCGACCGGGCTGGGCGCCGTTCTCCTCGCCGGGGCACTGGTCCTGGCCGTGCGCCAGTTCGCCAGCCACGGCGAGCTGGCCGCCGCCCGGTGGGAACCGTTCACCACCTGGCCGATCTGGCGGTACCTGCTCAACGGCCTGTGGGCCACGGTGCGCGCCGCCGGCGCGACCGCCGTGCTCAGCGCCGCCCTCGGACTGCTCCTGGCGCTCGGCCGGCTGTCGACGCACCGAGCACTGCGCTGGCTGGCCGGCGCGTACGTGGAGGTCTTCCGGACCGTACCCACCCTGCTGCTGATCTACGTGACGCTGTTCGCCCTGCCGCAGTACGGGCTGAACTTCCCGCTGTTCTGGAAGCTCGTGGTGCCGCTGGTGGTCTCCAACTCGGCGGCGTTCGCGGAGATCTTCCGGTCCGGCATCCTGGCGCTGGACCGTGGGCAGACCGAGGCCGGCCTCGCGGTCGGGCTGCGCCGCGGCCAGGTGATGGCGCTGGTGGTGCTGCCGCAGGCGCTGCTGCAACTCGCCCCGTCCCTGGTCAGCCAGCTGGTCGGGCTGCTCAAGGACACCTCGCTCGGCTTCGTGGTCAGCTACACCGAGCTGCTCTACAGCGGGCAGGTGCTGTCGTCGTACACCCACCTGCTGATCCAGACGTTCCTGGTGGTGGCGCTGATCTATTTGGTGGTCAACGCCTCGCTGTCGAAGTTCGCCCGGGTCCTCCAGGCCCGCAACGGCCGCTTCGGCGGTCGGCGCGGACGGCGCACCGCCGATCTGCCCCCGCCGCTTCTCGAAGGGAACACCCCGCGGTGACCATCTTCCGCTACGCCGAACTGGCCCGGGTCGTCCGCAACGGCTTCGTCGAGAGCCGCCATCACGGCAGCGTCGTGGTACTCGCCCCGGACGGCACGGTCGCCCTCGCCGCCGGCGTACCCGACGAGCCGGTGCTCCCCCGTTCCACCCTCAAACCGGTGCAGGCACTGGCCTGCCGGATCGCGGCGGGCGACGCGTTGACCGGCCCGGCGCTGGCCCTCGCCGCCGGCAGCCACACCGGCGACGACCGGCACGTCGAAATGGTCCGGGCGATGCTGACCGGGGCCGGCCTGACCGAGGACACGCTCGGCTGCCCGGTCGACTGGCCCGAGGACGAAGCGACCCGGGACCGGCTGATCCGCGCCGGCGGGCAGCGCGACCGGATCCGGATGAACTGCTCCGGCAAGCACGCCGCGATGCTCGTCGCCTGCGTCGCCCGGTCCTGGAGCACGCACGACTACCTCGACCCGGAGCACCCGCTGCAACGGGAAACCGCCGCCGCCGTCGCCCGGCTGGCCGGCACGCCGATCGCGCACCACGCGGTCGACGGCTGCGGCGCGCCACTGTTCGGCCTGTCGCTGACCGGCCTGGCCCGAACGTTCCAGGCGTTGGTCAGCGCGCCCGCCGGCAGCGACGAGGCACTGGTCGCGCAGGCCATGCGCGAATACCCGGAGTACGTCGGCGGCTGGCACGGGCACCCGAACACCGACCTGATGCGGGCACTGCCCGGCGTCCTCGCCAAGGGCGGGGCCGAGGGTGTGCTCGCGGTGGCCACACCGGACGGTCACGCGGTGGCCGTGAAGGCGATCGACGGTTCACCCCGAGCCACCACCGCCATCGCCCTCGCCGCCCTCGACGCCGTGGGCGTACCGGTGGGTGGGGCCGACGCGCTGCGCCAGGTGCCGGTGCTCGGCGGCGGCCGACCGGTGGGTGCCGTCACGGCCGTCATCGACTGGACCGCGGCATCGCCTCGCACCTGAGCGGCAATCTCTCGCACGCAAGCGGCATCGTCTCGCACGGAAAAGGAAGAGTCATGAACACATTCGAGATCTGCATCGACAGCGTCGAGGGGGCGGTGGCCGCCGAGGAGGCCGGCGCCGACCGGGTGGAGTTGTGCTCGGCGCTCTTCGACGGCGGGCTGACCCCCAGCCTGGGCACCATCGAGACGACAATCCGCGCCGTCGACCGGATCCGGGTACACGTCATCGTCCGGCCCCGGGCCGGCGACTTCATCTACTCGCCGTACGAGATCGAGGCGATGGAGCGGGACGTCCGGGCCGCGGTGGCGGCTGGCGCGCACGGCATCGTGATCGGCGCGTTGACCGCCGAGGGTGACGTGGACGTGCCGACCACCCGCCGGCTGATCGCCGCCGCCGGCGACGCCAGCATCACCTTCCACCGGGCGTTCGACATGACCCGCGACCCGTACTCGGCGCTGGAGCAGCTGATCGAGCTGGGCGTGCACCGGGTGCTCACCTCCGGTCAGGAGGTCAGCGTGCTGGAGGGCGCCCCGCTCATCGCCGACCTGGTACGCCGGGCCGCCGGCCGGATCGTCATCATGCCGGGCGGTGGCATCACCCCCCGCAACATCGCCCGGATCGTCGAGGCGACCGGCGCCGCCGAATACCACTTCGCCGCCCTGGTCAGCTCGGACAGCCCGGCCGTGCACCGCAACCCGGCGCCGCTGATGGGCGGCAGCCTGAACCGACCCGAGTACGAGCGGTCGGGCACGTCCGGCGCGCTGGTCGGCCAGGTGCTCGCCGCCGCCCGCGCCTGACGCACCGCCCCGGGCGTGCTGATCGTGCTCGATCCGTGAAGTAGTGGCCTCCCACGGTGGTGAGGCCACTACTTCCATGTTCGAGCACGATCATGGAAGCACGCGCCCTCGTGACCACCGCTCGCGCGGGGTCGGGCCCACCACTCGGGGCTACGGCGGCTAGCCGGTGGCGAGGTTGATGGCGACGCCGATCGGGATGGACGCCGCGAGACCCGCGACCAACCACCACAGCTGCTCCCGCCTGGCTTTCTGCTGTGCCGACTGGAGGCCGCCCTGGATCTGGGTCAGGGTGCTCGCCATCATCATCAGGTCATTCTCCCCACCGGAGTGCCCGCTCCTGAGGGAACGCCGCAGGACGGAGCGGCGAAGCCGGCTCGTGGTCGACAACGTCAGGTGATGCCGGCGAACCCGACGCGACGCGAACACCAACGGCTCGGGGTCGCCGAGGGGGTAACCGTCGTCGTCCGATTCCTCCGAGGGCTCGACGGCGGGGCCGACACCGACCTGACGCGGGTCCGAGAAGCGCCGCCCAAGGCGGAATGCCCACCACCAGACGCCACCGCCGCCGCCGAGCAGGACGAGGTTCGCGACGATCGCGCCGATCGCCCACCGATCCGGGACGAAAAAGCCGACGGCACCGACGGGGACGGCCGCCAGGATGAACGCCTTCGCCGCGGCCGTGCCGCTGATCCCCCGCATACCTGTCATTGAACCCGTCCCGACCGGTAGCGGGGGTCTCTGCTATCCGGAAGGCGACAGATCTCGTCTCCGGAGCCCGCTGTCTGCTGAGACCGGTGTGCGACCTGCGAAAGGCCGGCGGCGCTAGCTCGACGCCACGTCGTTGACGCAGCGCAGGACCGGGCGGGCGGTGAGGGCCGCGACGTCCAACAGCCGGTCCGCGTGCACGGTGAAGGTCGTCGACTCGCCGGGCAGCAGGGTCACCAGGGCCGTGTCCACGATGGCGGAGGCATCGAGCCGGTCCGGGAAGAGGGTCAGGTCGCGCAGCACGGTGCGGGCCGTGACCCGGACCTGCTGCCCACCGTCAACCGGCTCGACCGTCGCGTCCCAGGCCGCCGTCGGCCAGTCCACCTCCCGGTCCTCGGCGAAGAACCACAGCGCGCGCTCCGCACTGCCGCCGGCCTCCGCGACCAGCAACTCGCGGCGGACCTCGTCCACCCGTGCCAGGTCCGCCGGCAGTGCCAGCACCACCGAGGAGTACGCCGGGACGTCGAGGTCGACCGAGGTCTTCGCCCTCGGCTCCCCGGTGAGCGTGAACCGGGTCACCGAGGCCGCCGCCCGCCAGGGTGCGCCACCGTCGTTGACCGCGACCAGGGCCAGGCCACCGTCGCGGGGCTGCACGGTCAACAACCGGTCGGCGTACGCGTGGCGCAGCGCGTACCACAGGGGTTTGCGGCGACCGTCGCCGTCCACGGCCGACCAGGAGGTGACCGGCCAGCAGTCGTTGAGCTGCCAGACGATGGTGCCGGCACAGACGCCCCGGTGGGAGCGGAAGTGCTCCACCCCGAGCTGGATCGCCCGAGCCTGGTTGAGCTGCGTCAGGTAGTGCCAGTCGTCGAAATCCGCCGGGGCGGGCAGGTGCGCGTCGAGGCCCCGCTGGAGCTTGGCGTCACCGTCGGCCGCCTTCTGGTGGTGCGCCATGCCCGGCGAGTCGTGGGCCAGGGGTTCGTCGCTCAACGCCCGGCGCAGCGTCGCGTACGCCGGTGGGGCCTGGTACCCGAACTCGGCGACGAAGCGCGGCACGTACTCCCGGTATTTGGTGTAGTCGTCGGTGTTCCACACGTCCCAGATGTGGGTGGTGCCGTGCGCCGGATCGTTGGGGTGGATGGCCTCGCTGCCCGACCAGGGGCTGCCCGGCCAGTACGGGCGGGTCGGGTCCAGCTCGCCGACGATCCGGGGCAGCACGTCGAGGTAGTAGCCACGCCCCCAGGTGCGCCCGTCGAGGTCCTGCTGCCAGTCCCAGTCGTGCCAACCCCAGATGTTCTCGTTGTTGCCGGTCCACAGCACCAACGACGGGTACGGCGCGAGCCGGGTCACCTGCTCGGCGGCCTCGGCGGCCACCTCGCTGCCGAACGGTTCCTCCTCCGGGTACGCCGCACAGGCGAAGAGGAAGTCTTGCTGGACGAGGAGTCCGCGCTCGTCGGCGAGGTCGTAGAAGTCGGCCGACTCGTACCGGCCGCCGCCCCAGACGCGCAGCAGGTTGACGTTCGCCGCGACGGCCTGGTCGAACCGCTCGGCCAGCCGGGCCCGGGTGATCCGGGTGGGGAACGCGTCGTCCGGGATCCAGTTGACCCCGCGGACGAAGACGGGAACGTCGTTGACCGACAACGCGAACGGGGTGCCGTGCTCGTCGGGCGTGGTGTCCAGTCGCACCGAACGGAAGCCGATCCGGTGCGACCAGCTGTCCAGGGTGTCGCCGCCCGGCCCGTGCAGGGTCACCTCGATCGGGTGGCGCACCTGGTCGCCGTACCCCCGGGGCCACCACAGCGCGGGCTCGCGGACGGTGAGGGTCAGCACGGCCGTGCGCCGCCCGACCGGGACCACCACCTCGGCGTGGGCGCCGGCGACGGCGGCGCGGACGGTCAGCGGGACGTCCGCGACCCGCTCGACCTCGACGTGCAACTCGACCCGGCCGTCGCGGCCGTCCATTGTGACAAGTGGACGGACGGTGGCCAGCCGGGCGGTGGACCAGGCGTGCAGGCTGATCTCCTGCCAGATGCCGGCGGTGACCAGGGTCGGCCCCCAGTCCCAGCCGAAGTTGCAGGCCATCTTGCGGATGAAGTGGAACGGCTCCGGGTAGGCGTTCGGCCGGTCGCCGAGCCGCTCCTGCTGCGCCTCCGCGTAGCGGTAGGCGGAGTCGAACGTGACCACCAGGTCGTTGTCGCCGTCGCGCAGCAGCGGCCGGACGTCGAACCGGTAACCGCGGTGCATGTTCGCGGTGCGGCCGACCTCGACGCCGTTGAGGGTGAGTGTGGCGACGGTGTCCAGGCCGGCGCAGACCAGGTCGACGCGTTCGTCGTCGCCGGCCCGGTGGACGATCGTGGTCTGGTAGACCCAGTCGGTGCGCCCGATCCAGGCCAGGGCCCGCTCGTTGTCGTCGAGGTAGGGATCGTCGATCAGCCCGGCGTCGAGCAGGTCGGTGTGCACGCAGCCGGGCACGGTCGCCGGCACGGACCGGCCGGCGATCTCCTCGGGCACCTGCGCTCCGGGGGCCGCTCGCACTGTCCAACCGTCGTAGAGTGCCTGTCGGCTCACGATGTCACCGCACCTCTGGATCGAAAGACGTTAACTGAACCGGATAAGCTGAGCCACCGTACGGTTCGGAATCAAGCCTGTCAACGGTCAGCGAGCGAAGGAGCACGCCGGTGAAGCGGCCGACCATCGCCGACGTCGCCCGACGCGCCGGAGTGTCCAAGGGCGCGGTGT
This sequence comes from Micromonospora sp. NPDC049645, assembly GCF_040675155.1. Taxonomy (NCBI): domain Bacteria; kingdom Bacillati; phylum Actinomycetota; class Actinomycetes; order Micromonosporales; family Micromonosporaceae; genus Micromonospora; species Micromonospora sp. NPDC049645. Next base: position 145,586 of record NZ_JBFAOI010000006.1, read on the forward strand.
CGTACGCGCTGAACGGGCAGCCCGGCGTCTCCGAGGCCACCCGACAGCGCATCCTGGCCATCGCCACGGAGATCGGGTTCAGCCCGAGCAGCGCCGCCCGCGCCCTCTCCGCCGCCACCGCCGGGGCGATCGGCCTCGCGCTGTGCCGACCGGCCCGGACACTCGGCGTCGAGCCGTTCTTCATGGCGCTGATCAGCGGTGTCGAGGCCGAACTCTCCGCCCGCTCGTACGCGCTGACCCTCCAGGTGGTGGCCGACCACGACGCCGAGATCGCGGTCTACCGGCGCTGGTGGGGCGAGCGGCGGGTGGACGGGGTGCTGGTCTGCGACCTGCACACCGAGGACCGGCGCATCCCGGCCCTCGAACAACTGCAACTGCCGGCGGTGGTGATCGGTGGCCCCGGTGGCACCGGCGGACTGGCGAGTCTCTGGTCCGACGACGCCGCAGCGTTGACCGAGACGGTGGAATACCTGGTCGCGCTCGGGCATCGGCGCATCGCCCGGGTCGGCGGCCTGCCCGACCTGCGGCACACCGAGATCCGTACCGACGCCTTCGCGGCGATCTGCCAGCGGCTCGGCCTGGTCGACGCGGTGACGGTCTGGTCCGACTACACCGGCGAGGAGGGCGGCCGGGCAACCCGCAGGTTGCTCAGCTCCTCCCAGCGGCCCACCGCGCTCATCTACGACAACGACGTGATGGCCGTCGCCGGGCTCTCCGTCGCCCAGGAGATGGGGCTGACCGTGCCCGGTGATCTGTCCATCGTGGCCTGGGACGACTCACCGCTGTGCCGCCTGGTGCACCCCCCGCTGACCGCGCTGGGCCGGGACATCCCGGCCTACGGCGCGCACGCCGCCCGGCAGTTGCTCGCCGTCGTCGCCGGACAGCCCACCGGCCGGGTGCAGGACGAGACGCCCCGGCTCACGCCGCGCGGCAGCACCGCACCACCCCGAGCGAGATGAACCGGTTCAGCGGGATGCTGAGGGAAACTCCTCGAAGTACGCCTCGACCCGTTCGGCCGTCGCCGGGCGGGCCAGCGCGAACCCCTGCCCGTACCGGCAACCGCCCCGGCGGGCCCCCTCGACCTGGGTCGACGACTCCAACTCCTCGGCGACGATTTCGACGCCCAACCGCTCGCCGACGTTGACCACCACGTCGATCAGGGGTGGCTGCCCGTCCGGTCGTGCGCCCACCAACTCCGGGCCCACCTTCAGCAGGTCGATCGGCAGCCGGCGCAGCTGGGCCAGCGAGGCGTGCTCGGCCCGGAAATCGTCGAGCGCGGTGCGTACGCCCAGCGACCGGAGCCCGGCCAGCCGAGCCACCACCGTCGGCAGGTCACCGGCGACCCTCGGCTCGCTCACCTCCACCACCAGCCGTTCCGGCGGCACCCCGTACGCGGCCAGCACGGCCGCGAGCCGCTGGACGAAGTCGGGGGTGGTCAGCTCCCGGGTCGTCACGTTGACCGCCATCCACAGCTCCCGGACGCCCACCGACCAGTCGGACAACTGCCGGCAGGCCCGGTCCAGCACCCACCACTCCAACTCGCCGACCAGGTCCAGGTCCTCGGCGACCGGCAACAACTCGGCCGGAAGCACCGTGCCGAGCACCGGGCTACGCCAACGCAGCAGCGCCTCCGCGCCCACCGGTTGCCCGTCGGCCAGGTCGACCACCGGCTGGTAGACGAGATCCAGCTCGCCGCGCGCCACCGCGCCGGGCAACTCGCGCTCCAGGTCGAGCCTGCGCACCAGTTGTTCCTCCAGGAACGCGTCGTACCACTCCACGCGGTCCCGGCCCAGCTGCACGGCCCGTCGTCGGGCCAACTCGGCCTGCCGGAGCACGTCCGCCGGCCCGGCGCCGCTCACCTCGGCCAACCCGATGCTGGTCTGCACCCGCAGCATGGCGCCGGCCAGCCGGTACGGCGGACCGAGCGCGCCCAACAGTCGGGTGCCCAGCGCGTACGCCAGCACCGGGCCGGCGGCGGTGACCACCGCGAAACCGGTACCCGTGCAGCCGGTGACCAGATCGTCGGGGGCGATGACCGCGCGAGCCCGGTGCACCGCCTCGGCCAGCACGTCCTCCCGCGCGGTCGGGCCGAGCCCGTCGGTGCCGTGCAGGTCCACCAGCAGCAACGCGCCGGTCGGCACGGGAACGTCGCCGATCGCGGCGAGGGCGTCCAACAGTGCGGCCCGGTCGCCGGGGGTGCCGCTTCCCACACCGGGTCGCCGACCGAACGCCGACCACCCGGGGTTGTCGTCGGGCGACCAGGTCGAACCGACCCCGATCCCGGTGGCCGCGCCCTCCCGGCCGCCGGGAGAGCCCCGCTCGGGCGTTGCGGGCGGCGGCTCCGGCGTGCCCAGCCAGCGTGCCGGCGCCGCCCGGCGGTGCCGGACCGCGCTGCCGGTCGCCCGGCGATGAGCGGCCCGCCGAGCGGACGGGGACGTGTCCCCGGCACGCAGCAGCTCGCGCAGCACCAGGGGCGGCACCGCCGCGAGGGCCAGCAGCACGCTCGTCCGATCGGGTACGCGGCCGGCCCCCAGGTGCAGACCGGACGCCAGCAGCAGCACCGCCGCGGGAAGCACCGACCGGGGCCAGGCCGCGGCGACCGGCTCCGCCGGCTCCGGGTCGTCCGCGGCGTCCGCCGCACCGACCGCCATCAGCAACATCCCGAACACCAACGGGGGTACGGCAAGCAGGGCCACCCGCCCGCCCGGTGCGGGCGGCAGGGTGGCCAGCAGCACCAGCCCACCCAGGGTGAGCAGGACGCCACCCCGGCAGAGCGCTTCGCCCGAGCGCCGCCGTGGCCCCGCCAACGCGTTCAGCGCGGCCATGCCCAGCACGCCGAGCGTCAACGCGGCGACCAGCCGAACCGGGGCCGACCGGCCGTCGTGGGGCAGCAGCAGCCAACCGGCCAGGGCCAGCCCGACCGCCGGACCGGTCGACTCGACCAGCCAGCGCAGTCGCCGCCCGGCCGCCGGCCGGGTTCGACCGGGCAGACGGCACAGACCGGCCACCGAGAGAGCCGCCACGACCACCGACCCGAGCAGCACGGCGAGGGTGTGCCCGAGGTCGGCCAGGGGCAGCACGACGGCGGTGAGACCGGCCGCCACCACCGCCGCGTCGAGCAGCACGCCCGCCGCCCTCGGGGTCGGGTCGGTGTCGCGCCGGGTGGCCAGTCGAGAGAGTCGCAGCCCGGCGAGCGTGGCGCCGGCGCCGGCGGCCAGCGCGATCACCACCGGGGTCGGGGCCAGATCGGCGGCACCGGCGAGGAGGAGCAGCGCCACCGCCAGGGACGTGGCGGCCTCCGGCGCCGCACGGCGGGGGACGAGGACGCGGAACGGGTACGCGAGGAGCACGGCGGTCGCCTTCGTGAGGGGGCACGGGGGCGGTGCGGCGGTGCGGGACATCGGACGTTGCGGGTCCGCTACCCACGATTGGCAACGATGGACGGCCGGATTGGTTACTTGTCGGTCACTCGGAGGAGACAACGACCCGTGTCACTGTACGGCCTACCAGGGGCTGCTGGCACCGCCCGCCGCCAGCCGGACCGACCGGCAGTGGGATCATCGGAGGGTGAGTAAGCCCGACACGATCCGCTTCCGGTACAACCAAGCCATCCTGGTGGCCGCGATCATCGCCTTCGTCGGCGCCCTGCCGCTGGCCAGCGCCCGGGCCTACCTGTTGCCGGTGCTGATCGTCCCGCTCGCCGTCGCGGTGTGGGCCTGGCGGGCCGGCACCGAGGCCGACGCGCGGGAGCTGCGCCTGCGGGCGCTGGCCGGGCAACGTCGGATCGGCTGGGAGCAGATCCTGGAGCTGACCACCGACCAGCGCGGACGGGCGGTCGCCCGGCTCGACGACGGCCAGCAGGTCACCCTGCCGGCCGTCCGTGGAACAGACCTGCCCCGGCTGGTCGCGGCGACCGGGCAGACGTTGCCCCAGGACGCGGCGGACGCACCGGGTCAGTAGCCGTCGACGACCGTGTTGATCAGCGGCTGCCCGGCGGCGAACCGGCGCACCTGGTCGCCGACCAGCCGGTAGGCCCGCGGCAGCAGGCCGCGCACCGACCCGGCCACGTGCGGGGTGAGCAGCACGTTCGGCATGGCCCAGAGCGGGGAGTCGGCGGGCAGCGGCTCCGGGTCGGTGACGTCCAACGCCGCCGAGATCCGACCGGTGCCCAACTCGGCGACCAGCGCCTCGGTCTGCGCCACCGGCCCCCGGGCGGCGTTGACCAGCAGCGCCCCGTCCGGCATCGCGGCCAGGAACGCCTTGTCGATCAGGCCACGGGTCTGGTCGGTGAGCGGCACCAGCACCACCACCACGTCCGCGTGGGGCAGCAGCCGGGGCAACTCCTCGACGGCGTGCACCCCCTGCTCGGGGCGGGCCGTCCGGGCGACCAGGGTGAAGCTCACGTCGAAGGGGGCGAGCCGGTCGCGCACTGCGGCACCGATCGAACCGGCGCCGACGATGAGCACCCGCTTGCCGGTCAGCTCGTCGGTCGGGGTGTGGTCCGCGTACGCCCAGCGCCGCTCGGCCTGCGCGCGGACGAACGCCGGGAAGGCCCGCAACTGGGTGAGGATCGCGGTGACGACCCACTCGGCGGTGGAGGGGTCGTGCACGCCCCGGGCATCGCAGAGCGTGACGGTCGGCGGTGTCCGGCCGGCCCAGGCGTCCGCCCCGGCGGAGAGCAACTGCACCACCGCGACGTCGGGCAGCTCACCCAGCAGCGCCGTCGCGTCCGAGCCACCCAGGAACGGCGGCACCCAGACGCGGACGTCGGCCGGCTCGGACGGCATCCGGTCGGCGTGCTCGAACACCTCCACGGTCACGCCCGGGGGCAGCTCGCCCAGGAGGTTCAGGCCGGCCTGCTGCGGAATCCATACCTTCACGTCCGCCGACGATAGTCCCCGACGCCGGGGCCGGCGCGGGCGCGGCGGCGAACCGGCGTTCCGGGGGATGGTGACACGGACGGGGGCGGGCGAGACTCAGCACGCGAATGTCCGACGCCGCACCGGACGAGGTATAACGAAGGGTCGGAGGGCCCGGTCCGCCTCCGCCCCGGCAGACAGGTGCTCGATGACCGACGGCTCCCCCGCCTCCGCCCGGCGTGCGATCGCGCCACCTTCGGTGCTCGGCGACCCGGCGCGGTTGCGCGCGCTCGCCGACACCGGGCTGGACGCCGCCCCGGACGAGGCGTTCGACCGGTTCGCCCGGCTGGTCAGCGACCTGTTGGACGTGCCGGTCGCGCTGGTCTCGCTGGTCTCCGCCGACCGGCAGTTCTTTCCGGGCGCGGTCGGCCTGCCGGAGCCCTGGTCGGAACGCCGGCAGACCCCGCTGAGCCACTCGTTCTGTCAGCACGTGGTGGACATCGAGGTGCCGATGGTGCTGCCGGACGCCCGGCTCTATCCCCGGGTGCGCGACAACCTGGCCATCGACGACCTGGGCGTGGTGGCGTACGCGGGGATGCCGCTGACCGACCTCTCCGGCCGGGTGCTCGGCTCGCTCTGCGCCATCGACAGCAAGCCCCGCGCCTGGACGGCGGCGCAGCTGCGGACCCTGGCCGATCTGGCCGCCGCCTGCTCGTCGGAGTTACGGCTGCGGATCGCGCTGGACGGCGCGCAGGAGGCGCGGCGGCGGGCCGTGCAGGCCCACGAACGGTTGGAGTTGCTGGCCGGGGTGAGTGAGACCCTGGCCGGCACGCTGGACGTGGGCACCGCGCTGCGCCGACTCGCCGCCACCATGGTCCCGCTGCTCGCCGACTGGTGCCTGCTCACCCTGATCGGGCCGACCGGGCTGCCCCGCGAGGTGGTCTCGGTGCACCGGGATCCGGCCCGCGCGGCGGACGTCGACCGCTTCGGCGAGCTGCTGCGCACCGGACTGAGCCCCGAGTCGACCATCCGAGCGGTGCTCCGGACCGGCCAGCCCCGGCTCGGCAGCGTGGCGTCCCTGGCCGACGTGACGCGCGGCACCACCTACCCGGAGATGGCCTCCATCGCCAGCCGGCTGGGCATCGCCTCCTACCTGAGCGTGCCGGTGCGGGGCGTCGGCGGCACGGTGCTGGGGGCGATCACCCTCGTCAACGGCGGCCAACGTCAGCAGTTCGACGACCGGGACCTGCTCACCGCGGTCGACATCGGCCGTCGGGCCGGACAGGCCGTCGGCAACAGCTCGATGTACGGCGAGCAGCGGCACGTCGCCGAGGTGCTGCAACACAGCATGCTGCCCCGGCTGCCGGTGCTGGCGGAGCTGGAGTTGACGGCCCGCTACCAGCCGGCGGCCGACCGGGTGGAGGTGGGCGGTGACTGGTACGACGCGTTCGTCCAGCCCGACGGCGACGTGATCGCGGCGATCGGGGACGTGGCCGGGCACGACATCGAGGCCGCGGCGACCATGGGCCAGCTGCGCAACCTGGTACGGGGCAACGCCTTCGGCCGGCCGGACGCGGTCGGGGCGTTGCTGAGCGACCTGGACGGCGCCATCCGTGGTCTGCGGCTGCCGATCGCCGCCACCGCGACGCTGGTGCGGATCTGTCCGCAGCGCGCCGGGGTGCACGAGATGACCTGGTCCAACGCCGGGCATCCGCCGGCCCTGGTGGTCCGGGTGGGCGGGGCGGTCGAGGTCCTGGAGGCGACGCCGGAGCCGCTGCTCGGCCTGGCCCGCCCGTCGCTGCGGAGCAGCCAGTCGACCAGCCTGGCCAGCGGCGACACCCTGCTGCTCTACACCGACGGGCTGATCGAACGGCGGGACCGCTCCATCGACGACGGGTTGGCCGAGCTGGTGGGCCGGTTGGCTGGCACCGACACGATGCCCCTCGACGAGCTGTGCGACCTGCTGCTCGCCTCGATCCGCCACCGTGAGGACGACACCGCGCTGCTGGCCGTACGGGCCCGCTGAGCGCCCACCGAGCCGGGTCCGTCGGCACCCGTTGGATCTCGACGGGCCCGGCCGGGCCGCGCGGCGGGCTACCCTGGGCCGGGTGAGCGCCCGTCCCCCGTACCCTCGCATCCGCCGCCTCCGGGTGGCCCTCGCGGCGTCCTGCGCGGCGCTGCTGTTCACCGCCGGTTGCAGCTTCGGCGAGCCGGAGCCCGACCCGGCCGGCGAGCCGCCCAACCTGCCCACCCCGTCCGCGTCGGCGGGCCCCGGCGGTGCCGGCCAGCAGGCGGTGGCGACCGTGCTCGCCAAGGGTCTGCGGGTGCCCTGGGCCATCGCCTTCCTGCCGGACGGCGGCGCGCTGGTCACCGAACGCGACAACGGCCGGATCTTGCAGGTCGGGCCCGAGTCCGGGCCCGACGGCCTGCGGGTCCGCCCGGTGCAGACCATTCCCGACGTGGCCGCGGCCGGCGAGGGCGGGCTGCTCGGCATCGCCGTCTCCCCGGCCTACGCCCGCGACCGGACGGTGTTCGTCTACTACACGGCCGAGCAGGACAACCGGGTCGCCCGGCTGCGACTCGGCGGGCAGCCCACCCCGATCCTCACCGGCATCCCCAAGGCCAACGTGCACAACGGTGGTGGGCTGGGCTTCGGCCCGGACGGGCAGCTCTACGTCAGCACGGGTGACGCCGGCGAGCGTCCCAACTCCCAGGACGTGAAGAGCCTGGGCGGCAAGATCCTGCGGATCACCCCGGACGGCAAGCCCGCCGCCGGCAACCCGTACCCCAACTCCCCGGTGTGGTCGCTGGGGCACCGCAACGTGCAGGGTTTCGCCTGGGACGCCGCCAAGCGGATGTACGCCGTCGAGTTCGGCCAGAACACCTGGGACGAGATCAACCAGATCAGCAAGGGCGGCAACTACGGCTGGCCGGAGGTCGAGGGGAAAGCCGGCGACAAGCGGTTCACCGACCCGATCACGCAGTGGGGGACGTCGGACGCGTCCTGCTCCGGTCTGGCCGCCGTGGACCGGCTGCTGGTCACCGGCTGCCTGCGCGGCAAGCGCCTCTGGGTGATGGAGCTGACTGATACCGGTACGCTGCTCGGTCAGCCCAGTGAGCTACTCACCAATCGGTACGGCCGGTTACGCGCGGTGGCGGCGGCACCGGACGGGTCACTCTGGGTGAGCACCTCCAACCACGACGGGCGAGGCAACCCTGCGGGCGACGACGACCGGCTGCTGCGGGTGGTCTTCGCGGGCGGTGACGGCGGGCGCAGCTGAGTTCGTCACCATCGGTTCAGGTTTGCCAAGATCTTTAGGTGGGCAGGTCAGACTTTCAGCATGGACGGGCAACGCGACGAGCGGCACGACGACGCCGATGACCGGGACGACCCGGTGACCGGCGGCGATCGGTCGCGCCCGACGGGTTGGCGGGCCGCTGCCGCCGGCCCGCTGCGCCGCGTCGGGCTGATCGTCGCCGTCCTCGCCGTGGCCCTGGGCGGGGCGGTGCTCGGGGTGCTGGCCGGCGGCCAGGTGAGCACCGACATCGGCCCGTTCCGGGCCAACCTCAGCATCTCCCCGGCCCGGGACGGCGGCACCACCGTCGACATCCCGCCGCTGGGCGCGCTGCTGCTCGACAGCCACGACGGGCCGACCCACCTCACCGTCCGGCTGGGCGCGCTCGACCAGGGGCGCACCGAGGCGCTGATCGACGACCCGGCCAGCATCAGCCGGGCCAGCCAGAGTGCCGTGGAGGACGTCCGATCCGGGGTGATGCGCCTCGGCCTGCGTACCCTCGGCGCGTCGGTGCTGGTCACCCTGGTCCTGGCCGGGTTGATCTTCCGCAACGTCCGGCGGACCGCCTGGGCGGGCGGGCTGGCGCTGCTGGTCACCGCCGGCAGCCTCGGCACGGCGGCGGCCACCCTGCGCCCGCAGGCGATCGAGGAGCCACGCTACGAGGGGCTGCTGGTCAACGCGCCGGCCATCGTCGGTGACGCCCGCCGGATCGCCAACGACTACACCAAGTACGCCGAACAGCTGCAACGCCTGGTCGGCAACGTCAGCCAGCTCTACACCACCGTCTCGGCGCTTCCGCTGCTGGAGCCGACCCCGGGCACCACCCGGGTGCTGCACGTCTCCGACATGCACCTCAACCCGACCGGCTGGCAGCTGATCCGGACGGTGGTGGAGCAGTTCGGCATCGACGTGGTCATCGACACCGGGGACATCACCGACTGGGGCAGCGAACCGGAGGCGTCCTTCGTCGCCTCGATCGGCCTGCTGAAGAAGCCGTACGTCTTCATCCGGGGCAACCACGACTCCGGCAAGACCGCCGCCGCGGTGGCCCGTCAGCCGAACGCGATCGTGTTGAACAACACGACGACGACGGTCGCCGGGCTGACCATCGCCGGCATCGGCGACCCACGTTTCACCCCGGACAAGAACACCTCCCCCGCCGGCAGCGGGTTGACCCAGCAAGTGGCCGACCAGGTGATCGGGGCCGGTGACCAGCTCGCCGCGACGGTCCGCAGCTCACCGCGACCGGTCAACATCGCACTCGTGCACGATCCGGCGTCGGCCGGGCCGCTCGCCGGCACCTGCCCGCTGGTGCTGGCCGGGCACACCCACGCCCGGCAGATCTCCAAGCTGCCGCAGGCACCCGGGCAGCAGCCCACCACGCTGATGGTGGAGGGCTCCACCGGCGGCGCCGGGCTGCGCGGCCTGGAGGGCGAGAAGCCCACCCCCCTGTCGATGAGCGTGCTCTACTTCGACCAGCAGAAGATGCTCCAGGCGTACGACACCATCACCGTCGGCGGGACCGGCCAGGCCCAGGTCAACCTCGAACGACGCGTGGTGGAGAACCCGACCGCCGGCGCGACCGCCTCGGTCTCCCCCACCCCGACCGACGGTGCGCCCGTCACCCCCACGCCCACGCCGACCGGCTGAGCCGACGTCGGCGCCCCGACGGGCGCGGACGGGTCAGCGCAGGGCGATGGCGGCCAAGGCGGCGTTGACGATGCTGCCGGGCAGCAGGTCGTGCAGTTCGTACAGCTCCGCGACGCTGCCGGACTGGCCGAACTCGTCCACCCCGAGCGGCACCGCCGGGGCTCCGACCGCCGAACCGAGCCACGCCATCGCGTGCGACGCGGCGTCGTGCACGGTCACCACCGGCACGCGATCGGCGAACGCGGACCGCAACGCGCCCGGCACACTGGGCACCGTGGCCGTCCGTACGCCCTGACGCAGGGTGCGCTGCCAGGCCCGGTAGAGCCGGTCCAGCGACGTCACGTCCACCACGTGCGCGGCGATGCCCTCGTCGGCCAGCTCCGCCGCGGCGGCCAGCACCTCGGGCAGCACCGCGCCGGAGGCGGCCAGCTGCACCACCGGGGCGTCGACCAGATGCGGGTGGGCCTGGTGCGCGTCGACCAGCCGGTACGCCCCGGCGACCACCTGTCGCCGCAGCACCGCGTCGCCGAGCCGCGCCCGAGCCGCCTCGAACGGCGCCTGGTCCAGCGGTCGGGTGCTCAACCGGAAGTAGTACGCGCCGTCCTCGGCCGGTGCGGCGGTCGTCGCCGGGGACGACCCGCCGGCGATCTGCCCGAGCGCGTCGCAGAGCAGCCAGTCGAGGGTGGCCGCGTACGCCGGCTCGACGAAGGTCACCCCGGGCAGCTCCAGACCGACCGACGCGGTGATGGTGGACTGGTGGGCGCCGCCCTCCGGGGCGAGGGTGATGCCGGACGGGGTGCCGGCCACCACGAACCGGGAGCCGGAGTACGTGCCGTACAGGAACGCGTCGAGGCCGCGCAGCACGAACGGGTCGTAGACCGTGCCCACCGGCAGCAGCGGCTGCCCGGACAGGTCCCAGGAGAGCCCGAGCTGACCGAGCAGCAGGAACAGGTTCATCTCCGAGATGCCCAGCTCGATGTGCTGCCCGGCTGGGCTCTCCGTCCAGCGCAGCATCCGGTCCTCGGTCCAGGAACGCTGCTCGGTGGGGGCGAACACCCCGGTCTTGTTGATGAACCCGGCCAGGTTGGTGGAGGTGGCCACATCCGGGGCCGTGGTGACCAGGTAGCGGCCCACCTCCCGGTCCCGCGCCAGGTCCACCAGCACCCGACCGAAGACCTCCTGCGTGGAGATCGGCTTGTTGGCGCGTACTCCCGTGCTCTCCGGAACGGTGACCCCCAACGCGCGCTCGCGCGGCGCGCGCGACAGCGCCTCGCGGCGGGCGCCGGCCCGGATCCCGGCGGGTGACGCCGGGTCGAGGCGGTCCCACTCGGTCTCGGCGGTCAACCCGTGCGCGGCGCGCAGCGTGTCGACCTGCTCGGGGCTGAGCAGCGCGGAGTGGTTGCGCGGATTGCCGGCGATGGGCAGACCCCAACCCTTCACGGTGTACGCGAAGACGACGCTGGGCCGGTCGGTGACCGCGTCGCACTGGGCGTACGCGTCGAGCATCGCCTGAAGGTCGTGCCCGCCCAGGTCGGTGACGAGCGGGCCCAACTGCTCGTCGTCGACGTGGGCGATCAGCTCGTCGATGCCGGCCGGCGCGCCGTCCAGGAACTGCTTGCGCAGCACCGGACCGTCCAGCCCGAACAGCGACTGGTACTGCTCGTTGGGCATCGCGTCGATCCAGTCCCGCAACGCCTCGCCACCCGGCCGGGCGTACGCCTCGGCGAGCCGCCGGCCGTACTTGACCTCCACGACGTGCCAGCCGGCCGCCTCGAACTGACCCCGCCACTGGTTGATCCGGATGCCGGGAACGACCCGGTCCAGCGACTGGCGGTTGAAGTCGACGAGCCACATCACGTTGCCCAGCCCGATGGTCGCCGGGTCGGCCACCGCCTCCCAGATGTTGCCCTCGTCCAGCTCGGCGTCACCGATGAGCGCCACGAACCGGGAGTGCGGGCGGGCCCCGAAGTGCGCGTCGACGTACCGCCGGGTGGCGGCGGCGAACAGCGGCGCCGCCGCGCCCAGGCCGACCGAACCGGTGGAGAAGTCCACCTCGTCCGGGTCCTTGGTGCGCGACGGGTACGACTGGAGGCCGCCCCGGGCCCGCAGTCGGGGCAGGTAGGAGCGGTCCAGGTTGCCGAGCAGGTACTGGATGGCGTGGAACACCGGGGACGCGTGCGGCTTCACCGCGACCCGGTCCTCGGCGTCCAGGTGCGCGAACCAGAGCGCGGTCATCGCCGTGACCAGGGACGCGCTGGACGCCTGGTGGCCGCCGACCTTCACACCGTCGCCGGTGGGACGGTCGTGGTTGGCGGCGTCCACGATCCGGGTGGCGAGCCAGAGCACCCGGCGCTGGATCTCGTCGAGGACATCGAGGTCGTGCTGGGTCACGGTGGCTCCATCCAGGCGTCGCCGTTGACGCCCTCACGAGGGGTGCGGGGTGGCCGCGTAATCGACAGGGGGGCGGAAGGCCGCCGCCGGGTCGCGGCGGCGGCCTGCTCCGAGGATGGGTCAGCCCTGGACGCCGAGGCGTTCCAGGATCAGCTCCCGCAGCGTCTTCGCGTCGGCCTGGCCCCGGGTGGTCTTCATGACCGCGCCGACCAGCGCCCCGACCGCCGCGACCTTGCCACTGCGGATCTTGTCGGCGATGCCGGGGTTCGCGGCGATCGCCTCGTCCACGGCCGCGGTGAGCGCGCCGGTGTCCGACACGACCTCCAGGCCCCGGCTGGTCATGATCTCGGTTGGCGAGCCCTCGCCGTCGACCACGCCCTCCAACACCGTGCGGGCCATCTTGTCGTTGAGCTTGCCGGCGTCGACCAGCCCCTGCAACTCGGCGACCTGGGCGGGAGTGGCGCCGACCTCGGCCAGCTCCACGCCGCTCTCGTTGGCCCGGCGGGACAACTCACCCAGCCACCACTTGCGGGCCGCCGCCGGGGTGGTGCCGGCGGCCACGGTGGCCTCGATCAGCTCGACCGCGCCGGCGTTCAGCACCGACTGCATGTCCAGGTCGGACAGGCCCCACTGCTCCTGGAGCCGACGCCGGTGCACCCGGGGCAGCTCCGGCAGGGCGGCCTTCAGCTCGGCGACCCACGCCGGGTCCGGGGCGATCGGCACCAGGTCCGGCTCCGGGAAGTACCGGTAGTCGGTGGCCGTCTCCTTCGAGCGACCCGGGGTGGTGTCGCCGGTGTCCTCGTGGAAGTGCCGGGTCTCCTGGGTGATCCGACCGCCCGCGTCCAGCACCGACGCCTGCCGCAGCATCTCCGAGCGGACCGCCCGCTCCACCGACCGCAGCGAGTTGACGTTCTTGGTCTCGGTGCGGGTGCCCCACTCCTCGCCCGGCAGGTTGAGGGAGGTGTTCACGTCACAGCGCAGCGAACCCTCCTCCATCCGCACGTCGGAGACGCCGAGGGTACGGATCACGTCCCGCAGCTCGGCGACGTACGCGCGGGCCACCTCGGGGGCGAGCGCGCCGGTGCCCGTGATCGGCTTGGTGACGATCTCGACCAGCGGGATACCGGCCCGGTTGTAGTCGACGAGCGACTCCGTCGCGCCGTGGATGCGGCCGGTGGCCCCACCGACGTGCAACGTCTTGCCGGTGTCCTCCTCGAGGTGCACCCGCTCGATCTCGATCCGTACCGTCTCGCCGCCCACCTCGACGTCCAGGTAACCGTCGACGCAGATCGGCTCGTCGTACTGGCTGATCTGGAAGTTCTTCGGCATGTCCGGGTAGAAGTAGTTCTTCCGGGCGAACCGGCACCACTCGGCGATCGAGCAGTTCAACGCCAGACCGATCCGGATGATCGCCTCGATGGCCGCCTTGTTGGCCACCGGCAACGAGCCGGGCAGGCCCAGGCACACCGGGCACACCCGGGTGTTCGGCTCGCCACCGAAGTCGGTCGGGCAACCACAGAACATCTTGGTGTTCGTGCCCAGCTCGACGTGGGTCTCCAGGCCGATCACCGGTTCGAAGCGCGCAACGACCTCGTCGTACGCGGGCAGTGTCGTGGTCATCGGGGCTCCTGCCTCACAGTGCCGGTGGAGTGAACGTGCCGACGGCCGACTCCAACGCGGCGGCGACCCGGTACATCCGGTCGTCGGCCATCGTCGGGGCCATCACCTGAAGACCGACCGGCAGCCCCTCGGAGAGCCCGCAGGGCACCGAGATGCCCGGCCCGCCGTACAGGTTCGTCGGGATCGTGTACAGGTCGGCCAGGTACATCTGGTACGGGTCGGCGGTCCGCGCGCCCATCGGGAACGCCACCGACGGGGTGGTCGGGGAGATCAGCGCGTCGACCCGCTCGAACGCGGCGGTGAAATCCCGGGTGATCAACGTCCGGACCTTCTGCGCCTGCCCGTAGTACGCGTCGTAGTAACCCGACGACAGCGCGTACGTGCCGATCATGATGCGGCGCTTGACCTCCGGGCCGAAGCCGGCCTCCCGGGTCAACGACATGACCTCTTCGAGGGACCGGTTGCCGTCGTCGCCGACCCGCAGGCCGAACCGGACGCCGTCGAACCGGGCCAGGTTGGAGGAGCACTCGCTCGGGGCGATCAGGTAGTACGCCGGCAGCGCGTACGCGAACGTCGGGCAGGACACCTCGACGATCTCCGCGCCCAGCTTCGCGAGGGCGTCGACCGACTCACGGAACGCGGCCATCACGCCCGGCTCGGCGCCCTCGCCGACGAACTCGCTCACGATGCCGAGCCGTACACCGGTCAGGTCGCCGGTCGCGCCGAGCTTCGCCGCCGCCACCACATCCGGCACCGGCTGCGGGATCGAGGTGGAGTCACGCGGGTCGTGCCCGCCGATCACCTGGTGCAGCAGGGCCGCGTCGAGCACCGTACGGGCACACGGGCCGGGGGTGTCCAGCGACGAGGAGAAGGCCACCAGCCCGTACCGGGAGGTGCCGCCGTAAGTGGGTTTCGCACCCACCGTGCCGGTGACCGCACCGGGCTGGCGGATCGAGCCGCCGGTGTCCGAGCCGATCGCCAGCGGCGCCTCGTACGCGGCCAGCGCGGCGGCGCTGCCACCACCCGAGCCACCGGGGATCCGGCTCAGGTCCCACGGGTTGTGCGTCGGCCCGTACGCCGAGTATTCGGTGGAGGAGCCCATCGCGAACTCGTCCATGTTGGTCTTGCCGAGCATCACCGTGCCGGCCTCCCGCAGCCGCTGCACGATCGTCGCGTCGTACGGCGGACGCCAGCCCTCCAGGATCTTCGATCCCACGGTGGTCGGCACGCCTCGGGTGGCGAGCACGTCCTTGACCGCCACCGGCACACCCGCCAGGGGGCCCAGCACCTCGCCGGCGGCGCGGCGCTCGTCCACCGCGCGGGCCGCGGCGAGCGCGCCGTCGCTGTCGACGTGCAGGAACGCGTGCACCCGGTCGTCGACCGCGGCGATCCGGTCCAGATGCGCCTGGGTCACCTCGACGGCCGAGGTCTCGCCCCCGGCGACCAGGGCCGCGATCTCCGTCGCGGTCATGCTGATCAAATCGCTCTTGCCGGCCAGCTCGCTCATGCCGTCACTCCGCTTCGCTCCACGACGCCATGAGACACCACGGCCCTGCACCGCCGACTCGCTCGCTGACGCTCGCTCATGCCGTCACTCCGCTTCGCTCCACGACGCCATGAGACACCACGGCCCTGCACCGCCGATTCGCTCGCTGACGCTCGCTCATGAGGCCACATCCTCGGTCAGGATCCGCGGTACGCGGAACCGCTGGTCCTCGGCGTCGGGCGCGCCCGACAGCGCTTCCTGCGGGGTCAGGCACGGCGTGACGACGTCCTCGCGGAAGATGTTGGTCAGCGGCACCGAGTGCGAGGTCGGCGGGATGTCCGCGGCGGCGACCTCGCCGACCTGGGCGACCGCCTGGAGGATCACGTCGAGCTGGCCGGCGAACGTGTCCAGCTCCTCCTCGGTGACGGCGAGCCGCGACAGGCGCGCCAGGTGCGCGACCTCCTCGCGGGAGATGGCGGCCATCCGTGCCCCCTTCTGAAATCCTGCTGGTCGGGCGGTGTGCCGGCCGCGCGACGGGTGGAGCGTGACACGCGGTGACCGGAGCGAGTCTATTGTTCCGCTCCGGTGCCGCGTCCTCGACTCCCCCTCCGCCGGCCCTCGTACGGGGGTCAGCGGGTGGGGCGGCGGGCGACGTCCGGCTGGGCTGGCCCGCCGGTCGGGCGAACCGGCCGGTACCGGGCCAGCCAGGTGGCCAACTCCTCGGCCGGCATCGGCCGAGCGTAGAACCAGCCCTGAGCGGCGTCGCAGCCGGCGGCGTGCAGCATCCGCCAGGTGCGTTCGTCCTCGACACCCTCGGCGACCACCCGCAGCCCCAGAGCGCCCGCCAGCTCGATCATCGACCGGACGATCGCCGCGTCGTCGGCGTCGTCGGCCATGCCGAGGACGAACGACCGGTCCACCTTCACCTCGGACAGCGGCAGGCGGCGCAGGTGCTGCAGGGAGGAGTAGCCCGTGCCGAAGTCGTCGAGCGCGATGGCCACCCCGATCCGGTGCAGCCGGGAGATGGTGGCCAGCACCCGGCGCGGGTCGGCCATCAACGCGCCTTCGGTGATCTCGACCTGTAGCCGCTCGGCCGGCACCCCGTAGCGGGCCAGCCGGTCGGCGATCTGGTCGGCGATCTCGCCGGTGTGCAGGTCGCGCACGCTCACGTTCAGCGCCGCCCGCAGGCCGATGCCGGCCGCCGACCACTTGGCGAGCTGATCCACCACGTCGTCGACGACGCGACGGGTGAGCAGTCGCATCACGGCGCTCTGCTCGGCGACCCGGATGAGTTCCTCCGGGTCGACCATGCCCCGTCGGGGGTGCCGCCACCGCAGCAGGGCCTCGACACCGACCACCTCACCCGTCGCGATGGCGATCTGCGGCTGGTAGTACATGGTGATCTCGCCAGCGTCGTCGACCGGCGCACCGTCCGCGTGCGCCCACCCGGTCGACCCGGCCGGGCGTCCCGGGCCGATGTCCCGCCGCGCCCCCGGGCGGCCGTTGCCCACCGCGCTCCCGTTCGGGGACCGCCGGCCCTTCCCGCCGCCGGCGCGCCGCTCGCGGACCGGGACGGGACGGGCACCGGTCACCGTGGCACGGGTGTTGCGGCCCCGGATCGGGTCGGCCCCGGTGGCGATCTGGTTGATCAACTCGTCGGCGTGCGCCAGCTCGGCATCGGTACGCCGACGACGCGCCCACCACCGGCCACCGCCCGGCGGCGCCATGTTGACCGCTGGGTCCGCCGCCGCTTTGGGCTGGCCCGGCGCCGCGGCGGGCAGCGCCGCCCCGTCGCCGCCGCGCACCTCCGCCGACTCGACGAGGGGTACGTCCGCCGCCCGCTCGGCGTCGCCAGGCACACCGTGCCGGCCGTTCCCGTCCGCCTGCGCAGCCGCGCTCTCGCCCTCGCCGTGGCCCTGACCTGCCGGCTCGGCGTCGAACGGCACCTCGACCAGTGGGCTGGCCTCCAGCACGCGCCGCAGGTCGGCGAGGAGGCCCAGCCGTTCCGCGGAGTTGTGGTCGGACTCGGGGGCGTAGACGGCCACTGTGTCGTTGCGGTGCTTGGCGTCGTACATCGCCACGTCGGCGTGGCGCATCAGGGTGGCGAAGTCCTCGCCGTGCTCGGGGAAGAGCGCGATCCCGATCGACCCGCCCACGTCCAACGGCAGCCCGTCCAGTGGCACCGGCTCGGCCAGCGCCTCGACCACCCGGTCGGCCAACTCCCGTGCCTGACCGACGTCCGTCAGCCCGGTCATCACGATGGCGAACTCGTCGCCGCCGAGCCGGGCGATCATCTGCGGCCGGGGCTGCACGTCGGTGAGCCGGGCGCTGACCTCGACCAGCAGCCGGTCACCCACGGCGTGCCCGAGGGCGTCGTTGACGTTCTTGAACCGGTCCAGGTCGATCAGCAGCAGCGCCAGCTGCCCGTTCGCTTCACCGCGGGCGGTCCGGTCGGCATGCACGTGCACCTGCTCGGCCACCTCGGCCAGGAGGGCCTTGCGGTTGGGCAGCCCGGTCAGCGGGTCCGCGGCGGCGAGGTGCTCCTGTTCGTTGGTCAGCCGCGCCATCCGGTAGACGGCGAAGAGCGGCACCAGCACCAGCGGGATCAGCGCGGCGCTGACCTGCGCGGCGGCGACCAGCACCGGGGCGAGCAGCAGCAGCGAACCGGTGGAGAGCAACTCGAAGCCGAGACCCTGGCGCAGGGTCGGCCACCAGCGGTCGCCGAAACGTAGCCGCACCGCCCAGCTGACCAGCCCGTAGTTGACGACGAACCAGGCCAGCGCGGCGCCGCCGACGGCGGCCACGTCGGTCCAGTGCAGCCGCCCGCCGGAGAAGATGGTGCCCGACCCGAGGCTGATCACCCCGTACGCGGCGGCGAGGGCGCACGCGTACTGGCCGACGTTGAACGCCGTGCGCCAGGCGGCGTGCCGCATCCGCCAGCCCGAGACGACCACCCCGACCGCCTGCACCACGACCGCCGGGCCGAGGCCCCAGCCGAGCAGGATGGCGAACGTGAAGCAGGTGGACGGGAACACCGCGGACGTCTGCCGGCGGCCCGGCGGAACGAACGGACGCGCGTCGCAGAACACGGCGAGCGCGGCCATCGTCCAGAACGCCACCGGCAGCTCGGACAGCTCACCGGGGAGCGTCGCCAGTGGAACGGCGGCGGTCAGCGCGGCGACCAGCAGGATGCCGACGACGAAGGCGGCGAACGGCGCGACCCGCCCCGCGGGAAGCGAGTTGCGTGGGTCGGCGACCTCCACCACACCTCCCGACCGACCATCGGCATGCCCGTGCGCACACCGTGACCCAATGAAACGCCCTCGGCACCCAGTTTCCCGGTATGACAGTCACGAATCGGTCGTAGTCGTAATTAAGTTGGTATACGCGGCCAGTCGCCGCGCACCGCCGCCAGCGAGGTCAGCCGCCGAGCTGGGCGACGCCCCGCGCCGCGTCCGGTCCCTCGTCCAGTAGGAGCTGGAACCCGTCCTCGTCGAGCACCGGCACCTTGAGACTGGCGGCCTTGTCGGCCTTGGAACCGGGGTTGTCCCCCACCACCACGAAGCTCGTCTTCTTGGAGACCGACCCGCTGATCTTGCCGCCCCGGCTCTGCACGGCCTCGGCGGCCTGGTCCCGGGAGAAACCGGCGAGCGTGCCAGTCACCACCACGGTCAACCCCTCCAACGGGCGCGGCCCCTCGTCGACCGCCTCCTCGGCCATCCGGACGCCGGCCTCGGCCCACTTGCGAACGACCTCGCGGTGCCAGTCCACCGCGAACCACTCCCGGATGCTGGCCGCGATGGTCGGGCCCACCCCGTCGACCGAGGACAGCTCCTCCTCGGTGGCCGCGTCGATGGCGTCCATCGAGCGGAAGTGCCGGGCCAGCGCCTGGGCGGCGGTCGGGCCGACGTGCCGGATGGAGAGCGCCACCAGCACCCGCCACAGGTCCCGTTCCCGGGCGACGGCGAGATTGTCCAACAACTTGGTGGCGTTGCTGCCCAGGCTGCCGTCCTTGTTGACGAAGAACGGCGATCGGGACAACTGCTCGGCGTCGAGCTGGAAGAGGTCACCCTCATCGCTGATGATCTCCGCGTCGAGCAGGGCGGCGGCGCCCTTGTAACCGAGCACCTCGATGTCGAACGCGCCCCGGCCGGCGAGGTGGAACACCCGCTCCCGCAACTGGGCCGGGCAACTGCGGGTGTTGGGGCAACGGATGTCGACGTCGCCCTCCTTCGAGGGCGCGAGCGGGGTGCCGCAGGCGGGACAACTGGTCGGCATGACGAACGGCCGGGCGTCGGCGGGGCGCAGGTCGACCACCGGGCCCAGCACCTCGGGAATGACGTCGCCGGCCTTGCGCACCACCACCGTGTCGCCGATCAACACGCCCTTGCGCTCCACCTCGCGGGCGTTGTGCAGGGTGGCGAGCGCAACCGTGGACCCGGCCACCAGCACCGGCTCAAGCACGGCGAACGGGGTGACCCGGCCGGTACGCCCCACGTTGACGTCGATGTCGAGCAGCTTGGTGGTGACCTCCTCCGGCGGGTACTTGAAGGCGATCGCCCAGCGTGGGGCTCGGCTGGTCGACCCGAGCCGACCCTGGATGGAGACCGGGTCGACCTTGACCACCACCCCGTCGATCTCGTGCTCGACGTCGTGCCGGTGCTCGGCGTAGTAGGCGATGTATTCAGCCACGCCGGCCAGGTCCGGGACGACACGCCACCGGTCGCTGGTCGGCAACCCCCACGACTTGAGCGCCGCGTACGACTCGGACTGCGCCGTGGGCCGGAACCCACGGCGGGCGCCGATGCCGTGCACCACCAGGCGCAGCGGCCGGGAGGCGGTGACCCGCGGATCCTTCTGCCGGAGGCTGCCGGCGGCAGCGTTGCGGGGGTTGGCGAAGGGCGCCTTGCCCTGCTCCACCAGACCGGCGTTGAGATCGGCGAACCCGGCGACCGGGAAGTAGATCTCGCCCCGCACCTCCAGCAGCGCGGGAATGTCCGGGAATTCGCCGGATGGGGCGAGCTGACCGGGCACGTCCCGGATGCTGCGCACGTTTGCGGT
Organism: Micromonospora sp. NPDC049645; assembly: GCF_040675155.1. Lineage (NCBI taxonomy): Bacteria > Bacillati > Actinomycetota > Actinomycetes > Micromonosporales > Micromonosporaceae > Micromonospora > Micromonospora sp. NPDC049645. The sequence continues at coordinate 165,949 of NZ_JBFAOI010000006.1, forward strand.
GACGTCCTCGCCGGTGCGGCCGTCACCCCGGGTGGCCGCCCGGACCAACCGGCCGTTCTCGTAGGTCAGGTTGATCGCCAGGCCGTCGACCTTCAGCTCACACAGGTAGGGCACCGGGCCGCCCGCGTCCCGTTCGACGCGCTCGGCCCAGGCCGCCAACTCCTCGTCGGCGAAGGCGTTGTCGAGCGAGAGCATCCGCTCGGCATGGGTGACCGGCGTGAAGTCGGTCGAGAACGTGCCGCCCACCCGCTGGGTCGGCGAATCGGGCGTCCGCAGCGCCGGGAACTCCGCCTCCAGTGCCTCCAACTCGCGCAACTGCCGGTCGAAGTCGGCGTCGGGGATGGTCGGCGTGTCCAACACGTAGTAGCGGTACTGGTGCTCGGTCAGCTCCTGACTGAGCGTGGCATGCCGCTCCCTGACCTGCGGCGGCGGCTCAGCCCCGGCCGCCGCCTCCTGCGCCGGGCTGACCTGCTGACCGATCTGCTCCTCGGACACACCGCCACCTTCGGACACGCCTGCGACCTCCCTGATCACGCTACTCCGGCACGGTATCGGGCCGGTGGGACAATCCGTTGCCCGCCCGCGCCGGGAGCGGCGTCGCCCTCAACCGCGTCGTCGGGCGGCACTGGACGGCGGTGTGGGCGTCGGGCGGCACGGGTCCTGGCGTGCGAGGATCGCTGGACGATGCGGCCGGTGGGCCGCTGGAGGCGGAGGTGAGCATGCCCGAGGCACTGCTCTGGGCTGCGGCGATCCTGCTGGCCGTGGCCGCTGGCTGGGCGTGGAACAGCTGGCGGCACCGGGTGTCGACGCGCCCCTCGGGCACCCGCCCGGATCGCGGCGCCACGACCCGTTCCGGTGGTCGCCGCCCTGCCCCGCCCCGACCGCGTGGCACGGATCGGCCGTCTGCCAGACCTCGATCCGGCGACACCGCCCGGCACGACGGCACCCCGGCGCCCGGTGAGATCTGGTGGGCCGACGTGCCGTACGCCGACGGCAGCGGGTCGAAGGTGCGTCCGTGTCTGGTGCTGCGGGCCGACTCCCGGGGCGCCGACGTCCTGAAGATCACCAGCCAGGACAAGAGCGACCGGGACGACCACGTCCGGATCCCCACCCGGGACTGGGACCCCGGCGCGGAGCACGACAGCTACCTCAGCCTGACCGAGCCGATCCGACTCACCTCGGCCGCCTTCGCCGACCACGCCGGCCGCTGCGACGCCGACCTGTGGCGACAGGTCCGCAGCCTGCGCCACCTCCCGACCTCCTGACCGCCCCGACCTCCTGGTGGCCGGCCGCCGCCCGTGATCGACTCGCGTTCCTGAAAGTCGCGGGGTCCTGAACTTCCGGATGCCCCGGTTTGCAGGAGCCCGAGTTGATCATGCATGTCCGGCCCGCCGGGCCAGCCCGAAGCCGCGCCGGGTCAGCCCGAAGCCGCGCCGGGTCAGTCCCAGGCCGCGCCGAGCGTCGCCAACTGGTCCGCGTACTCGATGCGGTCGGCCCACTCGCGCGGCCAGGCGGTCATGCCGACCGCCGCGCCCACGAACGCACCGGCCAGGGCGGCGATCGAGTCGGAGTCGCCGGCGGTGGTCGCGCCCCGGGTCAGTGCCGCGACCGGATCGTCGGCGTGCCGTACGGCGCAGAGCAGCGCGGTGGCCAGCGCCTCCTCGGCCACCCAACCCTCGCCGGTGGCCTGGCACGGGTCACCGCCGTCGTCCGGCCGCGCCAGGGTGTTGGTCAGCCGGCGCAGCACCGCCAGGCACTCGTCCCAGCCCTGGGCGATGAACTCCTCGGGAGACCGCGAACCGGCGTGCCGCCAGAGGTCTCCCAGCCACCGCTCCCGGTAGACCAACCGCTGGCCCAGTGCCCGCTCGGTGAGCACCGCGGGAAGCTCGGACAGCGGAACACCCCTGCGCAGCGCGAAGACCGCGTACGCGGTGAGCTCGCTGGCGGCCAGCCCGGTCGCGTGGCCGTGGGTCAACCCGGCCTGCAACTGGGCCAACCCGGCGAGCGTGTCCAGATCCACGTCGAGCAACCCGACCGGGGTGACCCGCATGTTGGCCCCGCAGCCCTTCGAGCCGACCACCGTCGCCTCCTGCCAGCGCACCCCACGGCTCAGCTCGGCGCAGGCGCGCAGGCAGGTCATCCCCGGGGCACGGTTGTTGTCCGGGCTGACCGCCCAGGCCAGGAAACGTCGCCGCAGCAGCGGCTCCACCGCCTCCGGCCGGAACGACGGCGCCTCGTGCAACGCCCAACCCACCGCCAGCGCCATCTGGGTGTCGTCGGTGACCAGAGCCGGCGCGCCGGACAGCTCACGTGGACCGGTCGGGCCGTACCGGCGCTCGATCTCGGCGACGGTCAGGAACTCGGTCGGCTTGCCCAGCGCGTCACCGTAGGCGAGGCCGAAGAGCGAGCCGGAGGCGCGCAGCGCGGAGGTGTGGATCACGGCGGCCATCATGCCCGGCCGCCGCAACCCACCGCGGGCTCAGTCCCAACAGAGGCAGAACGGGTGGCCGGCCGGATCGGCGTAGACCCGGAAGCCCTCGCCCTCCCCCGGCAGCCGCCGAGCCCCGAGCGCCAGCACGGCCTTCTCGCCGGCCTCGATGTCGTCCACCGTCACGTCGAGGTGGAACTGCTGGGGCCGCTCCGGGTCCGGCCAGGCCGGCGGCCGAAGGTTGAGCGCCCGCTGGAAGGCGAGCCGCGGCTGGTGACCGGGCGGGCCACCCAGCACCACCCAGTCGTCGTCGGAGTCACCCTCGGCGAGGGGTACGCCGAGCAGCTCGGCGTAGAACGCCGCCAACGCCCGCGGATCCGGGCAGTCGATCACCACTGAACGCAGCTGTCCAATCATGACCGTCATCCTGCCCACCGGCTACGACAGGAAACCTCACACCTCGGCGAGCCGCCGGCCGGCGTCCCGGCACGCGGCGAGCACCGCCCGCGCGTACTCCGGGGTGGCACCGGCGAGGCCGCAGGCCGGGGTGACCACCACCTGCTCGGCGAGCTGCCGACGGGGAAAGCCGAGGCGGTCCCAGACCTGGCGTACCCGGTCGGCGATCTGCGCGGAGGTCGGCGCGCCACCGGCCGACGGCGGCCGGGTCGGCGCGGCCCCGGCCAACAGCCCGAGGCCGGCGTCGATCGCCTCGCCCAGCGGGTCGAGCCTGGTGACGAGGTCCAGGTCGAGGGCGACCGCGACGGCGCCGGTGGAGCGGATCAGCTCCAGCGGCACGTCCGGGGCGCAACAGTGCACCACCGTCGGCACGCCGACCGCCTCCACGATCGTGCGGAGCAGCGCGGCGGCGTCCACCGACTCGACCGCCCGGTACGCGCCCAGCCCGCTCTCGGTCGGTACCCGCCCGGCCAGCACGGTCGGCAGGGACGGTTCGTCCAGTTGCAGCAGGACCGACGCCTGGGGCAGCCGACGGGCGACCGCCGCGACGTGCGCGCGCAGCCCTTCGGCGAGGGAGCCGGTCAGGTCGCGGACCGCACCGGGATCGCGCAACAGTCGGCCACCGATCGGCAACTCCAGGAAGGCGGCCAGCGTGAGCGGCCCGGCGGCCTGCACCTTGATCGGCCCGGCGTACCCCTCGGCCTGCTCGGCGAGCTGGTCCAGGTCGCGTTCCATCAGGTCACGGGCCCGGCGCAGGTCACGCCCGGGGCGGGGGGCGACCCGCCACCGCCCCGCGTACACCTCGACGGGCAGTTCGACGAGCAGCCCGGCGGACCGGCCGATCATGTCCGCGCCGGGGCCACGGGCCGGCAGCTCGGGCAGGTGGGGCAGCTCGGGAAGCTCACCGAGGACCACCCGCTGAGCCTCGCCGATGTCGGTGCCGGGCAGCGAACCAATTCCGGTTGCCGCGCCGGCCGGCCAGGGCCACGCCTGATCTGTCACGGCCGAAGGCTATCCCGCGAGCACCCAGGCCGTGCGGTCAGCCGGTGATGGTCGCGGAGCCGAGGACCACGTCGCCGGCCGGGTCCGGCCGGTAAGCCACCACGGCCTGACCGGCGGCGACGCCGCGCACCGGTCGGCGCAGCTCGGCGTGCAGCCGGTCACCGTCGAGGGCGACGGTCGCCGGCACCACGTCGCCGTGCGCGCGCAACTGCACCTCGCACTCGACGGGTGCGTCCGGGCGGGCGCCGCCGGTCCACACGGGTCGTACGGCGTGCACGTCGGACACCTCCAGCGCCTCGGCCGGGCCGACGGTCACCGTGTTGGTCTTCGGCGTGATGGAGAGCACATAGCGCGGCCGGCCGTCCGGGGCGGGCCGGTCCAGGTGCAGCCCACGACGCTGCCCCACCGTGTACGCGTACGCGCCGCTGTGACTGCCGACGACCGCTCCGGTGCTCGCGTCCACCACGTCGCCGGGCGCCTCACCGAGTCGGCCGGCCAGGAAGCCGCGGGTGTCCCCGTCGGCGATGAAGCAGATGTCGTGCGAGTCCGGCTTGTCGGCAACCGCCAGGCCACGCTCGGCGGCCTCCGCGCGGACCTGCGCCTTGGTGGAGTCGCCGAGCGGGAAGATCGACCGGTCGAGTTGCTCGCGGGTGAGCACGGCGAGCACGTACGACTGGTCCTTGGCCAGGTCGACGCTGCGCCGCAGCAGCCCGTCCGCGCCCAGGCGGGCGTGGTGCCCGGTCACCACCGCGTCGAAGCCCAGGGCCACCGCCCGATCCAGCACCGCCGCAAACTTGATCTTCTCGTTGCAACGCAGGCAGGGGTTCGGGGTGCGACCGGCGGCGTACTCGGCGACGAAGTCGTCGACCACGTCCTCGTGGAAGCGGTCGGCCATGTCCCACACGTAGAACGGAATGCCGATCACGTCGGCCGCCCGCCGGGCGTCCCGGGAATCCTCAAGGGTGCAGCAGCCGCGCGCCCCCGTCCGGTAGGTCTGCGGGTTGCGGGCCAGCGCCAGGTGCACGCCGGTCACCTCATGCCCGGCCTGCACCGCCCGCGCCGCCGCCACGGCCGAGTCAACCCCACCCGACATCGCCGCCAGAACCCTCACCGACGCACTCCCTTCCCCGCGACCAGCCTACCCACCCACCCCGCACGCCCCCGCCAGGGCGCAAAGCAACCGCGACAACCCCACGACGGCGTCGATCCATGAACGGCATCGCCCCACGACGGCGTCGATCCACGGACGGCATCGCCCCACGACGGCGTCGATCATGGAGTTGTGGTGGGCAACAAAAGCCACTGTTCGCCATTTTTCAGGCACCACAACTCCATGATCGACGCCAACGGGGGTGGGGCGCGGGGGTGGGGGCGGGGGTGGGGGCGGGGGTGGGGGTGGGGCTAGCGGGGGGTTCGGAGGGCTGCGGCTCGGCGGGCTCGGTCTACCGCCGCGGGGAGGGCCGCGATGAGAGAGTCGATGTCGGCCTGGGTGCTGGTGTGGCCCAGGGTGAAGCGCAGCGAGGAGCGGGCGCGATCGTCGTCGGCGCCCATCGCGAGCAGGACGTGCGAGGGCTGGGCCACGCCGGCCGAGCAGGCCGAGCCCGTCGAGCAGGCGATTCCCTGCGCGTCGAGCAGCAGCAGCAGCGCGTCGCCCTCGCAGCCGGGGAAGGAGAAGTGCGCGTTGCCGGGCAACCGGTCGATCGGGTCCCCGTTGTAGATCACCTCGGGTACCGCGTGCCGGACCCGCTCGATCAGGTCGTCGCGAAGGGCGGCCACCCGGGCCGCGTACTCCTGCTGGCCCTTCACGGCCGTCTCCACCGCGACCGCGAAGGCGACGATGCCGGCGGTGTCCAGCGTGCCGGAGCGGATGTCGCGTTCCTGGCCGCCACCGTGCAGCAGCGGTGTGGCCGGCACGTCCCGGGCGAGCAGCAGCGCGCCCACGCCGGTCGGGCCGCCCAACTTGTGCCCGGTGACGGTCAGCGCGGCGACCCCGCTGGCCCCGAAGTCGACGGGCACCTGACCGACCGCCTGGATGGCGTCGGTGTGGAACGGCACGCCGTGTTCGGCGGCGACGGCGGCCAGCTCGGCAACCGGTTGGACGGTGCCCACCTCGTTGTTCGCCCACATCGCGGTGACCACGGCCACCCGGTCGGCGTGCGTGGCCAACTCGGCGCGCAGGGACTGCGGGTCGAGCCGACCGAGGGCGTCCACCGGCAGCCAGCCGACCTCGGCGCCCTCGTGCTGGGCGAGCCAGTCGACCGCGTCCAGCACCGCGTGGTGCTCGATGGCGCTGGAGACCACCCGGCGGCGGTCCGGTCCGGTGCCCCGGCGGGCCCAGAAGATGCCCTTGACGGCGAGGTTGTCGCTTTCCGTGCCACCACCCGTGAAGATCACCTCTGAGGGCCGGGCTCCCAGCACGGCGGCCACCCGTTCGCGGGACTCTTCGACCCGGCGGCGGGCACGGCGACCCGCCGCGTGCAGGGAGGACGCGTTGCCGACCTCGCGGGCGGTAGCGACGTACGCCTCCAGAGCCTCGTCGAGCATCGGAGTCGTCGCCGCGTGATCCAGGTAAGCCATCGTCGTTCAGCGTACGGCCGACACGTTGGCGACCGGATGCCGGAGGGGACCGCGCGCATCGGGCCGGGGGTGAGGGTCCCACCCCCGGCCCGGTTCAGGCGGGCACCGCGGTGACGACGATGTTGTCGCGGTACTTGCGCGCCCGGGCGTCGAACGGCCCACCGCAGGTGATCAGGGTCAGTCGCGGCTTGCCGTCGCGGGCGAAGTACCGGTCCAGCGGGATCGTGGTCTTGGCGTACTCCTCCCGGGCGACCACCCGGTAGCGCCGCACCTCGCCGTCGCTGCCGGTCGCGGTCAGCGTGTCGCCCTGACCCAGCTCACGCAGCCGGAAGAACGCCCCCTTGCCCTGTTTGGCGCTGTCCACGTGACCGGCGACGACCACCGAGCCGGTGTCCGCCTCCAGGCCGGGCCCGTAGCGGTACCAGCCGATCTGGTCGACGCTCGGCGGCACCTCGAACTCGTTCGTCCGCTCGTTGATGCCGACCGCGTTGACGGTGGCGGTGACGTCGATCTTCGGAATCAGCAGCCGTACCGGCGGGATGGTCTGGGTGTCGGCGGGCAGTTCGCCGGCGGTCACCGGCACCGACGGGGCGCTGGCGGCGGTTGGTGCGGGGCTGGCCAGCGTGCTCGCCTCCGCGGCGCCCACGGTTCCGGCCGGCTGGTTGGCGCACGCCACCAGGGCGGCGGCGGTGAGCGCGGCAACGCCGGCGGCCAGGGCCGCCAGCGCGCCGCGGTTGCGCACCGTCACCTGCGGCCGGTCCGCGCGGTCGCCATCCGCACCCCACCACCCAGCAGCAGGAGTACGCCGGCGCCGGTGAGCACGTACCACCAGGTGTGTACGCCCGTGCCGGCCTGGCCACCGTCGCCGCTGGGCACACCGCCCGGCGCCGAGTGCAGGCCGGTGATGGTCTGGGCCACCACGTCCAGGGTCTTGCCCTCGGCGGAGCCGATCGCGTACACGATCGTGGCGGTGCCCTCCTTCAGGTTGAGGTCCGCCGGGCCGACGGCCACGGTGTCGGTGCCGGCGAGCACCACGTCCGCCTTCACGGTTCCCGCGTCGACGTCGCCCTTCGCCTCGTTCGGGTTGGTGAGGTCCTCGAAGACCGGGGTACCACCGGCGCGCACGTCGACCGCCGGTGCGGCGGCGGTGTGCCGGACGATCAGCCGGGCCTTGCCGGCGTCGACCTTCGAGACGTCGTTCACGAACGGAGTGATCTTCGGCTTGCCGGCGGCGTCGAGGTGCGCGGCGATGCTGATGTTCGCCCCGCCCGGCACCGCCGCGTTGTCGACCTTGAGGATCGCGCTGCCGATCGGCTCGCCCGGCTTGGTGAGCGCGATGTCGTAGTCGCCCTCGGCCAGGTTGAGTGGGCCGGCGACGTCGCCGGGCTTGAAGTTGTCGAGCGTCTTCTTGCCGTTGACGTAGACGTCGACCGGGGTGTCCGGGATGCCGTGCACGACGGAGACCTTCGAGGTGGCGGCGTACGCGGGGCTGGCGGTGAACGCGCCGACGCCGGCGAAGGCCAGTGCGGCGACCGCGCCGCCCGCGGCGACCCGACGGAGGTACGAGAGCTGCATGTCTGCCTCCTGGTGTTTGGTGTTGATTCGTCAGGCTGGCTTGCAGAACGGGTTACGCCGGCTCTCGGACGGGTGGATGCGCACCGGAGGCACTTTTCTTTTCCGGCCCACTCCGCATCCGCAGCGGGCCCCGGCGACGAAGAGCTGGTGAGATGACATCGACCGGGGAAGTGGGGCGGAGACTGTGGCAGCTACAGTCGGGCATGCCCCATCGAAGGCGAGCCGCCCGATGACGGCGCTACGACAGGAACCGGACCCTCCGGTGGACGACCTCGACCGCCGGTTCCGCGCCGGCGACGACGTGGCGCTCCGCGAGGCTTACGACCGTTACGGTCGTGCCGTGCTCCACCTCGCCACGTCCATGCTGGCCAATCGCAGCGACGCCGAGGACGTCACCCAGGCGACCTTCGTCGCCGCCTGGCTGGGTCGCGACACGTTCGACCCGGCCAAGGGGTCGCTGATCGGCTGGCTGCTCGGCATCGGCCGGCGCAAGGTGATCGACCGGATGCGCGCCTCGGCCCGGGAGACCCGGGTGGTGGAGACGGTCCGACAGCTGCCCGAGCCGGCGCAGGTCGAGCAGGACCCGGACCGCGTGGTGGACCGGTTGGTGATCGCCGACGAGCTGGCCCGCCTTCCGGACGACCAGCGACGGATGCTGGAGTTGGCCTTCTACGACGACCTGACACACCAGCAGATAGCCACGGTGACCGGCGTGCCGTTGGGCACCGTGAAGAGTCACATCCGACGCGGCATGGCGAGTTTGAAACGCAGATGGGAGGTGGACGGTGCAGCACCTGGACCACGACCGGCTGGTATTTCTGGCGCTCGGTGAGAGCGAGGCGGACAGCGGGGAGAGCACCCACCTCGGCACCTGCGCGCACTGCCGTACCGAGCTGGCGACCCTTGAGCGGGTGGCGGGGCTGGGCACCGAGACGCAGGGCCTCGCTGACCTGCCCGACCTTCCCGAGCACCTCTGGCAGGGAATCGAAGCCCAGGTCAGGGCCGCCGAGGCCGGGCCGGCGTCGACCGAGACCCGTCGGGTGCCCGCGCAGGCCGGCACCAGGACGCTCGATCAGGCCCCGGTTGTGGCGGTCGAGCCGACCGTGACCCGACTGGACCCGGCCCGCCGGTCCCGCCGGGGGCGCGGTTGGTCCCGGTGGGCGGCCACCGCGGTGACCGCTGCCGCCGCCGCGGCGGTCGGGGTGGTGGGCACCGCCTCCGTGCTCCGATCGGACGATCCGACGCCCGCCCCGACGCCGGCGGTGGTGGCGAGCGCGCCGCTGGCGGCGTACGGGTCGACGCCGCCGGCGGCCACCGGAGACGCCCGGGTTCTCCAGGACGGCCAACTACATCTGCATGTGGCGAATCTCCCGCGCGTCCCGGGGTATTACGAGGTCTGGCTCATCAACCCGACGACGATGGAGATGTTCTCGATCGGCACCCTGGGCGGCGGTTCGGATGCCCTGCTTCCGCTGCCCCCGAATGTCGACCTGCGCAGCTACTCGGTGGTCGACGTCTCCGCCGAGCAGTACGACAACAACACCCGCCACTCCGGCGACAGCCTGTTGAGGGGCACCCTGACGGGCTGATCGGCGGGCCGGCTCAGCTCCCCGGCCCGCCGATCAGCTCCCGACAACGGCAGTGGCCGCCCGTTCCCACGGGCGGCCACTGCTGTCGTCACAGGGTCACTTGCGCTTACGGATCTCCTCGGCGGCCTGCGGGACGATCTTGAACAGGTCGCCCACCACACCGAAGTCGGCCAGCTCGAAGATCGGCGCCTCGCCGTCCTTGTTGACCGCGACGATGGTCTTCGAGGTCTGCATGCCGGCCCGGTGCTGGATCGCGCCGGAGATGCCGAGTGCGACGTAGAGCTGCGGGGAGACCGTCTTGCCGGTCTGGCCCACCTGGAACTGGTGCGGGTAGAAGCCGGAGTCGACGGCCGCCCGGGACGCGCCGACGGCGCCGCCGAGCAGGTCGGCCAGTTCCTCGACCAGCTTGAAGTTGTCGGCGTTGCCGACGCCCCGGCCGCCGGAGACGACCACGCCGGCCTCGGTCAACTCGGGGCGGGAGCCCTTCTGCTCGGCGACCCGCTCGACGACCTTGGCCAGCTTGTCGGCGTCGGTGACCGACACGCTGAGCTGCTCGATCGTCGGGGTGGCCGCCGCCGGGGCGGGGGTGACCGAGTTGGGCCGGACGGTGACCAGCGGCAGGCCCTTGGTGACCTTGGACTTGACGATGGTGGAGCCGGCGAAGGCGACCTGCGTCGCGGTGCCGTCGGCGTCCAGGCCGACCACGTCGGTCAGGATGCCGTTGTCGAGCTTGACGGCGAGCCGGGCGGCGATCTCCTTGCCCTCCTGGGCCGACGCCAGCAGCACGGCGGCCGGCTGCACCCGCTTGACCAACTCGGCCAGCACGGTCGCCTTGGGGGCCACCAGGTAGCCGTCGATCTCGTCACCCTCGGCGGCGTAGATCTTCTCCGCGCCGTACTCGCCCAGTTTGCCGCTGAGCGCTTCGGCGGCGCCGGCGCCGCCGAGCACCACCGCGCTGGGGGTGCCCAGCTCACGCGCGAGGGTGAGCATCTCCAGGGTGACCTTCTTGACGCCGAATTCCTTGGTGGCTTCGACGACGACGAGAACCTCAGACATGTCAGATCCCCCTCTCACACGAACTTCTCGGTGGCGAGGAACTCGACCAGCTTGACGCCGCCCTCGCCCTCGTCAGTGATCTTGGCGCCGCCGGAGCGCGGCGGGCGCTTGGTGTGCTCCACGACGGCGCTGGTGGCACCGTCGAAGCCCACCTCGGCGGGCGCGACCCCGAGGTCGGCCAGGGAGAACGTCTGCACCGGCTTCTTCTTGGCGGCCATGATGCCCTTGAAGGAGGGGTAGCGCGGCTCGTTGATGGTGTCCCAGACGGAGACCACGGCCGGGGTGGAGGCGGTGACGACCTCGTAGCCCTCCTCGGTCTGCCGCTCGACGGTCAACGTGGCGCCGTCGACGGTGAGCTTGCGGGCGCCGGTGAGCGCCGCGACGCCCAGCCGCTCGGCGATCATGTGCGGCATGACCTGGACCCGGCCGTCGGTGGACTCGGCGCCGCAGATGACCAGGTCGGCGTTCAGTTGACCGAGCGCGGCGGCGAGCACCTTCGAGGTGGCCACGGCGCAGGAGCCGTGCAGGGCGTCGTCCAGCACGTGCACGGCCTTGTCCGGGCCCATGGAGAGCGCCTTGCGGATCGACTCGGTCGCCCGGTCCGGACCCATGGTCAGGATGGTGACCTCGCCGCCGTGCGCCTCCTTGATCTTCAGGGCCTCCTCGATGGCGTACTCGTCCATCTCATTGATCACGTTGTTCGCGGAACCGCGGTCGACGGTGTTGTCGTCATTGCGCAGGTTGCGGTCCGCGCCCGAATCGGGCACCTGCTTGACGAGTACGACGATGTTCATCGCGCTTCGACGACCCTCCTGTGTGGTGTTGCGATTCGCTCGCCCGGTCTGGGGCGCAGCGTCGCGCGTCGGTCGACGCCAGGTCAACCGCGGGCTGCTGTGCAGTTGCCCACGGCGCAATGTTACCTGCCAGTAGGTTGCGCTCCCGCAGCACTCAGAGTGACACAACTCACCGACGCGCTGCCGGTCAGGCCGGCTCGGCCAGCGCGACCCGGATCTGGTCGATGGCCGCCGCCTCGGCGGGCGCCACCCCGTCGTGCGCCCGGGCCACCTGGTCCGCCGCCGCCAACACCAACGAGCGGTACGCCTCCACGTCCTGCGGGGACTTCTCGCGCAGGATCCGCACCGCCCGCCCCAGCGCCGGCAGCACCACCGACTCGATCTCCAGCTGCGAGTCCCGCGGAAGCCGCGGCAGCGGGCCGGTGGTGAGCGCCTCCTTCACCGTGCCGCTGGCGTCGGCCAGCGCGCCGGACGCGGCGACGCTCTCCCGGATCACGCCCAGAACTCCCGGGTCGGCGTTGGAGACCAGGAAGACGGCGCCGAAGGCGCCGGTCTTCAGGGTCAGCCGCTCCTCGTCCGTCAACCGCTGTTCCATGATCACGGAGTGTAGACGTACGGGGTCGTGGTGGTGATCGGGACGAGGCCGAGTCGCTCCAGGATCGGCCGGCTGTCGTCGGAGGCGTCGACCTGCAACAGCGTCCGGCCCCGCTGGTCGGCCAGCCGGGCCCGGTAGGTGACCAGCGCCCGGTAGATGCCCTTGCGACGCCACTGCGGCAGGGTGGACCCACCCCAGAGGGTGGCGAAGCCGGTGTTCGCCGGGAACCGCACCCAGCCGGCGCTCACCACCGTCCCGTCCGCCTCGGCCACCACCACCGTGATCGAGTGCGGGTCGGCGTCGATCTCCTTGGCCAGACCCCACACCAGGTGCGAACGGTCCTCCTGCCAGACCTCCTCCTCCATGGCGGCGATCCGTTCCAGGTCCTCCCGGGCGCTCACCTCACGCAGGCGTACCCCCTCGGGGGCGACCGGCAGCGCGGCGGCCAGCGGCGCGACCGGACCGACCACGACGGTCTCCCGGTCCTCCGGCACGAAGCCGGCGGCGCGCAGCCGGTCCCCCAGGTCCGCCGGTTCGTCGTGTTCGTTGAGCTTCCACTCGACCGACTGGCCGCGTTCGCGGAACAGCCGCACCTGCCGGGAGATCAGCTCGTCCAGCGCGTCGCCGGTCAACCCGCCCAGGTCGCGGTAGGTGAGGAAGCCACCGGCGTCGAGCCCGAGGATCCGGACCAGCGGCCCGTCCCGCTCCACCGTCACCCCGGCCGGAACCGGGTCGGGAATCTCCGGGCGGAGTTGGTTGTCGTAGGCGGTCCGCAGCGTGTGTACGTCTAGATCGGTCACCGGCCCAGGCTAAGCGGGAGGGGAAGCGGATAATCGACCATGTGTGGGAGGCGATCAGGCGGTGGTTCGACCCGGCGGAGCTTGGCTCGGTCGGTGAGCCACCGGACTACCGCTTCTCCCTGGCCAACGAACGGACTTTCCTGGCGTGGCTGCGCACCGGCTTGGCGCTGGTCGGCGGCGGGTTGGCCGCCGCGCAGTTCCTGCCACCCCTGCCGATGAGTCACCTGCGGGAGGTGATCGCGGTGGCGTTGCTGCTGCTCGGCGCGGCGGTCGCGATTCGCGCGGTGGACCACTGGGCGCGTACCGAGCGGGCCATCCGGCTCGGTGAGGAGCTGCCCGCGTCCCGGTTTCCCGCCATCCTGGCTCTCGCCGTCGGCGTCGGGGCGCTGCTGCTGGTGGTCGCCGTCCTGCTGCGGGCGGTCGGCGGGCGGTGAGCACCGGACGCGACCCCGGGTTGCAACCGGAACGGACCCGGCTGGCCTGGCGGCGCACCCTGCTCGCGGTGACCGTGGTGACCGCGCTCGCGGTCCGGTTGGCGGCGACGGGCGACCCGACCGGAGCAATGATCGCCGGTGTCACGGTGCTGGTGTGGGGCGCTCTGCTGGTGCTCTGTTGGCCCCGCGGCACCGGCACCGGGCCGGCCCGCACCGGCGGGCGGACACTCCCCCTGGTCACGGTGGGCACCGTGGCGCTCGCGTCACTGGGCGTGCTGCTGGTGCTGCGCGGACTGTGGTGACGCGCGTCCGTGCGCCATGATGGGTGGATGGCCCGGCTGTACGTCCTCCTCTTTCTGGCGCAGATCGTCCTCGCCGTCTGCGCCCTGATCAGCTGCCTCTCCGCCGAGGAGGGCCAGATCCGCGCCCTCCCCCGGATCGCCTGGGTGCTGATCATCCTGTTCTTCCCGCTGGTCGGCTCGATCGCCTGGTTCGTCGTCGGTCGGGAGCCCAGCCCCGGCGCCCGCAAGGGCTGGCCGGGCGGCACCGGCACCGGCGAGCGGCAGCGCCCCCGACCGGTCGCCCCCGACGACGACCCGGAGTTCCTGCGCTCCGTGCAGGAGCGCGCCCAGCAGCAGGACGAGGAACTCTTCCGCCGCTGGGAGGAAGACCTGCGTCGACGCGAGGACGACCTCCGCCGCCGCGACGGTGATCCGCCGCGGGAGGGTGACCGGCCGGAGGTGTGACCGCGCCGCCGCCGACGCGGGGGCGACGGCGGCGGCGGGTGCGACTCAGGCCAGGTTCGACGACCGGGGGTACGCGTCGGTCGGGTCGGTGAGCACGTTCACCAGGTACGGCACTCCGGAGTCGAAGGCCCGCTGGAGCGCCGGGCCCAGATCGGCCGCCTTGGCGACCGTCTCCCCCGCCCCGCCGAGCGCGCTGACCACGGTGTCGTACCGCAGCTCCGGTTGCAGGTCGGCGGCCACGTCGTAGCCGTACATCGCCCGCATCGGGTGCTTCTCCAGCCCCCAGATGCCGTTGTTGCCGACGACGATCACCACCGGCAGCTTCTGCCGGACCAGCGACTCGACGTCCATCAGCGAGAAGCCGGCCGCGCCGTCACCCATCAGCACGCAGATCTGCCGGTCCGGGTGACTGACCCGGGCGCCCATCGCGTAACCCATGCCGGTGCCGAGGCAGCCGTACGGGCCCGGGTCCAGCCAGGTGCCGGGCTGGGCCGGCTCCAGGTACCGCCCGGCGTACGACACGAAGTCACCGCCGTCGCCGATGGTGATCGCGTCCGGGGCCAGCGCCCGGCGCAGCTCGCCGTAGATCCGGGCCGGGCGGATCGGGTCGGTCTCGGCGGCCATCTCCGCGGCGTCCCGAGCCTTCGCCGCGTCCTCGGCGACGCGCAGGTCGGCGATCCAGTCGGCGTGGTCGGCCCGGTCGCCGGAGTGGTCGGCCAGCGCGGAGAGGATCAGGCGCAGGTCGCCGGCGGGGGCGGCGGCCGGCTGCACGTGCGTCGCCCGTTGGCTGGGCGCGTCGACGATGTGCACCACCTTGGCGTCACCGAAGTCGCCGAAGCTGAGCCGGAAGTCCAGCGGAGTGCCCACCACCACGACCACGTCGGCGCCGGAGAGCGCGGCCCGGCGGGCCTTCGCGAACGCCAGTGGGTGCTCCGGCGGGAGCGAGCCGCGGCCCATGCCGTTGGTGAAGACCGGCACCTGCAACGCCTCGGCGGCCTCGCGCAGGGCGGCGACCGCGTCGCCCGCGTACACGTCGGAACCGGCGATGATGACCGGCCGCTGCGCCCCGGCGATGAGCAGCGCGGCGCGGCCGACCTCCTCCGGGTCCGGTGCGACCGGGTCGACGCCGGTCACGGCGGGCAGCTCGGCCTCGGCGACCGAGAAGACCGTCTCCAGCGGAAAGTCGAGGAAGGCCGGGCCGCGGTGCGGGGTGAGCGCCGCGTTGAGCGCGGCACCCACCGCACGCGGGATGTCGTCGGTGCTGAACACCGTCTCGGCGTGCTTGGTGACCGGGGCGACCAGCGGCAGGTGGTCCATCTCCTGGAGGCTGCCGGAGCCCCAGCGGAACGCGGGCGCGCGTCCGCCGAGCACCAGCACCGGAGAGGCGTTGAAGAACGCGCTGGTCATGCCGGAGATGCCATTGGTGACACCGGGCCCGGCGGTGAGCACGGCGAGGCCGGGGCGGCGCTGGAGCTTCGCCACCGCCTCGGCGGCGAAGACCGCGGACTGCTCGTGCCGGACGTCGTAGATCGGGAAGTCGGTCTTGTACGCGGCGTCGTAGAGCGGGAAGACGTGCCCGCCGGACAGCGTGAACATCTCCCGTACGCCGTGCGCGCGTAGGGCCGCGAGCGCCAACTCGCCGCCGTGCCCCTCGATCCGCTCCGTCATGTCGCTCCCATCGTCCGTGGCCGGGATCACAGGTTACCGGCCAGTCACTTGCCGGTCCGATGGTGGTCCCGGCCAGCGGACGCCACCGCTCAGCGGCCGGTGAAGCCCGGCTTGCGCTTCTCCACGAAGGCGGCCATGCCCTCCCGCCGGTCGTCGGTGGCGAACAGCGCGGCGAAGAGCTGACTCTCCCAGGCCAGGCCCGAGTTCAGGTCCATGTCCAGGCCACCGTCGACCGCCAGCTTCGCCGCGCGCAGCGCCTGCACCGGCCCGGTGAGGTACGGAGTGATCAGCGCGACGGCCGTGTCGTACACCTCGGCGGCCGGGGCGACCCGGTCGGCCAGGCCGATCCGCAGCGCCTCCTGCGCGTCCACCATCCGCCCCGACATGATCAGATCCTTGGCGCGGGCCGGGCCGACCAGACGGGCCAGCCGCTGGGTGCCGCCCGCACCCGGGATGATGCCGAGCTTGATCTCCGGCTGGCCGAGCTTCGCGTCCTCGGCGACGACCCGCCAGTCACAGGCCAACGCCAGCTCGCAGCCACCGCCGAGGGCGTAGCCGGTGATCGCGGCGACCACCGGCTTGGGGATCCGGGCGATCGCGCCGAGCGCGCTGGACAGGTTCGCCGCCCGGTCGGCCATGTCCACGTAGGACATCTCGGCCATCTGCTTGATGTCCGCGCCGGCGGCGAAGACCTTCTCCCCGCCGTACACGATGACGGCGCGGACCTCGGGGTCGTCGGTGGCCGCCGTGGCGGCGGCCCGCAACTCCTCCTGCACCTGAGTGTTGAGCGCGTTCATCGGCGGCCGCTCCAAGCGGATGGTGCCGATGCCGTCCCTGGTCTCCAGCCGCACGAACTCGCCCACGCTGCCCTCACTTCCTCGTCGAAGTCGCGTGCCAACCTTACGACCCGGCTCGTTTGGGTAAGTAGTGTGGTGTCAGCCCCGGGAGCGGGAGTCCAGCCATGATCACGTATTACGACGACAGATCGGTGCAGGTCACCTCCACCACCGTCCACGTCGACGGTCGCAGCTACGCGCTCGCCGACATCACCATGATCTGGCACCGCCGGGGCACCCGTTCCTGGCGGGTGCTGGTGGGGCGGGGCGCGATCGGCGCCGCGCTCGCCGGTCCACTGGTCGCGGCGGTGCTCGGCATCGGCCTGGCCGTGTGGCTGCACCGCTCACCCACCGTGACGATCGCCATCGTCGGCGCGTCGGTGCTGGTCGGGTTGGCCGTCGGGCCGGTCGCCGACTTCCTCTTCGAACACCTGGACCGCTCCTACGCCCGGGGCAGCCGGCAACTGGAGATCTGGGCCCGGTGGCGCGGTCATCCGGTGCGCCTGCTGCGCACCGCCGACGCGCTGCGCTTCGGGCAGATCTACCGGGCGGTGCAGCGCGCGGTCGAGCACAGCCAACCGGCCCGCCCCGTCACGCGTCGCTGACCCCGCACCCGACCCCCGTCGCGCACCTATCGACGCGGGCCGAGCCGGGCGCGGGTTGCCCGCCGGTGGTTAGGCTTAGTGATGACCCTCTATTACCGGGACGACGCGGTGCAGGTGACCTCCGAGTCGATCCGGGCGGGCGGTCACGTGATCGCCCTGTCCGACGTGACGTTCGTCTGGCACGCCCGGGGGCAGAAAACCCTTGCCGTACGTGGCCGTGTGCTGGGTCGCGGCGTCCTGGTGCTGCTGCTCTCGCTGCCGCCGCTGGTCGCCGTGGTCTGCGTGCTGTCACTGGCGTGGTCGGCACAGGACCGGGGCAACTGGCAGCTCGCGCTGATCATCCTCGCCGCCTGCGCGGCGGGGGCGTTGGCGCTGACACCGTTCTTGGAGATCCCCCTCGGCTGGCTGGACCGCTCCTACGAGCGCGGCAGCCACGTGCACGAGCTCTGGGTGCAGCACCACGGCCGGGAGGACCTGCTGGTGCGCACCCCGGACGCGCTACGGTTCGGGCAGATCTACCGGGCCGTGCAGCGTGCCGTCGAACAGCAGGGGGACCATTGACGACCACCCGCCGCGGCGAGGCCGTCGCGCTGGCCGGGCTGCTCGCCGCGGCCGGCGTCACCCACCTGGTACGCCCCGGCTTCTACGACCCGATCGTGCCGCGCGCGTTGCCCGGCCCGGCCCGGTTCTGGACGTACGCCAGCGGCATCGCCGAGCTGGCCGTGGCGGCGGCGGTGGCGCACCCGGCCACCCGACGGGCCGGCGGTCGGGCCGCAGCCGGCCTGTTCGTCGCCGTGTTGCCGGCGAACGTGAAGATGGCGGCGGACTGGCGGCACCGGCGTCCGACCAAACGGGCCATCGCCTACGGCCGGGTGCCGATGCAGGTGCCGTTGATCTGGTGGGCGCTGCGGGTCGCCCGCGCCGGCCGTCAGGCCCCCGCCGACGGCGGCGGACGAGCGGTGGCGGCGCGGCCGACGCACACTTGACCCCATGGCGATTCCCCTCCCCACCCCGGCCGCCGTGGTCGGCCTGACCCGCACCGCTCTCGACCAGGCGCTCGGCTCGGCCGCCTCGATGGCTGCCGTGCCCGCCCGCGCGTTCGCGCTGCTGGACGGGGTGGAGGCGTTGCTGGCCCGGATCAACGGCGTGGTCGACCGGATCGAGACGACCCTGGACCGGACCGACCAGGTGGTCGCGAAGGCTGACGCGGTGGCCGACCGGGCCGCCGTCACCGTGGGCACCGCGGCGGAGGCCGCCACCACGGCGGCCGAGCTGCTGACCGCGTACGAGCCGGCGCTGCGCCGGGCCGCACCGATGACCGAGCGGTTCGTCGAGCAGCTCAGCCACGAGGAGATCACCGCCGCGATCCACCTGATCGACGAGCTGCCCAAGCTCAAGGAGCACCTGACGGCGGACATCCTGCCGATTCTGGCCACCCTCGACCGGGTCGGGCCCGACCTGCACGACCTGCTCGACGTCACCCGGGACCTCAAACTGGCCGTGGCCGGCATTCCGGGCCTGGGCATGCTGCGCCGACGCGGCGAGAAGCTGGTCGACGACCCGGCCCTCTGAGCCGCCGCCGACCGGTGCGCCTCAGCAGTCGCAGGTGATCGTCGACCGGGGCGCGGTCAGGTCGTCGACCGGCCGCCGGGTCAGCCCGGCCGCCGTCCGCACCGGCAACCCCTCCCGCACCCAGTACTCGAACCCGCCGAGCATCTCCTTGACCGGATGACCGAGACGGGCGAACTCCAACGCCGCCCGGGTCGCGCCGTTACAACCCGGACCCCAGCAGTAGGTGACCACCGCCGAGCCGGCCGGGACCAGGCCGGCCGCCCGGGTGGCGATCTCGGCGGTGGGCAGGTGCACCGCGCCGGGAAGGTGCCCCTGCGCCCAGGCCGCCTCCCCCCGGGAGTCGACGACCACCAGCCCTGAAGTACCGGCGGACAGGTCGGCGTGCACGTCGCTGACGTCGGTCTCGACACTGAGCCGGGCGAGGAAGTGGGCGGCGGCGGTGGCCGGGGCGGCCGCCGGGACAGCGAAGGTGAAGGTCATACGCCGATCCTGGCGGCCGCCTCCCGTTCAGGGCGAGTGGCGGGAGAGACGTGCTGCGCTAACATCCCGCCATGCCGCCCCGCGCCCAGACCGTCCGGCCGGTCCCCGCGCCCACCGCCCGGCGGTCGGCCGCCGGACACCGCGTCGCTGTGCTCGCGTACCGCGGGATGTCGGTGTTCGAGACGGGCATCGTCACCGAGGTGTTCGGCCTGCCCCGGCCCGAGTTCGACGTCGACTGGTACGACCTGGTGGTCTGCGCCGAGCGACCCGGGCCGGTTCCGGTGGTCGGCGGGGCCAGCCTGCACACCCCGTACGGGCTGGCGGAGCTGGCGGCGGCGCGGACGGTGATCGTGCCGGGCGTACCGGACGTCACCGCCGACCCCTCCCCCGAGCTGGTCACCGCGCTGCGGCAGGCGCACCGCCGGGGCGCCCGAATCATGTCGATCTGCTCGGGCGCGTTCGCGCTGGCGGGCGCCGGGCTTTTGGACGGCCGACGGGCCACGACCCACTGGCGGTACGCGGAGCTGCTGGCGCGGCGTTACCCCCGGGTCGAGGTGGACCCGGACGTGCTCTACCTCGACGACGGCGACCTGCTGACCAGTGCCGGCAGCGCGGCCGGGCTGGACCTCTGCCTGCACGTGATCCGACGCGACCATGGCGCGGCCATCGCCAACGCGGTCGCCCGACGGCTGGTGATCCCACCGCACCGCGACGGCGGGCAGGCCCAGTTCGTGGAGGCGCCGGTGCCCGCCGACCCCGACGACGGCCGCATCGCGGGCAGCATCGACTGGGCGTTGGCGCATCTCGCCGAGCCGCTGACCGTGGCCCAGCTCGCCGGACGGGCGCACATGTCGTCCCGCACCTACCTGCGGCACTTCGCCCGAGCCACCGGGACCAGCCCGATCCGCTGGCTGATCGATCAGCGAATCCGCGCCAGCCTCACCCTGTTGGAGGAGACGGACCTCGCGGTCGAGCACGTCGCCCGTGCGGTGGGCTTCGACACCCCGGTCACCTATCGCCACCACTTCGGCCGGTCCATGCTGACCTCGCCGTCGGCGTACCGTCGGGCCTTCCGCACCGGAGCGGTCAGGCCGGCGTGAGGCCGGTGCGGTCAGGCCGGCGTGAGGCCGGAGCGGTCAGGCCGGCACGTACAGCTCGTCGATCTCGGCGCGTTGCGGTAGCGCCACCGACGCGCCGAGTTTGCGGACGCAGGCGGCGCCGGCCGCCGCCGCCCAGCGCACGGCGTCGACCAGGTCGCGCCCCTCGCCCCACCCGACGGCCAGCGCGGCCGTGAAGGCGTCACCGGCGGCGGTGGAGTCGACCACGTCGACAGGTACCGCCGGCACGTGCACCTCCGCGCCGTCCCGGTCGACGTACCACGCGCCCGCGCCACCGAGCGTGAGCACGGCCCGGGGCGTCAGGTCGAGCAACGCGCGGGGCTCCTCCCGACCTCGACCGGCGAGCGCCTGCGCCTCGCCCTCGTTGACCACCAGCAGGTCCACGGCGGCGAGCAGCTCGGGCGGGAGGTCCCGCGCCGGGGCGGCGTTCAGGATGACCCTGGTGCCGGCGTCGCGGGCGGCCACCGCGGCGGCGGTCACGGTCGGCACCGGGACCTCCAGTTGGGCGACCAGCACATCCGCCGCACGCACCGTGGCCAACTCCTGCTCGGTGAGACCGACCAGCGCGTCGTTCGCGCCGGGGGTGACCACGATGGCGTTCTCCCCCTGGGCGTTGACCATCACCAACGCCACCCCGGAGGTGCCGTAGACCACGCGCAGCTGGCTGGTGTCCACACCGGCCGCGGTGATGCGGGCCTTGAGGGTGACGCCGAAGCCGTCCGAGCCGATCGCGCCGAGGAACGTGCAGGACGCGCCGGCCCGTACGGCGGCCACGGCCTGGTTGGCGCCCTTACCGCCGGGCACCATCACGAAGTCGGTGCCGAGCATGGTCTCGCCCGGTCTCGGCAGCGCGGGCGCCATCGCGACCAGGTCCATGTTGGCGCTGCCCACCACGGCAACCCGGGTCTGCGGCACGGTCGTCTCCGCCCTGTCCGCCGCGCTCAGGCGGCGCGGGCCGTGAAGCGGTCGCCCGACCGCTCGACCACCAGCGGCAGCCCGAAGGTCTTGGAGAGGTTGTCACCGGTCAGCGTGTCGGCGAGCAGGCCCTGGGCGACCACCCCGCCCTCGCGCAGCAGCAGCGCGTGGGTGAACCCGGGCGGGATCTCCTCCACGTGGTGGGTCACCAACACCATCGCCGGGGCGTCCGGGTCGTACGCCAGCTCGGCCAGTCGGGCGACGAGGTCTTCGCGGCCACCCAGGTCGAGCCCGGCGGCGGGCTCGTCGAGCAGCAGCAACTCCGGGTCGGTCATCAGGGCACGGGCGATCTGCACCCGCTTGCGTTCACCCTCGGAGAGGGTGCCGTAGCGGCGTTCGGCGAGGCCACCCACGCCGAGTTGACTGAGCAGCGCCCGCGCCCGTGCCTCGTCGCCGCGGTCGTAGTTCTCCCGCCAGCGGCCGACCACCGACCACGCGGCGGTCACCACCACGTCGCTGACCCGCTCGTCGGCGGGCAGTCGCTCGGCGATCGCGGCGGTGGTGAGCCCGATCCGGGTACGCAGCTCGTTGACGTCGGTGCGGCCGATCCGCTCGCCGAGCACGTGCGCGACACCCGTGGTGGGGTGCAGCCGACCGGCGGCGAGGTTGAGCAGTGTGGTCTTGCCCGCGCCGTTGGAGCCGAGCACGACCCACCGCTCGTCGAGTTCGACGCGCCAGGTCAGGTCCTGTAGGAGGGCGGTGCCAGAGCGGCGTACGCCGACGCCGTCGAGGCTGACCACCAGATCCGGGTCCACGAAAGCGGCGGCAGGCGCGGCGCCGGCAGCGCCGGGGATCAGGTCACCAGTCACCGCACCATCCAACCACGCAGCGACGAGGTGCCCCCCATGGGCGGCACCTCAGCCATAGGGTGAAGCGCCGTGTCGTTGATCACCAAGCCGGGAGGACGGCCGATGCCCCGTCGACGTACGGAGCCGCGCGGATGAGCGCGGTCATTGAGATCGAGGGTCTGCGCAAGACCTTCCACAGCCTGCGCAACGGCCGACGGGTGGCGGTGGACGGGTTCGACCTGCTGGTCGAGGCGGGCCAGGTCCACGGCTTCCTGGGTCCCAACGGCTCCGGCAAGACCACCACGCTGCGGGCACTGCTCGGGCTGGTACGCGCCGACAGCGGGCGGATGACCGTGCTCGGCGAACCGTCGCCGGAGTTGCTGCCCCGGGTGGCGGGCCAGGTCGGCGCCATCGTGGAGAGCCCGCAGTTCTTCGGCAACTTCACCGGTTACCGCACGTTGCGGTTGCTGGCCCGCGCCGGTGGGGTGCCGGTCTCGCGGGTGGACGAGGCGCTGGATCTGGTGGGCCTGCGCGATCGGGGCGACGAGCGGGTAAAGGGTTACTCGCTGGGCATGAAGCAGCGTCTCGCGGTGGCGTCCGCGTTGCTGAAGGACCCGCGTCTGCTCATCCTGGACGAGCCGGCGAACGGGCTGGACCCGGCGGGCATCCGGGAGATGCGGGACCTGATGCGGTCGCTGGCGGCCAACGGGGTGACCGTGCTGGTGTCCAGTCACATCCTGGCCGAGATTCAGCTGATCTGCGACCACGTCACGATCATCTCCCGGGGGCGGCGGGTCGCGGCCGGTCGGGTGGACGAGGTGCTGGCGGGCCACGACCGGCATGAGTTCCTGGTCCGGGTGGCCGAGCCGGAACGCGCCGTGGAGCTGCTGCACGCGGCCGAGCTGACGGCGGTCGTGGATGGCGAGACGCTGGTGGTGAGCGGGGTGAGCGACGCGACGGTGGTCAGTCGGGTGCTCGGCGAGCAGGGGCTGTGGGTGGGTGAGCTGACGCCGCTCCGGCCCGATCTGGAGAGCGTCTTCCTGGAGTTGACCGGCGGCTATGAGCATCCGTCGGTGCCCCGGCAGGTCGACCCGTCGGGGCCGCAGGGTGAAGCTGTGATCGATCTCGACCGGGGAGTGGACGCGTGAGCCTGGTGCGTGCGGAGATGGAGCGGCTGTCGGCGCGTCGCTTCGTGCAGCTCATGGTCGTCCTGTTGGTGTTGGCGTTCGCCGTGACGGCGGCGACCACGTTGGCCGGCTCGCACAAGCCGAGCGCCAGTGAGCTGATCTCGGCGCGGGAGCAGGCCGTCGAGGCGCGCGAGAGCATGGAGGCCAGGCACCAGGAGTGCCTGGCCCGCCAGGAGGGCACGCTCCCGTCCGAGCCGAGCGGCTACTTCCCCGCCGACTGCTCGGAGATCGACCCGATCCGGCAGGACCGGTTGCCGATCGCCGCCGACTATCTGCCGGGTGTGTTCAGTTTCGCCGAGCAGGCGGAGCCGCTGCTCTACTTCCTCATCGCGTTCCTGGTGCTCTTCGGGTTCCTGGTCGGCGCCTCCTACATAGGCGCGGACCTGAACTCCGGCGGCGTGGTGAACCTGCTGCTCTGGCGACCGCGCCGGTTGACGGTGCTCGCGACCAAGTTGGGCACCCTGCTCGGCACGGTCCTGGTCCTGGCCCTGCTGGCGTCGGCGTTCTACCTCGCCACGTTCTGGGTGATCGGGCAGACCGCCGGGTTGGCGGGTCACCTGGACGGCGACTTCTGGCGGTCTCTCGGCGCGGTGCACGGCCGTGGCCTGGTGCTGGTGCTGCTGGCCTCCGCGTCGGGCTTCGCGATCGCCACGCTGGGTCGGCACACGTCGGCGGCGCTGGGGGCGGTGGCCGCGTACGCGGTGGTGTGGGAGTTGGGCGGCCGTCTCGTGCTGGAGATCGTCGACGCCCGCCGGCCGGACCAGCTGATGCTCTCCAGCCACATCGCGGCGTGGCTCAGCGGTGAGACGAAGTTCTTCGACCCGCAGCTCTGTCTCGGCAACTCGGCGGACGGCTACTGCGAGGGCTTCTACAGCCTGACCTGGGGGCCGGCGCTGCTGGTGCTGCTCGGGCTCACCGGCGGGCTGACCGCTGCGGCGTTCGCCGTGTTCCGTCGCCGCGACCTGATCTGAGTCCCGGTGCGTCGGGTCGCCCCACTCGGGCGACCCGACGGACGGGCCCGACCGGCGGGCGGCAAGAGCTTGCAACCTGCGGGCGCACGGTGAAATATTTCTTCACATGACCACCGCGCCGGGTTCAGCCGACGGTGGAGCCGAACACCTCGTCGCGTACGGCGTCCAGGGCGGTGCGCAGCGCGCCGTGCAGGATCGGCTCCTCGGTCAGCCCGGTCGGCACCACCCGGGGCTGGACCAGCGTGATCGCCGCCACCTCGTGCTGCACCCGGTCGGCGAGCGCGGCGCCACCGGCCTGGCCCACCTCGCCGGCGAGCACGACCAGCGGTGGGTCCAGCACCACGCAGGTGCTGGCCACGCCGAGCGCGAGGCGGCGGGCCAGTTCGTCGAGCATCGGGCCCCCGTCGGCACCGGCCGCGACGGCCGCGCGAACCGCCTCGGCGGCGTCGGCGTCCGGGTAGCCGTGCTCGCGGGCCACCGCGCGCACCGAGTCCGCACCGACCAGTTGCTGGAACGCCGGCTTGGCGCGCCGGGAGACGTCGCGCGGAATGGGCGCGCCGGGCACCGGCAGGTAGCCGATCTCGCCGGCCGCGCCGCTGCTGCCGTGGTGCAACCGTCCGCCCAGCATGATCGCCAGGCCGACACCGGCGCCCACCCAGACCAGCACGAAGTCGCCCAACCCCTGGGCGGCGCCGGACTGCGCCTCGGCCACCGCGGCCAGGTTGACGTCGTTCTCGAAGACCACCGGCGTGTGCAGGTCGTCGCGCAGCGCGGCGAGCAGGCCGCTGTGCCAGCGCGGGAGGTTGAAGGCGAACGTGATGTCGCCGGTGCCGGGATCGACCAGGCCCGGCGTGCCGAGCACGATCCGTCGTACGCTGCTCAGCTGCGCCTGGGCGCTGCTCGCCGCCTGCACGACGGCGTTGTGCACCACGCCCACCGGGTCGTCGGTGTCCCGGGTCGACTGCTCCACCCGGCCGATGACCGCGCCGGTGATGTCGGCGCAAGCGGCCACCACCCGGTCCGGCCCGACGTCCACGCCGACCACGTGCGCGCTACCCGGCCGGACGGCGTAGAGCTGGGCGTTCGGCCCCCGCCCGCCGGCCTGCTCGCCGACCCGCGCGACGAGGCCGCGCTCCTCCAACCGTTCGACCAGTTGCGAGGCGGTGACCTTCGACAGCCCGGTCAACTCGCCGAGTCGAGCCCGGGTCAGCGGGCCGCGTTCGAGGAGCAGCTCCAGCGCGGCACGGTCGTTGAGCGCCCGCAACAGGCGGGGGGTGCCGGGCAACCGGGTCGCACTCATGACACGTCCTCTAGTTTTAGTAAACTTTGCTAACTGTAAACCGACCTGCGAACGGGTAGCCGTAGCGTAACGGCCACCGGACAGTGGGACGCTCCGCCGAGTCGGCAGGGCCGACACCACCACCGGTACGACGTTTCGCGCCCGCGGGGCACCGAAGGGGGAAGATCACGTGGGGTTGGATCCAGGACTGCGCCGGCTGGCGCTGGGCACGCTGCTCGCCGCGTACCCCGGGCCGGTCCCGCCGGACTGGGCGGTCGATCTGCTGGCCGACGGGCTTGCCGGGCACACCCTGTTCGGCACCAACGTGCACGACCCCGCCCAGGTGGCGGCGAGCACCGCAGCGCTTCGCGCCGGCCGGTCGGACGCGCTGATCGCCATCGACGAGGAGGGTGGCGACGTGACCCGGCTGGCACACGCCACCGGCAGCCCGTACCCGGGAAACGCCGCTCTCGGCGCGATCGGCGACGTGGCCCTCACCCGCCGGGTCTACCAGTCGATCGGCGCCGAACTGGCCGCGCTCGGCATCACCGTCAACCTCGCCCCCACGGTGGACGTCAACACCGCCGACGACAACCCGGTGATCGGCACCCGGTCCTTCGGCGCCGACCCGGTCCGGGTGGCCGCCCACTCGGCCGCCGCCGTGACCGGGTTGCAGGCCGCCGGTGTGGCGGCCTGCGCCAAGCACTTCCCCGGGCACGGCGCCACCGTCACCGACTCCCACCACGAACTGCCCACCGTGGACGCCGCGCCGAGCCTGCTCCGCCAGCGGGACCTGCCGCCGTTCGCGGCGGTCGTCGCCGCCGGGGCGCGCGCGGTGATGACCGCACACATCCGGGTGCCGGCGCTCACCGGTGCCGATCCGGCCACCTTCAGCCGAGCCGTCCTGGTTGATCTGCTGCGCACCGAGTACGGCTTCACCGGCACCGTCATCACCGACGCGCTGGAGATGAAGGGCGCCGCGGTGGCCGCCGGCGGTGTCGGACCGGCTGCGGTGCGGGCCCTGAGCGCGGGCGCCGACCTGCTCTGCATCGGCGCGAAGGTCGACGCCGAGCTGGTCGAGCGGGTGGCCGCCGAGGTCGTCGACGCGCTCGCCGACGGCCGGCTCGCCACCGCGCGCGTCGAGGAGGCGGCCGGCCGCGCCGCCGACCTCGCCGCCTGGACCCGGGCCGCCGGCCGCTCTCCCGCCATCGAGGACACCGAGCTGGGGTACGCGGCGGCGCGTCGGGCGATCCGGGTGGACGGTCTGCTCACCGGCCTGGACCAGCCACTGGTGGTGCAGCTGCACACCGAGTCGACGATCGCCGAGGGGCGGGTGCCGTGGGGCCTCGGGCCACACCTGGACGGGGTGCCCGAGATCCGGGTGCTCGCCACCGAGACCGACCCGGCCACGCTGCGCGGACTGGCAGGCGACCGTCCCATCGTGCTGGTCGGGCGACACCTGCACCGGCTGCCCGGCGGTCCGGAGCTGATCGCCGACCTGGCGGCCCAGCATCCGGTGACCGTGGTCGAGATGGGCTGGCCGGCACAGTGGCGGCCGGCGGGCGTACGCGCCTTCGTCACCACCTACGGCGCCAGCCACGCCAACGGCCGCGCGGCGGCCGAGGCACTCGGCCTGGCCCGCTGACCCGCACGCTACGTCACTGGGCATGCCCTGCGCGCTGACCGGACCAGCCGCAGGTCAAGTCCACTTTTCGACACTCCGAACCGACAGCTTCAGCCTTGCCCCGAGCCTGTTCGATACGTAGCGTGATCGACACGTAGCGACTCGCCCCCGGCGGGGCCGTTACACCCGGAACCGGGGCCTGGGGGGAGGTTGCGGACCGTGGATCCGGCCCGGGATCCACGGTCCGCGCCCACTGCCCCGCTCAGCGCGGATAGACGCCGTACGCGCGCCAGCCCCGGTCCGGGAAACCGGCCGCCTCGGCCACCCGGGCCGAGGCGTGGTTGTCCCGCTCGTGCAGGTAGGTGGGCACCGCCCCCTCGTCGAGGACCCGCCGCGCGGCCTGGGCCACCAGTCGACGGGCGAGGCCACGCCCCTGGGCGGCCGGCACGGTGCCGATGGCCAACTCGTGCCCGTACGCGTCGTGCCGTTTGATCCCGGCGCCGGCCAGGTAGGCGCCGTCCGGGTCGCGGACCACCAGCACCGGCCGGTCGAAGAGTCGCAGCCAGGGCGGCAGCCCGGGAGCCGTCGACTCGGTCCACTCCCCCACATCGGGCAGCGGCGCGGGTGCCAGGCACCACCGGAAGGAGCCGTCGTGCACGCAGAATTCGGGCCGGCCGACCGCCTCCGGCAGGGCGGCGAGCAACCGGGCCGGCGTACGCCGAACCAACGCGCGGACCGCCTCCACCCGGTCGGGCGCCACGGACAGCACGCCGCTCTTCCCGGTGTCCACGGCGAGCGCGGGGCGCAACCGGCCGTCCCAGGCCGGTTCGGCGCGCCGCTGCGAGGCGACCACGTGCAACCCCGGCCCGGCCGGCCACTGACCGAGCCAGCTGGCCAGGTGCAGGTGCAGGCGCCGGTCGAGCATGCGCACCTCCCCGTCACCCGATTCGTAGATCACCGTACGCCGGACGGCAGGGCCGGGCGCAGGATACGTCAGGGCCAGGTGGGTCAGGGAGGTGGGAACCCGTTGCACGAATCGACCGTCATATGTATTTCCATACCTGGACACCTTTCTTTGGGACGGTAGGCGCATGCCGATTCAGCCGAAAGATCACTACCAGCAGGACCCTGAGCGACTCTGGCAGGTGGCCGAGGCCGTCGGTGGCAATCCGCCGCAGCCGCGCTACCGGAACCCCCGGACCGCCGGCGGCGGAGCCCTGTCCTGGGCCGGGCTGAACAAACTGTCCACCGGCAGCTCCAGTCGACACCGACTCAACACCCACTGACGCACCACCTGTCGTTCAAATGTGGTGCCTTGGCAGCGTCATATTTGGTGTATCTTCGCGGCATGACTCGCATCACGGTGGACGTGAACGACGAATGGCTGGCGGCGGCAAAAGATGTGCTCGGCACCGACACCAAGGTGGCCACCATCAATGCCGCCCTGCACGCGTTCGCGGTCCGCCGGCAGGCCCGCGAGATCGTCGCCGCGTTCGATCAGGTGGAGATGGACTTCTCCGGGTCCGTCGACGCATGGCGCTACGGCGGTGGCCGCGATCTGGACTCGCTCACCGAGCAGGCCCGCGACGCCGAGGCTGCTTGATGGCCGGTCAGATCTACCTCGCGGACACCTCGGTCTACGTTCTACAGGGCCGCCACCCGTCGGTTCGGCGGCGTTTCGAGACGCTCCTGGCCGAGGGACGGCTGGCCGCCTGCCACATGACCAGCCTGGAATACCTCAACAACGCACCCCACCCGAAGGGGTACGAAATCCTCTGGCAGGCACTGCGCGGGGGTCGCTGGATGGACGTGTCCACAGCGGCGATGGACCGCGCCACGGCGGTCCATCGCCTACTCGCGGCCGACGGCCAGCACCGCAATTTCCGGCTGCCCGACCTGATCATCGCTGCGACCGCCGAAGAGCACGGTGCGACGGTCCTGCACTACGACGCCGACTACGACCGCATCACCGCTGTCACCGGCCAGCCCACCGAGTGGGTGGCGCCGAAGGGCAGCCTCTGACGCCCGCGCGAGGCGACACACCGAAGGAGGTCCAGCGGCGGCTTTCGCACACCTGTCGGGTAATTTCTTGTGGTCCGCCAACCCGGCCTACGACAGGAGAAGCTCCGCGCATGGGCAAGAAGACGATCCACGTCTCCGACTTCACCGGCACGGTTCTGCAGCAGGACGCCGAGGTGGTCCGCGTCGTCGTGCTGGAGCACCCGGACCTGGTCGCCGGGCCCGTGCAGTTGGACGCCACCCCCGGCGAGGTGGAGAACATCGACGACGCCGCGCTGGACGTGGCGGTCGTCGAGATCCATGACCGGCACGGTGGCGGCGAGCCCCGCCGGGTGGTGTTGACCGCCAGCGAGTTCGACGCGATGGCCACCGACGTGCCGATGGCGCAGTTGTTGAAGACGGCCGAGCGGGTCCGCCCGCCCAAGGCCCGCAAGAGCGCCGAGAAGATCGACTACGGCACGCTGGAGCACGCCGGCAGGCCGCACCGGGGCCGGGTCACCGAGGAGGAGGCCCGCCTGGTGCGCGAGCAGCTCGACGAGGTCAACAAGCGCCTCGCGGACGCGGGCGTGCGCCAGATCGACCCGACCGATCCGGAGCACGCCCTGCGTTACGGCTTTCCTGAGGCGCCCTGACCTCGGGTCCTCACTGCTTGGCGACGACGGCGGCGAGGGCGGCGGCGAGGTCGGCCTCGACCGCCGCCTTGTCCAGGCCGAGGGTGGTGAGCACGCCCGAACCGTCCTCCTGCTCGAGCAGGGCGAGCAGGATGTGCTCGGTGCCGACGTAGTTGTGCCCGAGGCGCAGCGCCTCCCGGAAGGTCAGCTCCAACGCCTTCTTGCCGCGCGCGTCGTAGGGAATGAGGTCCGGAACCTGCTCGGCCCGGGGCGGAAGGACGGCACCCACCGCCTCCCGCACCGCCTCGGGAGTGGCGCCCCGGCCAGCCATCACCTTGGCCGCCAGCCCGTCCGGCTCGGCCAGCAGGCCCAGCACCAGGTGCTCGGGGCCGATCTCGGCGTTGCCGCTGGCACGGGCCTCCTCCTGCGAGGCCACCACCACGTTGCGGGCGCGGGGGGTGAACCGGCCGAAGCCGGCGTTGGGATCGAGCGCCGCGGTGTCGGTCGCCTTCGGCACGAAACGCTTCTGGGCGGCCTGCTTGGTGACCCCCATGCTGCGGCCGATGTCGGTCCAGGAGGCGCCGGAGCGCCGGGCCTGGTCGACGAAGTGCCCGATCAGGTGGTCGGCGATCTCACCGAGGTGGTCGGCGGCGATGACCGCGTCGGTGAGCTGATCGAGCGCGTCGGTGTGCGCCTTCTTGATCGCCTGGATCAGGTCGTCAAGCTTGACGTTGTTGCTCATCTGAAGAGGATCGGTCATGCGTCAACCATAAGTTGACGCACCGGGTGCGTCAACCCCGAGTTGACGATTGGCCTTCATTCTCGCGTACGTCGCTGGCCGACCGCGCGGCTCGCGGCGTGCTGTGCGGCACCGGCTCCCGTCGCTCCGATCGGGTCCGGCAGCCCGGATACGGTGGGTTCCGGTCGAGTCCGGTCCCCGGCGGAAGGGTGGTCATGCGTCTGCACGTGGGGTGCGCGATGTGGAGCCACCGGTCGTGGCCGGGCAACCGGCTGCCACCCACGGAGCGGCTGCGGCACTACGCCAGCTGGTGCGACGCCGTGGAGGGCAACACCACGTTCTACGCGACCCCGGCGCCGGAGACCGTGGCCTCGTGGGCAGCGCAGACGGACCCCGACTTCCGGTTCCTCCCCAAACTTCCCAAAGTCATCACGCACGAACGTCGACTCGGCGACGTCGGCGAACCGCTGCGTGCCTTCCTGGACGCGATCGAGCCCCTGGGCCCACGCGCCCACGCCCTCTGGATCCAGCTGCCCGGCTCGTTCGCACCCACCGACGTCCCGGCACTGAGCCGTTTCCTGGCGAGACTTCCGGAGTTCCACCGGTACGCGGTGGAGGTTCGCCACCCGGCGTTCTTCACCGACGCCCGCGCGGCCCACCTGCTCGGGGCGGCCCTCGCCGCCGTCTCCGCCGAGTGGATCCCCTTCGACACGACCGCCTTCTTCGCGACACCACCGACCAGCGACGCGGAGCGGGACGCCTGGACCAAGAAGCCACGCGTGCCGCTCCGCCCGCTCGCCCTGACCGACCGGCCGATCGTCCGCTACCTCGGCCGCGACGACCCGACGCGCACGGTCGAGGGGTGGCAACGGTGGATCGACGTGACCGTCACCTGGCTACGCGAGGGGCGCTCGCCCACGATGTTCATCCACACCCCGGACAACGCCGACGCGCCGGTGCTCGCCCGCCGGTTTCACGACGAGGTACGCGCACGCGTACCCGGGCTCGACGCGCTGCCCGAGCCGATCCCGGTCGAGCCGCTGACGTTGTTCTGACCTGAGCCCTACGGGTCGAGCAGCTCGTCGAGGTGGGTCGCCGTGCTGATGAGCGAGAGGTGGCTGAACGCCTGTGGGAAGTTGCCGATCTGCTCTCCGGTCGGCGCGATCTCCTCGGAGTAGAGCCCGAGCGGGCTGCTGTAGGTGAGCATCTTCTCGAAGGTCAACCGGGCGTCGTCGAGCCGACCGGCCAGGGCGAGCGCCTGCACGTACCAGAAGGTGCACATGCTGAAGGTGCCCTCGGTACCAGCCAGGCCGTCCGGCGACGCCCGCGGGTCGTAGCGGTAGACCAGGCTGTCGGAGACGAGTTCGCCGTCGACCGCGCGCAGCGTCGACTCCCACATCGGGTCCAGCGGCGAGATGAAGCCGAGCCCGGGCATGGAGAGCAGCGAGGCGTCCAGGATGTCGCTGCGGTAGTGCTGCACGAAGGCTTGTCGTCCGGAATGGAAGCCACGCGTCATGACCTGCTCGTAGATCGTGTTGCGTTCGGTCGTCCAACGGGTGGTGTCGCCGGGGCGACCACGGCGCTGCGCGAGGCGGATGGCCCGGTCCAGCGCCACCCAGGACATCATCCGCCCGTACGTGAAGTTCTGCCGCCCGGACCGGGTCTCCCAGATGCCGTCCTCGGGCTGGTCCCAGTGCTCGCAGAGCCAGTCCATCAACTCCGCGGTCTTCCGCCACCCCTCGTACGGCGCGATGAGGCCGTTCCGATCGGCGAGTTCCAGCGAATTGAGCGCCTCACCGTGAATGTCGAGTTGCAGCTGGCCCGCCGCGCCGTTGCCGATACGCACCGGGGCCGATCCGCGGTACCCCTCCAGGTGACCCAGCAGTTCCTCGGGTAGATCCGGTGAGCCGTCGATCCGGTACATGACCTGTAGGGGCAGGTCGCCGTCGCGCGTGTCCCGGATGCGCGCGTCCAGCCAGAACAGATACTTCTCGGCCTCGTCGGTGAAACCCAGCCCGAGCAGCGCGTGCACCGAGAAGGACGCGTCCCGGACCCAGGTGTAGCGGTAGTCCCAGTTACGCTGCCCGCCGACCTGCTCCGGCAGCCCCATGGTGGGCGCGGCGACCAGCGCGCCGGTCGGGGCGTACGTCATCAGTTTGAGCGTCATCGCGGACCGCTCGACCATCTCTCGCCAGCGCCCGGTGTAGCGGGACCGACCCAGCCACCGCCGCCAGAAGTCGCGGGTCTCGGCGAGCAGTTGGCACGCCTCTTCGGTGGTGAGCGCTCGGGGCGCGTGCGGACAGGCCGTCTCCAGAACCACCCCGCCCACATCACCCGCGTGCAGGGTGAAGCGGGCCGACACCCCCCGCGCGTCGCGGTGGATGTCGCTCTCCGCCCTGATGTGTCGTTTCCTGTCCTCGAACGGCGTGAGGGTGAGGTTCAGCGTCGGGCTCCGGAAGACATCACCCTCCGGGTGCACCTCCAGGTCGTACGAGTCGCGTGCGTAGTTGAATCCTGGTCGGCAGTCGAAGCGGAACCGCATGCTCCCCCGGACCATCCGGACCAGCCGGATCAACCGGTGTCGGTCGGTGGCCTGCGCACCGGTGACGGGCATGAAGTCCAACAGCTCACCCACACCGTCGGCGCTGTGGAAGCGCGTGATCAGGATCGGCGTACCGGGCAGGTAGAGCTGTTTGCTCGTGTAGTCGACGCCGTCGGGCGAGAGCTGGAAGTGGCCGCCGTTACGGCGGTCCAGCAGCGCGCCGAAGACGCTCGGCGAGTCGAAGCGCGGCGCGCAGAACCAGTCGATCGTGCCGTCCGTGCTGATCAGCGCCGCGGTCTGCAGATCACCGATCAGACCATGTTCCTCGACCGCCGGGTAGCTCTCCACGCTGTCCCCCGCCATCCGTCGTGGCATGGCGGCGACTACCCGGGAATGGACCGAACACACGCGGCGGCTCGCCGTCCATTGCGGAAGCAGACGTTCCGCAATCGTCGATAGCGTCAGCACCAACGACATCGACGAGAGGACAAACCATGAGCCTGCGAGGATTCGCCACTCTGAACATCTGGGCGGACGACGTGGCGGCGGCCACCGCGTGGTACGCGGACTTTCTCGGCGTGCAGGCGTACTTCCTGCGCCCGGGGCCGGACGGACGCCCGGCCTACACCGAGTTCCGCATCGGTGACTACCAGGCCGAGCTGGGCATCATCGATCGCCGGTACGCACCGGCCGGCGCGGCGGCGGGGCCCGGCGGGGTGGTCATGCACTGGTGCGTCGACGACCTCGACGCGACCGTCGAGCGGCTGTTGGCGATGGGCGCCACGGAGTACCAGCCGATCACGGCGCACGGGGACGAGGGGTTCGTCACCGCGGCGGTGGTCGACCCGTTCGGCAACGTGCTCGGCGTCATGAGGAACCCGCACTACCTCGACGTCCTCGCATCGTTGCGGGCAACCTGACCGCGTGGATCAGTCCCACTCGTCCCACTCCGCCGAGCGCCGCACCAGTTGTCCAGCGGGTGAGCCGAATCAGGGTGGGCGTCCGCTCAGTGGGCGGGATTCGGCGTGTGCGGGAGTTTGCCGAGTTGGCGCCAGTTCGTCTCGGCGACGTCGACACCGTAGTGCTTGGCGGCGGCGAGGATGTTCTGGAACGCCAGGTCGCGGTCCTTGTCGGTGACGCCCTGCACCTGGTCGAACCGGGCGATGGCGTTGCGGACGTGACTCGCGTCGGTCATCGGTTCCTTGCGTTCGCGGGGGAACGCGAAGACGGTCTCGGGCAGTTCGCGCTTGTCCTTGTCCGACAGGCCGCCGTGCTTCTCGTGGGGCTTCCAGGTTGCTGTCATCCCCCCGCTGTACCCGCACGCTGCCCGGCAGCACTTCTCCAGCCGACTTTTTTCGGACGACCGCGCCTTCAAGAGATTCAGAAGGGCGCGGACGCCGGGCCCGCGTACTTTAAGGAAGGTTTAAAAACCTTTCGGGTACGGGCGGCGGGCACCTACCATTCGGCGGCCTTGGCCGTTCGGGTCAGCCTGTTGTCGGCTCGTTGGGAGTGACCCGTGTCGTTCGAGAACCCGCCACCGTCCCGTCATCGCCTTCCGGGGTGGCTCGCCCGTAACAGGCTGGGCGTGGCCGCGGGCGGCGCCGTCGTACTCGTCATCGCCGCCGGCGGCGTGTACCTGGGCAACGGCGCGGTGCGACCGGAGCGGTCCAACGCCGCCAACGCCCTCGAATACCCGTCGCCCTCGGCCGGGCGGACCGAGTCGCCGGGCGGGGCGGTGCCGAGCCCCGCGGTCCCGTCGGTCGCCCCGACCCCGTCGGCCGGCGCGACGCCGTCGACCGCCACCTCGCCGAAGATCCCCACGACCGGCTGGATTCCCGTCGACCGTGCGGCCTGGAAGGCGCAGGCCGACGCGTACCGGGCGTTGACGATCGACCCCGTCCCGTCCGGTGTCGGCAACCTCCCGGAGTTCCGGGCCGACTGTCAGTACAGCCATCGGCTGCCGGACGACCCGATCGTCGCACCCGGCCTACCGGGCGCCTCACACATGCACTCCTTCGTCGGCAACAAGGCCGTCGACGCGAGCACCGTCGCCGGGGACCTGACGAAGTTCACGGCCACCTCGTGCAAACCGGTTCAGGACCACTCCGCGTACTGGGTGCCCACCCTCTACGACAACGCGACCGGAAAGCCGGTCGAGACCAGCGGGTTCCGGGTCTACTACCGCTCGCTGGCGAAGAACTCGACCGGCCAGATGCCCATGCCCAACGGCCTGCGGATGATCTCTGGCGACGCCAAGAAGAAGAAGCCGACGCCGCGCGGGGCGACCGGCCAGTTCTACTGCGCCTTCTACGGACCCGGCGACCTCGACGGCGTCGCCCGCAGCACCAACGGCAACTGGCCCATCTGCGGCGGCGACGCGACGCTGCACTTCATGATGCAGTTCCCCGACTGCTGGGACGGCAGGCACCTGGACAGCCCCAACCACAAGGACCATGTGGCGTACGGCCGGGACAACTCCTGCCCGAGCAGCCACCCGGTCCGGATCCCGGCGATCACCTTCGACATCCAGTACCCGGCGAAGGGCACCCCGGCGGGTTACTACCTCTCCTCCGACAAGGAGGGCAAGAGCGCATCGTCGATGCACGGCGACGCGTTCGTGATGTGGGACGTCAACACCATGAACAAGCGCACCAAGAACTGCGTCCAGGGACGCCGGACCTGCGACAACTACGGCTACCAGAAGTAGCACCGGGGCCAGGCCCGTGTCGGCCTGGCCCCGGGGGTCGGGGCGGTCAGCTACGCAGCGTCCACTGCTGGTTCGGGCCGCCGTTGCAGGACCAGAGGATGACCCTGGTGCCGTTGGCGGTGGCGGCGCCATTGGCGTCGAGGCAGAGCCCGGACTGACCGTTCGTGATGGTGCCGTTGGAGTTGACGTTCCACTGCTGGTTGAGCCCACCGTGGCAGTCCCAGATGATGACCGCGGTGCCGTTGGCCGTGCCGGCCCCGGAGGCGTCCAGGCACTTGTTGCCGTAGACGGTCAGCTGCTTGCTGGCGGTCTGGGTCCACCGCTGGTTGTTGGCGTTGGAGCAGTCCCAGAGCTGCACCTGGGTGCCGTTGGTGGTGGCCGAGTTGGGCACGTCCACACAGCGGCCGGACTGTCCACCCACGAGTTGCCCGTTCCCGGTGCCGCTGCCACCGCCCTGCTGCTGCCGGACGATCGAGGTGGACTCGGCCGAGCGGTTGCCCTGTGCGTCGACGACGTAGAGCCGGTACTCGCCCTGGGCGGTCGGCACGGCGATGGACGTGGCGGTGCCGGCCGCTCTGGTCATCGTCGCCCCGGCGGTGAAGGTGGTGGTGCCGTAGGGCGCCAACCAGACCGACCTGGTGGCGTCGCCGACGCTCCGGATCGGGATCGACGCCGTGGCACTGGTGACGAACGTGCTGGCCGGAAGCACGTAGTTCGGCGCGGAGAAACTACTCGCCGGGATGATGTCCCGGTACGCGTCCTCAAGGCCGGAGTTGGCCGCGATGCCGTACGCCGTCGCCGGCCAGACATAGTCGGAGGAGACGAGGATGTCGGCGACCGTGCTGTTCGGCAGGTTCTTGTTCGACACCTTGTTGATCGGGCCGTAGATCTGCGTGATGCTCAGATCGTGCTTCCGACCGAAGTCGTCGGAATTGATCATCCAGGTGACGTTCTTGTCGATGCTCAGGACGTTGTCCCGGAAGGTGATGAACGCCGATCCCTCGTCCGGGTGCAACCCGTACTTGTGGCCCGAGGGAACGCCCTGGAGGTAGTTGTTGGTGATCGTCGTCCCGGGCTGACTCCCGAGCGTGTAGATCGGTGCGGTGTCGCTGAGGCGCTGCACCGTGTCGATGATGTGGTTGTAGCTGATGGTGTTGTTCCGCGCCGTGGTGGTCGGTCGGTTCGGCGTGATCGAGCCGGACGATCCGTCGAAGTTCCACCAGCCCCAGCCGAGGGTGATGCCCGACCACGGAGCCTTCTCGATCCGGTTGCGCTGGATGGTCAGGGTGTCGGCGAAGTACGCCGAGATGGGGCTGTGCCCGTTGAACAGGACGGCACTGTCGTAGAGGTAGTTGTTCTTGATGTCGATGTTCTTCGGCAGCCCCTCGACCTGGGGAGAGTACTTCTCGTTGTTGGTCGAGGTGCCGTCGCCGATGAAGACGTGCTGGGGGTGACCGATGGTGATGGCGGAGCCGGCGACGTCATTCGTGTGATTGCCGATCAGCTGTGAGCCCTGCACATCGTTGACCATGTTGATGCCGTCCGCGCCGGTGTGCTGGATCCGGTTGCGTTGCAGGAGGATCCCGTCGGCGTTCTGCACCTGCACCATGGCGGGCGTGACGTCCACGTTGCGGTAGTAGTAGACGTGGAAGTTGCCCTTGGCGTACACCTGGGCACCGAGGTTGCCCTGCTGCGCCTGCTTGAACGCGGAGCCGGCGACGTTGAACAGGTTCCAGTCGGAGTGCCGCACGGTCAGACCGGAGAAGGTGATGTTGCGTGCGTGGTTGCTCGTCGAGGTGCCGGCGACCCGCAGCATGGTGGTGACGTTGTTCGGCGCGTAGACCGACGCGGTCGCCATGTTCTCGCTGCTGGACTTGTAGTAGTAGACCGTCCGGCTGCCCTTGTCGAAGAAGAACTCGCCCGGCGCGTCGAGGAACTCGTAGGCGTTCATCAGCTTGTGGGTGCCGCCGACCTGGGCGTTGCCGTTGAACGCGCCCTGGGCGATGGCCGCCCCCGGCTGCTGGAACAGGGCGACCCGGTTCGCGCCGTCGGAACTCGTGGTCACCTGACGGACGCCCACGATGGCCGTTGTCCAGGTCGTACCCGTCTCGATCTCGATGTCGTCCTGGTTGCGGGCGATGGCGGGAAAATCGTTGAGGCTGTACTTGGCGCCATCACACTGCGACCCCGACTCCCAGGCCCACGCGGCCTGACCGGCCGTGACGTTGTACGTGCCATAGCACCCGGCTGAACTGATCGTCTTCGACGCCATGTACGCGCGCTTGTCGTTGACGTAGAGCGCCCGCAGCTTGTTGGCGCGGTCGAGCGGCGCTTTCCAGATGTTGCCGCTGTGCTGGGTCCACCCGGTCACCTGGACACCGCCGTCGAGAATCGGCGTCTCGTTGGGGTAGGCGGCATAGGAGACCCGGAACCCGTTCGTGCCGGAGTCGGCGGCGCCGAACTCGACGGCGCTGCTGACCGGATAACTACCGCCGCGTAGATACACGTTGATGTCGCCGGTCATGCCCGCGTTTATCGTGCGGACGACATCCCGTGCGCGTTGAATCGTCTTGAATGGGGACTGGAGTGTGCCGGCGTTGGCGTCGTTGCCGTCCGGGGCGACGTAATAGGTCGCCTGGACCGCCGCCGAGGCCGGCAGTTGATGTGCCAGCACGGCCGGGAGTGTGGCGGCAACCAGAGCCGCCACCGCCAGCAATGACGTTCGAGCGGTGGATACGACTGTCTTCACGTACTGTTCCTCTCATTTGCCGTCAGCCTGGGCCCAACGTGCGTATCGAGCGACTGGCACGGAAACAGCGACGCACGAATGACCGGCGGGAGACCTTCTGTCGCCCCACCACACTGATCTGTTAATCGCCACGAAACCTTGCTGGGAGCGTAGGTCACACGTCTGACGAATGCAACCGGCAATTGGGGGGCGTCTATACCTTAATGACCTCGGATCAGGCATATCGGCCACATTGGCCAGACACCCCCGCCTGCATCGTCCGACGAATCCACGCGGCGGTGACCTGCGCGGGAGGCCGACGACACCGACGGCCCGGGGCCGGGCCGCGATCGGCCCGGCCCCGGGCTCCGGTCACCTGATGGAGAAGTCCGCCAGCCGCAGCGGGGAGTCGAACACCAGGTACACGTCGTGGGTTCCGGCGGCCCGGGCCAGTTCCGCGCTCGTGCTGACGTACCGGTAGTCGTCGCCGGTGCCGGCCACGGTGGCCGTGCCGAGCAGCCGGCCGGTGGGCGACTTCAACCTGATCTGGATGGTGCCGGCACCCGCGCTGGCCTTCGCGACCTTCGCGGTGAAGGTGTGCGCGCCGGCACCCAACGCGGAACCGTCAAAGGAGATCCACTGGCCGGCCGCGGTGGCACCGACAGCCGTACCGCGGGGTTTCGTCTCGTCGACGAGCCGGACTCCCGCGTACCGGTCGAAGTTCTCCGCTCTGGTGGCGCGGGACAGGTCACGGGCCGGGATCGTCTCACCGCGCACCCGGACCGCGCCGCGGGCCCGAATGTCCTCGGCGGACGCCCCGACCATCAGGTCGTAGACGGACGACTCGACCACCCACCGGCTGCGGGTGACGTCCCAGTGCGCCAGGTCGGCGGCGGGCAGGCGCAGGGTCACCGTGCGGGTCTGCCCGGGCGCGAGCCTCACCTGCTGGAACGCCTTGAGCTGGCGGATCGGGGTGGTGTCCCGCGAGGTGCGCTGGTGGGTGTAGAGCTGGACGACCTCCGTTCCGGCCCGGCTGCCCGTGTTGGTCACGTCGACACTGACCGCGATGGTGCCGTCGGCCGCGACCGAGTGGGCACCGGCACGCAGCTGGCCGTACCGGAACCGGGTGTACGACAGGCCGTGGCCGAACGGGTAGAGCGGTTTCGCGGCGCTGTACAGGTACGTCTGCCTGGACGAGATGATGTCGTACTCCAGCAGGTCCGGCGGCAGTTGCGAGTCCGAGCGGTACCAGGTCTGGGTGAGCCGACCGGACGGATTGCGGTCCCCGAACAGCACGTCGGCGATGGCGTGGCCGGTCTCGGCGCCCGCGTGGGTGGTCCAGACGATGGCCGGGACGTGCTCCTGCTCCCAGGTCAGGGTGACCGGGTAGCTGGTCTGGAGCACGAGCACGGTGCGCGGGTTGGCCCTGGTCACGGCCTTGACCAGCGCCTCCTGGCCGGCGCTCAACGCGGTGGAGGTCCGGTCGTGCGCCTCCCGGCCGTTGATGAACGGGTTGCTGCCGACCACCAGCACGGCGGTGTCCGCCGCCTTGGCCGCCGCCACGGCCCGGTCGATGCCGCTGCTGATCACCTCGCGACTGAAGTGGGTCGCGTCAGCCGCCGTGGAGGCGCCGAGCTTGAGCGCGCCGTCGTCGCCGACCGTCACGTACCTCTCGGGGCCGAACCAGCTCTCCTTGGTCTCGTAGCCGACGTAGCGCAGCGCGACCGCGCCGTCGGCCTGCGGTTCCAGCTTGAACTGCTGCTGGACGTACCAGCCGTTCGGCTGCTCGTCGCGGGTGAGGAACGGCCCCCAGTTGTAACCGAGGTAGCGGCCGTTGGCGGCGTTGCGCAACGTCACCACATCCTGCCCCCAGTCGACCACGTCGAACTGGGCGACGAGCGCCGGGGTCGCTCCGGTCCCGAGGACCGGGTCGGCGTCGGTGGTGCCGGTGGCCGAGACGTACCGGCCGGTCGCCGTGTCCTTCAGCGCGATCCGGTCCGCCCCGTCGAGCCCGCTCACCCGGGCCGAGCTACCCAACCGTTCGCGGATGCCACCGAGCGCCGTCACCTGGTAGGGCAGGTCGCCGCCGTACCAGTCCGCGTAGAGGGTGTCGGCCAGCGGGCCGAGCACGGCCACCTTGCGGGTCCGGGCCGGGTCCAGCGGAAGCGCCTGCCGGTCGTTCTTCAGCAGCACCATCGCCTCGCCGGCGGCCTGCCGGGCGAGTCGTTGGTGTTCGGGGCTGTTTATGACATCCGGGGTGATGCCGCCGTACCGGCCGCCGCCCGGATCGAACTCGCCCAACCGGAACCGCACGTTCAGGATCTCCCGGATCCGGGCGTCGATGTCCGCCTCGGTGAGCAGACCGGTGGCGAGCGCCTGCTTGATGGCGGTGATGGTCGGCTGCGCGTTGGTGTCGTCGGTGATGAAGCTGTTGAGGCCGGCCTTGATGATCGCGGCGTTCGCCTCGGCCTGGGTGGCGTAGTACCCCTGGGAGGCGACGAGGTTGTTCGGCGCCCAGGCGTCGGTGACGTTCATCAGCGGCTGGTCGGTCCAGTCGCGTACCACCGTGGCCAGGTCCGGGTCCACCGTGGCCGGACGGCCGTTGACCAGGTTGTACGCGGCCATCATCCCGGTCGCCGCGTCGGCGGCGATGGCCGGTTCGAAGGCGGCGCGGTCGTACTCGTTGAGCACCCTCGGCGGTACGTTGGACGAGGTCACGTCGCGCCGGGCCTCGTTGTTGTAGGCCAGGTAGTGCTTCAGCGTCGGCGCGCTCTTCAGGTGGTTCGGGTCACCGCCGGTCATCCCCGAGCCGTACGCGGTGGAGATCGCCGCGGTGAGCAGCGGGTCCTCGGAGTAGCCCTCCTCATTGCGGCCCCACCGGGGGTCGCGCAGCAGGTTGACCACCGGCGCCCAGAGGTTGAGCCCCCAGACCCGGGGATGCTGCGCGTGGTAGCCGCGCGCCTCGTCACCGACGGCCGAACCGACCTGCCGGATCAGGTCGGTGTTCCAGGTGCTCGCCATGCCCACCGGCTGCGGGAAGACGGTGCCGCGGGCCTTGACCACCGCGCCGTTGTTGTCGATGTCGGTGGACCAGGCGACCCCGTGCAGCGCCTCGGTGCCGGTCTTGAACAGGCCGATGTCCAGCCGGGGGATGGCCGGCTGATACTGGTGCAACCAGGAGATCTTCTCGTCCAGGGTGAGCCGTCCGAGCAGGTCGTCGACCCGGGCGTCCACCGGCAGGTGTGGGTCTCGGAACGGGTAGCTGGGTTCGGCGAGCGCGGTGCCGGGAACGGCCGGTAGGGCCAGCAGGGCGAGCGCGAGCGCGGTGATTCCGCGCCGAAGGCGCCAGTTCCGCATGCGGTTCTCCTCATGTCGTACGACAGACGCCCAGCGGGCGTTGAGACCGGCGTGACCAGGCTCGACACCCGGCTGACGGGCCTGAACGACGAATCGTCGAAGCGCTTCGACGACCCGGCCGCGTCACCACGGCCATGATTGTTGTGATCCGCGCAACTATAGATGCATGCCGATGGATGGGCAACCAGGTCCGCCCCGGATGGGACGCCGTCGAAGCGCCCACGTCACGTCTACCGTGCCGAGTCCCGGCCGACGTTGAGCTGACGCGGTCCGCGCTCAGGTCGCGTCTCTGGCCCGGGTCATCGGGAAGGATGGTTTGGGTAGGTCTGCGACGGCAAGCCGGTCGGCCCGCTCGCGCAGGTGCCGCGCGATCTGGTCGCTGGCCAGGGTGAAGCCGACGGTGAAATCGACGTCGAGGGAGATACCGGTCGCGGCAACGTGATGGTCGGCCTGCTGGCGCAGTTCGCGGGCGAGCGCGTTGCGCCATCGGATCACCTCCTCGGTCAGGTGCGCCCGCTGAGCCGCCACCCGGCTCTGCGTCGCGGCCAGTTGCTCCTCCATCCGTTCGAGACGGTCCAGCGTTTCATCGAGCCGGTCGAGCTCCGGCAGGTCAGCCACGATCGCCCGACCGATGGCGCTCGGGTCCAGGCTCGGGCCGCCGGAGTGCAACGGCTCGATGGCGCTGGTCACGCGGGCCGTCCACTGCT
The DNA here is from genome assembly GCF_040675155.1 of Micromonospora sp. NPDC049645. Lineage (NCBI taxonomy): Bacteria > Bacillati > Actinomycetota > Actinomycetes > Micromonosporales > Micromonosporaceae > Micromonospora > Micromonospora sp. NPDC049645. Next base: position 208,514 of record NZ_JBFAOI010000006.1, read on the forward strand.
CCTGCCGAGCGTCCCGCTGGCGAGGAAGCGCCGCCACGGCGTCGCGTAGGGCCGCCAGCACCGGGGTGGGTGAATCGACCGGCTCCGCGGTTGGAGAAGTCGTGGCCAGGACGCCGCGACGCAGGTTGCGCTCCGGCATACTCTCAAGCTCCGTCGCCCGATGCGCCACCTGCTTGACGAACCCGGCGTACGCGGCTCGGTAGCCGACCTGGTGTTCACCCTCGCCGGCCACCGGTGCGTGACCGATCCGCTCCGCCTCGCGCCGGAGGGCATCGGCGAGGGTGGTGTCCGGATCACCGATCTCGAGAGCCGGGTCCGGGCCATGCTGCACCAGCTCGCGCAGCGTGCCGAGCAGGCTCTCGGCGTGCTGGCAGCGTTCCCGGGCGCTCGCCATCAGGCCCAACTCCGGCACGGCTTGCCAGACCGCCCAGGCTGCGGCGGTCGCCTCGTCGTCCGGCACCGATGCGTACCGGCGAATCATCTCGCCGATCACGTACACCCGCTCGGGTATGTGCGTGTGCCTCGCCGCCGTCAATCGCCGCAGCAGAGCCATCAGCTCGGTTCGATTCTCCGGCTGGGCCGACGAAAGATCCTCGATCAGCTCCCGCAGGTCAGACGGCCAGGGGGCCGGTGGTCCGCCCGGCCCTGGCCGGCGCAGCGGGTAACACGATCCGCGTCGAAATCGGTTCCACCAACCCATCTGTCCAGCCTTGCACCCCGCACGGATCGCACGCAATGTGTCCGGTTCGAGCGGTCAGGACCGCGCCGGAGAAGTCCGTGCGAGTGATTCGCAGCCGTGGAGGCTGCCCGCTCCCCAGGTGCTCGTGCCCGAGGTAACCGCCGACGATCCGCGAAGATGGCACGAGATCGCGCCGACGACCCATGGCGATCGGGAGTCCGGGTCCGTCCGAGGCAGCCCGGACACCACTGGCCGCCCTCCCGATCGACGACTATGGTGATCATCTATTGAGCGACGTCGGTACGGGGGAACGTATGACTGAGCTTGTTGATGGGTTGCCGAGCCCGAATGGGCTCACCGGCCCGAACGAGTACATCGCCGCCCTCCGCCAGTTGCGGGCGTGGTCGGATCTGTCCTATCGGCAGCTGGCCCGCCGGGCGGAGGCCCTGGGCGAGATGCTGCCAGCGAGTACGACCGCCTCGATGCTCGCCCGCTCGAGCCTGCCCAGGAGCGACGTCGTCGCGACGTTCGTCCGGGCTTGCGGGCTCGACGAGGCGGCGGTCGCCACGTGGGTCACGGCGCGCAACCTGCTCGCCGCCGCATCCACCCAGCCGGCCGCCGCGGCGCCTGTCCCGTACGACGCGTCGCAGCCCGCGTCGCACGGTGGGCCCGTGCCTGCCATGCTGCCCGCCGACATCGCCGATTTCACCGGTCGCGAGGATCAGGTGGCAGCGCTGCACCGGTTCCTGTCGGGCGCGACGAACACCGACCGGCACCACCACGCGCCGGCCATCGCGACGATCAGCGGCATGGGTGGCATCGGCAAGACCGCCCTCGCGGTGCACGTCGCGCACCGGCTGGCCGGCACCTACCCCGACGGTCAGCTCTACGTGAACCTTCGCGGCGCCGACGCGTCGCCGCTGCAGTCCGGCGACGTCCTGGCCCGCTTCCTGCGCGCGCTGGGCGTACCGAACCAGGTGATTCCGGCCGACGAGACCGAACGTGCCGAGCTGTACCGAACCCGCCTCGCCGACCGCTGCGTACTCCTGCTCCTGGACAACGCCGCCACCGAGGAACAGGTCCGACCGTTGTTGCCGGGCACGGCGCGCTGTGCCGTCATCCTGACCAGCCGGGCACGACTCACCGGCATCGAGGGCGCTCGCCGCGTCGACCTCGACGTGTTCCCACCCACCACGGCGATCCGGCTCCTGGCCAGGATCACCACTGACGAGCGGGTGACGACCCAGCACGCGGGGGCCGCGCAGATCGTCAGGTTGTGCGGTGGGCTACCACTGGCGGTGCGCGTCGCCGGTGCACGCCTCGCCGCCCGACCCGCCTGGCACCTCGGACACCTGGCGACGATGCTCGGCGACGAACGACGCCGCCTGGACCAGTTGACCGCCGGCGACCTGGCGGTACGCGCTTCGCTCGCGCTGAGCTACCAGGGCCTCGATCCGACGGCACGGCGGCTGTTCCGACTGCTCGGCCTCTTCGACCTGCCAGACTTTCCGGCCTGGTTCGCCGCGGCCATGCTCGAGTCGACATTGGACACGGGCATCGAGTACGCCGAGACGTTGGTGGATGCACAGCTGCTCACCGCAGCCGACACCGACGTGGCCGGGCAGCAACGCTACCGCCTGCATGACCTGGTACGAATATTCGCCAGGGAACGCGCCGAGGTCGAGGAGACCGACGAGTCGCTTGCCAGCGCCCTCACCCGTGGGTTCGGGGGCTGGCTGGCCCTCACCGAGCGGATGGCTCGACACATCCCGGGGCCGTGCTATGCGGCGATCAGCGGGCCCGGACCGCGCCCGCCCACGGGCTGGGTCGAGCGGCACGCGCCGAGTGTCGACCCGGGCCTGTGGTTCGACGCCGAGCGGTCGGCCCTGCTGTCGCTGATCCGGCAGGCATGTCTGCTCGGCCGTGACGACGTGGCGTTCGACCTGGCCGGCTGCCTGGAGAAATACTTCGACGTACGCGGCATGTACAGCGACTGGGTCGACACCAACACCGAGGTCATGTCGGCGTGCCGTGTGGCTGGCAACCTGCTCGGTGAGGCGGTCATGCTACGCGGCCTGATCGACGTGACCACGTGGATCAGCGACGGTGGTGACGGCGACGCGATGTCCCGATTGCACGACAACGCGTTCCGGCTGTTGGAAATGTTCACCCTGCTGCGGCACGAACACGGCATCTGTGACGCCGCGGTGATGTGCTCCTGGGCGCTCACCGCCGCTGGCGACCACCCCGCCGCGATCACCTACGCCACCGGCGCCCTCCAGTTGGCCGACCAGTCGGAGCACCAGGGCGGCCGGATCCGCGCCCGGTTGGCGTTGTCCATCGCCCTCTACGAGCAGGGGCGGTTCGACGACGCCGCCGCCGGCCTGGTCCACGCGCTCGACGAGGCGCGAGCCCTGGACAATCCTCGCTGGGTCGCCACCGTCCTGCAGTTCGCCGGCATCACCCATCGCCAGCTCGACAACCTCGAGCACAGTCAACGCATGCTCCGCGAGTCGCTGACGATTTCACGTCGCTACGGCGACACCTACACCGAGGTGCTGACGCTGCTCGCGCTGGCTCGGCTCGACCTGCAACGCGGTGATCCGGCCGCGCGCGCCACGGCGGAGATGTCGGTGGCGCTCAGCCGGGAGTACCGCATGGGCCACCACCTCGCCGAGGCGTTGGCGGTGCTGGGCGAGATCGAGTTGGCCGACGGGTTCCCCGCACGGGCGATCGGTCACCTTGAGGAGTCGGTCGCGATCTGGCGCACCCGAGGGTGGCATTCGATGCAGGCCACCGCACTCACGAATCTGGGCAAGGCGTACGCGCAGACCGAGCCGTTGGCCGCGCGAGGGGCGTTCGAGGAGGCCGGGGCCATCCTCACCCGGCTCGGTGACACCGCCAGACTCGCCGAACTCCTCCCGTACATCTCGACGCACGGGACCGAGTGCCGCCAGGAGCCGATGTCACCACGCGTGGGGTGACGTCCGCGTCAACGTGACGGCACCCCGCCGAAGATCGCTGCCGTTCGTCTCGCCAGCTCGGTACGGTCCAGCTTTCCGTTCGGAAGCGACGGCAGGCGGTCGACGGCTCGGAACGCCCTGGGTACCGCGACTGCGGGCAGTTGCCGCAGCAGATGGGTCCTCAGCTTCCCTTCGTCGACGCTGGTCAGGCCGGTGAGGAACGCGGCGACCCGGGACTCGTGTACGCCGATGGCCGCGTCGGTGATCCCGGGAAAGGTGAGCAGAGCGCTCTCGATCTCGGCAGACTCGATACGCATTCCACCCAGTTTGAGTTGATCATCGGCGCGGCCGTGATACCGCAGCAGACCATCGGCACCGAGGCTGACGATGTCCCCGGTACGGTACTCGCGTTGCGCGTTCGCCACCCCGGGCGAGGAGATCACCAGCTCGCCGTCCTGGATGGACACCGACGTCCCGGGAATGGGTCTGCCGATGGGCACGGGGTTTTCGCCAGGGGCACACCTGTGCACCGTGCTCCACACCGTGCACTCGGTCGGGCCGTACTCGTTGTACAGGGCGGTTCCCGGCGCGGCGTCGAAATGCTGCCGAACGAGTTCCGCCGAGCAGGTCTCCCCGGCGACGATCACCGTCGTGAGCGATGCGATCGGTGAACGCAGCAGGAGCCGGTAGAGCGACGGAACCATGAGCGCGTGGGTCGGCTGGTACTCCCGACCGGCGTTCAGAACGGCGGGCAGGTTTGCCGGCCGTTCGCTGGGGATGATGAGTGTCGAGCCGGTGCACAACGTCCAGTAGATGCCGGCCACCGAGCTGTCGAAGGAAATGGACGAGCACAACAGGAAGCGGTGCGGTGGCTCACGGTAATACCCGATCCGGGCTGTGGTGGAGTAGCTCAGCGCTGTCCGGGAGACGGTCACCGCCTGCGGATCGCCGGTCGAGCCGCTGGTGAAGATGGTGTAGGCGTACGGGCCGTCCCGCCAGGGCGCTTCCCCTTCGGGCAGGGTGGCGATCAGGTCCTGGGTGAGGTGGATACGCGCCCCGCTGCGCTGCTTCATCTGCCGCTGCCGTTCAGCGGGAAACGCCGTGTCGATGGGCACGTATCGGGCGCCCGCCCGCAGCACCCCCAGCATCCCGGCGATCGCCCATCGGGACAGCGGGGCGTGCACACCAACGGGCTCCCCCACGGCCACGTCCCGGGTCTTCAGAAAGCTCGCTATGGAGCCCGACACGCGATCCAGTTCCCCGTACGTCGTTGATCCGTGACGGTCGACGAGCGCGACCGTGGCCGGGGTCTCCCGGATGCGGGCCTGGATCATCGCCAACACATCGCTGGTCATCGCGGTCGGCCTAGCACTGGAAGGCTCTTGATGCCGGCGAGCCACGTCGAGCGGACGTGCACGATGTCGCCGGCAAGCTCGAAAGACGAGAACCGTTGAAACATCTCCTCGAAGACGATCCTCAGCGCGAGCCGCGCGAGTGCCGCCCCGATGCAGTAGTGCGCCCCGGCGCCAAAGGCCAGGTGGCGTTGCCCTCGACGGGAGGGATTCAGCCGGTGGGGATCAGGGAAGTAGCGCTCGTCGCGGTTGGAGGAGCCGATCCACAACACCACCGCATCTCCGGCGGCGATCGCCTTTCCGCCGATCGAGGTGTCCCGGGTCGCCGTACGCAGGAAATGCCCGGCGGGTGAGGTCCAGCGGAGCGCTTCCTCCACCGCGCCGGGGATGTGTGCGCGGCGTGCGGCCCACGTCGGGTACTGCCCGGTGCGCAGCAGCTCGGCGAGCGTCGCCGTGGGTACGTGAGCGATGGCCGCCGCGGCTCCCAGAATCAGGCTGTAACAGTTGGCCACCACTCCGCCCGCGCTGATCGGAAGCGCCATCAGCGCGTTCACCAGGTCGCCACGCGGACGCCTCCGGTGTTCCAGCGACAGGTTCAGCAGGTAGGCGAACAACTCGCGGTGGCCCCGGTCGAGGGTCGCCTGAGGGCCCGCTTCGACCGCGGTGTCCGGGTCGTGTTCGGCGACCGACATCGCCACCAGGCGGGCGATCAGCGGCCAGTCCTGGGCCGGGATACCCATGAGCGGCCCGAGGAAGGCCATCGGGAGCGGCGAGATGGCGGTCGCGAAGTCGTAATGTCCCGACAGCGACCCGAGCAGGTTCCGGACATGTTCGCGGACGACGGCAGCGTGTTGCTGGACGGCACGCATCGCCAGTTCACGTTGTAGGGGTCCGCGAATCCGACCATGTTCCGGCGGATCGGTCGCCGAGAACTGCTGCCCCTGGGCCGGCTCCGGTCGGCCGAGCATGTTGAGCATGACGCCACCGGTCGAGGAGAAGGTGGCATGGTCAGACAGCACCTTCTCCGCGCCGTCGAACGTGGAGACGGCCCAGAAGCCTGTGCTGCCGACGGCTTGCCACCGCACCGGTTCTCGCTGGCGCATCGCCTCCCATACCGCGTGCGGGTCGCCGTCGGCGAACAGCGCCGGGTCGCTGAGGTCGACTCGCGCGAGGTCGATGGTGGCCACATCGGTTGACGGGACCAGGTTCATATCGCCGAGACCTCTTCGAGAAGATCGGCGATGGTGGGCCTGAGGAACAGGACCGCCGCGTCGATCTCTATGCCGAACTCCTCGTAGATGTCCATCAGCAGGTCCGCGGCCAGAAGGGAGTCGCCACCGAGGGCGAAGAAGTTGTCCTCGGCGGTGACCGTGGGAACACCGAGCTTCTCGCTCCACAGTTCGATCAGCCGGCCCTGTAACTCAGTTCGCTGCTGCATAAAGGTCTCCCCACGTGTCGACGAACCGCTGGACGAGGGCCCGCATCCCGGACTCGCGATAAAGGTCATCCCGATAGCGCAGGCACACGGTGTAGACGCCGCCGCTTCCGAGCTCCAGCCAGAAGGCGAGCCCGTTGACGGGCAGTACCGGTCCGCCGAGACCCAGACCGGCGGGAATGGTCAACGGCTCGATGCTGTCGTCAGCCGGAACCTGTATCACCTCGAACTGGGCCAGGGCCGGTCCACCGCGGGCGAGGGCGGCGCCGGCAGCCGGCACCGTCTCCACCAGCACCGGGAACGGAATCTCCTGGGCGTAGGCCGTGATGAAGGCCCGCTGCACGGCGGGCAGGTCCGTGGTCGTCAGCCGCACCGGCAACACGTTCATGTAGAGGCCCACGGTGTCCCACTCGGACCGGTCGCGCCCGTAGGTCAGCACCGGGATGATCAGGTCCCGATCCGCGCTCAGCGGCCGAAGAGCCTCGGCGAACGCGGCGAACAGCACCACGAACGCGGTGCTTCGCGCCGCGCGGCCCACCACGTCCGCCTGGGCCACCGTGATATCGGTCCTGATCCGCAACTCCCGGGTGGTCTCGGGCTCGCCGGAGCCACCGTCCGTGGTCAGGGTCGGGACATCGGCGAACGCGTGCTCCCAGAACGGAACGGCCCGCGGCATCCTCCTGAGCTGCTTCACCGACACCTCGTGTCGATAAGACGGGGCCGGAGTCTCGTTACCCTCGAGCACGTCGCGGATCAGGACACGTATCGACCAGGGGTCGGACACGGTGTGGTGCGCCACGAGTAGTAGTTCGCAGCCGTCGACGTACGCCCAGAGCAGGCACGGCGACTCCGGCGGATAGCTCGCCGCCGACGCCGCCGCCCAGACATCGCCGACGTCCGCCAGTGGCACCGGGCCGGCGCCGAGCACGGGATGCCGGGACACGACGGTGTCGAGGCGGTCTTGGAGCCAGTCGAGATCCGGCTTCTCCGGCAGCCGTACGCCGCCAACGGCGGCGAACCGCTCGGCGGGAAGCCCGCTACCGGCCCACGCGAGAATCCGCTGTCCGTACGGCATGTCAGCCAACGTGTATCGCCTCCTCGTTGCGCTTTTCGGCAGTGTCGGCGGGCAGGTCGCGCATCCGGCGCAGAGGTGAGAGAAGCACCCACAGTCCTGAGGCCCACACCCCGGCCGCGGCGATCCACAGGGTCGGACGGACGCCGATCCAGGAGCCCAGCGCGCCGCCCAGGAGCGCGCCCAACGGCATCACGCCGAAGATGACCCACCGCACCGAGGCCGTCATCCGGCCGAGCAGTTCCGGTGGGCAGACCCGTTGGCGGTAACTGATCGATGCGGCGTTGTAGATGGCGAACAGAGCGCTGAGGGCGGCCATGCCGAGGGTGTAGGTCGCCATGCCCCAGCCCGGTTGCGACGCGGGAACGAGCAGGACCAGCCAGCCCAGGCCGAGCGGCGCAGCCCAGATGATCCTCGCCGAGCCCACCACGCGGGCCAGTCGTCCCGATACCAGCCCCCCACTGACGCCGCCGATGGTGATCAGGGCAAGAGTCAGCGCGACCTGCCCCTCGGACAGCTGCAAGACACGCACCAGATACAGCACCGAGAGAGCGAAAATCATCTGGCTGAACAGGTTCAGGGTCGCCGCCGCCGCGACCAGCCTCGGCATGATGGGATGGCGGAACACGAACGAGAGCCCCTCGGCCAGCTCTCGACGGAAGTGCCGGTCGCGCGTCACGGCCCGCGCCGGCTCATCCCGGCGGATCAACAGCAGCGAGAAGGCGTTGCCGAGATATGCCAGGGCATCCAACCCGACAGTTCTCGCGACACCCATCACCGAAATGAGCGCGCCGCCGACACTGTAGCCGGCGATCATCGAGACCGAATAGGTCGTACTCATCTTTCCGTTGGCGTCGAGCAACTGCTCAGCCGGAACGAGGGTCGGCACCAGACTGTGGTGAGCGGTCTCGTAGAGCACGGTGCACACGCCGGACAGCAGCGCGACGATCCACAGCTGCGCCATCGTGACCCAGCCCGACCAGGCGCCCACGGCGACCGTGGCCACCAGCCCGGCCCGCAGGAGGTGGCAAATGATCATGAGAGTTCGTTTCGGCCAGCGGTCTACCCAGACCCCCGCCGGCAGCGAGATCAACAGGTAGGCGACCATCCTCGTCGCGGTCAGCACGCCGACCTCCAACGCGCTCGCCTCGAGAACGGTCACCGCGAGGAGAGGAATGGCGAGCAACGAGATCGCGTCGCCGGTTTCGCTCAACGTCCGCCCCGACCAGAGCACCATGAAATCGCGGTGACGCCACAGGCTCCGACTCATCGTGCCGCCTCGTGCCGCAACGTCGCCGTCATCGAACTCAACAGTCTCTCCAAGTCCTGCCGCTCATAACCCGATCGCATGACACGAAGGGTCAGACTGACCTCAGGAAAGACGCTGGCAATGAGGTAGAAGCTCGGACCGCCGCGGCCTCGTGGCGGCAACCACTCGAACCGGCTCGGTCCCAGACCACCACCGGCTGCGGCATCAACGCCGGGCGGCGGCGAGACGAACGTGAAGAAGCATCCCCGGTCGAGGTCCAGTGGCGCGACCGCGGCGGGGTCCACGATCCCGTGCTGAAGGGCGCGTATCGCGTTTATGTTGGCGTCGGCGGCAACGGCGGCGAACGGGCGTCCCGCGTCTCCGGCGCCGGCGACCGGGACCCACTGCGTCATCGATGAGACAAGGTTTCGCACCGATGGCTCCAACCGGTTCGCGGACAGCAGGAACAGCAGGGGCGAGTCGCCGCCGGCCGCTCCGGCAAGGGCGCGCGAATAGGCCGCGAAAAGCAGATTGGGTAACGTTACTTCGAGTTTCTGTGCGGTTTTCCGCGCAAGGCCGAAGGGGATCCCGGTATGGGCACAGGCCCGCAGAAGGCCGTCGCGCACAATCCCCGCCTCCTGCGGCGCGGCAGCAATCGTCTGTTCGCGATATTCGGCGGCAGCCGCGAGTCTCGCCACGTATGCCGGCTCTCGCTGGCGTGCGGCCAGCCCTCGCGGGGTGGGGGCCGGACGCGTTGCCTGTCGTGATTCGATCAGTGACTGGAAGTCCTGCTGGAGGACCGCCAGGGCCGCGCCGTCGGCAGCAAGGTGGTGGACAACCAGCTGGACCTGGCACGTCAAACCGTCCTTCTGGACGGCCCAGGCCCGCCACGGCGCCTGCTCGGTCAGGTCGAACGGAAGCCGAAGCTGCTCGGCAGCCATGGTCGACCACTGTTCCTGCTCGACAGTTCCCTGGTAGGCGGCTGGAGCGGAGGCGGCAACAACCTGGCGGACGTCACCGGAGCCGCCGGACGCAACATAGTGCGTCCGCAGTGATTCGTGCCGATCCGCGAGCGCGGCGAGCGCCCACCTGACCTTGTCCGTGCCAACGCCTGGTGGCACGGACCAGGCCGGGTTCATGTTTGATTCCCAACGCTGACTGGCGGGGCGCCGCATGGTGTCCTGCCATAGCGACAACTGCCCCATCGTCAGCGGATAAGCATTCTCAGCGTTTCCAGCCACCACGGTATCTCCACAGGAATCGGGGCGGTCGCGGCTGTCACGCCGGCCGCCCCGACCCTACGAGCATGGTTTATGCCGGGACTCAGCCAGCGCAGTTGTCCTTCACCATTCTGTTCACCTCCCCCGCTGCTCCGGATTGGTGTTCGGAACACTGTCGACACTGACATCCGGCGGCGAGCAGCGTCAACGGAAGAGGCCGTACGAGAGTGTCCGAAAGCGTGCGAGACCATACCAGTCGACGCTCGACTATCGTGGTTTCCACACAATGCCGTCACATATCGGCGCTGCTCCTGTTGCGGGGCTGATTGACGGGCTGTCTGACCACTGGGGTTGGCAAACGGTACGCCGAACGGCTACACCGGTAACCGGTAAGGCTGCTCTACGGGAACGGAGCGTTCGCAAACCCGTCGTCGTCGCGTCCGGTCCGGGGTGGCCCGGCAGCAGCCGCTCACGTGCTCGGCGGTGAACTCGCGCGGGTCGTGCCGAGGATCCGCTCAGTTGCCACGTGCGGCGGCCAGTTCACCCATTGCCTCCCGGTACCGAACCTGCGCCCGCTGCGCCTCACCGTGCCAGCCGTGCCCGGTGAGCAGCTCGATCAGTGTGGTGTGCGCGTTCTCGTCGTACGGGTCGAACTGCAATATCTGGTAGAGGAAGCCGACGGCGTCCGCGGTGTCCCCGCCGTCTCGGGCCAGGTCCACCAGGGCCCGTAGTACCCGCAGGTAGGTGGCGCGCGCCTCCTCCCGTACCGGCACGGCCCAGTCGTCGTACGGCTCGTCGCCGAGGAAGTCACCGGTGTAGAGGCGCTGCGCGTCGTCGAGCACGGCTCGCGCCTGGCCGGTCCGGCCCTCCCGGTGCAACCGCAGGCCGTGCTCGACCGCGAGCAGGAAGTCCTCCAGGTCGATGTCGATCCGGACCGTGTCCAGCGCGACGCTGCCCTGTGCCGAGAGCAGGAAGTGATCCGCCGGCATCCGCTTCTCCGGGTCGAGCGAGCCGCGTACGGTGGACAGTGCCACGGACAGCCGGTGGCCCACCTTGGCCGGGTTCTCGTCCGGCCACAGCATCTCGCCCAACTCCTCGCGCGGCACCGGCCGGCCGCGCCGCGCCACCAGGATCCGCAGCAGGTCCCGTGCCTTGCGCGACTGCCAGGTCACCACCTCCCCCGCGCCGCTGGTCACCTCGAACCGCCCGAACGTCCGCACCGCCAACCGGTAGGGCGGGGTGCCGGCGGGCGTCCACTCCACACCGCTCAAAGCCAGTCGGGCGGCGGCGAGCTTGCCGGCGATCCGGTCGTCGGTCGAGGCGCCCGGCAGGACGCCGAGCGCGGCGCGTACCCGGTCCGCGTCGAGGGTGGCCTCGGCTGCCTCCCACAGGGCGAGCGCCTCCCGCCAGGCCCTGCGGGCCGCCGCCGGACTGGTCGCGGCGCTGCCCATCAACTCCAGCGCCTCCGGCAGCAGGGCCCGCTCCTGTAGGCGTCGGGCCGCCTGGGCCGCGAGGCCGGCCAGTTCGGCCGCCTGCTCCGCGTCGCCCGTGGCCAGCCGGGCCCAGCCCAGGGCGAGGTTGGCGACCGTGGAGGTGGGCTCGGCCGCCAGGGCGCGGTCCGCGTACCCGAGCGCGGCCTGCGGGTCCCTGGCCGCTACCAGCCGGGCCAGGCCGGCCAGCGCCGGCACCAGCGCCTGGCGGTCGCCCGCCGCCTCGGCGATCTCGACCGTCTCCTCGTACGCCGCGCCCGCCTGCACGACGCGTCCCCGCCGCCGGTGGATCCCGGCCACGCCGAGCAGCGGGTACGCGACCATCCGGGAGCCGGTACGCCGATACAGCCAGACCGATCGCTCGAACACGGCCAGCGCCTCGTCCAGTCGCCCCAGTCCGACCAGCGCCTCGCCCTCGTTCACCAGGGCCAGCGCGTGCATCGGTACGTGGCCGATCTCCTCGGCCAACCGGGCGCCCGGACGGGCCTCGGCCAGCGCTTCGGCGAACCGCGCGTCGTCGATCAGACGCGACGCGCGATTGGACCTGATCCGGGTCACCTGCACCGCGTCGCGAGCCTCCTCCGCGTAGGCCAGGGCCCGCTCGTAGTGCTCGCCATTACCCTGTGGGTCGCCGGCCAGTTTGGCGTGCAGGGCTCGGGCCACGTGCGCGGCGGCCAGCGCCCCCGGCTCGTTGGCACGGGCCGCCGCCCGCATCGCGGCGTCGGCCGCCACCGTGCACGCCGGCAGGTCCCCGAGCAGCCAGTGCACGGTCGCGGTCCACGAGTACAGCCTGGCCAGGTCCGCGTCGGCGGGGACCCGGCCGCCGGCGGCCGGGTCGGTGCCGGATGGGTCGGTGCCGGATGGGTCGGTGCCGGATGGGTCGGCGTCGCTGGCTGGTCCGGTACCGGCGACACTGCCGGCCGGGTCATCGTCGGGGTCGGGCACCGCCGCGTGGCGGAACACCTCCAGCGCCGCACGCGGGTCCCCGCTGAGGTAGTGCAGGCTGCCCAGCCGCCAGGCGAGCGCCGGGTCGACCGGGCCGGACCGCTCGGCGCGTTGCTCGGTCAGCATGCGCAGCGCCGCCGCGCTCTCGCCCGTGGTGTACAGCGCCTGGGCGTGCAAAAGCCGCAGCGGCTCCGGCCGCCGCGCGGGGGGCAACTCCTCGGTGGCCTGGATCACCGTCGCCGCACCACCGACCGCGAGCACACTTTCGCCACGGCTGGCGAGCAGTTCCACCGCCTCGTCGGTGCGGCCGACGGAGCGCAGCGCCCGTACCGCCGCCAGCGGCAGGTCGTGTCCGGCGTACCAGCCGGCGGCCCGGCCGAGCACGTCGCGTCGCCGCCGGGGGCGCAGGAACGTGGCAAGCAGCGGTACCACCCGGAAGTGGCCGGGTTCGCCGGCGACCCGCAGCAGCCCGGCGCGGCGCAGCGCGTCCACCGTGGTCGCCTCGTGGCCCAGTTCGACCGCCAGGTCCACGGTGAGCGGGTCCAGTTCAGCCGCGTCGGTGAGCAGGGCCATCTCGGCCGGGGAAAGGCTGTCCAGCACCTCCGCCCCGAGGAAGTCGGCCAGCGCGGTGTCCGGCGCGGTGAGCCAGTTCAGCAGGGCACGTTCCGACCCGGGCCGGTCCGGCCGGGTCATCGCCTGGCCGGTGAGGTGGACCAGCGCCGGCCAACCACCCGTCCAGCGCCAGACGGGATGGCCGTCGCGGGCCCCGTACTCGTGCTGGAGCAACGCCTCGACCTGGGGCCGGCTCAACGCCAGCTCCTCCGGCCCCAGCTCGGCCAACAGGCCCCGGGCCCGCCACCTGGCCAGTCCGCCAGCCGCCGGGGTACGTCCGACCACCACCAGCCGACACTGGGCGGGCAAACTCTCGGCGAACGCCACCGCACCGGCCGGATCGACCCGCTCCACCTCGTCGGCGACCAGCCACAGTGGCTCCGTGGTGGCCACCGGTACAGCCTCCGACCTGGTGAGCAGCGACGCGTCGTGCCAGCGCACCGCCACGCCGCGCAGCCGGTCCCGTACCGCGGTGGTCTTGCCGAACCCGGCCGCGGCCGTGACCAGGGTGCACCGCCGGGACAATCGACGGTCGGCGCTGAGCTCCATCCACATCCTCTTCCGCTGTGTCGGCTCCCCAACACCGACCTTTGAGAATAGTTTGAGGCACCTTGAGGATCCGTCGGGAAGCTCATCCCATGCGAATGACGAAACTCCTGACCGCAGCACTCACCACCGCCCTGACCGCCGCCGGCCTCGTGGTCTGCCTCGCCACCCCGGCCGCCGCCGCGCCGGTGACCGACCCGGAGCGCTACTCGGACAGCCCGGTCGGCTTCGGCTGGTACCTGTCGGCGAGCAAGGCCACCATCAACACCTGGGCCAACCAGTACGGCATGCGGGTCACCGGCATCGAGGTGAACGGGCCGGACAACTACACCGCGGTCCTGGTCCACAACTCCGGCACGTACCAGCGCGGGCTGTCCGGCAGCGCGTCTTGGACCACCGACGAGACGGTCGACACACTGCTGGCCAAACTGGGCGACAAGCGCCTGCTCGACCTGGAGCGATACGTGGTGAACGGGCAGACCCGGTTTGCCGCCGCCTGGGTGGACAACCCGGCGAACAACTGGCACAACTACAAGTGGTACGTGAACAGCACGGAGAGCTACATCAACGCCCGGTTGGCCGAGCTGGGCGGCCGGATCATCGACATCGACCATGTCTCCGGTGACCGGTACGACGTGGTGATGATCCCGAACACCGGGGTGGACCAGAAGCAGTCCTGGACCCTGTTCGGCAAGACCATGGCCGAGATCGGCGACGCGCTGGCCCAGCACGACGCCCGGCTGGTCGACGTGGAACGGCACGCCGACGGCACCTGGTCGGCGGTGATGGTCAAGACCGACCTGCCCTACTGGTCCTGGCACCCGAACGCCTCCGCGCAGCAGGTGCTGGAGATGCAGGCGAACAAGGGCCTGCGCCCGATCCACCTGAAGTCGTTCGTGCAGAACGGCGAGACGCGCTACTCGGCGATCTTCGTGGACAACCTGGACCCGGTGTCGATCAAGGCGCGTGACGCGTTGGAGGACGCCATCGGCAACAACCTGCCCAAGCGCGGCTTCTACCTGAAGTCGGTCGACGGCAACACCCACAACTGGCTCAACGCCGACGTCAAGTTCGAGCCGGCGAGCATGCTCAAGGCCCTGCACCACGTGCACGCCATGCGCCGGGTCCACCTGGGCACCGAAGCCCTCGGCAACTCGGTGACCTGGTACCGGAACCCGAGCGCCCCGCTCAACGGGGGGCTCTGCGCGTACCAGGACAACGGCACCCCGATCACCACCCAGCCGGTCGCCGACACCCTGGAGGCACACTCAAGGGCATGATGGAGCAGTCGGACAACCGCATGACCGACGCCATCTACAACCGGTACGGCTCGGCCGCGCTGAACGGCACCGCCGACACCCTCGGCATGGCCGACACCCAGCTCAACCACCGGATCGGTTGCACCTGGGAGGCGGCTGGGCAGGTAAAGGCGTCCAACGAGCTGACCCTGGCCGACGCCGGCAAGCTCTACGAGGCGGTGTACCGGGCGAACTCCCCGTACCTGGGCACCGGTGTCGCCCGCGACAAGTTCACGGAGCTGGCCGACCCCGGTACCTGGATCTTCTCCAGCGTGCTGAAGCAGGAGGCCGATGCGCTCGGCATGAGTGTGACCGACCGCAACGCCTTCGCGGCGAAGATGTGGGGCGCGTTCAAGCCGGGCGGGTACGCCAACGCCGCCGAGGGCGCGACCTGCAACGAGAGCGGCTGCACCGCGCTGCTCATGCGCACCACCGGCGGAGGAATGGTCTCGCTGCCGTACCGGAGCTTCAACGGCGTGGAGACCGAACGGAAGTACGTCTACGGCGCCTTCATCGACGGGGCGATCGACTGCGGCCTGGGCTCGTCGACGGACTGCAGCCAGGAGTCGGCGGCAATGTTCCCGGCGGTCCAGGCGAGCATGGCCGAACTGCTGCGCCCGCACCTGAAGTCCGCACTGGCCAGCTTCATGCCACAGCGCGCGGGCAACTGACCCGCCCGGTACCACCGACCCGGATCGCGTGACCACCACTTGTGGTCACGCGATCGGTCGTTTCCGTCCCAGACGCCACAGCCCGGGCCGGAACCGGCCAGCGCGAGCCGGGGCCGGACGGGTCGAAGACCATCCCGGGCGGTGCCGGTCGCCTCGGAAGCGGCAATCGGGACGTCCGGTTCCCCCACCGTCCCCCCGATCGCCGACCGGCCGATGGAGGAGCGAAGCGTGCCAGCCGACTCCACCTGGCGCTGGGACAGCACACCGCGGTCATAGGGGAATCCCGGCCCGAACGTGGTGGGGTTATGCCTACCTCGCAGACACACCCTGCGCCCATCGACCGCGTGAGGAGGGTTCCATACCGTCGGTGGTGACCTTGACGTTCGAGTTCAGGAGGCACCTGATGACCCGCCTACTACTACCACCGTCGTGGTCGACGGCTGCGACCACGAACTCGCTCGAGGTGCGCGCGTTGACCCGCACCTACGGCGAGGGCGCCGGCGCGGTGGCCGCCCTGGCGGGCGTCGACCTGGCCTTCCCGCGCGGCACGTTCACCGCCGTGATGGGCCCGTCGGGGTCGGGCAAATCGACGTTCCTGACCCTCGCCGCCGGGCTGGAGCCGCCCACATCGGGCCGGGTACTGATCGAGGGTGAGGACGTCACAGACTGGGACGAGGACGCCCGTACCCGGCTGCGCCGGGAGCGGGTCGGGTTCGTCTTCCAGGCGTTCCACCTGATGCCGTATCTGACGGCGGCGAAGAACGTCGAGTTACCGGTGCGGCTCGCCGGGCGACGTCCCAACCGGGCTCGGGTCGCAGACCTGTTGAAGCACGTCGGCCTCGCCGATCGGGCCGGCAACCTGCCGGCCGCGCTGTCGGGCGGCCAGCAGCAGCGGGTGGCGATCGCCCGGGCGCTGGTCACCGATCCGGCCGTGATCCTGGCCGATGAGCCGACCGGGGCGCTCGACTCACGCACGGCCGGTTCGGTGCTCGCTCTACTGCGGGCGTGCGTGGACGCGCTCGGCCAGACGGTCGTGATGGTCACCCACGACCCGGTCGCGGCGGCGTTCGCCGACACGGTGGTGTTCCTGGTCGACGGACGCCTGGCCGGCCGGATGGACCGCCCCACGGCCGAGGCCGTGGCCGGCCAGATGGCACGCCTCGACGAGTTGGTGCCGTTTGGGGCGGTGACGGTCTGATGGGCGGCTACACGACGAAGCTGGCGCTGCACTCGCTGCGGCACCGCCTGACCGCGTTCACGGCCACCTTCATGGCCGTGCTCCTCGGCACCGCGGTGATCGGCTCGTTCGCCACGCTGGTCGAGACGGCCACCGGCCCGATCCCGTCCGCCGACGCCGAGACGCTGATGATCATGGGCGCTGTGGTCGGTGGATGGGGTGCCCTGATCGTGCTGTTCTCGGTGGCGTCGACCGTTGGCATCACCGTGACCCAGCGTGACGCCGAGATCGGGTTGCTGCGCACGATCGGCGCCACCGCCCGGCAGGCCCGCCGGCTCGTGCGCGCCGAGACGCTCGCGGTGTGCCTGGCCGCCTCGGTCGCCGGGGCACTGGTCGCTTTCGTCACCGGACGCGCCCTGCTCGCGGCGGTCGAGTCGAGCGGTCTGATCGACAACGCCGACTACAGTGGCGGGGTGCTGTCGCTGGGGATCACCGTGGGCGGCGTGCTCCTCGTGTGCCTCGCCGCAGCCGGGATCGCCGGCCGGCGCGCCACCCGGGGCCCAGCCTCGGTCACGCCCGGCGAGGAACGCGCCGACGCCGGCCGGATGCGCTGGTGGCGGGTGGCCGGCGCAGTCGCCTTGATCGCCTACGGCGTGTCGATGGCGATCGTCACCGTCACCGTGACGAAGAACTCCGACGACCCGTACGACGCGATGCTGACGTCGGGCTCCAACTCGATCCTGGTCGGCGTCGGCCTCGCCCTGCTGGCGCCGGTGCTGCTGCGCTGGGGATCGTTCGCCCTCCGGCCGGTGCTCGGGCGGCACGGCGCCGAGGCGCACCTCGCGCGCTACAACACGTTCCGCCGGGCGCACCTGCTGGCCGGCGTGCTCGGCCCGGTGATCGTGCTCACGTCGTCGGCGGTCGGCACACTGATGGCGGTCGGCACGGATGGGCGCACGCTGCCCGCCGGCGGATCGGACGACGCCGACACGATCACGCTGCTCAACAACGTCGTCGTCGGCATGCTCAGCCTGTTCGCCGCGATCATGGTGGTCAACGCCTTCGCCGCGGCGATCGCCCACCGGCGTACCGAGCTGCGCCGCCTACGGTTGCTCGGGGCCACGCCCACCCAGGTCGAGCGATCAATCGTGGCGGAGGCAACCGTCGTCGCCGCGGTCGGTGTGGCGCACGGGCTGATCGCCTCGCTCGCCACGATCATCCCGTTCGGGATCGCCCGCGACGAAGGGGTCGTACCCGAAGGTCAGCTCTGGCTGCCGCCTCTGCTGGTGGCCGGCGTCGTCGGCCTCACGCTCGGAGCGGCCCGCGGCGCAGTGCGCCGGGTCGCCCGGTCCGAGCTGGCCGCGTGACGGCGGCAACCGGCCGCCGGGTACGCCTGCTCGCGCCAATCGCGAGCATCCGGCCGGGGCCGGTCGACACGCATGCGCTGGTCGACCGGCTCCGGCTGACGCTCGTGTCGGCCGGGTACGCGCTGGCCGCCGCCCCGGCACTGGCCCTGGCGATCGTGCTCGTCCTGTCCGTGCCGCTCGGGCTGATCAGCGTCGGCTTCCCCCTCGCCCTGGCCGCCGTGCCGGCGGCCGCCGCACTCGCCGGTGTGCACCGGCGGGTCAGCGGTGCCCTGCTGGACACCGAGATCCCGGCCTCCTACGCCGACACGTCCGACCGCAGCCCGCTCGGCCGGCCCGTACGCTGGCTGCGCGACGGCGCCCGGTGGCGCGACGTCGCCTTCGTGTGCTTCTCCGGCACAGGCGGATTCGCCATGTCGCTCCTGCCGCCGGTCCTGCTGGCCGCCCCGGTCCCGTATATCGTCGGGACGATCATCGACCCCGGCTGGCTGTGGGTGCTGCTGGACGGTGCCAGCGGGCTCGGCCTGCTCGTGTGGTGGGTCGTCACCCCGCCGCTGGTGCGCGCCCGAGCGATGACCGAGCGGGCGATCCTCGGCGGGTCACGCCTGGCCGAGCTGGAGCGCCGGGTCGAGCAGGTGATCGAGTCGCGCGGCGAGACGCTCGACCTGTCGGCCGCCGAGATCCGCCGCATCGAACGCGACCTCCACGACGGCGCGCAAGCCCGGATGGCGGCGGTCGGGATGACCGTCGGCCTCGCTGGCAAGCTCGTCAGGAGTGACCCCGACGCCGCCGTGGCCCTGCTCGACGAAGCCCGCCAGACCACGCTCGACGCGCTCGGCGACCTGCGCTCGGTCGTACGCGGCATCCACCCACCCGTGCTCGCCGACCGCGGTCTCGCCGGCGCGATCGAGGCGCTCGCCCTGCCGATCCCGCTCCCGATCACCGTGTCGGTGACCGTCACCGAGCGGCTTCCCGACCCTGTCGAGTCTGCCGCCTACTTCGCCGTCGCCGAATGCCTCGCCAACACCGTCAAGCACTCCGGAGCCACCCGCGCCTACGTGCGTGGCTCCCACGACGGCACCCGGCTGCGGCTCGCTGTCGGCGACGACGGCTGCGGCGGCGCCGACCCGACCGGCTCCGGACTGACCGGCATCGCCCGGCGGCTGGCCGCCTTCGACGGCACGCTCACCGTCGACAGCCCAACCGGCGGTCCCACCGTAGTGACTCTGGAAATCCCATGCCCGACATAGCCGAGTCCGGGATCACGCTCCGGGCAGTCGTGGCGGAGGACCAGGCACTCCTGCGGGTCGGCCTGACCCGCATCCTCGAAGCCGGGGGCATCGTCGTCGTCGAAGCCGTCGAGGATGCGGGTGCCCTGGCGACCGCGCTCACCCGCGACGACGTCGACGTGGCGATTGTCGACGTACGCCTGCCTCCCACGCACGCCACTGAAGGCCTCCAGGCGGCGATCGCGGCCCGCGCGGCCCGCCCCGGCTTCCCCGTCCTCGTGCTCAGCCAATGGGTCGAACCGCTCTACGCCCGCGACCTGCTCGCCTCCGCGGAGGGCGCCGTGGGCTACCTGCTCAAGGACCGCGTCGCCGACGTCGACGCATTCGTCGCAGCCGTCCGCCAGGTTGCCGGCGGCGGCACCGTCCTCGATCCCGAAGTCGTCGCCGGGCTTGTCAGCCGCCGCGTCCGCCCGCTCGACCGGCTCACGCCGCGCGAGCGCGAGGTGCTCACCCTGATGACCGAGGGCCGCTCCAACACCGCGATCGCCGACCGCCTCGTGGTCACTGAAAAGGCCGTCGGCAAGCACATCACCAACATCTTCACGAAACTCGACCTCCCACCCGCTCCCGACGACAACCGCCGCGTCCTCGCCGTCCTTGCCTGGCTCAACGCCAGCTGACCCGCACGCCCACCGATGCCCGGCAATCGGGTGCACTCGCGCGAGCAGCGACCCACGACCTACGCGCCGTTCGTAGCCGAGTCGGCGGAGCCCGACCACACCGACACCAGCAAGGTGATGCGCCGCTTCCTCGACGCCACCCCGGCTGGCGGACCGTGGTCCAGCCGCCCGCCGACGCCTCGGATCTCAACCCGACCGAGAGCGTGTGGTCACAGCCCAAACGCGACCTGGGCACGCTCGTCGCCGGCCCGCCGAGTGCAGTAACTGATCACTCCCTCGCGGTACGTACGTACCGCGAGGGAGTGATCAGAGTAGTGGCAGTGATCAGCGTGATCGGGCCATGCAGGGACAGCCCACCGTGGCGCGGGCATCGGCGGGGACATCCCTCGCCGCGGCCTCGACCTTGGTGAGCATGCGCTCCCGCTCCTCGGCCGAGATAAATCGACCCCGCACCACCACCGCCCGGATCCGCTGGGTGTTGCGGATGTCGTCGAGCGGGTTGGCGTCCAGCAGCACCAGGTTGGCTAGGTTGCCGCGGCGAATCGTCCCCTCGTGGTCCTGCCGGCCGAGGAATCGGGCCGGCTCGAGGGTCGCCGCTTGGAGCGCCTGCATGGGGGTGAGGCCCGCCCGCACGAGCAGCGCCAGCTCATCGTGCAAGGCGAACCCGGGAAAGCAACCAGGCGTGGCACTGTCGGTGCCCGCCAGCATCGGCACCCCGGCCCGGCGCATCTCGTCGACCAGCCGGAGCTGGCGGTCGAAAAGCTCCCGGTGCTGGGCAACCTCGGTCGGACCACGGCCGGCCGCGAACAGCTCGTCCAGCGCCCACCACCATTCCTCGGCCGTGGTGGCCGGCAGGTATTTAAGCCGCTCGTCGGTTCGCGACACCTCGTCGGGCATGGCGATCGCCCGCATTGCGATGAGGGTCGGGACCTGCCTGGACTGGTTGGCAACGAATTCCGCGAAGACCACGGCCGCCTTGTCGGGCTGATAGCTGTGCGCGGCCAGCCAGTTCAACGGATGCACCTGGTTGAACCAGCTGTTGTAGTCACCAGGCTCGATCTGGATCTCGGCGATCGCCCGGCGTATCTCCGCTTCCCGGCTGGAGGTCGAGTACCAGGTCCCCCACATGTGCTCGAGGCTGCGCTGCCCGGCCCGACTGGCCTCGGTGATGGGCACGTTGTCGGGGCAGTGTCCGACGAACGGGACTTGTTGGCGTCGAGCCTCGTCAACGACGGCGAAGTACGCCTCGGGAGACAGTCGTGAGTAGACCTTGACGAAGTCCGCACCGTCCCGGACGACCCGGCGGACCGCCGCTCGCGCCTCCCGTTCGTTGGTCACCTCGATGTACGAGACCGCGTTCAGGCCCGCCCACAGACCCGGAGCGCCGTCGATCAAAGGGCTCGCGATGATGGAGCGTGGGCCCAGCAGGCTGCCGGCCTCGATTCGATCCCGCCATTGGTGGAGATGGTCGGCTCCCGACATCTCGCGCACCGTTGTGATCCCGTTCGCGATGTACAACGGTGGGATGATCGCCTCGTGAACGTCGCTGTGGACGTGCATATCGCACAGACCCGGGATCAGGAACTTCCCCGTGCCATCGACGACCGTCGCACCAGGCGGGACGCGGACATTGCGCCGCCCACCCAGCCCGATGATCCGATCCCCTTGGACGACCACGGCTTGGTCTGGCCTTGACGGCCCCCCGGTGGTGTCGATCACCGTGACCCCGAGGAACGCAATCACGCTTCCCCTCGCCGCACCCGCCGGCGCCGATCGAGTCAGCCCTGTCACCGCGCCAGCGCCCGCGGCCAACCCGGCCCTGAGGACATTCCGACGAGAGATGCTGTGAAGCACTAATTCCTCCTCTGGGTAGATGCCATCACCGTCACCGGTCCCAGGACACCCGCCGGCGAGGGCACCGGCCCACCGACCTCCGCCACCTCCGAAAGCGGCACGCGCCGGGCCAACGCGTCCTGGATCGCGGCGCGCCCCTCGGGCCCGCCGGGGGTCACGAGCACGCCTTCGACCGGCGGCCGCTCGAGTCCTACCGCCTCCTGGAGTTCCTCAGCCCGGGCAAACTCGCTGAACTCTGCCTGCTTGTTCTCGACCATGCCATCCAGCACCACGGTGGTGGCGACAGAGGCGGGCCACAGACCGGTCGCCCACCATGGATGTCGGATGCGCCATCGAGCAACCCGGCTGTCGAATTCAGTCATGCCAGTCATGCTCGTCGAGGTCGGGCGTGACGTCAGTGGGCCTAGCCCCTGGAACGGAGGTGGGATTTACCCCACGGCGGGCGCTGCGGGTGAAGCTGGGGACGACGACCCGGCCGCAGGATCTGCCGGTCGCCGGGCGGCCGGTACGGCTGCTGGCGCGAGCGCCGCTGGTACCGCCCGACTCCGACCTGTCCCCGGAAGTCGTTCGCCGAGTAGGTCACGCAGGTCCTCCCCCGATCCAGGCTGACCAGCCGGTTACGGCAGGCGGCCGAGGTAGCAGTCGCCGACGCTGATCCTGGGCCCCCTTACTCCCACCGGTGCGTGCCGTAGCGCAACGGGACCTTAAGGCTGATCATCTAGTCGCGTCCCACACCCCGGTGGGGGCGATCTCGGCCACCCAGTCCGCGAAGTCGCGGGGCTTGCGGTTCAGGGCACGCTCGACGCCGTCGGCCAATGAGCTGTTCCGGCCGTCGAAGAACTCGGAGATCAGTGTGGCCAGCGGTTCGGCAAATTCGCGCGGGGCACCGTCATTGACGATCGCGTCGGCGAACTGCTCCCGGGTGATCGGCACGTAGCGGAGGTCACGGCCGGTTGCACGGGCGATCTCGGCGACGCCTTCCGCGAAGGTCCACAGTCGGGGACCTGTCAGCTCGTAGCGCTCGCCCGCGTGGCCGTGCTCGGTGATGGCCGCCACCACGACATCGGCGATGTCGTTGGCGTCGATGAACGGGTCGGCGTTGCCACCGGCGGGCAGGGCCAGCACACCGTGGCGCAACGGCTCGAGGAACACGCCCTCGTCGAAGTTCTGGTTGAACGAGGCCGAAGCGACGATCGTCCACTCGACCGGGAGGCTCGTCACGGCGTCCTCGCATCGGACGGCCTCGTCCTGGTTTCGGGCGGACAACAGGACCAGACGCTCAACGCCGGCATCGACCGCCAGCCGGGCCACGGCGGCGATGGCGTCGCTAGCGCCGGGCCATTCGACCTCGGGGTAATACATCAAGTAGGCCGCCTTGACGCCAGCCACCGCACCGGCCCAGGTCGAGGAGTCCTCCCAGTCGAACGGGGGCTCGCCGGCGCGGGAGCCAGCCCGTACCCTCACACCGCGCTCGATCAGCCTCCGGGTCACCCGGCGGCCGACCCGGCCAGTACCACCGAGGACCAACGTTGTGTGCTCGTTCGTTGTCATAGCTGAAGTTTGATGGGCACTCTTTGGACGGTCCATGGCTGAGATCACGGAACACATAATCGATCGTCTACTCTTGGTACGGTGGACGCACTCGCAGGGTTGCTTGAGGGGCCGCGCGCCAGCGGGGCTTTCCTCCTCCGCATCGTGCTGGACCCTCCGTGGTCGATCCGGGTCCAGGACGGGTCGCCGCTATGCCTCGCAGTCATGCTCAGCGGCGAGGCGTACGTCGAGCCCGGCCACGGCGAGCCGGTGCGGCTGCGCCCGGGCGACGTTGCCATCGTCCGTGGGCCGGACCCCTACGTGATGAGCGATGACACGGCGACACCGCCGCAGGTCATCGTGCACCCCGGACAGCAGTGCGTCACGCCCGAGGGCGTCGAGCTGCGCGAGCGGATGGCGCTCGGGGTGCGCACCTGGGGCAGCAACCCGCAAGGGTCGGTGCAGATGCTGCTCGGCGTGTACGAGGAGGTAGGAGCCGTCGGCCAGCGCCTGCTCGACGTGCTGCCGCCGCTGCTGGTCGTGTCGGACGACACCTGGGACTCGACGCTCATCCCGGTGCTCGCCAGCGAGGTCACCAAACAAGGCCCGGCTCAGGGCGTCATGCTCGACCGCCTGCTAGACCTCCTGCTCATCTCAGTGCTTCGGGTGTGGTTAGACCGGCCCGAGACTGAGGCCCCGGCCTGGTACCGGGCCCACACCCACCCGGTTGCCGGCGAGGCGCTGCGCCTGTTCCACGAGGACCCGGCGAACGACTGGACGCTGGCGCGGGTCGCCGCCGAGGTCGGCGTATCACGGGCGACACTGGCCGAATGCTTCCGCAACGCCGTCGGCACCCCACCGATGACATACCTGACCGAGTGGCGCCTGGCCCTCGCCGCCGACCTACTGCGCCAATCCGACGCCACGCTCAACGCCGTAGCTCGACAGGTCGGCTACGGCAGCGGGTTCGCCCTCAGCTCGGCATTCAAACGCGTGTACGGCATCAGCCCGCAGGAGCATCGCGGCGCCGCGCTGGCGCAGTGAACGCGGAAGCCAGGCCGGCCGGCGGCGTCCCGTCCGACAACCAAGTCAGCCGCACGCCGACTAAGGAGAGACGCCAGACTCGCCGCGGGGTCCGTGGCCGCTGAGGGGCGGCTCGAATGAAGCCGAGGGGTCCGTCCGCGTAGACGTTCAGCAGCAGGCGTGGTGTGGCCGCAGCCCAAAGCGAGACCTGATTCGAGGCCGTCCGCATGAAGCGGCGAACCAGCTCAAGCGTTGTCGAGCACGAACGCCCGCATGAGCTTGGCGCACTCGGCCGCGTGCGTCTCCAGCAAGAAGTGCCCGCCGTCGTAGATGTGCGCGTCCATGCGATCGAGGGCGCGGTGGTAGGCGAGGACCTCGTCAACATCGAAGTACGCGTCGCGTCGTCCCCACAGGACCAGCGCCGGCGGCTGGTGGGCCCGATGGTATTCGGCGATCTCATCGAAGCGGGCGACATGGCTGATCCCCTCAGCGCCGCTGACTCCAGCACCACGCCGCTGACTTCGTCAGGACCGGAGGGCTGGCGACGGCCAAGGAATCGTGAAGGGGTGCGGTCAGGATCCGACCTCGACAAGGCAACGTCTGCCGCCTTCGCCCGGCACCTGCCACACCTGCTCGTCCGGCCAGTGGCGATACAACAGCGGCCGCGTGGTCGTGGCGACAACGTTCGGCAGCGGCCCACGAAGCAGGTCGGCCTGCAGTCCTTCCTCCCGCTCGGCATCCTGCGCGATCAGCAGAACCGCCCCGACCGGCACCAGCCGATCCGCACGCCGGTAGTCGCCCAACAGTCCACCCAACCCTGACGCCGGCCGCTCGTACTCGGCGACAACGTCGCCGATCGGGCCACGATCGACGTGTACCAGGAACCGCAGACACCACCCGTCCTGCAGCCAGACGCCGTAGCCGTCGGCCCGAAGCTGCGCCAGGTCGTGCTGGCGCAACCACGCCGAAGTCTCCATCGTCGCCAACCACTGGAACAACTCGCACCGCCCCGGGTTGCGCCGCGACACCTCGACCAACGGCAGGGACAACAGGGCATCCGCCAGACCGGAGGACCGCTGACCCAACCGCAACGGAACCGGCCGACCCGACGCCGTCAGGGCGCGCCGGGGCACGTCGTCCCCTCGGCCGTGATCCCGGTCCGTCCTCCGCCGAGCGCTCGCGGCGCGCAGCCACACCAGATCCCGGTGAGCGGTCAGCCGCGACACCGCGCAGACAAGTCCACGTCCAGCGTCGACGCGGACCCATGCTCGGCCCGGTCCCAACGGCTCCCGAGCACCCCACCGAGCGACCACCCACCACCGCCGTACACGAAAAAGGCCCTGCCCCAGTGTGAACCACCAGGTCAGGACCTTGATCGTTGGTGCGCCGCCAGGGACTCGAACCCCGAACCCGCGGATTAAGAGTCCGCTGCTCTGCCAGTTGAGCTAGCGGCGCTCGTCGGCAACGGAGAGAACATTAGCACCCCTCCTGAGCGGGCTCCAATTCGGTTACCCGGGTCCCCCCTTCGGACGAGCTTTGCCGGCAAAAGCCCCAAACCAACCATCGCCACCAAGATCGGGGCGTGGGTTGCGGCGGCCATGCGGCACGATGTCCGCCAGGTACGCGAGAACAGAGGTGGGCATGGCACGGTTCACGCGAGCCGGGGCGGTGGTGGGCGCTCTGACTCTGGTGGCGTCGCTGGCACTGACTGGGTGCGGCGGCGGCGACGACAAGAAGCCGGAATTCGTTGGCGGGGCGTCATCGGACGCCAGCGCCTCCCCTGACTCAGCCGCACCGTCGACGCCGAGCGCGCCGAGCGGGCCGGCGCTCACGCTGAGCCCGACCGACGGCGCGAAGAACAGGCCGGTGAGCACGGAAATCAGCGCGAAGCTCCCGAGCGGCGGGAAGGTGTCCGCGGTCACCCTGACGGCGGACGGCGGCGGTTCGGTGGAGGGCAAGCTGCGCACCGATGGCTCGTCCTGGGTGCCGTCCGCCCCACTGAAGTACGGCACCCGTTACACGGCCACGGTGACGTCGACCGGGTCCGACGGTACGAGCAGCCAGGGCACCAGCAGCTTCACCACGATGGCCAAGCCGAAGTCGACAATCGGGTCCGGCCTGTACCTGTTCGACGACAAGAGCTACGGGGTGGCCATGCCGGTGGTCACCGAGTTCCACCCGGGCATCCCGAAGAAGGACCGGGCGGCGGTGCAGAAGCGGATGTTCGTCCGCACCGACCCGCCGCAGCCGGGCGCGTGGCACTGGGTCGACAACGGCACGCAGGCTTACTACCGGGCCCCGGAGTACTGGAGGCCGGGCACCACCATCACCGTGCGGATCGCGCTCGCCGGGATGCCGCTGAGCAACGGCAAGTACGGCGACATCGACCGCAAGGCCACGGCGAAGATCGGCCGGGCGTTCGAGATGAAGGTCGACAACGCCAACAAGAAGATGACGGTGCACGAGAACGGCGCGCTGATCCGCACCATCCCGGTGAGCCTGGGCAAGAAGAGCACGCCGTCGTCGAGCGGCACGATGGTCGTGATGGAGAAGAAGGAAGCCACGGTCTTCGACACCCGCGACGACCCGGACCCGGCCAACCGCTACGTGACTGACATCCAGTTCGCCCAGCGGCTCACCTGGGGTGGCGAGTACATCCATGCCGCGCCTTGGTCGGAGCACGTGCAGGGGCGGCAGAACGTCTCGCACGGCTGCGTGAACGTGTCGATGGCGAACGCCAGGTGGTTGTTCGACAAGACCCGGATCGGTGACCCGATCACGATCAAGGGCACCGAACGCAGGATCGCCGCCGGCAACGGCTGGACGGCGTGGAGCCTGAGCTGGTCGGAGTTCATCAAGGGCAGCGCGGTGCCGGTGCCCAAGGGTGGGTCGGGTCCGGCGATCTGAGCCGTCCGTCCGCCTGGTCGCGCCGGCCCGGCCGTTGGCCGGGCCGGCGCGTACCCTTGCATTCCCCGCCGTGCATGGACGGCGCGGCGACCCCTGAGTTTCGGTACGGAGATGAGCCAGGCTCACGAAACGCCGGATAGTAGCAGAATTCGGGCACTATTGGTGGCGTGTTTCGGTTCACCCTCGGCAACCGGGGCCGGCTCTGGCGCGTCAGTAGGAGACGATGGGGCAGCGACCACGACTGTGAGGGAATCATGCGAGCTAGCCAGGACCAGCTGATCAGGCCCGGTGGGCGACGCCGCGTGTTCGCGGCGGGGCTTCTCGCCGTGGCGCTGGCCTTCACCTCCGCCTGCACCGCCGGCGACGGCGGCAAGCCGTCCTCGTGGCACGGCGGCGGGGAGAACCCGGCACCGAAGGCGGCGGCGACGATCAGCGAGCCGGCGGCCGACGCCAAGGATGTGCCGGCGTCCACCGGCATCACCTTCACCACGAAGGACGCCGTGGAGACCGCCGTCGAGCTGAAGGACGCGGCCGGCAAGACGGTCGAGGGCGCCCTCGCCAAGGACGGCAAGTCGTGGTTGCCGGCCGGTGCCCTGGAGTACGGCACGAGCTACACGGCCACCGTCACCGCCACCGGCGACGACGGTCGTCCGGCCACCGCGACCAGCGCCTTCACGACCATGGCCAAGCCGGGCAACCAGGTACGCGTGAGCAGCTTCCTCGGTGACAACCAGGTGGTCGGCGTGGGCATGCCGCTGATCGTGAAGTTCAGCCGGGGCATCCCGGAGGACTACCGCGACGACGTGCAGCGACGGATGACGGTCACCTCGACGCCGGCGCAGGAGGGAATCTGGCACTGGGTCAGCCCCACCGAGATCCGCTACCGGCCGAAGGAGTTCTGGAAGCCCGACAGCAAGGTCTCCTACCGGGTGCAGGCCGGCGGTCTGCCGATGGGTGAGGGTTGGTACGGCCGCGCCGACCTCTCGGTGGACGTCAAGATCGGCGCTTCGCTGGTCATGACGGTGGACAACAAGACCAAGCGGATGACGGTGACCCGCAACGGCTCTGTGATCAAGACCATTCCGGTCAGCCTCGGCAAGAAGAGCACCCCGTCGTCGAGCGGCACCATGGTCGTGATCGAGAAGCTGCGCAAGACGGTCTTCGACACGTTCGAGGAGCTGGGCCCGGAGGAGGGCTACCGCACCAAGATTGACTTCGCGCAGCGGCTGACCTGGGGCGGGGAGTTCATCCACGCGGCACCCTGGTCCGAGGGCCAGCAGGGCAGCGTGAACGTCTCGCACGGCTGCGTGAACGTGTCGATGGCCAACGGCGACTGGCTCTTCAAGAACACCCAGATCGGCGACCCGATCACGGTAAAGGGCACCGAGCGCAAGTTGCAGAACGGCAACGGCTGGACGGACTGGAACATGAGCTGGGACGAGTACGTCAAGGGCAGCGCCCTTCCGTACGAGCCTCCCGCTGACCCGGACACCACCACCCCGGCTCCGGATGGGGCGGTCACCCCGTCTCCCACACCGACCGCCTGAGCCCGTCGGACGAGTGCCCCCTCCTCGGAGGGGGCACTCTCGCGTAGGCCCCTGCTTCGCCCCACAACGACTCAGGCCCCCTCCGAAGAGGGGGCCTGAGCAGTGAAACCAACTGGGTGACTGATGGGAATTGAACCCACGACAACCGGGACCACAACCCGGTGCTCTGCCAACTGAGCTACAGCCACCATGCCGCCGTCGCCCGGTCGATCGCTCCGGGCGGGGTGCGGACCAATAATAGCCACATCGCGGCGCGCCCCGTCCAGCGGGTTCCCTGGTCCCCGGTACGAGCCGGTCGCGGGTCAGAGTTCGGCGGCGATGGCCTTGGCGGTGTCGACATCCGGACCGGGCAGCGGAACGAAGAGCGTGCGCCGGTAGTACTCCAACTCGCGGATGCTCTCCCGGACGTCGGCCAGCGCCCGGTGCGCGAGACCCTTCTGCGGCTGACCGAAGTACACCCGCGGGTACCAGCGACGACACAGTTCCTTGATCGACGACACGTCGATCATCCGGTAGTGCAGGTGCGCGTCGAGGCGGGGCATGTCCCGGGCGATGAAGCCCCGGTCGGTGGCGATCGAGTTGCCGCACAGCGGCGCCGTACGCGGTTCCTTGACGAAGGTGCGGACGTAATCCAGGACCAGGTCCTCGGCCTCGGCGAGGGTGACCGCCGAGCGGCGGACCTCCTCGGTGAGGCCGGACTTTGCGTGCATCGTCTGGACGATCTCCGGCATCCCCTCCAGTGCCTCCTCATCGGCGTGGATGACCACGTCGACGCCGTCACCCAGCACGTTGAGGTCGGGATCGGTGACCAGTGCCGCAACCTCGATCAGTTTGTCCCTGCCGAGGTCCAACCCAGTCATCTCACAGTCGATCCAGACGAGGAGATCAGCCACCGGCACAGCCTACGCGCAGCCCACGCCCCGCGGCTGCGCGCTCTCGGCGGACCGGCCCGCTAGGGTTTCGGGGTGCCAGCAGAACCCGTCGCACCGCCCGCCGTCACCGAAGACGATCCCGGCGGCCGTACGGTCCGTCGTCTGGTCGCGGTGGTGGCTCTCGGCGCCGTGTTGCCAGCGCTGTACCTGCCCGGCCTCGTGCACAACTTCTTCGACCTCAAGATTTACATGTCCGCGATGGACTGGTGGCGCGTCGGCCACCCGCTCTACGACTACGTCCAACCCGACCGGGTGCAGGGCGAGTTGTACTTCACCTACCCGCCGTTCAGCGCGCTGTTGCTGTGGCCGTTCGGTCTGCTGCGGCTCGGCGCCACCGTGACGATCTTCACGGTGCTCACCGTGCTGGCCGTGGTGCTGACCACCCGATGGCTGGTGACTCCGGTGATCGCCCGACACGACCTGCCCCGAACGTTCACCCTGATCGCCGCCGTGCTGCTGGTACTGAGCGTGGAGAGCATCCGCGAGACGATCACCTTCGGCCAGATCAACATGCTGCTGATCGTGCTGATCCTGGCCGACCTGCTGTTCGCGGTGCCGCAGGCGCGGCGCTGGGCCGGGGTGGGCGTGGGGCTGGCGACGGCGCTCAAGCTCTTTCCCGGCATCTTCATCGTGTACCTGCTGGCCACCCGGCGGTGGCGGGCCGCCGCGGTGGCGAGCGTGACGGCCGCGGCGGCGACCCTGCTCGCGGCGGCGATCGCCCCGCGGGACTCGTGGCGGTTCTGGACGCACGAGCTGTGGACCACCGAGCGGGTGGGACGCACCGACATCGTCGGCAACCAGTCGCTGTTCGGCCTGCTCAGTCGGTTCACCGCGCCGGAAAAGCCGGACCGGCTGCTCTGGCTGCTGCTGGTCGCCGTGGTCGCCGGCTACGGGCTGTGGCGGGCCGCCCGCGCCGCGCGGGCCGGCGACCAGTTGACGGGGTTGACGCTGACCGGGCTGGTGGGCTCCCTGGCGAGCCCGATCACCTGGACCCACCACATCTACTGGTTCGTGCCGGCGGTGGTGCTGCTCGCCGACGCGGCGTTGAGCGCCGACCGTCCGGACGAGCTACGCCGCCGCCAGTGGTTGGCCGGGCTCGCGGTGGCGATCGCCGCCCTGACCATCTACGGCGTGGTGACGTTCCAGGCTTGGGGCGTGGCAGCGGTCCGCACTCATGACCCGTTGGACTTCGTCCTGCAGAACACCTACGTGCTGCTCAGTCTGGTGCTACTGGTGGCGTTGCCGGTGCGGTCGGGGCTCGGTGTGGAAAATCGCACCAACTGGACAGACCTCCCGAGTAGCCATGTTCGGCGCTAACCTGTCCTCATCTACCTCAAGCGTCGCTCGGGTAGCACCGATCCCCCGGTGAGGGTGGCCCTCCACGTCGGCAGCGCGGAGGGCCACTCGCCGTTTTCCCTCCGCCACGGGTCAGGCCGGGACCGGCCAACACCGGCCGGACCGCCAACCGGCCGGACCGCCAACCGGTCACACCGTCAACCGGTCACACCGTCAACCGGCGGAGCCGTCAGCCGGTCGGACCGTCAACCGGGCGCGCCGGCACCGGCCGGGCCGTGGCCTCGTCCGGGTCGGGAGGCGGCCACGCCAGACTCAGCGTCACCTCCGGTGGGCGGGGTAGGCGGGACGGCTCGTCCAGGTCGGCGAGGGTGGCCGGCCGCGCCGGCTGCGCGCCGATCGCCGACCGGGGCCGCTCCCGCGCGCCCGAGCCGACCGGAGTGAGTTCCCGGGCCGGCATCGGCGGGGCCGAGTCGGGTTCCCGCGAGCCCAGACCGCTCAGCGAGGTGACCCCGAGCCGGCCGGCGAGCACCGGCACCTGATCCGGTTCGACCACGAAGATCACCTCGCGCGGGCGTACCGGTCGCAGCAGGAGCACCGCCGCGCCCACCATCAGCAGCACGCCGACGGCCAGCAGACCCCAGGTGGCCGGGCCCGTCCAGCCGGCCCGCAACTCGGCGCGCAGGTCCAGGGCCAGGTCGGCACCCCCGTCGGGGCGCATCACCACCAGGCTCATCGGTTCGCCGGCCAAATCCTCCGCGCTCCACTCCAGCGAGCCGATTCCCTCGCGTACCCAGAAGGGCCGACCCAGCGGCGTGACCGGCTCGTCGGCCGTCGCGACGCCCGGGGCGTCGGCGGCCGGTCCGGCCGGGTCCAGCCGGACCGGCAGCGGACCCCGGGCCAGCGCCACCCGGCGGACGGCGGCGTGCGGCACCGCTTCCAGCCAGCCACGCACCTCGACGGTGGGCGCCAAGCCGACGAAGGCGGGGCCGTCCGGGGTGTGGGCGTCCAGTCGCAGCCGGGTCTGGGCGGTACGCGCGAAGGGCGCCTCCTGCCGCAGCAACCGGTCGACATCGGTGACCACGACCGCGTGACCGGGTGTGCGAACCGTTTCGAAGCGGGCGGCGAAGGCCCCACCAGGGTCGGCGTGTCGCCCAACCAGCCACAGCCCGCCACCGGCGAACAGCGCCGGGATTCCGACGACCAACAGCAGCACTCCGGCAATCACCCGCACGAACCGCATCCGCACCGTCCCCTTCCGTAGTCGAACACCCGGCCGACCTTACCGACGTAGCCCGTCTGATCAGGGGATATCCACGGCACGGTCGGCACCGACTCCGGAAAGCGCGCTGGCCCGCCGGATGATCCGGCGGGCCAGCGGGCGTCTCGGGGTCAGGGCTTGGCGACCGGCTCCCGGCGCGTACGCGTGAACGCCAGCCCGCCCAGCACCAGGCCGGCCAGTCCGGCGACGAGACCGGCCACACCGAGGCCGACCGCGAGCCCGTTGCCCTCGTCGTCATCGTCGTCGCCGGTCGTCGCCACGGCCGCCGCACTCGGCGCGGCGGAGCCGGACGGCGCCGCCGCGGCGGCGGCGAGGGTGAGCACCGGCGCCGGGTGCTCCGGCTCCTCGGCGCCCGGCGCCGGCTCGTCGATCCAGCGCGAGATGTTGCCGTCCGAGTAGGTCTGCAGGACCTTGAAGACCATCGAGTCGACCTGCGGCAGCGGGCCCATGGAGACGGGGAACTCCTGGAACTGACCCGGCTTCACGCCCGCGTCACCGGACGCGGTCCAGGTCAGCTTGGAGACCGCCTCGGTGATCGGGCTGCCGTGCACCTCGATCGGCGGGTCCACCTTGCGCTTCTCGACGGCCACCGTCCAACCGGGGACCGGCATGGTCGACACCGAGCCGAGCGGGGCGTTCTCCGGGAGCACCACCTCGAGCTTGACGGTCGACGCGCTGTCGCTCTCGTTGGGCACCCGGAACGCCACCCGGGCGTAGCCGCCCTGGGTCGCCTCCTTCGGGTTCACCGTGACGTGGGCGGACGCCGGTCCGGCGAAGCCGAGCACAGCGGTGGCGGCGGCGGTGAACGCCAGGGCGGCAGCGGCGGTTGCGGTGCGCCGGAATCGGGTCATGGGTTTCGCGAACCTCTCTAACGGATGGGCACGGTGGCGGTCACCGTGGCCTGGTCGATGTCGGTCGTTCGGGCGGTGATCTTCAGTTGCCACTCGCCGGCGGCGGGCAGGCTGATGTCGCCGTAGGCGTGGCTGTCCGTCAGCGGCAGCAACGGCACCTCGATCGGCTCGATCCCGGCCGACGGCAGCGCGGCGGTCGCCTTCCACTCCGCCACCGGCAGTGGTTGGTTGTCCTTGCCGTACGCGTACAGGTGGATCGAGTTGTTGCCCCGCTCGGCCGGGCTCACCTCGACCTCCATGGAGAAGAGCGGGCTGGACAACCGGGTGCTGAACAGGCCGGCCTCGGCCCCGGCGGACGGCCCGGCCACCGCGGTACGGGCCGGCGTGGTCTGCACGAGGGTGGCGGAGAGAGCCAGCACCACCACGGTGACGGCCAACTCCACCAGGACCGCCCGGCGCACCGGCACCGGGCGTTGCGCCGCGACGCGGCTGCGCACCAACTGCCGGGAGTACGCGGCCACGGCGATGACCAGCGCGAACAGCCCGATCTTGGCGAGCAGCAGTCGCCCGTACGTGGTGTCGAAGAGCGCCTGCGGGGTGGCCACCTCGATCAGCGCCTGAACGGTGCCGGCCAGCAGTAGCGCCGAGACGGCGAGCGCCGCCCAACGCGACCAGATCGGCAGGATCGCGCCCAACTCCCGCTCGTCGGCCTGCCGCAGCAGGAAGACGGCGAGCATGAGCAGACCACCCAGCCAGACCGCCATGCTGCCCAGGTGGACCGCGTCGACCACCACCGAGACCGCCGGCGCCGGGGAGGCCGCCGGGTGCCCGGCCAGCGGCCAGGTCAGCAGTGCGGCGCCGCCGAGCACGGCCAGGATGATCGCGTCCGCCCGGCCGGCCGGCCGGGCCAGCAGCGGGCGGAGCAGGAAGACGGACGCCGCCAGCAGGCCGAGTCGGACCAGGTGGGCGGCACCGAAGGCGCTGCCGAAGACACTGCCGAACCCCTCGCCGGTGACCTCGAACAGACCACCACCGGCCGTGTAGGGCACCTGCAACCACAGGTCGGCGAGGGTGGCGAAGGCCACCAGGCCGAGGCCGGTCCAGGCCAGCCGGGTCGGCCCGCGCCGGGAGAGCCGTCGCGGCCAGAGCGCGGCGAGCACCAGCGCCGGCCCGACCAGCAGGACCAGGCCCGCGTAGCCGAGGAAGCGGGCCACCTTCACGGCCGTGCCCACCACCGGGTTGGCGCGGCTGTCCGTGCCCGAGTCGACGGGTGGGGTCGAGGGGGCACCGACCGAGTAGGTGAAGGCCCCGGAGACCGGGTGACTGTCGGCGGAGATCACCCGGAAGCTGACCAGGTAGGTGCCGCGCGCGCCGCCCGGGTCCACCGGGATGGTCACGACACCGCCGCTGAACGACGGTTCGCCCCGGTCGGCCCGGGACCCGTCCGGCGCGATGACCCGGATCTTGCCAGGCACCTTGCGGACCGACTCGCTGAACGTCAGGGTCACCTCGGACGGCCCGCTCGGCACGATGGACGCGGCGGCCGGACTGCTGCTTTCCAGCACCGCGTGGGCGCTGGCCGGGGTGGCTGGCGCGATCAGCAAGGCGACGAGGGTGACCAGGAGGCCGGCGGCTGCGGCCAGCCGGGCGGCCCAGCGACGGGGGGCGACAGTCATGCCGGCCATGGTCGCCGATGGTTGTCCCCTTCGGCGACCCGAGGGGGGTGGTCGCTTCTGCGGTCGCGCGTCATGACCTGGTAGTCGGCCGGTGGTGGGGAAAAGTTCCCGACGTGGCGCAGACCATCCAGGGGTCGAACGACCCTGACGCGCCGCCGGGTGCCGCGTAACCTGGTTTGTCGTGATCCCTGTCCCGCGTGACACCGGTGCCGCCGGTCCGGCCGAGCCGGTCGACGAGGTCGCCCGGGACCCGGCAACCGAGTGGGCGCTGACCGCCCGCGACGGTGACCCGACCGCCCAGGCGGCGTTCGTCCGGCTCACCCAGGCCGAGGTGTGGCGCTTCGCCGCCGCCCTGGTCGACCCGGACAGCGCCGACGACCTGACCCAGGAGACCTACCTGCGGGCATTTCGGGCCCTGCCCGCGTTCGAGGGTCGCTCCAGCGTCCGCACCTGGCTGCTCGGCATCGCCCGGCGGGCCTGCGCCGACCACCTCCGCACGGTCATCCGGCGTCGGCGACTCGACGAGCGTCTGACGGCGAACGCGTACACCGACCGCCCGCACCCGGACCCGGCCGGCCAGCTCGGGGCCGCCGACCTGGTCCGCCGGCTCGGCGCCGAGCGGCGCTCCGCGTTCGTACTCACCCAACTGCTCGGCCTGTCGTACGCCGAGGCCGCCGCCGTCGAAGGGGTGCCGGTGGGCACCATCCGTTCCCGGGTCGCCCGGGCCCGCGACGAGCTGGTCGAGGCGGTCGGCGACGCCCTGACCGGCTGAGCGGGGAACTTCCGACGCGGACGGGACGACAAATGAGCGTGACCGCACCCCCTTCCACCCCGGCCGGCCGTTGGCCCGCGCTCCGGCCCTGGCTCGGCACCGCGGCCCGCCTCGGCCTGGCCGCCGTGTGGCTGGTCGCGGGCGCGTCGAAGGTCAGCGACCTGGCCGCCTCCGGGCGGGCGGTGAACGCGTACCAGGTGCTGCCGTACGACGTGGCGACGGTGATCGGCGCGGCGCTGCCCTTCGTCGAGCTGGCGTTGGGCGTGCTGTTGTTGCTCGGGCTGGCCACCCGGCTCGTCGCCGGGGTCTCCGCCGCGCTGCTGGTGGTCTTCATCGTGGGGATCGCCTCGGCGTGGGCGCGTGGGCTGGCGATCGACTGCGGCTGCTTCGGCAGCGGCGGGCAACTGGCGGCGGGGCAGGCCCCGAGTTACCTCCCGGAGATCCTCCGGGACCTGGGATTCTTGATTCTGGCCGGATTTCTGCTGATCTGGCCGCGTACGCCGGTATCGGTGGACGGGTGGTTGTCCGGGGAACCCGTTGTGGAGGACGAGGATGAGTAGTCGCAAGGGGCAGCGGGACGCCGCTCGGGTGGTCCGCGAGCAACTCGCCCGCGAGCGGCGCCGCCGCCGCACGATCTGGGTCTCCGCCGCCGCGGTCGTCGTCCTGGTCGTCGCCGGCGTCGTCGGCTGGGTCGTCTGGTCCAACCAGCGCTCCGGCGACTTCATCACCCCGCCCGGCGCCAACGCGGCCGGCACCGGCATCGTCACCGGCGGCGGCCCGGTCACCGTCGACGTCTACGAGGACTTCCTCTGCCCGATCTGCAAGCAGTTCGAGCAGACCAGTGGGTCGACACTCGAACAGTTGGTGGCCGAGAACAAGGCGAAGGTGGTCTACCACCCGGTCGCATTCCTGAACCGCTTCTCCACCACCGAGTACTCCACCCGCTCGTCGGCGGCCTCCGGCTGCGCCGCGGCGGGCGGCAAGTACCACGACTACGCCAAGGCGCTCTTCGCCCAGCAGCCGCCGGAGGGCAGCGCCGGGCTCACCGACGACCAACTGATCGACATCGGCGTCGGGGTGGGCCTCGACCGGGCCGCCTTCGCCGGCTGTGTGAAGGACGAGACGTACCGGACGTGGACCGAACACGTCACCGACGACGCCAGCCGCAGCAACGTCACCGGCACACCGACCGTCAGGGTCAACGGTCAGCCCGTCGAGAACCCCACCCCGGACGCTCTCACCGCAGCCGTGGCGGCGGCCGGCAAGTGATCCGTACGCTGCTGGGTCGCGCCGGCCTGGTCGCCGCCGCAGCCGGCCTGGCGACCCTGCTCGGCGCGGCGCCCGCCGCCGCGCACGGCGGGGACGCGCCGGACGGCACCGACTACCGCACCCGGACCACCGGCGTGACCCCGGCTCGGCCAGGGCTGGAGGTACGCGTCATCGAGGCGGGCGCCCGACTGGAGCTGACCAACCGCACCGGCCGCGCCGTCGAGGTCATCGGCTACTCCGGGGAGCCGTACCTGCGCGTCGGCCCGGACGGGGTCTACGAGAACAGCCGCTCCCCCGCCACCTACCTGAACCGCACCATCACCGGGGACACCGCGCTGCCGGCCGAGGCCGACCCGGCCGCCCCACCGTCCTGGCGGCGGATCGCCGACGGCGCCACGGCCCGCTGGCACGACCAGCGCGCGCTCTGGCAGGAGTCCTCGCCACCGGCGGCGGTACGCACCGCCCCCGACCGCGAGCACCGGGTCCGGGACTGGACCGTCCCGCTGCGCGACGGCGCCGACCCGGTGGTGATCGGGGGCACGCTGGACTGGGTGCCGCCGCCGGACGCGTACACCTGGTGGGCGTTGACCGTCGTGGGGCTGCTCGCGGTGGGCGCGCTCGGCCTGGCCGCGGCCACCGCCCCGGCCGGTGCCCGCGCGTTGTCCGCACTGGGCGCGTTGCTGATCGTCGGCGGCGCGCTGGCCGTCGGGTACCCGGTGGGGCGCGAGCTGGACGCGGGCGCCCAGGGTGTGGGCGGGGTGCTGGTCGGGCTGCTGTCCGGGCAGGTCTGGTCGCTGCTCACCGGCGTCGGCGCGATCGCCGCCGGTTGGTACGCGCTGCGCCGTCGCCCGGCCGCCGACTTCGTGGTCGCGCTGGCCGGGGCCTGCCTGGCGCTGTTCGCCGGAGCGGCGAACGCCGCCGTGTTCGCCCGCGCCATCGCCCCGGTGCCCTGGTCGCCGGAGGTCGCCCGGGTCATGGTGGCGGTGCTCCTGATCACCGGCACCGGCGCGACGTTCGCCGGCATCCTCCGCCTGCACGCCGCCTCCCGCGCCACCGCCAGGGCACCGCGGGCGGAGGCCGCGCAGCGCGGGTCTACGCCTGCGGGGTGAAGCCGTAGGGCAGTTCCAGGCGGTGTCTTGTCAGCAGGGCGGTGTCGCGGAGCAGGGTGTTGGTGGGGGCGTCGGCGACGATCCGGCCCTGGTCCAGGATCACCGAGCGCTCGCACAGCTCCGCCGCGTACGGCAGGTCGTGGGTGACCATCAGCAGGGTCACCGGCAGGCCGCGCAGGATCTCGGCCAGCTCACGGCGGGCCGCCGGGTCCAGGTTCGACGACGGCTCGTCGAGCACCAGGATCTCCGGATGCATGGCGAGCACGGTGGCCACCGCCACCCGGCGGCGCTGCCCGAACGACAGGTGCTGCGGCGCCCGGTCCCGGTGCTCACTCATCCCCACCGCGGTGAGCGCCTCGTCGACCCGGGCGGCCAACTCGGCCCCGCGCAGGCCCAGGTTCGCCGGCCCGAACGCCACATCCTCCGCCACGGTGGGCAGGAACAGCTGGTCATCCGGGTCCTGAAAGACGATGCCCACCCGGCGACGCACCTCGGCCAGGGTGGCCCGATCCGGGGTGACCGTCAGCCCGCCCACGTTCACGATGCCCTCGGTCGGGGTGAGGATGCCGTTGAGGTGCAGCACCAGCGTGGTCTTGCCGGCGCCGTTGGGCCCGAGCAGCGCCACCCGGTCGCCGCGCGGCACGGTCAGGTCCACCCCGTGCAGGGCGACGTGCCCGTCCGGGTACGCGTAGCGAACGCCCCGGACGTCCAGCGAGACAGCGGTCTGCACGACTCCGATCATGACAGCACGACGGCGGTGGCGGCGATGGAGGCCGCCAACACCGGCACCGTCGCCGCGACCAGCCACTGGCCGACGCTCGCCGCGCCCTCGCCCTGCCACACGGCGGGCATCCGCCCGGTGTAACCCCGGGACAGCATCGCCAGATAGACCCGCTCGCCGCGCTCGAAGGCGCGTAGGAACAACGCCCCGATCCCGGCGGCGAAGCCGCGCAGCTGCCACAGGAAGCGCGGGTCGTCACCACGGGAGATCCGGGCCACCCGCATCCGCCGCGCCTCGCCGACCAGCACGTCGAGGTAGCGCAGCATGAACGTGGCGATCTGGGTGAGCACCTGCGGGCAGCGCAGCCGGTCCAGCCCCACGATCAAATCCCGGGTGGTGGTGGTCGCGGCGAGCAGCAGCGAGGCGAGCACCCCCAGGGTGCCCTTGGCCAGGATGTTCCACGCCCCGTGCAGGCCGTCCTCGGACAGGCGCAGGCCCAGCACCTCGATCCGGTCGCCGCTGCCGAGGAACGGCAGGGCGACGGCGAACAGCACGAACGGCAGCTCGATCAACGCTCGGCCGAGCAACCAGCGCGGGCCCACCCGGGCCAGCGCCGCCACCGCCGCCACCAGCAGGGCGTACCCGCCGAAGGCCCAGAACGCCTCGCGCGGGGTGGCCACCACGGCGATGGTGAAGACCACCATCGCCACGATCTTCACCTCGGGCGGGAGCCGGTGCACCGGCGAGTCCGACTCGCGGTACAGCACGTGCCCGTGACCGGCACCCATCCGCGTTCCCCTGCTCAGCCGTTGGCGTCGGCGTGGCGCCGGTCGCCGGTCGACGTCGCGGCGTCGCCCTCGGTGGCCGTCGTCGCGTCGCCGTCGGTCGGTGTGGTGCCCCGGCGGCGCAGCAACCAGAACCCGCCGGCCCCGATCGCGAAGGTGACCAGCACCCCGAGCACCCCAGAGAGGCCGGTGGAGACGAAGCTGTTGCCCACGCCCCGTACGCCGTAGTCGGCCAGTGGGCTGTCGGCGAGTTCGTGGTCGCGGGCCTGCTGGGCCGGGCAGCTCCCGCCGACGATGTTGTCGTCGGCGTCGACGGTGCAGCCCTTGAGCAGCGACGAGTCCAGCCCGTCCGGGTGGGACGAGGCGTAGTTGCTGACCACGCCGGCGAGCAGCAGGGCGACCAGCAGGCCGCCGGCCAGGAAGGCCCATTGACGGTTCTTCATCGGACACCTCCGGGGACCGGGACGGCGGGGGCGGCGGGCGCGCGGAGGGAACGCAGCGCGTACACCAGGTCGGGGCGTACCTTCGCGACGGTGAGCACGGTGGTGGCCGTGATCAGGCCCTCGCCGATGCCGATCAGCAGGTGGACGCCGGCCATCGTGCCGGCCAGACCACCCAGGTTGTTACCCAGGTCGGTGGTGCCACCCAGCCAGTACTGCAGGACGAAGCCCTGCGACGCGACCACCACGCTGATCATCGCGGCGACGAACGCGGTCACGGCCAGGCCGGCCCGCGTACGGGGCAGCACCCGCAGCAGCACCGCGATCAGCACGTACGCCACGGCGGTGCCGAGCAGCGCCATGTTCGTGATGTTGAGGCCGAGCATCGCCACGCCGCCGTCGCCGAAGATGAGTGCCTGTACGACAAGCACCACGGCGACGCAGAGCGCGCCGACCCACGGGCCGACCAGCATGGCGGCGAGCGCCCCGCCGAGCAGGTGGCCGCTGACGCCGGCCGTGAAGATCGGGAAGTTGAGCATCTGGACGGCGAAGATGAATGCCGCCACCAGGCCCGCCATCGGGGCCAGCCGGTCGTCCAGGTCGCGCCGGGCGCGCAGCACGCAGGCGGTGAGTGCGGCAAGAGCGAGCGCAGCGAAGACCGCCGCCACGGGACCATCGATGATCCCGTTCGAGATGTGCATCGCCAGTGTCTCCACGCGACCTCCCACGCGTCAGCGGCCCGGCCGGGCCGGCGTGGGTCAGCCTATTTCCCAAGCATCGTTGTTGCCAGAGTCTGGCAACAACGGATGGCCTTGATCACTTCCCGGTCAGCTCCGCCCGCCCGCGTCCCGGTGATCGACTCGCCCTCCTGAAAGCCGGGGCATCCCGGGCCCCTTGATGCCCCGACTTTCAGAACCACGAGTTGACCTTCACGGGCCGACGCGCTCCACCCGGCGACGGCAGTGCCCGCCGGTCCGGCGGTAGGGTCGGGCCATGACCGCGCCCGACCGGCTCTCCCCCGGTGACCCCGCGCCCGAGTTCACCCTCGCCACCGACACCGGTGACCAGCTCTCCCTCGCCGACCTGCGGGGCCGCAAGGTCGTCCTGTACGCCTACCCGGCCGCGATGACCCCGGGCTGCACCAAGCAGGCCTGCGACTTCCGCGACTCGCTCGCCTCGCTCCAGGCCGCCGGCTACGAGGTGGTCGGCATCTCCCCCGACAAGCCGGAGAAGCTGGCGAAGTTCCGTGAGCGCGACGCGATCACCTTCCCGCTGGTCTCGGACCCGGACCGGGCGGTGCTGACCGCCTACGGCGCGTACGGCGAGAAGCAGCTGTACGGAAAGACCGTCACCGGCGTGATCCGCTCGACGTTCGTGATCGACGCCGACGGCAAGGTCGAGCGGGCGCTCTACAACGTCAAGGCCACCGGGCACGTCGCCAAGCTCCGCCGCGACCTCGGCCTGGACTGATCCGCCACAGCGGCCCGCCACCGCGAGGCACACGGTGAGTCACGGCTCTCCCGCTGCCGCACTCCGTGCGGCCGGGGCTCGACACCGGCGCGGCAGGACGCTCTAGACTCAGCGGGTTGGCGGGAGTGGCGTAACGGCAGCCGCGATAGGTTTAGGTCCTATTGTCCGAAAGGGCGTAGGGGTTCGAATCCCCTCTCCCGCACTGGTCAACACAGCCGCGTGCCGACGCGGTGTGGTCGGGCACGCCACGCGCCCGCGGTCGTCGGGCGCGTCAACGTCGCGGGTCGCGGGTCTGGTCGTCGGGTGCATCACTGTCGCGGGTCGCGAGCCTGGTCGTCGGGTGCATCACTGTCGCGGGTCGCGAGCCTGGTCGTCGGGTCAGGATGGCGGGCGTGAGTCTGCGCTTCGTTCTCGACCCCGACCTGACCCCGCGGCTACGCGACGAGATCGTCGACCTCTGGGCGGACGTCAGCAACGCCGGCGGCGCGGTCGGTTTCGTGCCACCGGTCACCGCCGCCGACGTACGCGTCATCGCCGATCCCACCTTCGCCGGCATCGCCGACGGACCGGACCGGCTGCTGGTCGGCTACACCGGGGACCGGCTGGCGGCCATGCTGATCTTTGCTGACAACCGCTTCCCGCTCAAGGCGCACTGGTGTGTGCTGAAGCGGGTGATGGTCCACCCGGACGCCCAGGGCACCGGCTGCGGCGCGGCGCTGATGGCGGAGGCGACCCGGCTGGGCCGGGAGTTCGGCCACGAGGCGTTGCACGTCACGGTCCGCGACGGGCTGGGGTTGGACAAGTTCTACGGACGCCTCGGGTACCGGGAGATCGGCCGCCTGCCCGGAGCGCTGCGGGTGGCGCCCGACGACGACCGCGACGAGATCCTGATGTGGCTTGATCTGACGCAGGCCGACTGAGCGGTCAGCCCGTGCACCACCGGGCGTTCGCCCGAGCCGAACTGGTGGCCGGCGCGTCGGTGGCCGGCGCGCTCGTCCTCGTCACCTCGACCGGGCGGCGGGTCGGCGTCGGCGTGCCGGCGGGTCGGTTGCTCCGCTGGCGGGCCGACGCGGACGGACGCGGCGCCGCCCCGCCGCCGGGTGCGTACATCCGGACCGCGCTGTTCTGCACCTGTCCTGGAGCCATCCGAATGCCGCCGACGGTGACCCGGTTTCCGTACACGTCGGCGACCCGGACCTGGAAGGGGCCCGGCCCGGCGCCGGAGGCGATGAGCCAGTAGTTGTAGTCCTGCCGGACGGCCGACTGCCAGGGGCGGCTGCCGCCCTGCCGGACCTCGACCGAGCGCAGCGGGTTGCCGTGGTTGCCGACGCGTACGGCGAACCACCACTGCGACGCGCCCTCCTTGATTCGGAAGGTGAGCGGTCCGGGCAGCGGCGGGTCGACCACCGCGCGGTAGGTGACCGGTACGAGACCCTGCACCGGTTCGGCGATCCGGGCGAACGCCTCACGGGACAGGTCGAGGTGGCCGGGCTCGCACTCCGGGCACTGGTCCATGATGAGCACCCGGACGGTGCCCTTCGGGCCGACCACTTCGAGGAAACCACCGCAGGCGGCACCGGCGGAGTATTCCGTCGGGCCGAGCGCGACGTAGAGCCGGTTGGCCGGGGCCGCCGGGTTCGAGCAGTTGCCGCCGGTGCCGTTCGAGTCGTAGAAGGTCGCCTTGCCGCTGTGGGTCGCGGTGCCGGTGGGCGGCGCGGCGGCGAGCGTCCGACCGGCGGCGCAGGCCGGGGTGGAGCCGGAGCGCAGGGTGAGGGTGAGCCCGAGTGTCGCCGCGAGGACGGTGACACCGGCCGCGATCAGCCACGGCTTCGCGCCGGACGACGGCGCGGGCCGGTCCTGCGCAGGATGGTCCAGGTCGATGGTGATGTCGACAGCGCTTCCATCCGTCACGACGGCGATGGTGCCGGACCCGGCCGCGCAGCGACAAGCGGGCTAAGCCAAAGCTAAGACAGCATCGACGGACGGTGATCGGAGCGTGCGGATTGCCGGTCGGCGCCGCGGTCAGGGCGCGATGACGACCGACGCCGCGGTCAGGGCGCGATGACGACCGACGCTGCGGTCAGGGCGCGATGACGACCGACGCTGCGGTCAGGGCGCGATGACGACCGGCGCGCCCACGGCCACCGGCCCACTGTCCATCGGCACGAGGTTCAGTCCGAAAAGGAGTTTCTGCCGAATGTTGCGGTGCCGGCCGAGGGTGCGCAGCGGCTCCTTCGTGCGTACCCCGGTCTCCTGGTCGGTGGTGGTCACCACGCAGCGGTCGCACGGCCCGGCGGCGCGGAACCACCGGTCGCCGATGCGCATCGACCGGCCGACCCAGTCGTCCTCGGCCCAGGCCGGCGCGCCGCCGACCACCAGGTTGGGTCGGAACCGGGTCATCGGCACCGGCTCCTCCCCCGCCTCGGCCAGCCAGTCGTTGAGAACGTCGAGCGAGGCGGTGTTGGCCAGCAGGAGCGGGTAGGCGTCGGCGAAACTGACCTGGTCGCCGGTGTCGTGTTCGCGGTCGCCGGCGGCCAGGTGGCGGGTCGGCTGGGCCAGCCAGACCAGCCGGACCGGTCGGCCGAGCAGGGTGCCGAGCCAGTCGTCGGCCGCCGGGCCGGCCGGCAGCGCGGGGACCGGGAAGGTGCGGCTGCGAAAGGTACGCACCCCGACCGGTTCACCGGCGGACGGCTCCGGCACGTCGAGGTCGGGCTGCCCCTCGGCGCGCAGCGACAGCCCTCCGGGACGAACCGCGGCCCGCAGGCCGACCAGCCGGGTCGTGTCCCGCTGGGTGACGCCGACACCGTCGGCGTCCACCACCATCCAGCGCCGGTCGCCGGCCAGGCCCCACGGCTGCACCAACGCGCCGTCGTGGTCGAGCCGGTGACAACCCTTGACCGGGTACGTGTGAATCGAGGTCAGCCGCACCCGGCTACCATGCCACGCCGATCCCGTCGCCCGGGTACCAGTGGTTCGCCGGGCTCTCCCGGTAGGCGAGGAACCGCCGGCCGGTGCGTTCGGCGTGCTCGGCGAGCACGTTGGTGCTGGTGACGTTGTCGGTGAGCAGGAGCGCGCCGGGCGCCAGCTTGGGCTCGACGGCGTCGAACTCACGCTTCTCGTGGGCACGGCTGTGGTCGCTGTCGTGCAGGAAGAGGTCGACCGGGCGGTCCAGCGCGCCGATCGACGCGATCGAGTCGCCGATGACCAGGTCGACGACCTCCGACCAGGGCGCGACCCGGGCGAGGTAGCCGGCCTCGGGGTTGATGTCCAGCGAGGTGACCCGGCCCGGGTGCCCCTCCTGCGCGTTGCGCAGCAGGGCCGCCGCCAGGACGACGCTGCCGAGTCCCTTGTCGACACCGGTCTCGACGATGTGAGCCGGGCGGGTGGCCCGGACGATGGCGTACCAGCCGATCCGC
The DNA here is from genome assembly GCF_040675155.1 of Micromonospora sp. NPDC049645. Taxonomy (NCBI): domain Bacteria; kingdom Bacillati; phylum Actinomycetota; class Actinomycetes; order Micromonosporales; family Micromonosporaceae; genus Micromonospora; species Micromonospora sp. NPDC049645. The sequence continues at coordinate 253,373 of NZ_JBFAOI010000006.1, forward strand.
CGGGCGTAGCGAATCTCCCTGTCGGCGAGGCGACGCCGGTCGGAGGCGGCGATCGCGGCCAGGAGGTGCTGGCGGAGGGTGTCGTCCGACTCGATCTCGCCGAGGTATGCCCGTACCTGTTTGACGGGGATGTCGCAGACCACGCTGACGAACCAGGCGAGGTGGCCACGGCTCAACGGGGTCAGGTCGTACGTGTAGTTGTGATGCTCGCGCGACGTCAGCAGCCAACGCGCCGAGCGACGCAGCACCTTCGCGTCGTGCCGTGCGATGGTGCGAAACCTCTTGGGAAAGGCGGCAATCGGGGCGAACGGGGTACGTGCGATGGCCCGGCGGAGTTCGATGCGATCCACGAGTGCCGTTGTAGCAGCAATCGGGAGGCAACGGGAAGGCCATCGCAAAAGCCGTTGGTGGCATTGTCCCCAACCCCCCTTGCGGGCCCGCAGAATAAGCCCTTGAAAGCGCTCCCGGGCCGGCGTTACCGGTCGTCCGCCCGAACACAGGGTCGGGTTCGCCGCGCCGGTTGGCACCCTGCGATAACCGAAAGGACGAGGGTGCGCAACAGGCACGGGCAATCAGTAGCATCGCCCGCATGTCTGGTGCTCAGCGGTACACCGATGCCGACACCGAATTCGTCGATCCACACGCAGTCGACCCGTACGAGGATGTCCCGACCGGGGGCAAGCGGCGACGTCGTGGCCCTCGTTGGCGTCGCGTCCTGATCACCTGCCTGGTGGTCGTGGCGATCCTCGGCGGCGGCGGCATGATCGGTGGCGCCCTCTATCTGCGCTCCGTCGAGAAGGACATCGACCGGGTCGACGCCTTCGCCGACGTTCCCGAGGAGGGACGTCCGCAGGCGGTGGCGGGCGGCGCGATGAACATCCTGATCCTGGGCAGCGATTCCCGCGACCCGGACAGCACGGGCGGCTCGCGCACGGACACCATCATCGTCGCGCACATCCCGAAGGACCGGTCCAGCGCGCAACTCGTCTCGATCCCCCGGGACACCTGGGTGAGCGTGCCGAAGGCGAAGAACGGGGAGCACGGCGGACGGGACGCGAAGATCAACGCGGCGTACGCCTGGGGTGGCGTTCCGCTGATGGTGCAAACAGTCGAATCGTTCACCACGGTGCGAATCGACCATGTCATGATTGTCGACTTCGCCGGTTTCAAGGAAATCATCGACGCCCTCGACGGCGTCAACATCAATGCGGAGAAGTCCTTCACCTCGATCCACCCGCCGTTCCGCAAGTTCGAGCAGGGAATGCAGCGGATGGACGGCGAGACGGCCTTGGACTACTCCCGCCAGCGCAAACAGTTCGCCGACGGCGACTTCGCGCGCATCCGGCACCAGCAGCAGGTCATCAAGGCCATCCTCGACAAGGCCGTCTCCGGCGGCATCGTCACCAACCCGGGGCGGCTCAACTCCTTCGTCAAGGCGACCTCGAGCGCCGTGTCGGTGGACGAGAACATGTCGCTGGTCAGCATGGCGACAGACCTGCGGAACCTGCGCGGCCGTAACCTCACCTTCGTCACCAGCCCCACGAAGGGCACCGGTCGGGTGGGCAGCGAGAGTGTCGTCTTCGCGAACAACGAGAAGGCAAAGACCTTCTACGATGCCGTACGCCGGGACTCCGTCGACGAAATTCTCGCCAGTTCCAAGTAACACACCAGGTCGGCGGTCGGTTCGTCGACCGCAACCTTGTCTCGCACCACGGACCGGCCAGGTCAGTCGGTTCTCACGGGGAGGTCCATAATGTCCAGTCAGCCTGCCATGTGGCATCGGCCGGTCCCGGCCGCCGACCGCGACGGCACCGCCATGACCGCCCAGGGCGACGGTGAGGGGGACGACGAGGGGAGCCAGGGCGGGAGTCGCCCTCCCGCCTTCGAGTCCCCGGTCTTCCAGCCCTCGGCCTTCCAGCCCCCGGCCTTCCAGCCCCCGGCCTTCCAGCCCCCGGCCTTCCCCTCGCCCGTCGACCGGCGCTCCACCGCACCGGCACCGGCGCCGGCGCCGGCAGCTGAAGAGCCCCAGCCTCGCGCCGGCCTGGACACCACCGCCGTCCTCCCGTACGCCAGCTCGCGTGCCTCGACCCGGACCCGATGGCTGCGGGCCTGGATGATGACCGCGCCGGTCGACGTGCTGGCGTTGTTGACGCCACTGCTGGTCACCCAGCAGTACTGGCGCGGAACGCTGGCCATGACGGTGCTGACGGTGATCATCTTCGCCAGCGGTGGCCTCTACCGGGCGCGCCGGCACGTGAGCTTCCTCGACGAGGTGCCGAGCCTCTGCGGGCGCCTGCTGGCCGCGGCCTCAGCCGTCGCCATCGTCGCGGCGATGCGGCACGAATCCGCCGAGTACGTCTTCGGCTTCACCCGCGGCGTCGCCGCGTCGGCCGGGCTGGTCATCCTCGGACGGGCCGTGACCCGCGAATTCGCCATCGTCGCCCGCAAGCGCCGGTGGGTCGAGCACAACACCATCATCGTCGGCAGTGGCCCCACCGCCGTGGAACTCGCCCGGCTCCTGCGCCGCTACCCCCAGTACGGTCTGCGCTTCGTGGGTTGTGTCGACACCCCGGACGGCCCGTCGGCACTGCCGCTGATCGGCTCCCTCGACGACCTCGACAGTCTGGTCCGGCTGCGCGAGTGCGACGTGGTGATCGTCGCGGACGCGAACTGCTCGGAGACCGCGCTCATGGAGCTTCTGTCCCGGCCCCGGACGGCGGAGTGCGACCTGTGGGCGGCCACACCCCTCTGGGGGTCCCGTTCACACGGCGACCACATCGGCGCGGTCCCGGTCGTCAGCATCGGCGACATCACCCTCTCCGGCCCGCAGTCGGCGCTCAAGCGCGCGTCGGACATCGCGTTCGCCACGGTGGCGCTGCTGCTGCTGAGCCCGGTGCTCCTCGTCTGCGCGGTCGCCACGCTCATCGACGGCGGCCCCGGCATCTTCTTCTACCAGGAGCGGATCGGTCGGCACGGTCGACCGTTCAACATCATCAAGTTCCGGTCCATGCGTCCCGTCGACGAGCACGAGTCGCAGACCAACTGGTCCATCGCCAACGACCGCCGGGTCGGACCGATCGGCCGGATCATGCGCAGGACGTCCCTCGACGAGCTTCCGCAGCTCTGGAACATCCTCCGGGGTGACATGAGTGTGGTCGGGCCCCGGCCCGAGCGTCCCTACTTCGTGGAGAAGTTCTCGGCCGAATACCCCCAGTACGCGATGCGGCACCGCGTCCCGGTCGGACTCACCGGCCTGGCGCAGGTCAGCGGGTTGCGCGGCGACACCCCGATCTCCGACCGGGCGCGCTTCGACAACTACTACATCGAGAACTGGTCCCTCTGGCTCGACGTCAAGGTGGTGCTCCGTACGGTGACCGAGGTGTTCCGCGCCGGCGGCCGCTGATCCGCCCACGCACCGAGACACCGCCGGGTACGGCCGACGACCGTACCCGGCGGTGCGCCGGTCGTACCCCCAACGCATGGAGAACGCAATGCCGAACGTATCCGTCGTGATCCCCACCACGGGCCGCCCCAGCATCGCCGACGCGGTGCTCTCCGCCCGCTCCCAGCAGGGCGCATCCGTACACATCGTGGTGGTCTGTGACACCCCGGAGGTGCCGCAGACGGTGCGGGACCTGGGACGGCACATCGACCAGGTGGTCTGCACCGGCGGCGGCCGGCGCGGGTCGTACGCCCGCAACCTCGGGGTTTCCCATGCCATCCCGGGCAGCCATGTCGCGTTCCTCGACGACGACGACACCTGGCTGCCGACCAAGCTGGCGGCACAGGTGCCCGCGCTCGAACGGGTTGCGGCAGCCGGGTTCCGCCCCGTCGTGTCGTCCCGGATCCTGCAGCGCAAGGACGGCGCCGAGCCGCTCGCGGCACCGGCCCCCGCCGAGGTGATCCCCGACGGCATGCTGCCGGAGGACTACCTGTTCCGCCGCCGTCACCTCGGCATCGGCCGGCAGTCGCTGCCCACGTCGACGCTGTTGACGACGTACGAGTTGGCGACCGAGTGCCGCTGGGACGAGACGCTCCCCCGGCACCAGGACTGGGACTGGCTGGTCCGGGTCGCCCGGCTGCCCCGGGTGAAGATCGTCCAGGTGGAGGAGGCGACGGCCGTCTACACGGTCGGCAGCCCCGGGTCGATCTCGGCCGGCGCGGACTGGCGTACCTCCTGGCACTGGGCCCGGCGCTGGGAGGGAGTGTGGGCGCCGGGAACCTTCTCGGACTTCATCGCGGCCCAGACCCTCCGCTACGCTCTCCAGGCCCGAGACCGGGAAGGCGTACGGGAGATGGTGCGGGCGATCCGCCGCAACTCCCCACCGTCCGCCCGGAACGCGGTGCTGGCGGCGCTCGGGCTGGTGCCCCGGTCGACCCTCGAACGGGTCGCCATGCGCAAGTCGAAGGCCCCCAGCAGCCCCACTCGACCGCTTGAGAGCGAACGGCCACACTGATGCGTCTGCACTTCGTTCTGCCGCAGCTCGAACCCCTCTACGGCATGGAGCTGGCGGCGGCGCTGCTGATCCGCGGCCTCCAGGCCCAGGGCGTCGAGGTCTCGGCAACCGTCGTGTCCCGGGGGGTGCCAGCCGAACTGGCCGACCTGGCCGTCGACACCCTGGGCCTCGGTTCCCGGATCACCCGGTTGATGGAGGCCGTTCCGCCCCTGCGGCGGCGGCTACAGAGCCTGGCACCGGACGTCCAGATCGTGGCCAGCGGCCTGTGGGGCAGCGTGCCCGTCGGTGCCGCCCTCGCCGGATCCGGCCGCAGCTACGTCGCCTGGGAGCACTCGCTGCTGCCCGAACGACTACGGATCGACCGACGGGTGCGGACGCTCGCCCGGTTCTCGCGGCTCAAGGGGTTGCGCCCACGGCTCGTCGTCGCCGTCTCCAACGGCGTCGCCCGCACGGTCCAGCAGCTCGCGCCGGGGCAGCCGGTGGTCACCATCACCAACCCGATGCCACCTCGGCCATTCGTCGCACCCCGCGAGGTGGTGGACCACCGGCGGATCAACCTCCTCACCACCGCCGCCTTCCGCCCGTACAAGAACCACTCGTGCGCCCTCTCGGCGCTGGCCCTGCTGCCGGAGGCGTACCACCTCACTCTCGCCGGTGACGGTGAGGAGCGGGATCTGCTGCACGCGAAAGCCCAGGAACTGGGCGTGCAACACCGCACCTCATTCCTGGGGCGGGTGCCGGGCGTCGCGCAGCTGCTTGCCGAAGCTGACCTCCTGGTGCATCCGTCCCGTGCCGAGACCTTCGGCTTCAGCCTGGTCGAGGCCGCCGAGGCGGGACTACCGGTGGCGGCCCTCCCGGTGCCCGCGCTGGACGAGATGATCCCGACCTTCGTGCCGGGCGCGTTGGCGGCGGACACGTCGCCCGCCGCCCTCGCGGACGTGGTGCTCCGGTTGACCGGCGCCCAGCGGCCAACCCTGGCCGACTTCGAGAAGTCCTGGCATGCCCGCTGCGCGGCACTGGATCCCGCCGAGGTCAGCCGCCAGTGGGTGGAGGCGTTGAACCGGTGAGTACGCCCCCCGCCGCGGTCGGCTCCATCGAGCCGACCGCGCCGCGGCCACGGTCGCACCGGCGTCCCCCGAGCGGACGCGACACCTTCCTGAAGCGATCCGGGAAGTTCTTCACCGGCACGCTGCTCCGGACCCTCGCGCAGGGCGTGCTGTTCGTCCTGCTGGCCCGGGAGATGTCGATCGACACCTACGGGTTGTTCGTCGGCGTCACCGCCCTCGTCGCCGTGGTCTCCCCATTCGCGTCCGCCGGGGCACCGAGTCTGATCTTCCAGAGCTACGCCGAGGCGCCCCGCGAGTGGGCCCGGCACCTCACGCGGGGCCTGGTCCTGACCGTCGTCTTCGGTGTGGGCGCGACCGTGTTGGTCAGTGCGGCCGGCGTGGCGATCTGGGGTGACGAGGTCCGCGCGGTCGACATGCTGTGCCTCGCTGCCGCCGACCTCGTGGCCTGGCGACTCATCGAGGCGGTGGCCGCGTCGGTGCAGGCCCGGGGCAAGGTCTTCGTCGCCTCGGTCATCCCCGCCCTGCTACACGTGTTCCGGCTGATCGGTGCGCTGGCCCTCGCCGCGGCGGACGAGCCGATCTCCCTGCGTGACTGGGCCCTCACCGCGCTGGCCGTCTCCGCCGTGGTCTGCCTGGTGGCGACCTGGTACGGGTTGCGCGGCGGCGGAGGTGGTTCCTGGTCCCTCGGGCCGGCGCTCGGCCAGGCCCGCAGCGGACTGCTGTTCGCCGTCGGTCTCTCCGCTCAGACGGTCTACAACGACATCGACAAGGTCATGCTGTCCCGGATCGGCACCACCGAGGCGGCGGCGATCTACGCCGCTGCCTACCGGGTGGTGGACTTCGCGTACACGCCGGCCCGGTCGATGTCCGCGGTGGCCTACCCCCGCTTCTTCGAGGTCGGCCGCGAGGGCCCCCGGGCGGCGCTCGGGCTCGCCCGTCGCCTGCTGCCCCGCTTCCTGATGTTCAGCGTGCCGAGCAGCCTGCTGCTGGTCGCGATGGCCTGGACCATGCCGCTGATCTTCGGACCGGAGTACGAGGCGGCGACCCTGGCGCTACAGGGCCTCAGCGCGATCCTGGTTCTCAAGTCGATCCACTACCTGGCCGCGGACGCCCTCTCTGGAAGTCGGCTCCAAGGCCGTCGTACGGTATGCCAGATCGCGGTGGGCGTCGTCAACGCAGGGCTCAACGTGTGGCTCATCCCCGCCTACGGATGGCAGGGTGCGGTCGTGTCGAGCCTCCTGTGCGACGCCCTGCTCGGCATCCTGCTGTGGGGGTGCCTCGTCATTGCCCTGCGGCGACACCCGCACCACGATGCCGTCGTCGAACCGGCGGCGGCACCTGACCGAGAAAGGGTCTGACGTGACCACCATCTTCGGTGTCCTACTGACCGTCGGTGGCGTTGCGGTGGCTCTGTGGTTGATCCGAACACGGCGGTCCGTCGCCGCCGCCTTCGGTGACCCCGCATCGGCGGTCGCCCTGGTCGGATTCGCGGTGCTCACCAACGCGGCCCCGGCTCTCGTCGGCAGCCACAGCTCCGCGCTGATCGGCGTGCTGGTGGTCGCCCTGCTGGCCTGGCTGGTGCTCTCGGGCCGCGCTGTCCTCCGCGGCCCGTCCGACCTGTGGCTGCGGATCTCGTTGGCGATGGCCGGCGGTCTACTCGTCTGGTGTGCCCTCATCGACGTCGTCACCGGCAGCGGGATCTACGGGTCACGGTTGCCGGCGTACGCGGCGGCCGGGCTCCTGTTGCTCGCCGTCTGGCTGATGGCCGCCCGCACCGCCGTGAACGTACGGGCGATGGCGTACACCGGGCTGGCGGTCCTGGTGCTGCTGACCATACCGACCGCGGTGTACGGGCAGTCGTGGCGCGCCTGCACCGGCGGGAAGCTGGAGAAGTGCTCGGTGGCCGGGGCGCTGTTCAAGAGCTTCTACAACTCGGAGAACTACGCGGCCATGCTGGCCTCGTTCACCCTGGTCGCCGCGTTCTGTGCCATGCGCCGCGCCGAACTGGTGGCGACGGCGTCGTTCTGCCTGCTCGTGATCGTCGCCACCGGCTCCCGCACCAGCTACCTGGCCGTCGGGGCGGTAGCCGTCTGGATGCTTGGCGCACTGCTCGTGCAGCGCCTGCGACCGAGCCCGCGGATCCCCTTCGCGCTCTGCGTGGCACTCGTCGTCGGGGCGCTGACCGCCGCCACGTACCTGATGTGGAGCGCGTCGAAGACCACGCTGAGCAACCGCGGCAACATCTGGGTCGCCGCCCGCGAGTACCTCAGCGGGCGGGAGGCCGTCGGCGTGGGCGTCTCGAAGTGGTACTACCTACAGGACGTCGGGCAGGCTCCGACCCACTTCTTCCACTCCGGGTACGTCCTGGTCATCTTCTCCGGCGGGCTGGTCGCGCTGACCCTGTTCGGTTTGTGGATGGCCACCCTGCTGCACCGCAACGTCGAGGACGGGCACGCCTTCACCGGCAAGGCACCGCTGGTACTCCTCGTCGTCTACTCGTTCACCGAGGTCGTCTGGAACCCGCTGTCGGTGGACGGGTTGACCTGGATCGTCGTGCTGCTGGCCCTCACCGTCTCGGTGTCCGCCGCCCCGGCCCGCACCCCGGCGCCGGGGCCGGTGGAGCTGGCGGAGCGGCCGGCGCCACTGGCCGGGCTCCGGCGCCTCATCGGCCGGCAGGACAGCCGGGTCGCCGCCTTCGACTGAGCTCCCGCGTGGCGGGAGCCGGATCGGGCTCGTCCCCCGATCGCTATCCCGCGGCCACCGGAAGCCCCTGGAAGGCCAGCAGGCCGACCCCGGTGGCGTTGACGCACCAGGGCCCGGCGTCGCCGCGGTAACTCACCCCGGTCGCGCCGTCGGCCGGACCGGACAGGTTCAGCACGAGCCGCCCTCCCTCGCGGTACTCGACCCCGGTGACCGTGGCGGTGCTGCCGTCGATCGTGAAGTCGGTGCCCGCGCCGACCTGGACGGTCAGCGGGTCGAGGCTGCGGAGCTGGATCACCACCTGGGTTCGCCGGGCGTCGGTGAAGGCGGCCGACCGCGGGTTCGGGGCGGACACGCCCTCGCCGGGGCCGCGGTGGATGTCGCGGGCCAGCACGGCGAACGCCTGATCCCCCAACTCGCGGTAGCCCCCCTCCCAGGCGAAGTGGCACCCCTCCCGACCCGAGAGGGCGGTGGTCGACAGCAGCGTCACCTTCAGGGTGTCGGCCATCCGCCGTTGCGCCTCACGCAGCGGACCGCCGGAGGTGTCACCGCACGGTGAGCTGCCCACCTGCACGACGTAGTACCGGGCGCCTCCGTCGACCCGCAAGCCCACCTCCCGACGCCAGTCGGTCAACAACGCGGTGAACCCGGCGACGTGCCCGGCGGCCTTGTTGTTGTCGGCCTCACCCTGGTACCAGAACACTCCGCGTACCTCGCCGATGACGTTGGCGGCGGTGAGTCGCTGCCGCAGCCGGCCGTAGTTGGTGCGCAGGTCACCGGGGTTGCCGTCGTTGCGCTGGAAGAACGACACCACCTTGCTGCTCTCCGCGCCGTTGAACACCGCCACCGGCACCTGGTAGGTGTCCATCAGTCGATGGGCCGCGCGAATCCCCCACTGGCCGACCGAGCCGGGCTGCCGGACCGTGCCGGAGACGGCATAGTTCCAGGTACGGTCCGCGCCGGACAGGCCCCGGTCCCCGGTGGTCGAGCCGAAGCTGCGGATGTACGGGGACTCCTCGCCGATCGACGAGCCCCGTTGACTGGCCGCGACCGCGTTGGACTGGCCCTGGATGACGTACACGTCGCCGGAGACCACACCCTCCCACAGGGCGGCCCGCCGGGCGACGCCGTCGCCGAGCACGTGCAACTCGAACCGGTACTCCCGCAGCGCGGCGCTGATCCGCTGCCGGAACGCGAACTCGCCGCGAGCCCCGACGGGCACCGTCTCGTCCCAGCCGTCAGCCCCGCTGACCACCTTGAGGCGTACGGCGCGCACCCGTGGGTCGGTCGCCCTGCCCGACACCGGCACGACCGCGCCGCCGGCCGCGTCCCGGGGGTACAGCTGGCGATCCCGGGGGTGCTGGCTGACGGTGAGCACCGACGCGCGGGCGTAGGTCGTCAGCCGACGCTGGGTGTACGTACCGGCGTTACCGGCGATCGTCCAGTCGGGCTGCCCGGTGGGGGCGGTCCCGATGCCCACCGACAGCGGCTGGTCGTTCGAGGTGAAGCCGTTGACCGCGAGGACCGTCTGCGGGGCGACCGTCGCCGGGCGGGTGGCCGCGACCAGGTGCACCTGGAAGGAGCCGTACCCGATCGACGCGTACACGTCGTCGTCGGCGTCGTAACGGTCGGCGAGGCTGCCGGGGACCTGGCCGGAGCTGGCTGGCCCGTACTTGTGCGGCCACATCTCCAGATAGCCGGTGAGACCGGTGCCGGTGGCCAGGCCCGGCGCGTTGGTGGCGACCTCCAGGTCGGCGACCCGTTGCCGGACGATCTGGTCGGCCCGGGTGGGCAGGCCGAGACGTCGGGCGTCGGTCGTGAACGGCGCCATGGCGGTCCACACCCACTGCGTGCCGGTGGGGCCGGTCAACTCCAGGCAGTAGCCGATCCGGTCGAACCCGCCGGCCACCGCGCCGGCCCGGTCGAACGAGGGGGCGAGCGGCCTCTTGGGGTCGTTGCGCTCGGGCAGGTCGAGCGCGTTCACCGGGGTGAATCCGGCCATGCCGTGCGCGTTGGCGGCACAGGCGGTGCCGTCGATGGGCGCGGCGGGCGGCGGGGTGTCCGCGTCGGCTGCCGACCAGGCCGCGTCCGGCGCGCCGGTCCTCGACGGTGACCAGCCGAGCACGGGGACGGCCGCCAGGAGCAGGACGACCACTCCGAAGCCGATCCAGGCCGGCCGGGGCACCGATCGGAGGCGAGCCCATGGAGGGCGGGGACGAGACACCCGGGGAACCTCCACAGTGTGGGCAGCGTGTCGTGCCCCAGATTAGGCGATGCGTCGTACCCGACGACGCCGGCACGACGCCCCGGCAGAACCGGTGCCGATCCGGGGCGGAGGTCGGTCCCGCTGTCTGAAATGATTCCGGCCATGGCCGCAACGAGCACGACAACGGTGTCGGGCAACCGCTCCGCCGGTGTCGACCTCCTCCGGATCGTCGGAATCGCCGCGGTGGTCGTGGGCCACGTCTGGAGCGACAGCCTGACCCGCGCGTCCATCTACACCTGGCACGTGCCGGTGTTCTTCGTCCTGACCGGCTACTTCTGGTCGCCCGGTCGACCGCTCGGTGGGGAGCTGCGCAAGCGCTGGACGACGCTGGGCGTGCCCTACGTGGTGTGGTTCCTCATCCTGGTCGCGGCACTGCTCGCGGCGGACGCCGCGACGGGCCAGGTCGCGGCGGGGACGTTCGGTGACGCGCTCTACGGCGGCACGGCCGCGGTGCGACCGTTCTCCGCCTTCTGGTTCGTCTCGGTGCTCCTCATCGCGGCGGTCGCGTTCCGGTGGCTGGAGCGGTTCCCCGCCGCGGTCGCCTGGGCGGTCGCGGTGGTGGGCCTGGTCACCGCGTACCTCGCTCCCGGCGTCGTCACGGCCGGCCCGCTCGGGCTGTTCCTGGTCCCGGCGTGCCTGGTCTTCGTGTTGGCCGGGCGGCTGCTGCGCCGGATGCGTCCGCGCCTTCCGGCCAGTGCCGGTGCGGCGTCACTCTCGATCGGCGTGGGGTTCGTGCTCCTCGGCCTGAACCGGGACCTTGACCTCAAGGCCGGCAACTTCGGCTCCCCGGTGCTGGGGGTGCTGACCGCGATCCTGATCAGCGTCGGTCTCATCCGGCTCGCCGAGGAGCTGGACCTGCGCATCGGTGTACGGGCGTCGCGGGTGATCAGTCGACTGGCCGGCTGCGGCATCGCCGTCGTGCTCAGTCACGCGGGCATCCTGTGGGTCCTGAAGACGCCGAGGTCCGGCGGGGTGGTCGACCTGGTTGCCGCGCTGGTGGTCCCGTGGGTGTTCGCGTGGATCGTCATCGGCACGCCGCTGGGCCCGTGGTTGACCGGCACCCGGGTCGGCGCTTCCGCGCGGGCCGCCAGCGCGCTGGCGCCTCGACCGGGCGCCGCGCAGACGCGTTAGTAACGGCTGTTGCGCCGCCGGGCCAGGAGCATCGCCACCGCCACCACGATGGCGACCGCGAGCGCGCCTCCGGCCGCGGCGATCACCGGCACGGCCCAGCTCGACCCACCCGAATCGTCGCCGGGCCCCCGGCTGTCGACGGCCGCCTGTCGGTACGACTGGGCCAGCAGGTTGGTCGGGGAGTTCCGCGCGGCCTCGTCGAACCGGGCGATGGCGGTCGACTCGTCCCCGGCGAAGTACGCGTCGAGGCCACTGCGGTACTGGTTGTCGGCCTCGCCGAGGGCGTTGCTGACACCGGCGGCCTGGAGCAGGGCGGTCATGGCGGAGACCGGGGCGACGAGGCGGTTCGCCTTGTCGGGCCGCAGCAGGTCGTTGTCCAGCATGCCGACCACCCGGCCGCTCGGGTCGATGGCGACCCCGCCCCGCGAATAGAGCCCGAGATCCTCGTTGATGCGGTACGGGTTCAGCGGCGTCGAGGTGTCGACACCGGTCACGGTCACCGACTTCGACAACACCGTGTAGGTGGCCGCCCGGAAGCTGGTGTCCGTGGTGCCGTAGCCCAGGACGAGCAGGGACGTCTCCGCGCTGATGCCGGCCGAGGTGTTCAGCTCCGACGTGGGCAGGTTCTTCTGCTCCAGCTTCACCAGGGCGATGTTTCCCGCCTCGATCGGCAGGGCCCGGACGACGGCGCCGGGAATCGCCGGGCTGTCCGTCACCTCGCCCTTGGCGATGTTGAGTTGCCCGTACAGCCGGGACTCCGGCTTGTCGGCGGCCTGCAGACCGGTGAAGACCGAGGTGCCGACCCGGGCACGGGTGTAGGTGCTGATGTCCTTGGCCTGCAGGCTGCCCTCGGTCACCAGCCGGTTGGCCACGGCGTTCAGGGCACCCCCGACCAGGAGGTCCGGGGTGGGCTGCACGCACTGGCTGTTGCTGAGGACGTATCCCTCGTGTTGGACGACGACGCCACTACAGCGCCGGCTGAAGGTCACCGGGGCCTTGTTCAGCAGGGCGCCATCGGCCTTGTTGCGCACGTACCCGGTGAACATCACCTCCATGAAGACCATGGACGGCCCGGCCACGGCCAGCGCGTGCTCCTCGGGGCTGCGCAGGGCGGCCTGGGCCCAGGGCTTGAGGCCGGGGGCGAGCGGGGTCGCGGCGGGGAAGCCGCTGGAGGCGGCGGTGGGTGGGGGGTCCGGCTCGCCGGGCTCATCGGAGCTGAGGGCGTAGATGCCGGCGCCGCCGCCCACCACGGCCACCAGGGCCAGCGCGGCCACCCCGGCCCAGAGGCCGGTACGCCGCTTGGGCGGCGCCGAGGGCTTGATCCGACGCACCGCGCCGGGGTACGGGTCGAACGGGGGCACGTCGGCCGGCGGGCCCGAGACGGTGGCCGGCATCGGGGCGACCTCGGGGCCGGTCGGACCGGCGACGGGCGAGGCGGGTGCGCTCGACGCCGGTGCGGCCGAGACGGGATGTGTCTGCGCGGAGGGCTGGTTCGGGATCGCGGCCGACTGCACCGCCCACGGGGCATGCGGCATGTCGACGACCGGTTGCGGCACACCCGACACGGGCTGCGGCACACCCGACACCGGTTGCGGCACACCGGACACGGGTTGCGGCACACCCGACACGGGTTGCGGCACACCGGACACCGGTTGCGGAGGAGCGGAGACGGGCCGGGGCGCGGCGGGCACCGGCTGGTACTCCACGCCGAGCGCGCGGAACAGCTTCTCCGGGGCGGGTCCGGCCTCGGCGGCGTACGCCACCCAGGGCGCGGCGGCCGAGAAGTCGGCGTACGTGATCGGGGGACCGTCGGGGGATTGGGCGAGCGCGTTCGCGACCTCGGCGAACGCCTCGCGCCAACCGGGGGCGGCGGCGACGGTCGCGTCCAGCACGGCCACGCTCACGAAGCGACCCTGCTCGTCGATGGCGGCCCAGGCCTTGCCCACCGGTGAACCGCCCAGCAAGTGGGTGAACCTGTAGGGGCCTTCCGGCTGCATGCCAACTCCTCCGCTAGACCGCCAGGCGCATGGTACCGACCGGTGCCACGGTCAGTCGCCCGGCGGTCACCCGTCCATTCGTCGTCGCCACTACCTTCTGCTGATCAGGACCACTGGCTCCGATCCGGACGTGACGCGTTGCACGCGGTACCCGGTGAGCGCCGCCTGCCACACCGGCTCACCGGGGTGGGTGTACGTGGGCCCATCGTCACGATCAGGAAATGGGACGTGCGCGGGTCGAGCAGGGGGTAGATCCCCGCGACACCCGGCCCGATGGCCGCCACCGGCGGCAGGAGGACGGCGATTGCCGGGGCGGCGGCTCCGCGTCGGAACAGGGTGAGGACGCCGAGCACCAGCAGCGCGGTGATGGCCGGCAGTGGTGCGCCGAGCAACGGCGGCAGGGCGTTGACCTGACCCGAGGTGGTTGTCTATGAAAGTTTCTATGCATAGAGTCAGCTCATGAATGAAGGAGCTGTCGCGGCACCCGCTGACCGGGTGCTCGACCTGTTCCAAGGGGTGCGACTCACCCCCACGCAGCGCCGGATCGCGCACTGTCTGGTGCAGCACGCCCCCGGCGTGGCGTACCTGTCCGCCGCCGAGGTCGCCGAGTTGGCCGGGGTGAGTCAGCCGTCGGTCACCCGGTTCGCCGTGGCGCTCGGCCACGACGGCTACCCGGCGCTGCGCCGCCGGCTGCGGGACCTCACCGGCTCGGCACCGGGCGGGTCGACGGACGCCGGCAACGAGCTCCAGCAGGCGGTACGCGCGGAGATGGGCAACCTGGACCGCCTGGCCGGTCAACTCGCCGACCGGGACCGGATCGCCGAGATCGGGCGGTTGCTCGCCGAGAGTCGCCCACTGCCGGTGCTCGGCCTGCGCGCCGCCGCGCCGCTGGCCGCGTACTTCGCCTACTTCGCCGCCAAGGTGCACCCGGACGTGCGGGTCCTCGACGACGGCGGCAGCCTGCTCACCGACCGCCTGGAGCAGGCCGCCGAGGCCGGCGCGTCCGCCGTGCTCGCCTTCGTGCTGCCCCGCTACCCCCGGGAGACCCTGGACGCGCTGCGCGACGCCCGCCAGGCCGGGTTGACGGTGGTGGCGATCACCGACTCGCCGGTCAGCCCGGCCACCGAGCACGCCGACGTGGTGCTCGCCGCGGCCGTCGGCGCGCAACTCGTCTTCGACCTGCACACCGCCCCGATGACCCTGGCCATGGTGCTGTTGCAGGCGATCTGCGACGCCGCGCCGGCCGACACCCAGCGCCGACTGGAGGCGTTCGAAGCCTCCGCGGCCCGCCGACAGTTGTTCCTCGGTTGACCGGAGGAGAACCAGAGATGACCCAGCCGATCCGTGCCGCACGGGGCAGCCAGCTCACCACCCGCGGGTGGCAGCAGGAGGCCGCCCTGCGGATGTTGATGAACAACCTCGACCCCGAGGTGGCCGAACGCCCCGACGACCTGGTGGTCTACGGCGGCACCGGCAAGGCGGCGCGGGACTGGCCGTCGTACCACGCGTTGGTCCGCACGCTGACCGACCTGCGCGAGGACGAGACGATGCTGGTGCAATCGGGCCGGCCGGTCGGGGTCATGCGCACCCACGAGTGGGCGCCCCGGGTCCTGCTGGCCAACTCGAACCTGGTCGGCGACTGGGCGACCTGGCCGGAGTTCCGCCGCCTCGAACAGCTCGGCCTGACCATGTACGGGCAGATGACGGCCGGTTCGTGGATCTACATCGGCACGCAGGGCATCCTCCAGGGCACCTACGAGACGTTCGCGGCGGTGGCCGCCAAGCTCGCCGGCGCCCGCGGCGACGGGCAGGGGTCGAGCGGCAGCACCCTGGCCGGCACGCTGACGTTGACCGCCGGCTGCGGCGGAATGGGCGGCGCGCAACCCCTCGCGGTCACCATGAACGGCGGCGTCTGCCTGATCGTGGATGTCGACCGCACCCGGCTCGACCGCCGGGTGCACGACCGCTACCTGGACGAGGTCGCCGACTCCCTGGACGACGCGATCGGTCGGGTCCGCGCGGCGAAGCGGGAACGTCGGGCGTTGAGCGTCGGCGTGGTCGGCAACGCCGCCGAGGTCTTCCCGGAGCTGCTGAGCCGGGGCGTCGAGATCGACATCGTCACCGACCAGACCAGCGCGCACGACCCCCTGGCGTACCTGCCGGTGGGGGTGGAGCTGGCCGAGGCCCGGGACTACGCCGCCGCGAAGCCGGCCGAGTTCACCGACCGGGCCCGCGCGTCGATGGCGAAGCACGTCGAGGCGATGGTCGGCTTCCTCGACGCCGGCGCCGAGGTGTTCGACTACGGCAACTCGATCCGGGGTGAGGCGCAGCTCGGCGGCTACCAGCGCGCCTTCGACTTCCCGGGCTTCGTGCCCGCGTACATCCGGCCGCTGTTCTGTGAGGGCAGGGGGCCGTTCCGGTGGGCGGCGCTCTCCGGCGACCCGGCCGACATCGCGGCCACCGACCGGGCCATCCTCGACCTGTTCCCGGAGAACGAGTCGCTGGCCCGGTGGATCAAGCTGGCCGGTGAACGGGTCGCCTTCCAGGGCCTGCCGGCCCGGATCTGCTGGCTCGGCCAGGGCGAACGGGACAGGGCGGGCGTGCGGTTCAACGACATGGTCGCCTCCGGCGAACTCTCCGCCCCGGTGGTGATCGGCCGGGACCACCTGGACACCGGCAGCGTCGCGAGCCCCTACCGGGAGACCGAGGGGATGGCCGACGGCTCCGACGCGATCGCC
This sequence comes from Micromonospora sp. NPDC049645, assembly GCF_040675155.1. NCBI lineage: Bacteria > Bacillati > Actinomycetota > Actinomycetes > Micromonosporales > Micromonosporaceae > Micromonospora > Micromonospora sp. NPDC049645. The sequence goes on from NZ_JBFAOI010000006.1 coordinate 269,729, forward strand.
GACTGGCCGCTGCTCAACGCCCTGGTCAACACGGCCAGCGGCGCCTCCTGGGTGTCCATCCACCACGGCGGCGGCGTGGGCATCGGTCGGTCGATCCACGCCGGGCAGGTGTGCGTGGCCGACGGCACCGCCCTCGCCGGCCAGAAGATCGAGCGGGTGCTCACCAACGACCCGGCGATGGGCGTCATCCGGCACGTCGACGCCGGCTACGAGAGCGCCCGCGAGGTCGCCGACCGCACCGGGGTCCGGGTGCCCATGACCGAGGGTGGCAACTCGTGACGGACCACCTCGCCGGCCGGTTCCGGGCGCTGTGGGACGAGATCGCGCCGATCGGGCGGGACGCCGACAGCGGCGGCTACCTGCGGTACGCGTTGACCGAGCCGGAGCGGGAGCTGCGAGCCTGGTTCCGCGCGCAGGCCGAACACCGCGCCATGCCGGTCACCGAGGACGGCAACGGCAACCTCTTCGCCCACTGGGGTGACCCGGAGGCGCCCGACGCGGTACTCACCGGCAGCCACTTCGACTCGGTGCCGCACGGCGGGGCGTACGACGGGCCGCTCGGCATCGTGAGCGCGTTCCTCGCCGTGGACGAGCTGCGCGCGGCCGGCGTCACCCCGGACCGCCCACTGGTGCTGGGTGCGTTCGTCGAGGAGGAGGGCGCGCGCTTCGGCGTACCGTGTCTGGGGTCGCGGCTGCTCAGCGGGGCGCTGCCGGCCGACCGCGCGGCCGGCCTGCGCGACGCGGCCGGGGTGAGCTTCGCCGAGGCGCTCGGCGACCGGCCGGCGGGCGCCCGACCGGAGTTGCTGGGCCGGTTCGGGGCCTTCGTGGAGTTGCACGTCGAGCAGGGCCGCGCGCTCGTCGACACGGACGCGCCGGTCGCGGTGGCCAGCGCGATCTGGCCGCACGGCCGGTGGCGCTTCGACGTCGTCGGCGAGGGCAACCACGCGGGCACCACCCGGATGGCCGACCGGCGCGACCCGATGCTCACCTACGCGTTCACGGTGCTCGCGGCCAACAAGGAGGCCCGGCTGCGCGGGGCGCACGCCACCGTGGGCCGGGTCGCCGTCGAACCCAACGCCACCAACGCCATCCCGTCGAAGGTGACCGGCTGGCTGGACGCCCGCGCCGCCGACCCGGAGACGCTGACCGGGCTGGTCGACGCGGTGCGCGGCAAGCTCGCCGAGCGGGCCCGCCGCGACGGTACGACGGTGACCGTCACCGAGGAGTCGGTGACCCCGGTGGTCGCCTTCGACGGAGGGCTGGCCAAACGGCTGGCCACGCTGCTCGACGCCCCGGTGCTGCCCACCGGCGCGGGGCACGACGCCGGGGTGCTCGCCGCGCACCTGCCCACCGCGATGCTCTTCGTGCGCAACCCGACCGGCGTGTCGCACTCCCCCGCCGAGACCGCCACCGACGACGACTGCGCCGCCGGGGTGCGGGCGCTGGCCCGGGTGCTTGAGGAGCTGACATGCCGGTGACACCGACCCGCTGGCTCGCCGAGTACGCCTGGCTTCCCCAGCACGCCGAACCGACACCCGACGTGCTCATCGAGGTCGACGGTGGCCGGATCAGCGCGCTCACGCCGCTGCTCGGGGCCGGCGGACCGGCCGCCGGGGTCGAGGTGCTCAGGGACGCCACCCGGCTGCCCGGCCTGACCCTGCCCGGCCTGGCAAACGTGCACTCGCACGCCTTCCACCGGGCGCTGCGCGGGCGTACCCACGGCGGGCGCGGTGACTTCTTCACCTGGCGCGAGCAGATGTACGCGGTCGCGGACCGGCTGGCCCCGGACACCTACCTCGCCCTGGCCCGGGCCGTCTACGCCGAGATGGCGCTCGCCGGGATCACCTGCGTGGGCGAGTTCCACTACCTGCACCACCGGCCGGACGGCGGCGCGTACGACGACCCGAACGCGATGGGCGAAGCACTGGTCGAGGCCGCCGCGCACGCCGGAATCCGGCTCACCCTGCTGGACGCCTGCTACCTGAGCGCGGGTGTGGACGGCCGACCTCTCACCGGGCCGCAGCGGCGCTTCGGCGACGGCGACGCGGCCCGCTGGGCCGAGCGGGCCGCGGCGTTCCAACCGACGGACCCGCACGTCCGGGTCGGCGCGGCCGTGCACTCGGTGCGGGCCGTCCCGGCCGACCAGTTGCGCACGGTCGCCGACTGGGCCAGCCAGCGGCAGGCGCCCCTGCACGTGCACCTCTCCGAGCAGCCCGCCGAGAACGACGAGTGCCGGGCCGTGCACGGGCGCTCGCCCACCGCGCTGCTCGCCGAGCACGGTGTGCTCGGGCCGGGCACCACCGCCGTACACGCCACCCACCCGACCAGCACGGACCTGACCCTGCTCGGCGACAGCCGGACCGGTGTGTGCCTCTGCCCGACCACCGAACGGGACCTCGCCGACGGCATCGGTCCGGCCCGGCTGATGGCCGACGCGGGCATCCGGTTGAGCCTCGGCAGCGACAGCCACGCCGTGATCGACCTGTTCGAGGAGGCCCGGGCGGTGGAGCTGGACGAGCGGCTGCGTACCCGTCGACGCGGCCACTTCGCGCCGCCCGACCTGCTGACCGCGGCCAGCGCCGCCGGGCACACCGCGCTGGGCTGGGCCGACGCCGGGAGGATCGCGGTGGGCGCCCGCGCCGACCTGGTGACGGTCCGTCTCGACACCCCCCGCACCGCCGGGGCGCCGCCGGTGGGCGCGTTCTTCACGGCTTCCGCGGCGGACGTCGAGCAGGTCATGGTGGACGGCCGGGTGGTCGTGGCCGACGGCCGGCACCTGAGCGTCGACGTGCCGGCCGAGTTGTCGGCGGCCATCGAGGCGGTGCTCCCCTCGTGAACAGTCTGCTGGTCGACAACATCGGGGAGCTGGTCACCAACGGCGCCGGCGAGGGCCCGCTGGGCATCCGCCGCGACGCCGCCGTGCTGGTCGAGGAGGGCCGGGTGGTCTGGGTCGGGCCGTCCGCGCACGCGCCGGCCGCCGACCGCCGGGTCGACGCCGGTGGGGCCGCCGTGCTGCCCGGCTTCGTGGACAGCCACGCCCACCTGGTCTTCGCCGGGGACCGGGCCACCGAGTTCGCCGCCCGGATGGCCGGTCAGCCCTACACCGGCGGCGGCATCCGGACCACGGTCGGTGCGACCCGGGCCGCCACCGACGCCGAGCTGCGGGTCACCGTGCGCCGGCTGCGCGGGGAGGCGCTGCGCCAGGGCACCACCACCATGGAGATCAAGAGTGGGTACGGCCTGACCGTCGCCGACGAGGCCCGCTCGCTGCGGATCGCCACCGAGACCAGCACCGAGACCACCTTCCTGGGTGCCCACGTGGTGCCCGCCGAGTACGCCGACCGCCCCGACGACTACGTCGGACTGGTCTGCGGGCCGATGCTGGCCGCCGCCGCCCCGTACGCGAAGTGGATCGACGTGTTCTGTGAGCGGGGCGCCTTCGACGTGGACCACGCCCGCGCCATCCTGGCCTGCGGGCAGGCCGCCGGGCTGGGCGTCCGGCTGCACGCCAACCAGCTCGGCCCCGGCCCCGGGGTGCGGTTGGGCGTGGAACTGGACGCGGCCAGCGTCGACCACTGCACCCACCTCAGCGACGCCGACGTGGCCGCGCTCGCCGACACCGCCCGCAGCGACGGATCGGGCACCCGCACCGTGGCGACCCTGCTGCCCGGCGCGGAGTTCTCCACCCGCTCGCCCTACCCGGACGCCCGTCGACTGCTCGACGCCGGTGTGACCGTGGCGCTGGCCACCGACTGCAACCCCGGCTCGTCGTACACCTCGTCGATGCCGTTCTGCGTGGCCCTCGCGGTCCGCGAGATGCGGATGACCCCGGCGGAGGCGGTCTGGGCCGCCACCGCCGGTGGCGCGCGGGCGCTGCGCCGCGACGACATCGGTGTGCTCACCCCCGGCGCGCGGGCCGACCTCGTGGTCCTCGACGCGCCGTCGCACCTGCACCTGGCCTACCGGCCCGGTGTCCCCCTGATCCGCCAGGTAATACGCAACGGAGTTCCGCAATGACGAACGTGACCATCCAGCCCACCGGGATCACCGCCGACGACGTGCTCGCGGTGGCCCGCGGCACCGCCACGGTCGTCCTCGCCCCGGCCACCATCGACGCGATGGCGACCAGCCGGGCCATCGTGGACGGCATCGAGTCGTCCGGTCGTCCCGTCTACGGGGTCTCCACCGGGTTCGGGGCGTTGGCCAACACCTTCATCGCCCCGGAGCGGCGCGCCGAGCTGCAACACGCGCTGATCCGCTCGCACGCCGCCGGGGTGGGCGCCCCGATGCCGCGCGAGGTGGTCCGGGCGATGATGCTGCTGCGGGTCCGATCCCTCGCCCTGGGCCGCTCCGGGGTCCGGCCGCTGGTCGCCGAGGCCCTGGTCGACCTGCTCAACCACGACATCACCCCGTGGGTGCCGGAGCACGGCTCGCTGGGCGCCTCCGGCGACCTGGCGCCGCTGGCGCACTGCGCGCTGGTGCTGCTCGGCGAGGGCTGGGTGCTCGGCCCGGCCGGTGAACGGCAGGACGCGGCCGACGCGTTGACCGCCGCCGGGCTCAAGCCGATCGAGCTGGCCGCCAAGGAGGGGCTGGCGCTGATCAACGGCACCGACGGGATGCTCGGCATGCTGCTGCTGGCCATCCACGACGCGGCGCACCTGTTCGCCATGGCCGACGTGACGGCCGCGCTGGCCATCGAGGCGATGCTCGGCTCGGAACGGCCGTTCCTGCCCGAGCTGCACGCGATCCGGCCGCACCCCGGTCAGGCGGCCTCGGCGGCGAACATCCACCGACTGTTGCAGGACTCCCGGGTGATGGACTCGCACCGCGACGACCTGGCGCACGCCGTGCAGGACGCGTACTCGATGCGGTGCGCACCGCAGGTGGCCGGCGCGGCTCGGGACACCCTGGACTTCGTCCGCACGGTCGCGGCCCGGGAGCTGGTGTCCGTCGTGGACAACCCGGTGGTGTTGCCGGACGGCCGGGTCGAGTCGACGGGCAACTTCCACGGCGCGCCGCTCGGCTTCGCCGCGGACTTCCTCGCCATCGCCGCCGCCGAGGTGGGCGCGATCGCCGAGCGGCGGGTGGACCGGCTGCTCGACGTCACCCGCTCCCGGGAACTGCCGGCGTTCCTCTCCCCCGACGCCGGGGTCAACTCCGGGCTGATGATCGCCCAGTACACGGCCGCCGGGATCGTCGCCGAGAACCGTCGGCTGGCCGCGCCCGCGTCGGTGGACTCGCTGCCCACCAGCGGCATGCAGGAGGACCACGTCTCGATGGGCTGGGCGGCGGCCAAGAAGCTGCGAACCGTGCTGGACAACCTCACCAGCCTGCTCGCGGTGGAGTTGCTGGCCGGCGTACGCGGCCTGCAACTGCGTGCCCCGCTGGAGCCGTCCCCGGCCGGCCGGGCGGCCGTCGCCGCGCTCGGCGCGGCAGCCGGCGAACCCGGCCCGGACGTCTTCCTCGCCCCGGTGATGGAGGCGGCCCGCGCCGTCGTCGCCGGGCCGCAGTTGCGCGCCGCCATCGAACGAGAGGTCGGCGCGCTGAGCTGACCTGGTCAGGTCGCTGTCGTCCGTCGCGGGTCAGGCGACGGACGACAGCATCTCGCACTGGTCAGGCGGCGCGCGGCGGAACCTCGCGCCGGTCAGGCGGCGGGCGGTAGCACCTTGGCGATCAGCTTCGCCAGCTCGCGCAGGGCCTTGCCCCGGTGGCTGATCGCGTCCTTCTCCGCCGGGGTCAGCTCGGCGTTGGTCCGGTCCTGCCCGTCGCCCAGGAAGATCGGGTCGTAGCCGAAGCCGCCATCACCGCGCGGCGCGCGCAGCACCCGCCCGGACTGTCGGCCGTCGACCAGGTGCTCCTTGCCGCCCGGCAGCACGAGCGCCACCGTGCAGACGAACGAGGCCGCCCGCTGCTCGTCGGGCACGTCGGCGATCTGGTCCAGCACCAGTTGAAGGTTGGCCCGGTCGTCACCGTGCCGGCCGGACCAGCGGGCGCTGAACACCCCCGGCATCCCGTTGAGCGCGTCCACCGCGAGCCCGGAGTCGTCGGCGATGGTCGGCAGCCCGCTCTGCCGGAAACCCTCCCGCGCCTTGATCAGCGCGTTCTCGCCGAAGGTCAGGCCGGTCTCCGGCAGCTCCGCGTACTGCTCGACGTCGTCCAGCCCGAGCAGGGCGATCCGGTGCGCGCCGAGCGCGCCGTCCAGGATGCGCTGAAGTTCGACCAGCTTCTTGCGGTTACGGGTGGCGAGCAGGACCTTGTTCATGCTGGTTCACCTCTGTTCGCGACTGCGGGGCTCGCAAGCTCACTCCTCGCGCTCACCGCGACACCTCTGTTCGCGACTCCGGGGCTCGCAAGCTCACTCCTCGCGCTCACCGCGACACCTCTGTTCGCGACTGCGGGGCTCGCAAGCTCACTCCTCGCGCTCACGCGAGTGCCTTCCGCTGGGCTTCGGCCAACTCGGCGCAGCCGGCGACGGCCAGGTCGAGCAGGGCGTCGAGCTGGTCGCGGGCGAACACGCCCGCCTCACCGGTGCCCTGCACCTCGACGAAGTCACCCGCACCGGTGCACACCACGTTCATGTCCACCTCGGCGGCGACGTCCTCCTCGTAGCAGAGGTCGAGTCGGGCCTCTCCGGCGATGATCCCCACGCTGACCGCGGCCACCGAACGGTGCATCACCTTCTCCGGCTTGCCGGCCAACGCCTTGCGGGCGGCAAGCCAGCCCACCGCGTCGTGCAGCGCGACGTACGCGCCGGTGATCGCGGCCGTGCGGGTGCCGCCGTCGGCCTGGAGCACATCACAGTCGAGCACGATCGAGTTCTCGCCGAGCGCCTTGAGGTCGATGCTGGCCCGCAGGCTGCGGCCGATCAGCCGGGAGATCTCGTGGGTGCGCCCACCGACCCGACCCTTGATGCTCTCCCGGTCGGAGCGGGTGTTGGTGGCGCGGGGCAGCATCGCGTACTCGGCGGTCACCCAGCCGAGCCCGGAGCCCTTGCGCCAGCGGGGCACCCCCTCGGTGACGCTGGCCGTGCAGAGCACCCGGGTGCCGCCGAACTCGACGAGCACCGAGCCCTCCGGATGGGTGCTCCAGCCACGGGTCAGGGTCACCGGTCGAAGTTGAGAGGGCCCTCGCCCGTCAGGTCGCGCCATGCCTGCACCCTATGCGGTGCGGCGATCCACCTCGCTCCGGGTGCCCCGAGGCGCGTCCGCGCCGTGCACACCGAGGAACCCGGCGACCGCCGCCGGCCAGCCGAACTCCTCGGCCCGCGCCCGGGCCGCACGCCGCCGCTGCGCCTCCGGCCGGGCCACCAGGCGGGTCACCGCCGCCGCCATCGACACCCCGGAGCCGTACGCGGCCAACCCGGCCTCGCCCACCACCTCGGGCAGCGCGCTGGCCGCGTTGACCACCACCGGTGTGCCACCGGCCAGCGCCTCCAGGCCGGCGAGACCGAAGGTCTCCACCGGGCCGGGTGCCAGCACCACGTCCGCGCTGGCCAGCAACGCGGCCACCGCGGCGCGGTCCGGCAGGAAGCCGGTGAAGGTGACCGGCAACCCCGCCGCCCGGCGGGCCAGCGCCCCACGCAACGGGCCGTCGCCGGCCATCACCAGCACCGCCGGTACGCCCGACCGGCGCAGTTCGGCGAGGGCCTGCACGGCCAGCTCGGGCCGCTTCTCCGGGGACAACCGCGCGCAGTGCACCAGCAGCAGCTCGGTGGAGTCGGCGTACCGCTCGCGCACTCGCGGGTCGGCCCGGTGCGGGGAGAAGGTGTCCAGGTCCACCCCGAGCGGCACCAGGTCCACGTTGCGGGCGCCGATCCGGTCGAACTCCTCGGCGGCCCATCGGGTCGTGCAGACGATCCGGTCGTACGCCCGGCTGGTCGCCCGGTTCAGACGGTCGGCGGTCGGCCGGCGCAGCGCGTCCGGCACACCCCACTGCCCGAGCAGCCCGGTCAACGACTCGTGCGACACCATTACCGACGGCACCCCGTGCGCCCGGGCCCACCGGCCCGTCCAGCGCAGCGACGACCGGTCGGAGACCTCCAACCGGTCCGGTGCCAGGTCGGTGAGGAGCCGGGCCAGCCGACTCCGGCCGGCCAGGATCCGGTAGCCGCCGCTGCCCGGCAGCTCCGGTCCGGGCAGGGTGATGACCCGCCCCCACGGGTGGGTCTCGTCGGCGGCCCGCCGGCCGGGTATCACCAGCACCGGCTCGTGCCCGGCCGCCCGGTAGCCCGCGCCGAGATGCCGCAACGCGGTACGCAGGCCGCCGGAGCGTGCCGTCACGAAGTTTGCGAGCCGTACGATCCGCAGCCCGCCGCCGGCCCCGGTCACGACGCGGCCGGCAGGCCGACGGTGGCTGCCACGGCGCGTACCGCGTGGTAGTGCCCGATCAGCTCGTCGCCGACGGCCGCCCAGCTGCGGCGACTGACCGCGACCCGGGCGGCCAGCCCGTAGGCCCGGCGCCGGTCGGCGTCGCCGGCCAGCTCGGCCACCGCCGCGGCCAGCGCGTCCGCGTCGTTCGGCGGCACCAGCAGCCCGGTCACACCCTGGTCGACCAGGTCCACCGGGCCGCCGCTGGCCGGTGCCACGACCGGGACCCCGGAGGCCAGCGCCTCCTGGATGGTCTGACCGAACGTCTCGTGCGGTCCGGTGTGCACGAACAGGTCCAGGCTGGCGTAGAGCCGCGCAAGGTCCTCGCCCTGCTGCACGCCCAGAAAGGTCACCCCGGGCAGTTCCCGGGCCAACTGGCGGCGGGTCGGGCCGTCACCGGCCACCACCACCCGCACGCCGGGTAGCCGGGACGTCGCCGCCAGCAGCTCCACCCGCTTCTCCGCGGCGAGCCGGCCGACGTAGCCGACCAGCAGCTCACCGTCGGGCGCCAACCGGTTCCGCAGCGCCGCACACCGCTTGGCCGGGTCGAAGCGAACGGCGTCCACGCCGCGACGCCACAACCAGATCCGCTGCACCCCGTTGGCGATCAGGTCGGCCGCGGCCCGGGTGGAGGGAGCGAGGGTACGGTGCGCCGAGTTGTGGATCTCGCGGATCCGGCGCCACGCCGCCGCCTCGCCCCAACTGACCCGGTACGCCCGCGCGTACGCGGCCACATCGGTCTGGTAGACCGCCACCGTGGGCAGCCCGTGCCGGCTGGCCAGCGTGGCCGCCCGTGCGCCCAGGATGAACGGACTGGCCAGGTGGACCACGTCCGGCGCGGCCGACAGCAGCGCCCCGGTCAGTCGGGTGGTGGTCGGCACGCCCAGCCGGAAACCCTGGTAACGGGGCAGCGGCACGCTGGGGATGCGCACCACCGGGTAGGGCAGCCGGTCGATGCCCGGCCGGCCGGCGGGCGGGGCCGGCGCGATGACCACCGGCTCGTGGCCCCGGTCGAGCAGGTGCTCCGCCGTCCGCACCACGGAGTGCGCGACGCCGTTCACATCCGGTGGGAACGACTCGGTCACGATGGCGATCCGCATGCCCACACCGTGCGGGTGCCACGGGTGCGCCAGACGACCGGCCGCTGACCGGCCGGCGAACAGTACGGCACAACACTGCGGCCCGGCCTCGCGAACCGGACGTGCCGTCAGATGTCGTAGCTGGCGCCGGGCCGGACCACCTCGAGCGGCCCGGTGTACGCGGAGGCAGCCGACTCCAGCGTGTGCGCCTCGCTGCCCCAGGCGGGCACCAGGTGGGTGAGGAGCAGCCGGCCCACCTCTGCCTTGGTCGCCGCCTCACCGGCCTCCCGACCGGTCAGGTGCAGATCCGGTGGATTGTCCATGCCGTCGAGGTAACTGGCCTCGCAGAGGAACACGTCGGCGCGCTGCGCCAACCGCAGCAGCGCCTCACACGGCGCGGTGTCCGACGAGTAGCACAGCGAACGACCCTCGTGCTCCAACCGCACGCCGTACGTCTCCACCGGGTGGTTGACCCGGTCGACGGTGACCGTGAACGGGCCGATCGGGAACGTGCCCGGCTGGAGCGCGTAGAACCGGTAGACGTCCTCGACCGAACCGTCGTCGCCGTACGCGGCGCTGAGCCGGTCCGGCGCGCCGGCGGGCGCGTACACCGGCAGCGCCGGGTAGGGGCCGTCCGGGGCGTATCGGCGCACCACCACGTACAGCACGGCGTCGAACATGTGATCGCAGTGCAGGTGGGTCAGCAGGATCGCGTCCGGGGCGTGCAACCCCGCGTACCGCTGGAGGCTGGACAGCGAACCCGAGCCGAAGTCGACCAGGAGCCGAAAGCCGTCGGCTTCGACCAGGTAGGCCGAGCAGGGCGACTCGGGGCCAGGAAAGCTGCCGGCGCTTCCCAGAACGGTCAGTCGCATCGAGTGGTCTCGCTGTCACTATCAGTAGCAGCCGAGCCGGCGATCGTCCCGGCCATGATCTCTACCGACGCGTACGCCACGCTGCGCAGCCTACGCTGGCGTACCCGGCGGCAAGAATCATCCAACGGAAGTTGTCACGAACGTGACACCCGTTCGCGGTACGCCGGGCAGCGAACGGGCCGTCGACACAGGTCGACGGCCCGTAATCGCGAAGACCGGATCGGTCAGGCCCAGAGCTGCCCCTCCAGGGCGTCCTCGGCATCGGCGAGAGTGCCGCCGTACGCGCCGGTGGAGAGGTACTTCCATCCGCCGTCGCACACCACGAAGGCCACGTCGGCCCGCCGGCCGTCGCGCACCGCCTCGTGCGCCACCGCGAGCGCGGCGTGCAGGATCGCACCGGTGGAGAACCCGGCGAAGATGCCCTCCACCTCCACCAGTTGGCGGGTGCGCAACACCGCGTCCCGGGTGCCGACCGAGAAACGCCGGGAGAGCACCGAGGCGTCGTAGAGCTCCGGCACGTACCCCTCGTCGATGTTGCGCAGGCCGTAGACCAGCTCGCCGTAGCGCGGCTCGGCGGCCACGACCTGAATGCCCTCGACCTTTTCCCGCAGGTAGCGCCCGGTGCCCATCAGGGTGCCGGTGGTGCCGAGCCCGGCCACGAAGTGCGTGATGCTGGGCAGGTCGTGCAGCAGCTCCGGCCCGGTCGTCTCGTAGTGCGCCCGCGCGTTGGCCTCGTTGCCGTACTGGTAGAGCATCACCCAGTCGGGGTGCTCGACGGCGATCTGCTTGGCGGTGGCGACCGCCTGGTTGGAACCACCCGCCGCCGGCGAGAAAATGATCTCGGCGCCGTACATCCGGAGCAGCTGGACCCGCTCGGTGGAGACGTTCTCGGGCATCACGCAGACCAACCGGTAGCCGCGCAACTTCGCCACCATCGCCAACGAGATGCCGGTGTTGCCGCTCGTCGGTTCGAGGATGGTGTCACCCGTCCGCAGCCGGCCAGCCTCCTCCGCCGCCCGCACCATGAACAGCGCCGCGCGATCCTTGATGCTGCCGGTCGGGTTGCGGTCCTCCAGCTTGGCCCAGAGCCGCACCGGAGGAGCCCCGTCGGGCACCGTCGGGGAGAGTCGGGGCAGGCCGACCAGCGGCGTACCCCCGCAGGCGTCGAGCAGACTGTCGTACCGCGCCATGGCGGCCGACCTCAGCGAGCCGCGACGGCGCCGCGGGCGACGCTGTGCGAACTGATCGCCGCCGCCGCGGCGCTGTGCGAACTGATCGCCGCCGCCGCGGCGAAGCCGAACGCGCCGCCGGCCACGGCCGGCAGGATGGTGACGCTGTCACCGTCGGAGAGCTTCGCGTCCAGCGCGCCGAGGAAGCGGACGTCCTCGTCGTTCACGTAGACGTTGACGAAGCGGTGCAGCGCGCCGGCGTCGGTGATCAGACGGCCGCGCAGGCCGCCGTGCCGGGAATCCAGGTCGGTGAGCAGGTCGGCGAGCGTGTCGCCGGTGCCCTCGACGACCTTGGCGCCGCCGGTGTAGCTGCGCAGGATGGTGGGGATGCGAACCTCGATGGCCATGATGTCGAACTCCTCGATCGGGTGTGCCTACGGTGACGGGACGAGACGGGTGCGGCGCTGACGGGTCAGCGGCCGGAACACTCGTAGTCGACCGTCGCCGGGCTCTGCCCGAACATGTAGGACTGGACGGCGTGCGGATCGACGCCGGCCTCCACGACACGGACCGGCTCCTCGGTGACCACGCCGTCGACGATCCGGAACGACCGGATCTCCTCCGAGTCGGGTTCACGGGTCGAGACGAGCAGGTAGTGCGCCCCCGGCTCACCGGCGAACGAGACATCCGTCCGCGACGGGTACGCCTCGGTGGCGGTGTGCGAGTGGTAGATGACGACGGGCTCCTCGTCCCGGTCGTCCATCTCCCGCCACACGCGCAGGTGCTCCATCGAGTCGAACTCGTAGAAGGTCATCGACCGCGCGGCATTGTCCATCGGAATGTGCCGGGTCGGGGTGTCGCTGCCGACGGGACCAGCGACCACGCCGCACGCCTCGTCGGGGTGATCCCGGCGCGCGTGGGCGACGATCGCGTCGATGATCGACCGGTCGATGCTCAGCACGTGCACCAGCCTAACGCCTGCCGAGCACGGGCCGAAGTGGCGCCGGTCACCCTTAGTCGATCAAGGCGTTGAGCAGCGACTCCTGTAGATACCCGAGATAGGCGTAGACCGACAGCTGGAACACCCGGCTGGAACCCGGGTCCTCGGCGACCGCGTCGTCCAACTCCTCACCGAGGTCGGTGCCGTCCTTGATCTCCAGCCGGACACCCATCGCGAGCCGGGCGTCGTTCAGCGCCCGCAACCACGCCTCGGCCGCCTCGGCGTCCAGCCGCACCTCACCACCGGCGTCGTCCGGCAACGCGGCCAGGATCGCCCCCGCCTGATCAATCTTCGCGGTCTTCAGGTCGCCCTCGGTGTAGCGGCGGAACTCGGCGGTGCCCGGCGCATCCTGCGGATAGACCGCCGGAAAGAGCCGACCGACGACCGGGTCGGTGTGGTCGAAGCCATCGGTGAGCAGACCCACCACCTCGGAGGCGACCTTGCGCAGCACCCGCACCTCGTCGACGGCGAACACGGCGACGTAGCGCCCGGCCTGGCGATGGAACATGCTCATGACCTGTCCACCGTCGCCCACAGCCCGTACGCGTGCAGCTGCGACGCGTCGTGCTCCATCCGCTCCCGGGCACCGGTGGAGACCACGGCACGGCCCTTGTGGTGCACGTCCAGCATCAGCTGCTCGGCCCTCTCCCGGCTGTAGCCGAAAAGCTTCTGGAAGACCCAGGTCACGTACGTCATCAGATTGACCGGGTCGTCCCACACGATCGTCACCCACTGCCGGTCGGACGCCGGCACCTCGTCAGTGTCCGGCGTCTCGACCGGTGCAACCTGCGGAGCCGCCATGCCCCCCATCGTGCCACCGGTTTCCCGGAACCGAGGAACCGGAACGCCGGCCCGGCGCGGATCACCCACCCCGGACCCTCCGGAACCGCCCCGCACACCGTCGGATCCGCGGTGTGGCGCGGACCCGGACCGGGTGGTGGGCGCGCCGTCAGGCGAGCAGGATGCCGTGGTCGACTGCATCGGAGAGCACCGCGCCCAGCGAGAGGCGGATCACCTCGAACCGTCGGGAGACCTCCCTGGACAACCCCAACTCGACCTCACGCACGGCCCGCTGGGACCAGGCCCGCGCCGCGTTGTGGTCGTCGTTGCCGGGCGTACGCCACTGCTGCCAGCACCCGCCGGAGAGCGCCACCGCGACCGGCGGGAGCACCTCGTCCCGGGACGCCGACGGATAGCTGGCGACGGCGTCGATCGCCTCCGCGCCGGTCAACCCGGCCACACCGGCGGTGCTGGTGATCAGCAGCACCTTGTCCACCTCGTGGCCGGGCCGGTGGTCGGCCAGGCCGTACCGAACGGCGGTGGCGATCCGGCGGCGCACGCCTTCGGTCGGCGGCGCACCGAGCACCCGGGACGCGACATCGGCCACGATGCCACGCACCGCCTGATCGCACTGGGCGGTGGCCAACAGCGACAGCGCGGCCATCTCCCGGTCCAGGAGGTCCGGTAGGCCGGCGCACCCGACTCCGAACACGATCTCCTGAACGGCCCGCAGGTGGATGTTCGCCAGCTCCAGGGCCAGGTGCTGCCGGATCCGCTGAGCACAGGAGCGGGTGTGGCGGTCGAGCCGTTCGGACCAGTCGCCCGGATCGGCGGCCACCGCGACCCGGCCCTGCTGGCCCGGCAACACCGGTGGGTCGACGCTGGCCCGCTGCAACCCCTCACGCGACGCCCAACCCACCAGAGCCCGGCGCAGGTCGGCGGCCGAGTCGGCCCCGTCGACCGGGAACCACCGCGCACCGGCCAGCGCCGGCACCGCGGCCAGGAGCGCCGCCCGATGCGCCTCCACGGTCACCGCGACCGCGTCCACCTCGGCCTCCGCACCAACGGCCGGCGGGACGGACGCCCCCGCGTCCTCCGTAGTCGCCGCGCCGTCGGCCGACGGCGCCCAACCCGCCGCGCCGGGGGTGACCGCGAAGACGACCTCCACCGAGGTCGGGGCGACCTCGGCGAGCAGGTTCAGCTCAGCGGCGGTGAACGCCTGATCGGCGGCGATCACGAAGAGCAGTGCGCCGGCCCGGCCCGCCGCTTCGAGCAGCACCCGGGTGCCGGCCACGCCCAGGGCGGCGGTGTCCGGAACATCGATCAGGGTGAAGTGCCGCAGCAGAGGCTCGGGCACACTCAGCTCGACCCGTCGGGGCGGACGGGCCAACGCCGGGCCGGCGGCGTCCCGGTCCGCGCCGTACGAGTGCGGCTGGCGGTAACCCGGCACGAACGCCGCCCGGGTGGGCACCTTGGCGTTGCGCACCACCAACCAACTGCCGGCCGGCACGGTGAGCATGACCGGGTCGAGCCCGAGCAGGGTGGCGAGCACGGCACGCCGCTCGGCGCCGGCCGGGCCGACGGCGACCACACCGAGCGGCTCCTCCGGGCTGGGGCCGGACACGCCGATCCGGGTGGGGAGCGGGCCGCAGGTGGGCAGGTCGGTTGGGCCGGCCATGTCGTCCGGCGAGTCGACCGAGGGGAGAGGGCCCTGCTTCATCAGGTGCCTCCCGTTGCAGGTGGCCGGGGGTCCGGCCGCGAAAATTCCGGAACGTCGACCCGGATGTCGGAAGAGTACGTGCGGGCCGACGACCGGGCGGAACACCTCGAATACTCAGCGGTAATTGTGCGGTTACTCAACTTCGCACGGTGACGGTACGGGCGCGGACGGATTTCGATCGATATGCTGCGCGAATGAGTCGATGGGAGTTCGTCGGCCGGACGGATGAGCTCAACCGCCTGCTGGCGGCGGTGACCGGCGAGGCCGGCCGAGGGCTCTTCTTCAGCGGCAGCGCCGGCATCGGCAAGAGTCGGCTGCTGCGCGAGGGCGTGGGCGCGTTGCCCACCGACCGGTTCGCGATCTGGTCCATCGCCGCCAGCGCCACCACCGCGGCACTGCCGTTCGGCGGGCTGGTCCAGGTCCTCCCCGCCGAGCAACCCCAGGGCCTCTCCCCCGCCGGCGTCCTGCGCTGGGCGCTCAACGTTCTGCAACAGCAGGCGGCCGGCCGACGGATCGTGCTCGCCATCGACGACGCCCACCTGCTCGATCCGCCCTCGGCGGCACTCGTGCATCTGGTCGCCCGCTCGGAGAACGCCACAGTGGTCGGCACCCTGCGCGACGGTGAACAGATCCCGCTGCCGATCCGGGCGCTCTGGACCGACGACCTGGTCGAGCACGTCGAGCTGACCCCGATGCCGCAGGCGGAGACCGCCGGTCTGCTGGCGGCGATCCTGGGCGGCCCGGTCGACGCCGGCTCCGCCGACCGGCTCGGTCGGTTGTCGGCGGGCAACCCGCTGCTGCTGCGTGAGCTGGTGCACGCAGCCAACGGCAGCGCCGAGTTGAAACGCACGTACGGGATCTGGAAGTGGACGGGGCGACTGGAGTTGGCGCCCAACCTGACCGACCTCATCGACACCCGGGTCGGCAAGCTCACCGACGGCGTTCGGGCGGTGGTCGAGTTGGTCGCGTTCGGCGAACCACTCGGGCTGCACCTTCTCAAGCAGGCCGCCAACCAGTCGGACGTGGAGACCGCCGAGGAACGCGGGCTGATCACCGTGGTTCAGCACGACCGGCGCACCAACGTCCGGCTGGCTCACCCGCTCTACGGCGAGGTGATGCGCCGTCGCTGCCCGGTCAGCCGCACCCGGCGACTTCAGGCAAGCCTCGCGGAGCTGCTCGAGCAGGTGGGCAAGCGCCGCCGCGACGACCTGCTGCGGGTTGCCGTCTGGCGACTCGACTCGGGCACCGCACAGGACCCGGCCCTGCTGCTGGACGCCGCGGTGCAGGCATTCACCCGCTACGACGTGCCGTTGGCGACCCGCCTGGCGCGTGCCGCGCTGGACGCCGAGGGCGGCTCCGACGCGGCGGAGCTGCTGGCCACCATCCTGATGTTCGCCGACCGACCCGAGGAGGCGATCAACGTCCTCGACGCGGTCACCCCCGAGGCCGGCGACGAGCGGCGACTCTGCCGCTGGCTGACCGTGCGCGGTATGGTCAGCTACTGGGGGCTCAGTCGGGAGTCCACGGTGGAGGAGATCGCGAGCCGGGCCGAGCAGCTCAGCGATTCCGCCGACCGGTCCCGGGTGCACGCCTTCGAGGCGATCATGCGGCTGCACCGAATGGACACGGCCGCCGCGGTGCGGCTCAGCCAGCGCGTCCTGGACCGGCCGGCGGCCGGCGTCGCCGCCCGCGAGCTGGCCCGTTCCACCATCGCGTACGTCCAGGCCGCACAGGGCGAGCTGAGCCGCAGCGGTACGGCGATCGCCCAGGTGCACTCGGCCGCGGCCAGCTGGCGCACCGACATGCCGTACCTCCAGTTGGCCCTGGAGCTGGCCCGGGGCACCCGGCTGATGCTCACCGGTGACCTGGCCGGGATCGACGCGATCGTCGCCGACGAGTTCGCCGACCTCGCCGGGGAGGGCGACTTCCGCCTCGGCACCGGCTACCTCGCCATCCTTCAGGCGTACGCGGCCCGGCTGCGGGGGCAGAGCGACGCCGCCATGCGGACCTCGCTGGGTGCCTGCGCGGTGCTGGCCACCAGCCGGGTCTACGCCGGCCTGGCCCAGGCCGAGCGCGCCCAGTCGGCGGCGTTGCGCGGTGACGCCGCACAGGCGGTTGCGGCGATGGCCGAAGCCGACCGCACCCACGCGCCGGGCATGGCGGTGCTCTACCCGTGGCTGGAGCAGGCGCGGGGCGCGTCGCTCGCCGCGTCGGGAGACCTGCCGGGCGCGGTCAAACACCTCGGCGACCTGGTGGACCGGCTGCGCTCGGACGGCTTCGCCGGGCACGAGGTGCACGTCCTGCACGACCTCGTCCGGCTGGAACAGGCGGGCATGGCGGTCGGGCCCACCTGCTCCGACGGTGGCCGACGCACGGTGGCGCAGCGCCTCGCCGAGCTTTCCGAGCGCGTCGACGGGGTGCTGCCGCCGCTGCTGGCCCGGCACGCCCGCGCCGCGGTGACCGACTCCCCCACGGACCTGCTCGCGGTCGCCGACGACTACGCGGCCCTGG
Organism: Micromonospora sp. NPDC049645; assembly: GCF_040675155.1. Classification (NCBI taxonomy): domain Bacteria; kingdom Bacillati; phylum Actinomycetota; class Actinomycetes; order Micromonosporales; family Micromonosporaceae; genus Micromonospora; species Micromonospora sp. NPDC049645. The sequence continues at coordinate 287,226 of NZ_JBFAOI010000006.1, forward strand.
AGCTGACCGTGTACGCCGCCGAGGCCACGTCCCAGGCCGTCCAGCGGTTGCGCCAGCAGCACTCGGCCGCGGCCAACGACGCCCGGGAGCGCCTCGCCGGTCTGCTCGGGCGCTGTGACCTGATCCGGACTCCGGCGCTTCAGGCGGGCGCGCCGGTGCTCACCGAACGCGAGTGGCAGGTGGCCCGCCTCGCCGCGCACGGTGCGCCCAGCCGGGCCATTGCCGAACGGCTCTTCCTCTCGGCACGCACCGTGGAGAACCACCTCCAACGGATCTACGCCAAGCTCGGCGTGACCGGCCGGGCCGAGCTGTGGGCGGCGTTGCGCTCGATCCCGGGCCACGACGGCGGCGAAACAGGCTGAACCTTAGGCTGGGGCGGTGAGCACCCACCGCCCCGCGCTGCTGACCGACCACTACGAGCTGACCATGGTCAGCGCGGCACTGAAGGACGGCACCGCCGACCGCCGGTGTGTCTTCGAGGTGTTCAGCCGCAGGTTGCCGAGTGGCCGCCGGTACGGCGTGGTCGCCGGTACGGCCCGGCTGATCGAGCTGATCCGCGACTTCCGATTCGATCCCGCCGAGGTCGAGTTCCTGTCCCGGACCGGGGTGGTCGACGAGACGGCGGCGGCGTGGCTCACCGACTACCGCTTCACCGGTGACGTCGACGGGTACGCCGAGGGCGAGCTGTTCTTCCCCGGTTCGCCGATCCTCACCGTCTCCGGCGGCTTCGCCGAGTGCGTGGTGCTGGAGACGCTGGCGCTGTCCGTGCTCAACCACGACAGCGCGGTGGCCGCGGCGGCGGCCCGGATGGTGACCGCGGCGCGGGGCCGGGCACTGATCGAGATGGGGTCGCGTCGGGCGCACGAGGAGGCGGCGGTGGCCGCGGCGCGGGCCGCGTACCTGGCCGGGTTCCGGTTCACGTCCAACCTCGCCGCGGGCGCGCGCTACGGCATCCCGACGGCGGGCACGGCGGCGCACGCGTTCACCCTGTTGCACGACGACGAGCGGGCGGCGTTCGCCTCGCAGGTCGCCACGCTGGGCAAGGACACCACGCTGCTGGTCGACACGTACGACATCAGCCAGGGCATCCGCAACGCGATCGCGGTGGCCGGGCCGGAGCTGCGGGCGGTGCGGATCGACTCGGGTGACCTGGCGGTGATCGCCCAGCAGTCCCGGGAGTTGCTCGACTCGCTGGGCGCCACCGAGACAAAGATCATCGTTTCGGGTGACCTGGACGAGTACGCGATCGCCGCGCTGGCCGCCGAACCGGTAGACATGTACGGAGCCGGCACGGCCGTGGTCACCGGCTCCGGGGCACCGACCGCCGGGCTGGTCTACAAGCTGGTCGAGGTCGAGGGGCGGCCGGTGGTGAAGCGCTCCGAGCACAAGGCGACCATCGGTGGCCGGAAGGTCGCGGTCCGCCGGCACAAGCCGACCGGCACCGCCACCGAGGAGATCATCGTCCCGCAGGGCGTTCCGGACCGGCAGCCCAACGACCGCATGCTCCAACACTCGTACGTGGTCTCCGGTGAGCCGGTGTCGCTGCCCACCCTCGACGAGTCACGGGAGCACCTGCGCGAATGCCTGATCTCCATCCCCTGGGAGGGGTTGAAGCTCTCCGCTGGTGACCCGGCCGTGCCGGTCACCGTGGTACCCGCCGACTGAGCCGTCCGCCGATCCGTTCTCGAAGGGAAACTCCGATGGCCAACGCGCTGATCATCGTGGATGTGCAGAACGACTTCTGCGAGGGCGGCTCGTTGGCCGTCGCGGGCGGCGCGGGGGTCGCCGCCGGCATCTCCCGCCTGCTCGCCGCCGAGCCGGACCGGTGGGCGCACGTGGTCGCCACCAAGGACTACCACGTCGATCCGGGCGCCCACTTCGGTGATCCGCCGGATTTCGTGGAGTCCTGGCCCCGGCACTGCGTGGTCGGCACCAGCGGTTCGGAGTTCCACCCCGAGCTGGACACCGCCCGGGTCGAGGCGATCTTCCACAAGGGCGAGCACGCGGCGGCGTACTCGGGTTTCGAGGGGCACGCCGACGACGGCGAGTGTCTCGCCGACTGGCTGCGCCGACACGACGTGGACCGGGTCGACCTGGTCGGCATCGCCACCGACCACTGCGTCCGGGCGACCGCGTTGGACGCCGCCCGGGAGGGTTTCGCCACCACCGTGTTGCTCGAGTTGACCGCCGCGGTCGCCCCGGCGACCACCGACGTGGCCCTCCGCGCGATGGACGGCGCCGGGGTGATCCTGCACGGTCAGCCTGTGATCAGGGCCGCATGAGGCGCTAATGGGTTGGCCAAGGGGCCGCCTCCGGTCGAGGATGTCGCCGGAGGTACGGACCCACGTGAACATGAAGCCTTACCGGCGGGCACTCGCTCTGCCCGGCCTGCGGTCGCTGCTGCTGGTCGCCGTCCTCGCCCGCATCCCGCTCACCGCGACCGGGGTGACGCTGACCTTCCACGTGGTGCTCGACCTGGACCGGGGCTACGGGGCGGCCGGCCTGGTGGGCGCGGCGGTCACCGTGGGCGCGGCGGTCGGCGGGCCACTGCTCGGTCGACTGGTGGACCGGCGTGGGCTGCGTCCGGTCCTGGTGCTCACCGGGATCGCTGAGGCGATCTTCTGGTCCACCGCGCCGACGATGACGTACCCCGTGCTCCTGCCGGCCGCCTTCGTGGCCGGCTCCCTGGCCCTGCCCATCTTCTCGGTGGTCCGTCAGTCGATCGCCGCGCTGGTCCCCGAGGACCAGCGCCGCCCGGCCTACGCGCTGGACTCGATGTCGGTGGAACTGTCCTTCATGATCGGCCCGGCGCTGGCGGTGGCCCTGGTCACCGCGATCTCGGCGCAGACCACCATGTATCTGGTCGGTGGCGGCATCGTCGCCGCCGGGATCGCCCTGTGGCTGGTCAACCCGCCGATGCGGGAGGCCGCCGAGCCCACCGGCCCGCGGCGTCGCGTGCCGCGCCGGGAATGGCTGACGCCCCGACTGCTCGCCGTGCTGGCGCTCAGCGCCGCCGCGACCCTGGTGCTCGGCGGCACCGACGTGGCGGTGGTCGCCGTCCTGCGGGCCAGCGGCGAGGTCGGCTGGACCGGCGCGGTGCTGGCCATCTGGGCGGTCGCCTCGCTGGCCGGCGGCTTCGCCTACGGGGCCGTACACCGCTCGTTCTCCCCGCTGGCGCTGACCGCCGCGCTGGCCGTGTGCACCATTCCGGTCGGCCTAGGCGGTGCGCACTGGTGGTTGCTGTGCCTGGCGCTGATCCCCGCCGGCGCGCTCTGCGCGCCGACCATCGCGGCCGGCTCCGACGCGGTCAGCCGCCTGGTCCCGGCCGAGGTACGCGGTGAGGCGATGGGCCTGCACGGCTCGGCGGTCACCGTCGGCATCGCGGTCGGTGCCCCGCTCGCCGGCGCGGTGATCGACGCCAGCGCGCCACTCTGGGGCTTCGTGGTGACCGGCGCACTCGGCGCACTGGTCACCCTGGTGGTGCTCCCGATCGAGCTGCGCCGCCGCCGCAACGCCGACGCGGCCACCCCGCCGCCCGTCGAGGCCGACCTCACCCCCACCGCCCACTGACGCCGCCCGCTGCCGCTGCGGAGCCGACGCAGCGGAGCCCGCCGTCGCGTGTCGCGGGCCGGGCAGAGCGGGCCGTCTGACCTGAGCGCGGGCAGCGCGGGCAGCGCGGGCAGCGCGGGCAGCGCGGGCAGCGCGGGCAGCGCGGGCAGCGCGGGCAGCGCGGGCAGCGCGGGCAGCGCGGGCAGCGC